>NZ_AFWT01000005.1 GCF_000224065.1 Thiorhodococcus drewsii AZ1
AGTTTTTTGCGGAGCTGGATCTCTATGCGCCCCAACTGCGCACGCTGCTTGCTGAGAACTTCCAGATTATCGGTAATTGAGAACCGAAATCCTGCATTCGCTAGGTATAGAGTAGAGAGCAGGCATCCCGCACCCGTAGACCCGGCCTATCTGTTGCCGCCCCTTTCGTTTGGCGGTGCCTCACTAGCCGAATCATAGGCACAGGAGACCAGCCCTCCCTCATCAATCCGTGCATACGGTTTTCCCGTACACGGCTTTCCGATGTGCTTCACGCCGAGGCATGCGCCGATGTCCAGCCTGCGGTGGTTGGGACTTTGAACAGTCCAAGGTGGTCGTAGAGATGCGCGTTGGAGAACCGGATGTATCCTTGCGCCCGGCTCTGGAGCTTGTGGCGGCGACGCAGTTGCGTACGTATCCGCTCCTCGGCATGCGTTTTGACCCGACCAAGAACCTTTGAGCAGTTGCGGTAGTGGAAGTAGCCTGACCAGCCCCTGAGGGCTTGATTGACCTCCCCGATCATGTCCCTGAGCGCCACCGGGGTTCGGCGACGCGCCGTCAGTTCCTTAACCCGGTCCCTGATGCGCTGCTCGGCGCGTTTCGATGGCTCGACGTGCGGATAGCCTTTGCCGCTGCGACGACTCGTTCGCCAGGCAATCCGAAACCCCAGAAACTCGAACCCGTCGGCGCGCGCATCGACCACATGGGTTTTCTGCACGTTGAGCGTAAGGTCCAACTTCTCGAGGACCGCCGTGAAGACGGCCATGGGCTTCTCGGTGCTGTGGCGACAGAGGATCACCGCATCGTCGGCATAGCGCACCAGCCGTGCACCGAGTCGACGCTCCAAGTCGTGCCGCACCCAGATCCGGTCCAAGAGATGCAGATACAGGTTTGCCAGCAGAGGCGACGCAACGCCACCCTGCGGGGTTCCCCGTCGATTCCCTTTCCCACCCGTGGGACGGTGCTGGCCTCGCTCATCTTCCTCAATGACCGGGGCCTTCAGCCATTGCCGAATGAGTCCTAGAACAGGGCCATCGACAAGGCGCTCGGCGATCACGCCCATCAGCTTGGCGTGGGGAATCGTGTCGAAGTATTTCGACAAATCCGCATCAATGACCTGGGTGTGTCCCCGTAAGAGGGCCTCGGCAATCGCATCGATCGCATCATGGGCCGAGCGTTGCGGGCGGAATCCATACGAGTGTTCGCAGAAGTCCGCCTCGAAGATCGGCTCCACCACCAGCTTGAACGCCATCTGGACGATCCGGTCCCGGATCGTGGGAATCCCTAAGGGGCGCTCGCTGCCGTCCGGCTTGGGTATCCAGACCCGACGCACGCCATCCGCGCGGTACGTCTTCTGTTCCAGTTCCTCCCGCAGGGCCGCCACGTAGGCGTCTTTCCCGATTCCTGCCTCAATGGCCGTGAACGTGACACCATCGATTCCGGGTGCCCCGCGATTGGCTCGGACGCGCTCGTAGGCATGACTCAGAATGTCCGCCCGAGAGAGCTTGTCGTACAAGGCATAGAAGCGGAACGCCGGCTCTTGCTTGGCCTTGGCGTAGAGCTTCCGCTGCAGCGTCCTGATCGTTTCCGGAGTTGTTAGCGACATGGCCGCAATCTCCTGATCCTCCGCGCGTTGGTTGCATGCACAAAGTAGGGCTCCTTTCCTCGGGCCGGGTTATGTTGTCCCAGGCCCTCAAGCGGTACTATGAGCCCCTCCGACTCCCGTGATGGCCCCCGTCGACTTCGGACTTGCCTTATACGACGCGGTTGACGGTTCTGGGCCGCCACCACCACGGGTCTCCCGCACTGGGACTGATTGACTTCCACCACATGCCACCCCTGCTACCCCGGAAGAATCGGCGGGACGCTCTCGTTGTCTCTTCCCACCGGCGGCGGCCTTCCCCTTCTGACCACAGGGTCGGCTTCTTCGATTGAGTGACGAGGCTACATCTCGGTTCGCTTGCGCTGCGGCCTGCGGTTTTGCACCCACGAAACTCACGACCCTTGGTTACCCAAACGCCGCTCCGGGGCACTACAATGGTGTACGAGCAACTCCATCGGCGGAACTTGAATCCGCAAGTTAATCAGCATGTTACGGCATACGGTCAGGTCTTGCTTATTACGCAAAAAACAAGACCTGACCCCGTGTGACCCCGTGACCCCCGAAAAGCTTCAAGCGCTTTTGGGGTCGGCTTGATTCACTCGTTAGCTGTCGCTGCACCTACATAGACTTTTTGACGCCTTCTGAAACAAGGAAGTTCATAGGCGATGCTTTCGCGAAATATGACAACACGTAGTTTCGCTCATCGACTTTCAAGTTCTGAGAGCCGACGGCCGACGACCAGGAGAGCCAATCTGACTGCCCTGTCTTGAGGTATTCGCCACGAATTTCCTTAAAGCCGAAGTCCTGGACGGGAATCTCAAGCACTTTAGCTCTGGCAATCTTGAAATTCGGCGTTAGCTCATAGAGCCTGAGCAGTATGTCGCCGTAACAACCGTGACCAAGAAGATGGTCTTCGACGATAGCACCAATCCAGAAAAGCTGATACTCCAAGAATTCTTCAGATTCCTTTAGGTATTCCAGGATAACTTCCGACAGTGCGGCCTTTTCGCCAACCTCAGAACATACTGAATGAATATGCTTGATCAAATTCGGAAATCTTCGGAACAACGTTGGCAGATACTCGAGCAAACTGTCACTGTGCATCCGAAGGAAGCTCAAGATTCGATCAGCATCCGATTCTTCCAGGGATTCGTTTTGAAGGAGTTCGAGCAAGGCGTCAACCTGCTCTGGACTCAAGGAATTCTCGATCTCGACATCCGTCTCTTCTAGCTCGACGCCTGACGCAGTGGGTACCTCTTCGTACTCCGTGATGATTTCCTTTAACGACTCACGTAGTTCGGATAGGGTTTCCTTGACATCGCCAACCGAATTGTCAAAGGCCGTTTTGGACGGATTGATATTGAGTGCAACCTGGCCTAGAAGCTTCTGAATGGTCTGGAAATCTCTCATCAATACATCGGGATCATTGTCGAACAGGTGGAAATCATCCATGAATCGCACGATTTTGTGAGACTTCAACGGGCCGTAAAGATCGACGAACTTGAGGAACTCATTCCCAATCATTTTCGCGGGATAGATACCGTGAGGCATGAAGTCGACGCTTCGGCCAGAATTGATTTCACGGCAGAACTGAGAAAGCGCTGCTGAATCGACTGCTGCCACGTTGTCTTTTGCACTGAACCAGTGCGCAACATCATGGTGGTACATGCTGTTGAAATAAGAAGCGATATCAAACTGAATATTGTGACTATAGTTAGTCGAGCATGCGTTCAGTTCTTGTTTGTATCGTGCATACGCAATGTGCACGGGAATGTGATGACCATCTACGAATCTGTATCCGAAACTTCGTCGGAGTTCGCTAACCTCCGGCCGGAATATTCCACGATTGCGATACACGACGTCGTAGAGAAAATATTCGGCTACCGGATCCAATTTTGCAGTTCTCCGGAGATGCCCGCGAGGCTTCGTGGCAAAAACGCGTTGCTGCGAAAGGAAGTTGTCCTCTGGGTGGGCGTCATTCAGGACGCGCTGATAGATGTAGTCGGAGATTTCCGCGCTGTGCTTCTGAACGAGCAGTAGGTTCGTCTTAAGCGGAAACAAGGTTCCGGAAAAGTCACGCTCAAAAAAACTTACTGCTGAGGTCACATTTTTCTCCTACGCACAAAGGCAGCTAACAGTTAAATTGGCTGACGTCCGCATATGCGGTGCTAGGCTGACAGCAGCCTACTGCAATACTGGCCGACCGCAATACGCAGGCGCTAAACGTCGACAACATCCGATGCCCCAGCCCGTCTTGAAGTCGGTCTCCCGTTCGGTTGGGGCCAACATCTCTGGTAAATCGGTATCCCTTTATTCTCTGAATCGCCAGAATTTCTGTGCTTCGTCTATTGTCAGAGCACAAGCACATTGATGAATTCAGGTATTTTTAGGCGAGAACCTGCGTCTGGTCAAAACACACATCGCGTTGTCCGGGCGATGAACAGTCAACAGACCTGAACCCAAGCCAAACGCCTTCAACCGAATTCCCGCAAGCACTCGCTCATCGTGCCCAACGTCTCGCACCCCCAACCCTCACCAACCACTCAACCTCACCCCCGCGTAGTCACAATCTCCTCCCGCGCAGCCCAAGCATTAACATCCTCATGCCCAATCGCGGCAGCCATCAACGCCGGAAACTGATCCGGGGTGCAGGCGAAGGTCGGGATTCCCATGGCGGCGTATTGGCCGGCAATCTGGTGATCGTAGAAGGGAGCGCCCTCGTCGCTCAGGGCCAGTAAGGTGATGAATTCGACGCCCGATGCCTTGATGCTGGCGGCGCGCTTGAGCATCTCGGTCTGATCGCCGCCTTCGTAGAGGTCGCTGATGAGGACGAAGACCGTGTCGCTTGGGCGTCGAATGAGGCCCTGGCTGTAGGTGAGCGCCCGGTTGATGTCGGTTCCGCCGCCGAGCTGCACGCCGAAGAGCAGATCGACCGGATCGTCCTGAAGGGCGTCGCTCATGTCGACGACGGCGGTGTCGAACACCACCAGTCGGGTGCTCAAGGCCGGCAACGAGGCCATGACGGCCGCGAAGATGCTGGAATAGACGACCGAGGTGGCCATGGAGCCGCTCTGGTCGACACAGAGCACGACATCGCGCAGTGAAGAGCGCTTGCGCCCGAAGCCGATGCGCACCTCCGGGACGATGGTGCGTTGCGCCGGCTGGTAGTGCTTGAGATTGGCCTTGATGGTGCGGTGCCAGTCGATCTCCTTGAGCCTGGGCCGACGGTTGCGGACGGAGCGGTTGAGCGCGCCGGTCACGGCCTGACGCATGGGCTGCTCGAGCCGGCGCATCAGATCCTCGACCACACGGCGGACGACCTGGCGCGCGGTGTCCTTGGTGCGCGCGGGGACGACGTGCTTGAGGGTCACGAGGGTGGCGACCAGATGGACATCGGCCTCGACCGCCTCCAGCACCTCGGGCTCCAGCAAGAGTTGCTCCAGCCCGAGCCGCTCGATGGCGTCCTTCTGCATGACCTGTACGATCGAGGACGGGAAATACTGACGGATGTCGCCCAGCCAGCGGGCCACGTTCGGCGAGGAGCCCGCCAAGCTACCGCGCCGTCCCGCCTGACCGTAGACAGCGTTGAGGCATTGATCGATTCGGACATCCTCGCCTTGCAGGTCCAGCCCGATGCCGTCGGATTGCTCGCCGCCCAGGATCAGGCGCCAGCGCCGCTCGCGTGCGTCTTGACTCATTCACCCTCCTCCAGACCGAGCAGCCGCGACAAGAGCGGCAGCGTCGCCTCCGCTCGCGCGCGGTCGAGCTCGCCGAGATGATCGTGCGTCGAACCGAGCGCCATGGGTCCGCGTTTGACGCGCTCGCCCATCTGACGCCGCTCGGCGGCCTCGAAGCTGGAAAAGGTCCGTCGCAGCAGCGGGATGACCTGCATGAAGGTCTCTTCGGGAAGCTGGCACACCCATTGGTCGACGAGCTGCCAGAGGGCGTGGTCGTGGATCAGGAGCTGACCGCTGTCACGCAGAAAGCCGTCCAGCCAGGCGGCGGACTGACCGGGCTCATTGGCCCTCGACAAGGCCAGACCGAGCTGGCGTGCGGCGCCCTCCTCGTCCATCGCGCCGGTATCGAGCAGCAGCCGGCAGCAGCGCCCGCGAATGATGCCCTGCAGACTCTGGGTGTCGGCAAGCTGGCTCAGGGTGCGCTGCCATTGGGCTTGGAGCCGCGTGTCGTCGAGGAGCTGAAGCCCCTCGTGGACACCCTGGATGTGGTCGAATAGGGTCTCCGCCGCCTCCTCGTTGATGCCGCTGCAGGCATTGGGGAGGCCGATGAAGATGCGCGCCAAGAGGCCGTCCAAGAGTGTGTCGACGCGCTCGACCGCCGTCTTGCGGACATCCCCGTAGCGGGCCAGCCGGGCCAGCTCAGGGACGGCCTGCATCAGCACCAGCACATCGGCGGCGAGCGCCGCTCGGGCCTGGAGCTGTTCGATCACGGGCTCGATGGCCTCGCCCAGGTCGGCGAGCAGCGCCTGCCGCGCCAAGGCCGCCAGCTGGCCGATGTCCTCGCGCCGATGCGCCTCCTGCACGACCGCCGCCGTCGCCGCCTGCGCGATGCTGTTGCCCCAGCGGCCCGCCTCGATCAGCGCCACCTCGAAGTCCGGCTCCCACTTGATCCGCCAGGACTCCTTGAAGGTGCCCTTGCCCGCTTCGCGTCCGCCGTTGCGGCCCCAGGGGACATCGAGAAGCCTCAGCCGATGCAGGAGATGGCTGCGGGCCAAATCGTTCGGCTTGCGCAGATCGAGCAACAGTGACTGATCGCTCACGCTCGGCTTGAGCCGCAGACGCCGCTGCTGGGCGCGCAGATCCTCCTGCAGCGGCGTCGAGGGCGTCGAGTCGGGCACCTGCCCCAGCCGCTCGCCGACGATGAGACGCGCCTGGATGAGCTGCATCGGCGCCGATTCACCGAAGAGCATGACGGACTGGGTCGCGTCGTTGAGCTCGGCGAGCGACGGCAGGGGCCGAGCACGCATGGCCGCCAAGGTCTCGGCGAGGCGTACGGATTCGATGACATGGGCGCTGGAGATATCGATCCCCTCGGCCCGAAACGCCTGGGCGACCTTGATCAGCCAGGGAGTCGCGACGTCGCCGGACTGGGACCAGAGGTGGTCGTACCAGCCGGGCGACCCGATCCCGGCACCGTAACCGCTGTGGTAGCTCAGACGCCCATAGGTCCAGGGAACCCAGGTCGCGGTCACCTTGACCTTGGGCAGACCCTTGAGGAGCCGGTTGTCCTCACTCTGCTTGGGGCGCTTCTCCAACGCCGGGACGTGCCAGGCGCCGCAGACGACGGCGATGCGCTCAAAGCCCTCCTTCTCGGCCGCGCGCAGGATCTTGCGCATGGCGGCCTCGCGATAGCGCTCCAGGATCGGCGGATCCTGCACAAGCTCAGCCTCGACATGCTCGCGCAGCGCGGTCATGGCGGTGCGGATGCCGTCGAAGAGCGACTCGGTGTCGCGACGCTCCTCGACCATGTGCTCCCACCAGCGCTCGCTGTCCTCGTAACCGGCGGCCTGCGCGATCAGCGCGACTGGATCGCCGCGCCAGGGCTCTGCTGGCTCGGCGCTCGGCGGCTCGGCCCCGTCATCCTCCGAGGGGTCCGCGTCCGGTGCGGCACGCTCGGCAGCCTCCTCACGTTCCTCCCGTTCCCGTCGCCGAAGCGCAATGCGATTGGCGAGCGGCAGGTCCATGAAGCGTATCGGGAGGTCGCGCCCCAGGGCGTAGTGGATCGCCTGCCACTCGGGCGAGAACCGGGCGAAGGGATAATAGGAGGCGTCGCTCGGATCGTCCGGCGCATAGACCAGCATGGCGACCGGTGGGCGCATCTGGGCGTGACTGGCCAGCGCGACCAACGCATCGCCTTCCGGCGGGCCTTCGATCAGGACGATGTCGGGCGCCAGACGCTCAAGGGCGTCGAGCAGACTGCGCGCGGAGCCCGGACCATGGTGGCGGACACCGAAGACATGGGTGCTCATAGCACCTCGCGGCAGGCCCGATAGAGATCCTTCCAGTCCGAGCGCTCCTTGACGACGGTCTCCAGGTACTCCTGCCAGACGACCTTGTCCTGCACCGGGTCCTTGACGATCGCGCCGAGCAGCCCGGAGGCCACGTCGCCCGCGCGCATCTGGCCGTCGCCGAAATGCGCGGCCAGGGCCATGCCGCTGTTGACGACGGAGATCGCCTCGGCCGTGCTCAGGGTGCCGGAGGGCGTCTTGAGCTTGGTCTTGCCGTCGGCGGTCATGCCCTGGCGCAGCTCGCGGAAGACGCTGACGATGCGCTGGATCTCCTGGAGCGCGGGCTTCTCGGCCGGCAGCTCAAGCGCCCGCCCGAGCCGCTCGACGCGCTGCTCGACGATCTCGGTCTCTTCCTCCAGGGTCGCCGGCACCGGCAGCACCACGGTATTGAAGCGGCGCTTCAAGGCGCTCGACAGCTCGTTGACGCCCTTGTCGCGGTTGTTGGCGGTGGCGATGACGTTGAAGCCCTTGCGTGCCTGGACCTCTGTATTGAGTTCCGGCACGGGGAGCGTCTTTTCAGACAGGATGGTGATGAGGCTATCCTGCACGTCCGCCGGGACGCGGGTCAGCTCCTCGACCCGGACCAGGGCGCCGTGCTCGAGGGCGTGCATGACCGGACTCGGCACCAGCGCGGCCCGCGACGGACCGTCCGCAATCAGTCGCGCATAGTTCCAGCCGTAGCGCAGCGCCTCCTCGCCGATACCCGCCGTGCCCTGAACCACCAGGGTGGAATCGCCCGAGATCGCCGCGGCCAAGTGCTCGGAGACCCAGGACTTGGCGGTTCCCGGGAGCCCATAGAGCAAGAGGGCACGATCGGTCGCCAGCGTGGAGATGGCGATCTCCATCAGCCGGGCCTGGCCGATGTACTTGGGGCTGATCTCGACCCCATTGCTCAGCGTGCCGCCCATGAGGTAGGTGCGCACGGCCCAGGGCGAGAGCGTCCAGTTGGGCGGCCTGGGATGCTCGTCGACCGCCTTGAGCGCCTCGATCTCGTGGGCGAACTCCTGCTCGGCGTGCTGGCGCAGGATGGCTTCGTTGGGGCTTTGGGTGCTCAAGGCGTACCTCGTTGGTCTGATTCGATGCGCGCGGATTCGATGGCTTGGATCATGTCGTTGCGAAACCTCAGGGTGTCCAGCATCTCGGTCGCGATCTTCTGCCACGGGGAGGACGTCTGAAGGTACGGCCCCAGGCCCTGCTCCATGACCGGATATCCGCCCGGATCGAGATGTGCCGCAACCTGACGGAGGATGGCGTAGCGGGCATAGTTGGCGTCCGGCGTCTGCTCGCGGAACAGCTTGAGACAGGCCTGGAGCACGACCGACGAAAAGGACGGGCTCCAACGGTGCCCCAGATGACCGAGACGATCGAAGGCCCGCTTGAACGGCTCGCCCTTGCTCGGCATGGCGAGGGACTGGGTCAGCGCGTCCTCCTGCTCCGAGGGACTCAGGATCGCCCAGAGCGCGGCCTCGGAGTCGGAGTCGACTGTTCCCGCGATCAGCGCGCGCGCCCATGCGCCATTGCTGAAATGCCGGGTGGCGCGCCGCCAGCCCGCCAGCAGCGTGCCCTGCCACTCGTGCCCCTCGACCATGCGGAGGATCTCGGGGGGTGAGAGCTGCCAGCGTTCGACCCAATGGTCGGGGTCGACCAGACCCAGCAGCTGCTCCAGCCACCAGGCCTTTCGTCCCATCCCTTTAGGTGGTTTCTCGTGGATGCCGATCGTGGTCCAGGCGCTGTCCCAGTCCTCAGGCAGGGTGACGCTCAGCTGCCCCTTGCGGCCTTTGAGCGTCCCCATCAGTCCGGCCTTGGACTCGAACCCGAGCCAGCCATCCAGCAGCTCCACCGCACGTGTCTGAACCGTCGAGCCGGGTATCCGGGCCAGGAGTCCAGCCGCATCGCCGCGCACGTCCTTGCTGCGATCCGCGAGGGCGGACTCCAGGAAGGCCACATCCGCCGATCCGGGTGCATCACTCAAGACCCCCAGCAGCTTGCGTCGCTCACGGGCACCTTCTTGCGACCAGACGGCGGCCAGCAGCTCGACGGCCTGTGCGGGATCCTCGCGGCGCGTCTGGGCCAGATAGGCCAGTCGCTGCTCCGGTGTGCCGGTCTCCCACAGCGCCGCGTCGAGCCGCCCGAGATCCGCGACGCTCAGCAGGGATTCCCACTCCGGGCTCTGTCCCGCCAGCCACAGGCCCTTCGAGCCGATGACGGCCATGATGGCCCGCCGCAGATCGGGACTCCGCGAGGCCAGTCCCAGGAGCGTCGGAATGCTGGCCTCCGGGGCACGCAGCCCATGCTCGGCGATCAGCGCCAGCCATTCGGGAAACAGCGACTTGAGCCGATCGTCCTGGAGCAGGAGTCGCAGATGCCGGGTGCTGCCGAGGGCGGGTCGTGGATCCGGCTCGGCCGGCGATGGCGCTGCCGATGCGAGCCGAGCCGGCAATCGCCCGGCTTGCGCAAAATTGCCCACGACCGCCGAACAGCGCAGCAGCTGGACCGGGGCGTCCGTTTCTTGGACTTGCAGCCTGGACAGAACCGTCCCGAGCACATCGGGCGCGTCCCAGGTCCGGGTACCGCGCTCCGTGCCGAGCAGCGCGGTGCGCGTGAGGTCGTTCCAGAGCTCCATCACGAAAGCTCCATGTGCAGTGCATAAAAGCCCTGAAGACGCGCACCGTCCGCGATGGTCAGCGGAAAGAAGACATCTCCATCCCACTCACCGAACAGCTGCACCGGTTCGCCGCCGCCCATGGCCAGCAGCTCCCAGCGCAACGGGAACTGACGCGCGAGCGGGATCTGTCGGCGCTCCGCGTCGATCAGCAGCCAGTGGTCGTTCACCTTGATCGGGGTCAGGTCATGCAGAGCGGCCGGAATCCGCTCTAGCCAGGGGGTCGCGGCCAGACGCTCGGCATAGGTGCGGTAGAGTCCGTCGAGCCCGTCGCATGCGGCCATCAAGGTGTTCGGCTGCGCCGGTTCGATCCCCTGCTGCGTCTTCAGGAGCGCGCGAACGGGCCAGGTCGCCGGATAAAAGGCCAGCTCGCCCTCGATGCCGGCGCCCTCCTCCGGGGTGATCGGCAGCACGGCGTTCGCAACCGCGAAATCCAGCAGCAGCGCCCAGCGTCGAGTCCGCTCGCCGCGCAGCCAGGTGCGCTGGACCTGGAGACGATCCGCGTCGCTGGTCCACTTGCCCATGACCCGCCAGGTATCGGCGACGCCAGGCTGGGCCAGGATCCTCTCCTTGCCTTGGGTGACGCCAAGCAGCTCGTACAGATCCGCCCGGACCGGCTCCGGCAGCGTCTCGCGGCGCTGATAGGCGTCCAGAATCAACTGGAGACGCGACAAGGCCTGCAAGGCGGTGCCCTGCCACTGCTCGGAGCCATAGCGCGCATCCTGGCAGCGGCGGAGCCAGCGCGCCAAGCCCGGGATCTGCGCATCGACCAGACGTGCCGTCATGTGATCCCAGGGCTGATGCTGTTCCATGGCGCGAGCCAGGCCCTGGCGCAGGGTATCGGCGAGCCAGCGCTGCAGCTCCTCGACACCCGCCTGCATCTTCTCCTCGCGCTGCTCGCGGCGCTTTTCTTGCGCGGCGGCGCGGCGCTGCTCGGTGGCCGGGTCGAGCGGCTCGGTCGTCTTGGTCTGGCGTCGCGCCTCACGCTCCGAGCGCGCCTCGCGCTTGTCCAGCCATTCGGCGACCCACTGGGGCGGGGCATCCGTGGCGAAGGCCGAGGCGGACGCGGCATGGACCAGGGCAAGCCCCAGACTGTGCTTGCAGGGGAACTTGCGGCTCGGACAGGAGCACTTGAAGGCCGGGCCGGCGGTGTCGATGCAGGTCTGGTAAGGCGTGCTTCCGCTGCCCTTGATCTCGCCCCAGATCAGCCGATCCGTCTGGCCGAGCCTCTGCCACTTGGCGGCGCTCGCCAGCTTGCGACCCGCGCCGATGGACGCGGTGTCGGGCGCCATGCCGTTGACCTGCTCGACCGTCCAGGGTGCCGCCATCGCTGCGCTAGCCCAGCACGTCCGTCAGATCCTGGAGTCGCATCCGGCGGTCCATGAAGCAGCGAGCGGCGAGGGTCTGGCTTTGAGGTGCGTTCATCGAGCGGAGGATCCTTGATCGGAGTGAGCGCGCAAGCGGCGACTGGACGCTAGAATAACAGCGCAAACCTTACCAAGATTAGACCCATTACACATCCGATCCAGCACGTCAAAACGCTGTATGTTTTCGCGAACGTTTTCGGATGAATTCTTCGTCGCCGAAGCGGTGTCGAGCCCTGGAGGACTGTTGTGAATCCAGCATCAATCCGAGTCGGTCTATCCTGGCTCAAGCTGTCCCGAGGGTCGTGGGGCGCTTTGGCGAGCTGGCCGGAACTCTGTCTGCTCGGCCTCCTGACGATGCTCTGGCCGGCCTCCAACGGCCTGGCGCAGCCGGACCAAGCCGAGGGTCAGGGCACTCCAGACTCGGCCGAGGAAACAGCACCACCACGCGAACTGGTGTTCTACAACTGGACGGCCTATGTGGATCAGGACGTCGTTAAGGCGTTCGAACGCACATATAACGCGCGCGTGGTGCAGCGCTATTTTCAGTCCGCCGATGAGCGTGACGAAACCCTGATGCGCAACAAGGGCAAGGGCTTCGACGTGCTGACGGTGACTGCTGCCGATCTGCCGCCCTACATCCAGCATGGCTGGCTGCAACCGCTCGACAAGTCCGCAATCCCCAATCTCGTCCATGTCGACCGGCGCTGGATCGACGGCTTCGAGGGCGTGGATGACTATGCCGTGCCCTATCTCTGGGGCACGACCGGACTGATATGGCGCTCGGATCTGGTCGACGAGCCGCTGCGTCGCTGGGGCCAGTACTACGTGCCCAAGAAAGCCTGGAAGGGCCACATGATGGTGCTCAATCAGTACCGTGTTGCCTTCGGCATGGCGCTGAAATCACTGGGGTACTCCTTCAACTCGACCGAGCCGGCCGAAATAGAGGACGCCGCCCGGCTACTGCGCGCCCAGAAGCCCTTCGTACAGAATTACGGCTACTTCAAGACCGATGCCAACTCGGGCATTGTCTCCGGCGAGACTTGGATCGGCCAGACCTGGAATGGCGATGCGCTGCTATTGATGGAGCGCAATCCGGCGATTCGCTACAGGGTTCCCGAAGAGGGCGGCGAGCTGATGATCGACTACCTCGTCATCACGGCCAAGGCGCGCGATCCTGAACTGGCCAACGCCTTCATCAACTGGCTGCATACGCCTGCACATGCGGCGGCCTGCGCGGAGAGCCTTCGGTTCGCGACCACCAATCTAGCGGCCAATGCCCTATTGCCGGATGACTTTCTGAACAATCCCGTCATCTACCCGCCAACCGAGGTGCTTGAGCGCAGCGAGGTGCAAAAGCCGCTCCCGACGGAGGTCCAGCACCAGATGATCAGCATCTGGGCGCAACTGATCAACTAGCCGTGCCACCGCCCGCACCCATGAAACTGATGTCCCTGCGCGCCAAGCTGCTGCTGTTCCTGTTGCCATTGGTCATCGGCCCCTTGCTGGGGCTTGGGTGGCTGGCCTACGACCGTTTGCGCACCAATGCCCAGACCACGCTGCTGCGCGAGATGGATACCCTGCTTGAGCAAGTGGCGCTGAGCGAAGAGACCCACCGGCGCTCGGCGTTGGCCAATGCCAAGCTCTTTGCCGGTTCCAGTTTGCTCAAGCGCTATCTGTTCGCACCCGAGGACGAGCGCGTCAATTTTCTGTTGCTGCCGCTGCTGAATCTGTTTGCGAGTTATCACGACGCCTACGGCGACTATGGCGATATTCGCCTGGTCGATCCGGACGGTCAGGAGCTTGCGCGTTACCTGTCCGATGAACATACCGATGACTCGGCGCTGCTTGGCCTGGACGCCTATCTCGCCGAACTGAAAGCAAGCGACGCGGACGCACTGGCGCGCTATGTGCGCAATGAGAAGGGCGATCCCCTGTTGTTAGTCGGGCACAAGCTGGTGTTCGTCGATCCCACGTTTGAAGACAACAGCATTGCCAAGCCGTCGTTGCGCGGATATCTGCTGTTAGTCATTTCACCCGAGCATCTGCGCCGACAGGCGGAAAATAGCCACTTTGGACGAGCCGGGCGGATTCTGTTCGTCGATGCCCAGGCACGACGCTTGTTTGCCGATGAGTCGGCATCTGCGGATTCGCGGCTCGAAGCCGAGTTGCGCGATGCGGTCCAGGCCGCCGCCTCAACGCACAGCGCGCGGCAAGCCAAGCACAAGGGCCAGCGAATGCTTGTACGAGCGCGGAAACTCACCGACAACCTGTCGCAGATTGCGCTCTTACCAGAGGACGAACTCGACACCGCCAGCGCCGCACTGGGGCAAAACGTCGCGGTGATCGCGATGGTGACCCTGCTCCTGTCTTCCGCGCTCTTGCTTGTGGTCTTGCATGTGCTGGTGTTGCTGCCGGTGCAACGGCTTGAGCGCGGTGCCGCAGCGATCGGTGCCGGCGATCTGCGCGCGCGGGTTCCGGTACGCGGGCACGACGAACTGGCCCATCTGGCGTCGGTGTTCAACCACATGGCCGCCAACCTCGAAACCTCGCAGCAGGACAAGGACCGCGCGCAACAGGAAGCCCTGGCCAGCAAGCAGTTGGCCATCGATAGTCTGCGCCAGGCCGACAGACTGAAAGACGACTTTCTGGCCAACACCTCGCATGAACTGCGCACCCCACTGCACGGCATTATCGGTCTCGCCGAGAGTCTGCGCGGCGGTGCCGCCGGCCCGCTCACCCAGGCAGTGGACGACAATCTGCGTCTGATCGTCGCCTCCGGGCGGCGCCTGGCGACCCTGGTCAACGACATTCTGGATTTCTCCCGCCTGCGCCACCATGCGCTGGTGCTGAATCTGACTGCGGTCGACCTGCGCTCGGTTTGCGATCTGGTGCTGCAACTGGTGGCCAATCTGGCCGAACCGAAGGGACTTGAGCTGATCAACAGGGTGCCGCCGGGACTACCGCCGGCATGGGCCGATGAAAATCGGCTCCAGCAGATTCTCTATAACCTGGTCGGCAATGCCATCAAGTTCACCGATCAGGGCTGGGTGCAGCTGTGTGCCGGCATCGATGACGATGGACTGATCGCCGTGAGCGTTTGCGACACTGGCCCCGGTATTGCGCCATCGCAGCACGAGGCGATCTTCGCCTCCTTCGAGCAGCTCGACAGCGGTGCCGGTCGCGCGCATGGTGGCACCGGCCTCGGACTGGCGGTGACCCGCTCGCTGGTCAATGCACTGGGCGGAACCATTCGGCTCGAATCCCAGCCCGGTGCCGGTGCCTGTTTTCACTTCACCCTGCCGATGGCGGATTCAGTGACGGACCAGGACAGCCCGCCTGGAAAGGAGGCCCATGCGGTCGACAGCGCCCTGGCCGCCGATTCCACTCAGACCGAGGAGACCGAGACCGCGCCGTCTGTGATGGACGCCTGGCGCGGCGACAATCAGTTGGTGCTGGTCGTGGATGACGATCCCATCAATCTGCGCGTGCTGACCAACCAGCTCGGCATTCAGGGCTTTCGCGTTCAAACCGCCACCGATGGCGAAAAGGCATTGACCTGGATGAGCCAGACCGATGCCGACGAGACCTGCGTGGTGTTGCTTGACGTCATGATGCCGCGCATCAACGGCTTTGAGGTCTGTCGGCGGCTGCGCGAGCGCTTCTCGGCGAGCGAGTTGCCGATTCTGTTCCTGACCGCGCGCAATCAGGAGCGCGATCTGCTCGAAGGTTTCCGTGTCGGCGGCAATGACTATCTGCCCAAGCCCTTCTCGCGCGGGGAGCTGATCGCGCGCGTCCACGTCCATGTCAGCCTGGTCGAACGCACACGCGCGCTGCACCAACTCACCCAGGAACTTGAGCAGCGGGTAGCCGAGCGCACGCAGGCGCTGGAGCAGGCCCATGCCGAAATGGAACGCCTGGCGATGCGCGACTCGCTCACCCAGTTGTTCAATCGCCGCTATCTCGATCAGGCCCTGGCACGCGAGTGGGGACGCGCTCGGCGCCATAGCGAGCCGCTCGCGGCGCTGATGATCGATGTCGACTTCTTCAAGCAATACAACGACTGCTATGGGCATCCCATGGGCGATCGCTGTTTGCAATCGATCGCGGCCCTACTGTGCGAGCACGCGCGTCGCAGCGCGGATATTGTCGCCCGTTATGGCGGTGAAGAGTTCTTCGTGATCGTGCAGGACGACGCCGAGCAAGCACTCACGCTGGCCGAACAGCTGCGCGCGGCGGTCGCCGCGCTGGCCATCGAGCACCGCGACTCAACGGTGGCCGAGCATGTGACCGTCAGCATCGGCGTCGCAACCCTGACGCCAGATTCCACCAACCAGCCTGAGGATCTGCTCAGCCAGGCCGACACGGGCCTATACCAAGCCAAACAGCAGGGACGCAATCGCGTTGTTGCGCACGCATAGGGTCTGACCCGGTTGAGAAGGCGGAAGGCGTTGGAAAGCGTCGCGTCACCAACCGCCCTTTCGACGATGGCCGAGTCTGGGCTCAGCCATGTCCACAAGCCCCCAACACAACGCATATCGGGTAGTGAAAGGCTCAGCGCCCAAAGCGGGCCGCCGCCCCGAGTTCCCGCTCGATCTCCAGTAGGCGGTTGTACTTCGCAATGCGCTCCGAGCGGCACGCCGAGCCGGTCTTGATCTGGCCACCGCCCATCGCCACCGCGAAGTCCGCCATGAAACTGTCCTCTGTCTCGCCCGAACGATGGGAGATCACGATCCCCCAACCGGCGTTGCGACAGAGCTGAATGGCGGCGATGGTCTCGGTCACAGTACCGATCTGGTTGAGCTTGATGAGGACCGCATTGCAGGCGTGCTCGCCGATGGCGCGCGCAATGAACTTGGTGTTGGTCACGAGCAGGTCGTCGCCGACGATCTGGATCTTGTCGCCGAGGGCGGCGGTCATGCCCTTGAAGCCCTCCCAATCGTTCTCGGCATGGCCGTCCTCGATCGAGACGATGGGGTATTTGTTCACCCACGCCTTGAAGATCTCGGTCATTTCCTCGGCGTTCTTGTCTCCTTGACCACTGCGCGAGAGCCGGTATTGCCCCTCCTCGTAGAAAGAGCTGGCCGCCGGATCCAAAGCGATGGCGATATCCTCGCCCGGTCTGTAGCCAGCGGCGACGATCGCCTCGACGATCAGCTCGCAGGCTTCGTCGTTGCTCTTCACCTGCGGGGCGAAACCGCCTTCATCACCGACCCCCGTGGCATAGCCCTTGGCCGCCAGGATCGTCTTCAGGGCATGGAAGGTCTCGGCACCGTAGCGTAGCGCCTCGGCGAAGCTCGGCGCCCCGATAGGGAAGATCATGAACTCCTGAAAATCCATCCCTGAGTCGGCGTGCTTACCGCCGTTGAGCACGTTCATCATGGGCACAGGCAGATGCACCGCGCCCACACCGCCGAGGTAGGCATAGAGCGGCAGACCGCAGCTTTGGGCCGCCGCGCGGGCAACCGCCTGCGAGACCCCGAGTATCGCGTTGGCGCCCAGGCGCGCCTTGTTCTCGGTACCGTCGAGGTCGATCATGGCCTGATCGATCTGCGCCTGCTGGCGTGGATCGCATCCAGCAAGGGCCGGAGCGATGGTGTCGTTCACGTTGGCGAGCGCCTTCAAGACACCCTTGCCGCCATAGCGGGCGGCGTCGCCGTCGCGCAGCTCGACCGCTTCGTTCTCACCGGTCGAGGCGCCAGAGGGCACCGAGGAGGTGCCTGTGATGCCGTTATCCAGATGGACGTTGACCCGCAGCGTCGGGTTGCCTCGGGAGTCGAGAATCTCAAGGGCGTCGATGGCTTGGATGCGTGGTGTCATGGTCGTGCTCCCTTCTCGGTATCTCAGGTTGATGGACAGGACCGCAGCACTTGGACCCATGCGACAGACATGGGCGGTGAAGAGATCATCAAGATGCGCACAATGTCGGCGCCTCGCGTAATAGCCGCATGGCGGCGAGAAGCGGACGGCTTGGCTTCAAGCATCAATCATGGCGCATTTTCGTCTCGACTCCATTGCGGTATGGTCATCTAGGCGAGCGGCTGAGGCGTCCCTTCGGCGCGGCACCCCGCCGGGTGCGCCAGGCGATCCGCATCGCGCAGCCGCTGCAGGGTCTCCAGCCAGACGAGGAGATCCAAGAAGGCCGCCGTGGCGGTCGAGGCATCCTCCGCGCGCGACAGCCTTTGTGCGAGACGCTGGACCTGTGGCCACTCGGCGCTCCCCTCCTCGTCCAAGAGCCGGTCGAGCGCGGAGCGCGCGGCGGCGGAGGGTGAGGCGCAGCCGGTCTGTAGCCAGAGTTCGAGACAGGCCCGCCAGCGGTCGAGCAAGCGATCGATGCCGGTAGCATCTACAGGGTCAGACTCATCCATGCGGCGGCTCCGTCGTTCAAGAGGGCGATGGGATCGAGCGCCAAGCCGGCCTGGGCGCGATAGAGGGTCCCGAACAGCAGCCAGCCTTGGGCCGTGCCCGGTGCTCGGGTCTCCATGCGCTGGCGCTTCAAGGCGCTGACGGGATCGCGGACCAGAATGCCGATGGAGAGCTCCGCACCCTTGGAATCCGTCACGGTCTGCGTCCACCATTGGGTATGCGGATCGAATTGCCGGGAGCCGGTCTGGACGATACGGATCACCACCGGCAAACGCGGCGGTGGCGCCATGAGGTCCTGGACCATGGCCTCGGCGAAGCGTCCGCGCAGGGTGGCAAAGTCGGTCTCGACCGGCAGTTCCGCCGCCGGATCGCGCAGTGCGCAGTGCTCCAGACGGGTACCTGGGCGCCCGGACAGACGCCCCTCGGCACTGACCCAACCGGTCCGCAACAACACCTCGGAGGCCGGCAGCTCGCGCAGCGGCGGACCCTCGGCCCAGCGACCATGCCTCCAGACCTCGACTGGATCCCAGTGGCCCTGTTGGTCTTGCAGTGGACGGCGGGTCTCGGTCAGACGGTACCAGCGCCCTTCACCAGGCGCGTAACAATGGACGCTGAGACCTTCCTGACCCAGTCGTCCCTGCCAATGCTCGGCGGCCACACCGATCAACCGCAGTCCGGCAACCTTGCGATAGAGGGCACGATTGACGCCGGTCAGACGCAGCAAGGGGACCTGCGGCGCCGCCTTTTCGAGACTGCCGACCAGCAGGCGCAATGCAGCGAGCGTGCCGCCGATGCCCCGCACGTCGGCAAAGCTGCGTCCCTGACGATCCTGCTCCAGCAGGTCCAGCAGCGCAGCCATCAGTGCACCGACGCGCGGAAGATCCGCCTGACGGGCCGCCGTGCCCAGGACGCTCCCCTGATCGGTCATCGCCGGGGACAGTCCGGTCAGCCCGGCGCCCGCCAGTTGCGTCATCCACCGAGCGATGGCCGCGAGCGACTCGGTCTGATCGCGGCTCAGCGCGTTCTCGACCGACGCCGGGTCGAACAGACCCAAGCGGCGGCGCAGCTCCAGGACCACCAGCGCCCGATGCGGGCAACGGGGCGCGCCGCAGGTGCAGGTCGCGGCCTCGGGTCCAGCGGATCGGGCCATGCGCACACGCTCGCTCTCGCGCTCCGTGACCTCGGCGACCCAGCCCGCAGACCCCTCCTCCAGCTCCGGGATCAGACCGAGCCGCATCCAACGCCCGGCGCGATCCCAATGCGCCCGGCCCAATGCCCGGACCAGCGGGGCCTCGTCTCCGAGCAGCCAGTCCGGGTCGGCCGCTTCCGACTCCGCGACACTCGCCTTCCGCGCCGTCTTGGCCAGCAACAGCAGCGCCACCAGGTGGTGACAGGTCGCGGTCGCCGGACAGCCGCAGTCGAGCCGATCGAAGCCCGGTCCGCTCAACGTCTGACGATGACCGTCGAGCCGCGTCGTCAACCGCTCGCCGTCCGTCTCGACGCCATCCGCGCCGCTGGCATCCGCCAGCTTGCGCCCGCGTCGCAGCAGACCCTTGTTGGCCCAGTCCTCGATGTCCCCGTCGCCGATCTCGGCGAGCCAGGCGTCGATGGCGGCGAGCGTCACGACTTGGTGAGGATGCGCAGTTTCTCGATGACGGTCGCGACGAGCCGTGGCGGCACCTCGCCCAAGGCAAGCAGGTTGGATGAGCCCCACTCCTCGCCCATACGCCGGAATTCGAGGTCGCCGAGGATGCAGTCCTCGTCGAAGCTCATACTGATTTGGCATTCCTGCATGCCGATCTCGACCCGGATCCGGCTGAGCGGATAGCCGTGGGTGTAGCCGAAGATGTGGGTGCCGTCCTGATCCGCGACCCTGTAGTCCCACTTGGTCATGAGTCGCTTGACGTTACCCCAAGGCGCCTTGGCACCGGAGAAGCGGCTGAGCGACAGCGATGCGCGCTCCTCGTCCTCCAGGCCGTTCACGGGCGCCTCGGTCTGGACGATGAAGGGGGTCAACTCATAGTCGGCGAAGTGGTCGCGCCAACCGGCGATCTCCGCCTCCGTCGACTCCAACGGATGCCAGAGACGCACCTCGCCCTCGACGAGCACGACCGGCTCGTCCTCGCGATCGATCAGCGAGCCGTCCTCGCTGATGCGAAAACTCTGAACGCCCTGCGCCGTCGTGCCGCTCCAGATCAGGCTCTTGCCGACGAGCAGCAGGATCGGATGCTCCAGGAACAGTTGCTGCCAGCGCCCCGTGCTCCAGGACTTGCCGCAGTCGAAGGCCTCCTCAAGCCGTGGCCCCAACTGCTGGACCACCGGCTTGACGTTCTTCTTCAGCAGCGCGAAGCGGCTCTCGGCCACCGCGCGCAGCGCCGGGTCCTCGTCCTTCTTGGCCTTGGGCAGTGACTTGCTCTGCTTGCCCGTACCACCGTGGATGACCCGCAGCGACAGGTCCGGCATCAACAGGGCGCGATAGACATAGGGGCCGACGTCCAGCACCAAACCATCCGGCCCCATGTCCAGCGTGGGCACCAGCTCGTCGTACAGCTCCTGGAGCGGGAGACCCCGACGCTCGGCGGCATGCCGCAGGGCCTGGTAGGCATCCCCGCGCACCACGTCCCGATACTTGCCGGTCTTGCGGATCTCATCGAGCGTAAAGAGCGCATAGGTGGTATCCAGCTCCCCGAGGGTTCCGACCACCCATCCAGCGCGCTGGTAGTGCTTCTTGTTCCAGAGCGCGACCAGCTCCTTGAGCTGGGGAACCAGCCGGTCATCCCCGAAGGCCGACGCCAGACGCAGCACCCAGCGGTCCTTGTTGTCCGCCGCGCCCTGCCCCCAGGCATCCACCAACCGGGATGCCAGCTCGGCGCGCTGCTCGGTGCCGAGCAGCGCCCACAACTGCCGCACGCCACGCGGCATCTGCCCCCATTCCTCGTCGCGCACCAGCATGCAGCTCCAGTGCAAGGCATCGCGCGAGAACGGCAGGTCCAGGTCCTCGATGCGCGGATTCCACAATCGCTCCAGCGCATCGCTGCGCTTGCCCTTCAGTCCCTTGAGCGCCTGGGCCTCGAAGGCGGCGAGATCCGCGCCCATCAGTGGATCCAGGTCCGAGACGTCGCGACCGAAGTGCTCCAGCCGATCGAGGATGTGGCCGCGCTGGATGTCGGTCCAGCGGCTCGCCCGCTCGCCGAGACAGTCCTCCAGCACCGGCGCCGCATCGGCATCGCTGCGCTCGCAGAGACCGCGCAGTGCGAGATCGCGGACCGCCTTACGGCTGTCGGACAGCAGGCCAGCATCGCGCAGACGTCCGGGCGAAATCCGGGCCAGTCCCTTGGCCGCATGCGGCAAGACCGTTTTCTGGCTCGCGAGCGCCTGTAGCTGAGGCAGGCTCGCCTCGAATCCCGCCTCACACAGATGCAGCAAGGCCCAGCGGGCGGCATCGCGCTGTGCCAGCAGGGGGGCGGGATCATCGGCCATACCTCGATCGAGCAGCGCGACCACGGACGGCTGATTGAGCCAATGGTTCAATCGATAGTCTCCAGCCCCATCGAGCTCGCTCGCGAGCGCATTCAGCACGGCGCGACGGCTCGCGAAACCGAGCCAATCCCAGGCCGCGTTCGCGACGCGCCAGTCGACCTCCTCGATCGTCGAGAACGCCCGATCGGACAGGGCCGGGTCTTGCAGATACCAGTCGCGCAGCCGGTCGAGGGCCGGCCCCGCAACCTCCGCGAGCGCCCCGCCCTCCTCGTCCTCCTCATCCTCGGTCACCGAGGCCGCCTGCGAGAAGGCCTTGAGCAACAGGACTCGCTCATCGCCCGCGACGCGGTGCGCCCAAAACCAGTCCATCCACTCATCCGGGAGGATCGATGGCTGCTCGCACCAGATGCGCAGACAATCCGCTCGGCGCAAGGCCAACAGTTCCTCGTCCGGCGCCAACCCATCGAGCTGCCAGCCCAGGTTGGCGATCGCCACCTCTTGCAGCTCAGAATCGCAGCGGCTGTCGAGGATCAGCCGCCGCAGCAAGGCGCGGTCACCGACCAAGCACAGATGCGAGGCCCGCAGACGATCGACCCCATCGGGATGCGCCTCGACCCAATGACTCAACACCCGCGCCTGGACCTGGCCTTGCACGCTGTCGGACCAGCGATAGCAGCGACGCGCCCCGTCCGCCCCGATCCGTTCGAGCAGTTCCAGGGTCAGGTCGCTGCCGACCTCGGCGATCAGCCAGTCGGCCATGCCATCCCAGCTCGCACTGTCGCCGCGTGCAGGCAACTGCGCGGGCAGCAGCCCCTCGCTCGCCAGGACGCGCGCCATCGCGAGCCAGCCGCCCGGCTGACCCTTGCAGGCGGAGAGATGATGCGCGGCAAAGGCAACACGCTGGGACGGCGTCAAGGCCGCGACGAAACCCGCGAAGCCGTCGAACGCGGATCCGAGCAGGTCCATGACGCCCGCCAGATACTGGAAGGCGTCGTTGCGCAACCGCCGGGGGTGCTCCAGCATGAAGGTCCGGGTCCGCTCATCGACCAGCGCCAGCCAGGGATTGTCGGCATCGGCGCCCTCCTCGAAATCGATACCCGAGACGATGGTCAGGATCCAACCCCTCAGATCGAACAGCCCCGCCCGTGCCGCCCGCGTGATCGCCTTCGCCTGCGTATCGACATTGATCGCCGCCTCGGCGGCGATGCGTCCCGCCACCAACGCCTCGATCGAAAAGAAGGGTGCCTCCAGCATCACCCAGCGGGCGTAGACCTCGCCGGTCCGCTGATCCGCGTCCAGGTTGCGGACCTCGGCCAGCAACGGACGATAGTCCTGCCATGCAACATCGGGACGCGCCCCCGCTTCGATCCGCGCCTTCAGCGCCAAGAGCCAGGCGGTCACGGGCTCGGCATCGCTTTCATGCATCAGAAAGCCGAAGAGGGTCTCGGTGTCCGGCGCATCCGGCACGCCGGAGAGCCCCGCCGCCATCTCGACATAGGCCCCACAGAAGGCCCGCAGACGCTCGACGAGCGCGACGGCTCGCCGCTTGGCCTCGTACCGGTCGAATTGGTCGAACAGCGCCGCCTGACGCTTGCGGTCGATGCCCAGCGGGTCCAGACAGGCCCGGCGGTCCTCAGACTCGACCCAGCGCCCCATCAACACGCGCATGATCACCCGCCGACAGTCACCGTTGATCAGTCCACGCTCGACGATGGCGTCCAGCACCAGCTCGGCGGTCTCGCGCCCACCCTCCAACGCTCGCAGCAGCGGCGTCTTGCCGGAGGCATCGAGACGCATCGGATCCGCCCCCTGGGTCAGCAGCAAGGCGACCGCACCGGGGCGCTGATGCTCCACGGCATAGCCCAGAGGCGTCAGCCCCTGGTCATCGATCGGGTTCTCCAAACTGTCTGGAGTCAGTGCCTGCTCGATGGCCTGGGCATCGTCTTCCTGGATAGCGGTGGTCAGCGTCCCCATGGGGCGAGGTCTCCTCGGGTCGGTTCTTTTGTTGTCGGCGATGCATCGCCCGAACGGACGCGCCTGCTCGACTCGGATGGGAGTCGACGGCGCGCCCGAGCAAGTTGGGAACCTTAACCCGAAGTCGCGGCGCGTTTCGTGACCCTTGGCACAGGGCCGCACCTATCGAGAGTCTACGCAGCGCTCGACCACCGCCGAGCACCGCTTAATGCGGCCGAATCCCCAGCCTGCACGATTGTCGTGCGCAATCGAGACGATGCGCCCATCGCGCACCCGAATGTCGAAGACGCAGGCCGAGGCATCGCGTTCGGGATCCGGGGCGGGTTCGGCCAGCAGTCGTCCCTCGGCATCGTGCGATTGGGCCGACGAGTACCGATGCAGCCGCGTCGAAGAGGAGCCGGGCACATCACGGATCTCCAGTGGTTCGCCGATGCAATGCGCCAATACATCGGCATCCTCGCCGATCAGCGCCTGTTCGGCCCTGTGCAGGGTCTTCAGATGAGGGGCGCCGCAGCCGGCGAGTGCCAGCGCGGGAAGTGCAACGAGCAAGACGTGCTTGGTACGCATGGTTTCTCTCCTCAGATGGATCCTTCCGGGTCTTCAGGCGGTGGCGGTGCGCAGCCGACCGCTCAAACGCAGACCGTCGCGCAGACTCATGCCAAGCAGGGCAATGTTGACGGCCCCCGCGATCAGCTCGACGGCCTGAACGCCATAGAAGACCGCATCGAGCGTGCCCGACTGAGCCTTGAAGGACAGCAGGAAGGCACAGGGGACCAGGATCAGCAGACCGTTCGCGGCAATAAGCGGCATGCGTCGGCGCTTGGCGGCGACCAGTCCGCCGGACCGGTCGCGCGCGATCGCGAAGCCCGACCCGCCAACCGCCGCGAGAGCCGGGATCAGGATCGTCAGGCCCCAGGGAATGGCGGTCTTGACTGCGACGATGGTGGCCGTGTCGCCAAGCGTCTCTGCCAAGACCGTGGCGACCCAGAAGGTCAGGATGGTCAGCAGCGCGATCGCGCCGGCGACGGGATGGAGGCGTCTGGGCATGGCATAACTCCGTCTCGAATAAAAAACATAGCAGGCTATATAACATTGCATATCAAGCTATGCAAGTGGTACCAAGACGGAATCCGGCCGCTGGGATGCGTCGATCGCATCCTTCCGGACAACGTGGGACAGGCTTCAATCGAGACGAGATCAGATGACCTTCAACAAAGACGAGTCGGCGGGCTATCTCGCCAATCACCTGGCGCGGCTGTTCGCGCGCGAGCTTCAGGCACGGATCAAGCCGCTGGGATTGAGCACAGGGACCTTCCCGGCGCTGCTGGTGCTGTGGGAGGGCGATGGTCTGACCCAGCGCGAACTGATCGAGCACCTGGACATCGAGCAGCCGACCATGGCCAACACGCTGACGCGCATGGAACGCGACGGCCTGATCCAGCGTCGCAAGGATCCGGCCGACGGGCGGGTGCAGCGCATCTGGCTGACAGATCAGGCGCGCGCACTCGAAGGTCCGGCAACGGCGGCGGCCGAGGCGGTGAACGCCGACGCGCTAGCGGGGCTCGAATACGAGGAACGCGTGGCCTTCCAGGCGACGATGCGCCGAATCATCGCAACCCTGCAGGCTCCTGTCGGAGATCGGGGCATCCCGGCTAGGCGCCGTGCCGAATCCGCATAACCTTGGGTGGAGCCTATCGCGCCAGAGATGAGCTGGCCGAGACCCCGCATGACTCACGCCGTCGGGGACCGCCATACCAGATCCAGCTGATCGTCGTGTCCGTCGACGGCCTATTCGGGCTGGCAGAGGCCGTCATGGGCCAAGAGCGCATGAAGTCCGTCGGGATAACCGTTCCATTCCAGCGTAAGACGCGCTATTAGATCGCCAGCACCGGCACCGACGTGTCGGTCTTCGCCCGCGCCAGCACAATCCCGATGCCCGGGAAAATCTGGCGGTGATGCGGCGCGTTGACTTGACGCGCCTCAAGCACGACGACACCAAGCTCGGTATCCAGAGCAAACGCCTGAAAGCCGCCTGGACTACGTCTAGCAAGAAGCCCAAGCTCATCCCTGGAACGGCCGATCCCGAGGCACAGAAAACCTTCCTCGCCGAGCACGAAAAACTCAAGAAAACCAAGGGTGATGCGGATCCCATCTATTTCATGGATGCGGTCCACCCGCAGCACAGTCCACTCATCGCCCAGGGCTGGATCAAGCGCGGCGAGGTTTGCAAGATCCGCTCCAACGTCCGTTTCGACGACAGCATGAATGCGGTGTCTCGACCATCGCTCTGCTGCAGCAAATCGAGCAGCGGCATCCAGACGCGGCGGTGATTCACGTGATTTGCGACAATGCTCGCTACTATCGCTCCAAGGCGGTTCGTAAGCACTTGGAGACATCACGCGTGCAATTGCTCTTTCTTCCGCCCTATGCGCCAAACCTCAATCTGATCGAGCGATTCTGGAAGTATTTTAAAAAGATAGTGCTCTATAACCGCTATTTTGAGTCGTTCGCCGACTTCAAAGCGGCTTGCGAGAATTTCTTTCGTCACCCGAACCAATCTGATGGTGACTTACGATCGTTACTGACGGAAAACCTCGTCATTGTAGGCGAGCAAACGCCGAAAAATTGGCGTTAGCTCAGCATATTCAAAACGAAAATGGGCAATCCGATTTTGCATTTCACTCGATCCATCGTATCGGTCCTCCTGTTTCTGATGGCTTGCCCAGGAATTGCCGGCACGGATATTTCCAGCGCCAGCCGAATACCCACTTACGAGGTCTCAACAGCAGGAATCTCACCAGACCGATTCAGGGTCTACACCATTATGGACCCATCGAGAAGCTTGACAATCGACGAGATTGCGTCCGATCAAATCAAGGGTGATGGACCGACCGGTACCCTGAAACCTGCTCGTGTATATATCAAATCCCCTAACATCGATTATTGGCTCATCTTTCGACTCACGAACAGTTCGGAAAAACCCGTCAACCGTATCGTTCGCTTTGACGAACCTTTCGCGAAATATGCCAACATCTACTATAGAGAAGGAGATGAATGGAGGTTCCAATCGGCAGGGCTCGCGACGCCAATCGATAACCGCCCAGTTCATAATAGAAACCCGATCTTCCCGGTCAACATCGGACCGAACGAGACAAAAACCATTTATTTGAAGCTTCATTCCAATTACGGAATGATCACAATCGGAATTCATTGCAACGAGCCGGAAGCGTTTCTGAACTGGGAACTCCTGCAGACAGCCTGGTACATGTTCTACTTCGGTGCGACTTCCGCGCTAGTCGCATACAACCTCTTCTTATTCTTCGCATTGCGCGAAAAACTCTATCTATATTACGTGCTACATGGCACATGCTATATCAGTTGGGTTTTAATTTATAGCGGTTTCGACCTCTACCTGGGCGTCAGCGAGATCATGCATTACCGACTGAACTCGGTCGTCGACCTCGTACTCGTATTTCTCGCACTGTTCACCAGACAGCTCCTTCAGACCCCGATCAATCTCCCGCGAATCGACAAGGTGCTGATCGGGATAGCCGGCATTGCAATCATTCATGGAATTGCAAGCTATATTGAGATCACCTACTACCATTACATTACCTTTCTCGCCTTTCCTTCCTATCTGTTCTTCATGCTACTCGGTGTTTACGCGGTAATGAAGAACATCACCCTCGCCGGCTACTACCTCTTGAGCATGGGGCTCTATTTCTCAGGAATTATCGTGCTCGCCCTGCTGTTGATGGGCCTGATTCCCTACAACCCGCTCTCGCGGTATCTGTATATGCCAGGCTCCTTAGCCGAATTCACGACGCTCTCGCTCGCCCTGGCCTACCGGGTCCGGTTATTACAGAATCAGAATACGCTCTTCCAGAAACAATTGATTGAAACCGAACGACGAACCAAAGAACGGCTGGAACGAGCGGTCGCCGAGCGCACGGACGCACTCCGTAAGGCCAACACCGAACTGGAACGAATGGCGAAAAAGGACGGCTTGACCGGCTTGGCGAACCGGCGACTTCTAAATGAGCGTCTGCGCCATGAATGGAAAAGGCTCGCTCGGGAGCGCCAACCCATGGCCGCTATCCTATGCGATATCGATCATTTCAAGAAGTTCAACGATCAATATGGCCATCAGGGCGGCGACGAATGCCTGATCAAGGCCGCACGAACCATCGAACGCTGTCTCCATCGTCCCGGCGACCTGGCCAGCCGCTATGGCGGTGAAGAATTTTTGATCCTGCTTCCGAATACCGATAGCGCAGGCGCCCTCACCACGGCCGAAAGAATCCGTTCGGCCATTGAGGATCTAGCGATCAAACACGAAAATTCCGAGACGAGCGATCGCCTGACCATGTCCTTCGGAGTCGCTGCGGCGAATCCCCACGAAGGCGTCACCGCCGAACAGCTCGTGGCGGCGGCCGACGAGTCCCTGTATCGGGCCAAGAATCAAGGCAGAAATCAGGTCGTGCGCAGCTGAATGCCTACCCCACCGGAGAGAGAGCCCGCGTAGGGCGTAATAGCGATAACGTATTGCGCCGAAAGGAATGCCACACCGGCGCCAGACGTCTTGCCAACTTGCCTTCGCCGCGAGGAAGGCCTCGCCCAGCAGGGCGGGCGATCGCATCAAAATATTAGCGCATACGATTGGACTGGTTAGCCGGATTGCCCCAGACTCGTGCGCCCGTTTTTGCTGCCCTTGCGAGAGTCATAGCTTTACCCATAACTCGCCCCCGCAGAGCGCTGAGCCTCGAGAGCGAGCACGAACTCAGCCGCGTGCTGCAGTCCGATCCAGAGGGATTGCGGTCCTGTTACGTCCCGTGTGATTATCTACCTCAACGGCCAGAAAGGTAAGGCAGAAGTGATAGCAGGAGGCCCAACGTTAGCCGTCGGCATACCCGCTTCTGCTACATATAGCCGCAACGTCGATTTTGTCGACGATCTTGCCAGGGTTGATCCATTCGTATTCGGCGGTAGCGCAAAGTATGCTTATGCGTCATGGGGAATGACCTGGGCTGGATATAGCTACCAGGCGCTGCAGTTAGGAGATGCTCGAGCAATTGGAGGGGGGGGGGAGGTGGGGGGTGGACACCAAATGGGATAGGACGCTTCAATCGCATTCGGGGCTGGAATATCTACTGTTGTCAGCAGTTCCGTTGAACCATGCAAATGTGAAAGCCGATGATATTCTTTTTAAATAAGAAAATACGGCTGCAGCGCAAAATTGGCTACATGGGTAGCATCCTAATTGTTGGCGGAATTGTTCTTTTCTCCATAGGCGTTCCGTACGACTTAAGGTACGACCAGCTTCTTAAGCTGTCATCCACTTTGTTTGTTGCTGGCTTATCGCTCCTAATAGTCACGATGACGCATCATAACACAAAGAAAAAATATGGAGTTGTCGCGTTTTATTTTGTGGCTTCAGCAATACCGGCAATATGCCTCATACTGTCATACATATTGAGCATGCTGGCAATATCAGAGCAATATGCAGAAGCATATGTTCTTAACCAAAGCGCCATGACAATGACTATTAGTGTTCCGCTTTCAGTTCTTGCTTCGTTTTTCTTGCGGAAGGCAAGACGAAGTAAGTAGTACCTGACCGAAAACCGTGTTTCGGGACGGTGTCAGGCGCGGGGTCGGGCTTAACGAGGAACGGGGTCACCATTTAGCTGCCCCCGATCAATAAAGCGCTCTTCTCCGTTCATGGTCGATCCCATGTTCTCGAGTTGGCGTCAAGCTCAGTCGTCGACGTTGGCGCGCCTTCGGCTTTCATTTCGGCGGTGACGGAGTCGTAGAGATCCGCACCAGTCACCCTTCTGGATCAAGGCCACGGCGTCGCCTCCTGAGAGGTCGATAGCCGGCCCCTGGCTCGCTGGAGCCCCAGAAATGCGTCGGTTCCCTGCTATGTCCAAGTGTCTCGGGGAAAGCCCTCTTCACTGGCGCCGCCCGCGACCGATGGACGTTGTTTGTCCATCGCGAGCGGGTGGCAATTGGGCCGCCCCACCTCACAGATCGCTGGCTCCTCCGGGGTGGAGGTCCAACCCCTTCGTGGCTCATGACAGAGGCGCATCCGTCTCAACCTGCTCTTGTACATCAAAAAGAAAAAGGGACAGTGCGGCCTGGCAAGGCCGCGTGATCTAGCGGATGGGAATCCCGCCTGGGTAATCGTGAGCCGCGAGCCCAGTATCGAGCCTTGCGGCGTAGCTGGTAACAGCCGTGTCGATGCGTAGGCACGAAAGCAGGCGAGGTGCAAAGGAAGCGGGTGAAGCCGCCCTTGAAGGTGTTGGTGTTGAGCCCCGAAAATTTTTGCGTTGGGAGTGCCGACGGGTTTGTCCCTCCGGCAGGCCACAATCCATGCCACGCTCTGGCGAGCGGCATGGGTACTCCCCGGGGTCCGAGGCCGTGTCGAGCCTGACATCGAGAGCACGTGGTCACCAGGGAGATCCGAGCATCGGTCCGCCGGAAGCGGGCACCCGCGAACAAGCCCGCGTAGGGCGCAATAGTGATAGCGTATTGCGCCGAAAGGAATGCCACACCGGCGCCAGACGTCTTGCCTGCTTGCCTTCACCGTGTGAAAACGGTGCCTAGAGCCAAACACCGTGCCAACCTCACATGCGGCGCAATACGGCCGCCAACCTTCGGTGCGTGGGGGATGCTGCTGGTCTTACGATGCCTTGCAGTTGTCTGCTCTGGCGTCAGTCGCGGCCTATTGCGCCCTACGCTGGGTCAAGCGGTGTCGGTCTTGTCTTTTGGCTTCGACTCCCGAAGCGTTTAAAGAGACGGTCATCGCATACATAGTGCCTTGAGGCCGATTCATGTGAGGACTTCCCCCATGCTCCAAGCGCTGACGATCCTAGCTCTTCTCTTCCTGACCGCTCCATCGATGGCCGCCTCGGACGCCCCTGCCGAACTGGGAGCCGGGATGCAGAACCCCGGATACGAGGAACAGCCCGCCTGGTTCAAGACCTCCTTCCTGGAACTGAGCGAGGATGTCGCGGAGGCCGCGGCCGAGGACAAGCGTGTTCTGCTCTATTTCTACCAGGACGGCTGTCCCTACTGCGCCAAGCTGCTGAGGGACAACTTCACCGACCGCGAGATCGTCGAGCTGACGCGCCAGGGCTTCGACGTCATCGCGATCAACCTCTGGGGGGATCGGGAGGTGACCGGACTGGACGGCGAGACCACGACCGAGAAGAAGCTCGCCACCCTGCTCGGGGTGCAGTTCACGCCGACCCTGCTGTTCCTCGACGAAGCCGGCAAGACGGTGCTGCGGCTGAACGGCTATCTGCCGCCGCACCGTTTCGCGGCCGCGCTGAGATACGTCGCGGGACGCCACGAGCGCGACGGCGAGCGCTTCAGCGAATTCTATGTCCGCACCAATCCGCGCGAGGCCGAGGGCGAGTTGCACCAAGAGGCGGGCTTTCTCGCCCCGCCGCTACGGCTCGGCGACAACCGCCGGAAATCGCCGCGCCCACTGGTGGTGATGCTGGAGCAGCCGGTATGCCGGGAGTGCGACGAACTGCATCAGGACGTCCTGCGCCGCGAGGCGGTCGCGCTCTCGCTCGCGGCCTTCGATGCCGCCATTGTCGACGTCTTCTCGCGCGAGCCCTTGCAGACGCCGGACGGACAGGAGACGAGCGGACGCGACTGGGCCGCCGAATTGGGGATCGAATACACGCCCAGCCTGGTCTTCTTCGATACCGAGGGCCGAGAGGTCTTCCGCACCGAGGGCTATCTGAAGGCCTTCCACGTCCAGGGCGCGCTCGACTACGTCGCTACCGGCGCCTACCGCTGGCAGCCGAGCTTCCAGCGCTACCTTTCGGCGCGCCGCGATGCGCTCGCCGAGCGCGGGATCCAGATCGACATCATGCGTTAGCCGATTCCATCATCGAGGCGCAGAGGCTTACGGCCGACTCGAAGGTTCCCAACCTCCCGGCCATATCCGCCTTACGCGCAATCATCTTCTCGGCTAGCTTGCGACTACCGCCGCCGTCGAGGATGACCTGGAGGATCCGCTCGTCCGGGATCCGAACCACGACCTCGATGGCCTCCTCGATGGCCTCGGAACGCATGTCGGCGAAGAGCCGGAGCGCGTGCGGGTTGTCCTCGTCGCGGCGCAGGATATCCAGCTCGTCGACCCGGGTGCCGAAGGCCTTGCCCTTGGGATCGCCATGGGCGCGAAAGGACAGCGCGCCGCCCAGATCAAGCGTCAGCACCTGTCCGTCGACCACACCCTGGTTGTCCCCGTCGAAGCCGGCGGCGTCCCAATTGGCCGTCCAGGCATGCACCCCGAACCAGCGCTGGGCCTGGCGGCGCTCACGCTCGCTCAGATGCGCCACGCAGCGTTTGTCGAGCTGGACCCACTGTGTCGCAATCTGCTCGGGCTCGACCGTGCGCACATAGGTCAGGGTCGGGGCACCGGTCAGCCGGTAGAGCCGGGCGGCCATCGCCTCGTTGCGGGCATGCATCGGGGACTCCAGCGTCTTGACGTAGAAGCGCCGTCCGCCATCGTCCTCGAAGAGGCCGGCTGGATTGGTACCCAACTGCCCGCCGACCCGATGCATGGCGGTGGTATCGATGGGTGGAATATCGGAGGTCATCGCGAATCCTGGATCAGGGAATGGGGCGGGTTCGGCGCACCAGGGCGAGTTGCGAGGACGTCTCGATGGCGCCCCTGCGTTCGCGGCGAACGTCGCGGATCGCCTCGTCGGGCTCCATGCCGAGTTCGACGAGCAGTCGCGCGGCGATCATGCCGGCCCGCCCGAGGCCGCCCTTGCAGTGCAGGAGCACATCCTCTCCGTTGCGGAGCATCTGGCGGATCTCGCGGCCATGGACGAGCCACAGATCCTCGAAGGCCTGGTTCGTAACCGAATAGTCGGCGATGGGAAGATGCCGCCAGACGATGCCCCGGCTCTCAACCTCCTGGCCGAGGTGCGGCACCTTGAGCATCGCCAGCTCCTCGGGTTCCACCAGCGTCAGCACCAGCTTGGCGCCCCAGTCGCGGATGGCGTCCAGATCGGTCCCGAGGTCGCGCTTCCAGGCGCCCGTGTGGGCGAAGGGATCCTGCTTGCCCGGACAGAAGGTGATCCCGATCCGTCCGTGCGACGGGCTCGCGCGGACCTCCGAGATCTGGATGGGATGTGTCTGGCTCGTCCGAACCTGTGTCATAGGGACATCTTGACGGCATACTGAAGGTCGGCGGACCAGTGTATCTCAAGTCGGTGAAGAAGGATCTGAAGGATCGCTGAAGGCGAACTCAGTCGCCTCACGCCCAGGTCCTTCCGCCACCTCGCCTCTGCCCTGTCAACCTCGCATGCGGCGCAATACGGCCGCCAGCCCTTGGCGTGTAGGTGATGCTGCGGGTCTTACAATGCTTTGCAGTCGCCTGGTCTGACGTCAGACTCGGCCTATTGCGCCCTACGCCGGGTCACGCGGTTTCAGGCTAACCCCGGCGGGCATCGTCTCTCCGACCCAGTCGGCTAGACGATCCGGTGTCATGACGCCGATCTCCATGTCGGCGGCAGCAAGTCCGCGTAGGGCGCAATAGCGATAGCGTATTGCGCCGAATGGAAGCCACACCGGCGCCAGACGTCTTGCCAGCGTGCCTTCCCTTCGCCACAAGGAAGGCCGCGCCCAGCCCCAAACACCGTGCCAACCTCGCATGCGGCGCAATACGGCCGCCAGTCCTTGGCGTGTGAGTGATGCTGCGGGTCTTACGATGCCTTGCAGTCGCCTGGTCAGGCGTCAGACCAGGCCTATTGCGCCCTACGCTGGATCAAGCGGTTTCAGGCTAACCCCGGCGTGCCATCGTCTCTCCGACCCAATCGGCTAGGCGATCCGGTGTCATGGCTCCGATTTCCATGCCGGCGGCGGCAAGTCCGCGTAGGGCGCAATAGCGATAGCGTATTGCGCCGAATGGAAGCCACACCGACGCCAGACGTCTTGCCAGCGTGCCTTCGCCACAAGGAAGGCCGTGCACAGCCCCAACACCGTGCCAACCTCGCATGCGGCGCAATACGGCCGCCAGCCCTTGCGTATGGGTGATGCTGCGGGTCTTACGATGCCTTGCAGTTGCCTGATCTGGCGTCAGATTCGGCCTATTGCGCCCTACGCTGCGGTTTCAGGCTAACCCCGGCGGGCCATCGTCTCTCCGACCCAGTCGGCTAGGCGATCCGGTGTCATGGCGCCTATTTCCATGCCGGCGGCGGCAAGTTGGGCGGCGAGTGGACGATCGTAGTCGGGGTTGCCCCGGTCGTCGAGGGCCGCCAGTCCGAGCAGCGCGACACCACTCTGATGCAGCCGTGCCGTCAGCTGGACGAGCGTCGCGGAGTTGCCGCCTTCGTAGAGGTCGGAGACCAGCACGATCAGGGTCCGACGCGGTGTCTCGACCTTGCTGCGGGCGTAGTCCATGGCCGCCGCGATGTCCGTGCCGCCCCCAAGCTGGACCCCAAGCAGAAGCTCGACCGGGTCGCCGACACGCTCGCTGACGTCGACCACTCGGGTATCGAACAGGACCAAACGGGTGCGCAGGACGCGCAACCCATGAAAAACGGCGGCGACCACAGCGCTGTGAATCACGGAGCTCAACATGGAGCCGCTCTGGTCGACGAGCAGGATCAGGTCCCAGGGCAGCCGTCGCCGCTGGCGCCTCCAGAACCACAGCCGCTCCGGGATCACGACACCCAGCTCCGGCTGATAGTGCTTGAGGTTGCGCCGCAGCGTAGTCGCCCAGTCCAGATTGGACAGCATGCGCGCACCGCCGTGCTCCTGGCGCAGACGCGGCCCCAGGACGCTGTTGCGCACGCGCCGCGTCAGGCGTTCTTCCAGCTCGGCGACGACCTTGCGGATCAGCCGGCGCGCCTCGCCCATGGCCGTGTCGGACAGCAGGGAGCGATATTGGATAAGCAGTCGCACCGTCTCCAGATCGGCGGGCGCCTGGCGCAGCACCTCGGGATCGACCAGCAGCTCCCGCATACCGTAGCGCTCCAGGGCCTGACGCTGGATGGTCTCCGCCGTCGAGCGCGGGAAGAGCGCGCGGACCCCGGCCAGCCACTGGGGGACACTGAGCCCCGAGGACTCGCGGCCGGCGCGTCGGGGGCCGCCGGTCTCATAGACACGCTTGGCATGCTCGCGGCCATAGAGGTGCTCCAGCAGGCCATCGCGTTGACGATCGCGATCGCCGAGGACGGGATGACGCTGCCCCTGTTGGTCACCGGACTCACCGCTGGTCGCGGCGCCGGAGACAAGCCCGTCCTCGGCGGCAGGCCCCAGGATCAGCCGCCAACGGCGCAGCAGCTCGGCGCCCTCCTCGTTGGACAGATCAGTCAGCATCGGTGAATCCCCAGGTCTGCAAGGCCGCGAAGGCCCGGTCGTGGAGCTGGCGCGCGGCGGCGCGGTCCTGATCGCTCCAAACCACAGGGGACGCCGACGATTCGCCGGACAGCAGACGCGCGATCAGCGCCCCCAGATCCGCTGCCTCGCGGGGCTTGAGCGCGGTGAAGGCGAGCCGCAGATGCGGCAGCACCGCGAGTAGCTGGTCCTCGTCCCAGCGCAGCAGCACCCGGCTCATGGCCGCAATCAGCTTCGGTTCCTGGACCAACAGTGCGCGGGTTGGAGGCAGAAAGCCTTGCAGGAAACCGCCGAACCTGATCGGGGTCAGCTCGCCCTGGCGCATCGCCCGCTCCAGTGACGCGCGCCCCTTCGCGCTCGGCCAAAGCCCGCGCGCGGTCAGGATACCCGCCGCCCGTCCGGCCAGGATCGGCGCCGGAGCACCGTCGGCAACCCCGATCAGACTGTCCCCGAACAGCCCCAGATCGCACCAGGGTGCGTCCGATCGCGCCAGGCCGTTCAGCAGCCCCAAGGACTCGGCGCAGTCGGCATCGCGCTCCGGTTCCAGGTCGCCGATCCAGGACAGGCGCCGGCAAGCGTAACGGAAGCCGGTGCCGAGCAGCGCGTCCAGGGCCGGTGCGTCCTGGGACTCCAGCAGGTGTCGAGCGTTGCGCGCCAGCTCGATCCGCGCCAGTCCGGCAACCAGCGCCACGAAGTCGCCCTCCTGACCGAGCCAGACGGACAGGCGTTCGAGCAGTCGGTCGATGCGATCGCGCAGCCCCATCTGCAGCGCCGAGATCAACAGCGATGCGGCATCGCCGCCCTGGTCGAGCCGCTCGATCAGCCGAGTCGAGGCCGCCTCGCCGACCTGGGCGCCGTAGAGGCTGCATTCGGTCAAGGCCGCGTCGGTCTCCGGTCTCCAACGCAGACGCCAGGTCTCGCGCACCCGATCGAGTCCGGTGCCGGCGACGAAGTCGGGACCGGACTCCCACTCGGCATAGGGGATCCCGAGAAAGTCGAGCTGCCATAGAAAGCGCGACACCTCACGGTGCCGCTCGGAGCGATAGAGATCGAGCACACGCACCCGCTCGGCACCGGCCGCGTAGGCGAGGCGAAAGCGCTTGCAGCGAGCACGGAAGTCCTCGACCAGCGGCGCTACCGGATAGCCCTCGGGGACCCGCCCGACACAGGCCTCGGCCGCCAGTTCGCGCAGCCAACGGCGCCAAGCAGCGGGGTCCGGCTGCAGTGTCTTGGCGAAGGCCGTCTCCATGGCGTCGAACAGCTCTGGACGACCCGGCGGACAGGCGCGCAAGGCACCCAGGCGGTGCGCGATCAGCGTTGCCTCCAGCACATCGGGCAGGGTCACCGGCTCACCGCGCTCGCGCATCTGGCGAGCGACACGGGCGGCGGAGACGCGAATCGCCTCGGCCCGTGGGTCCGGCTGGGCGCGTTGTCGCCACAGCGCCTGGTAGTAGCCGCTGTCGGCGATGCCGGCCGCATAGCCATTGGCGGCATCCAGACGGGACAGGGAGTAGGGAATCAGATAGGTACCCTGCTCACCCGACGTGCGTAGATCGGCGGTCGGCGGATCGGCAACATCGGCAGGCATCTCCAGCAGCCGCGCAATGGCCTCGCTGTGATAGCCGCCGGTGACCACCAGACAGCGCCCCTCCTCGGCACGCACGCTGCGCACGGCGCTCGCCATCGCACGCTCGCGTGCCGCCGTTTCGGCGTCGTCCGGGTCGCCCTCCGGGCGCAGCAGCAGACACCAGTGCAACAGGGTGCGAAAGAAGGTCTCGGGATCGCCGGCCGGGGTGCAGGACTCGAAATAGCGGTCCCACCATTCGTTGAAGTCTCGGCAGCCGGCGCGCTCGACCAGACGGCTGGTCGCCCAGGACTGCTGGAGCAGCCGGTCCTCGGCGAGCGTGCGCTCGACACCCTCGGGAGCTGGGTCTGGCTCTGGCGCATCCGTGTCGGGCAGACTGATGCGCGCCGCATAGGGGAGATCGATGAATCGCACCTCGGCACCGAGCCGCAACCCCTCGCGGATCGCGATCCATTCCGGGGAGAAGCCGGCCATCGGAAAGAAGCTGCGATAGCGCACGGGCTCGCCGCCCGTCGATCGGGCCGGCGGCGCATGGAAGCAATAGATGGCCAAGGGCGGGCGGGCGTCCTTCGCGGCCAGGTGCGGGATCAGGGCGGTGGCGTCGGCGGGGCCTTCGATCAGGATCCGGCTTGGCCGGACACGGCGAATCAGGGCCTGGAGATGCAGCGCACAGGCCGGGCTGTGGTGACGGATCGGGACCAGCCAGAGGTCGGGGCCGAAGGGGATGCGATCCAGACGCGACTCGCCCGCCTCGGCCGCGCTCAGAGCCACGCCTCCCCCTCCAGCAGCGCCCGCCAGGCCGGGTCGTCCGAGCGATGGCTGCGGACCAGGCGCAGATAGTCGCCTAGCCGGCGGCGGTCGTCCGCTTCGTCCTTGATGACAGTGCCGCCGAGATGACGCAGCAACTGGGCTGGACCAGGCGGACCGCCGCCGAGATACCAGGATTCGGCCATCGCGCTGTAGAGGACGTTGATGGCCTCGGCGGTCGAGAGGACATTGCTCAGCGGCTCAAGCGCAACGCCCAGCGCCTGGGCCTGGCGCAGTTCCTGAAAGAGTGTGATCAGCAGTCCGGTCAGATCCGGCGCCGGAGCGGTCTCGATGCCCTCCGCCGCCAGCAGACGCGCCGCCTCGCGGCTCACCAGCTCGCCCTCCAGCCGGGCGTCGGAGAGCGGCTGCATGGTCTCGAAGTTGAGCCGGCGTTTGAGGGCCGATGACATCTCGTTGACGCCGCGATCCTTCAGGTTCGCCGTCGCGATGAGGTTGAAGCCCGGCCGGGACAGCAGCATCGCCCCCTCGCCCTTCAGCTCCGGCACATGCAGCACGCGATCGGACAGCACCGGGATCAGCAGGTCCTGGATCTCCACCGGGCAACGGGTGATCTCCTCGAAGCGCATCAGCGCCCCCTGCTCCATCGCCCGATGCAGCGGGCCGGGCACCAGCGCCGCCGGGGTCGGACCGTCACGCAGCAGCAAGGCATAGTTCCAGCTGTAGCGGATACCCTCCTCGACCGTGCCGGCGCTGCCCTGGACCGTCAGCGTGCTGCTGCCGGAGATGGCCGCCGCCAGCAGCTCGGAGAGCAGCGACTTGGCGGTCCCCGGCTCGCCCGCCAACAGCAGCCCGCGCTGACCCGCCAGCGTGACGATGGCCCGCTCCACCAGCACGTCGTTGCCGTAGATCTTGCGCTCGATGACCTGGCCGCCGAGCGTCTCGCCGTCACTGCCGAGGATGAAGAGGCGAACCGCACGCGGGCTCAGTTGCCAGCCCGCCGGACAGGGATGGCTGTCCCAGGCGCGCAGTGCCGCGAGTTCGTGGGCATGGAGCTGCTCGGCGGGAAGACGCTGGACGGAAGAGCCGGGTCGGGAATCGGACGTCATCGTTCGCGGGATCCTGAACTGAATGGTCGGTCGCCAGGCCAGGGCACGGGTGCCGAAAACGCGATTGAGCCAGAGACGCGCGACGTCGCGCTCGCCCCGTCCCGACCAAGCATGAACCGCGATGATAGGCGAGATGCGCGTCAGGGTGTGCGAACGCGGACACGCTTGCGAGATGAACGCGCCGAGCGACGGTGATTACAGTGGGACAAAGCCCGCAACGGTTTGCTAACATCCCGCCTTTGAGACGCGCGTCGGACTCTGCTGCGCACACCGGGCATACAAGCCCCCGCAGCCCGTTCGCGCATCAGGCTCCCGGCATGATTTCACCCAGCCTTGCGGATCTCCGGTCTCTCAGTGCGGCCACCATGGCAACCAGCGAAGCCGTCCGGATCGGCCAACCGCACCTTCTCGATGAGGACCCACAGATGGCCACCAGCAACGGCCCACGTCATTCCAAGACCGGCAAACCGATCGATGTCAATAAGCTCGACCGCGTGGTCGCTCAGGCACGCCAGGCCAGCGACGAGCGCGCGGCAGGCTATCGCGACCAGGCGCTCAAGCTCTATCCCTGGGTCTGCGGACGCTGCGCCCGAACATTCACCCGCGAGAACCTGCGCGAGCTGACCGTCCACCATAAGGACATGAACCACGACAACAATCCGTCGGACGGCAGCAACTGGGAACTGCTGTGCATCTATTGCCACGACAACGAGCACCAGAAGTACGAGGAGCACCTGGCCTCGCTCGGCGGGGGACGCGGCAAGACGCAAAAGGACAGCGCCAACCAGACGACCTTCAACCCGTTCGAGGGCTTGGCCGATCTGTTGAAAAAGGACACCTAGGGCATGCGCCGCGCTGCGGATTCGCCCGCGTCGCCATAGACCCGCGCGCCATCCGCCCGCAATCGCCCCCTTTCCAGCACACACCCCGCCACGAAGGAGCCCTGCCCGGCCTCCCCAGTGACTCGCTACCGGAGTTCTCGCCCCGCAATGTCCCCGCTGATCTTCTTCGCTTCCGCCCCGAAAAACATGGGGAGCCTTCTCGCCGAGGAGCTGATCAAGCTCGGCATGCGGGACGCAACCGAAACGCGCGGCGGCGCGCGCTTCTCAGGCACTCTGGAAGACGGATACCGCGCCTGTCTCTGGTCGCGGATCGCCAACCGTATTTTGCTGCCCATCGCACACTCGTCCGCCAGCGGACCGGATGACCTCTATGAGATCGCCCGCGAGGTTCCCTGGGAGGACCATCTGGCGCCGGACCACACCTTCGCCATCCAGTTCGACGGCTCGCTGCCCGGCATCAGCCACAGCCATTTCGGCGTGCTGCGCGTCAAGGACGCCATTGCCGACCGCTTTTCCGAGCGGTTCGGCCATCGACCGAGCGTCGACCCGAACCACCCCGATCTGCGCGTTCACGTCTATGCCCATCAGGGCTCGATCGGCATCAGCATCGATCTCTCGGGACAGTCGCTGCACCTGCGCGGCTATCGGGACGAGGGCTCGGCGGCCCCGCTGAAAGAAAACCTGGCCGCAGCCGTGCTGTTGCGCGCCGGCTGGGCCGACATCGCAGCCGAGGGCGGTGCACTGCTCGATCCCATGTGCGGCTCCGGAACGCTGGTGATCGAGGGCGCGCTGATCGCCGCCGACATCGCCCCCGGACTCATGCGTGCGCGCTTCGGCTTCCATGGCTGGCTCCAGCATGACGAGCCGACCTGGCAGCGCCTGCTCGGCGAAGCCCGGATCCGACGCGATGCCGGTCTGCGCCGGCTCGGCGGCCTGCGCGGCTACGATGTCAATTCGGACGCGATTCGCATCTCGCTGCATCATTTGGAGCGAGCGGGCCTCGCCGGCTATGCGCACTTCGAACGCCGAGAGCTGAACGATTGCCGCCCCGGTCACCCCGAGGACGAGGGTCTGGTGATCGTCAATCCGCCCTATGGCGAGCGTCTCGGCAACGAGGACGAGCTGCCGGATCTCTATGCCAGGCTCGGCTCCGTTCTCAAGGAACGCTTCGTCGGCTGGCGCGCCGGCGTCTTCACCGGCGCCCCCGAGCTCGGCAAGTGCATGGGACTGCGCGCACAGCGCATGCATACCCTCTATAACGGCCCGATCGAGTGCAAATTGCTGCATTTTCGCGTCGAACCGCGCTATTTCGTCTCGAACCAGCCGCGTCCGCTACCGCCCGAGGAACGCAGCCCCAGCGCGACCATGCTGGCGAACCGAATCGCCAAGAACCTCAAGTCGCTACGCAAATGGCAACGCAACGAGCAGGTCTCCTGTCTGCGCATCTATGACGCGGATCTGCCGGAATATGCCCTGGCGGTGGACATCTACGAGGGCGAAAAGCGCTGGGTCCACGTCCAGGAATACGCCGCACCAGCAAGCGTGGATCCCAAGCGCGCCCGTCAGCGTCTGCGCGAGGCGCTCGGACTCATTCCAGAGGTGCTGGAGGTCCCGGGCGAGCAGGTCTATTTCAAGATTCGGCGCCCACAGAAGGGGGTGAATCAGTACGAAAAACTGGCCGAGACGCGCCATTTTCACGAGGTCTCGGAAAGCGGTCACCGCTTCCTGGTCAACTTCGAGGATTATCTGGACACGGGACTCTTTCTCGACCACCGCGACGTGCGCCGACTCATCGGCGCCCTGGCGCCGGGCAAACGCTTTCTGAACCTCTTCGCCTACACGGGAACGGCCAGCGTCTATGCCGCCATGGGCGGCGCCGTATCGACGACCACGGTCGACATGTCACGCACCTATCTCGAATGGGCGGCGAGCAACCTCGTGCTCAACCGCATCGAGGGCGACACCCACGAACTGATCCAGGCGGACTGCATCCGCTGGCTGGAATCCATGGCCACGCGGCGTCAATTCGATCTCATTTTCCTCGACCCACCGAGCTTCTCCACCTCCAAGCGCATGTACGGCACGCTCGACATCCAACGCGACCATGTGGGGCTCATCAAGTCGGCGATGCGCGTCCTTGAGCCGGGCGGAGATCTCATCTTCTCGAACAACCTTCGACGCTTCAGCATCGATCTCGACGCCTTGGCACCGCTGGAGGTCGTCGACATCAGCGCCGACACGCTGCCCAGGGATTTCGCCCGCAATCCGCGCATTCACAACTGCTGGCGGATCCGGCATTCGGCCTCCTGAACGGGACGACGCATCGCGGTCAGGTTGTGGAAATCGACCCAAGCGTATATTTTGCCGCCCTTTGGTCCCCGGTCCGCGAGGCCGGGTCACTCGCCCTATCCAAGCCAGAATCGAGATGCTCGAGGTAACCAAGCTGGAATGCCGACGCGGTGACCGGCGGCTCTTCACCGATCTAGGGTTCGCACTCAACGCGGGCACCCTGATGCATGTGCGCGGACGCAATGGCAGCGGCAAGACCACCCTGTTGCGCACGCTCTGCGGCCTGTTCATACCGGATGAGGGTGAAATCCGCTGGCGTGGCGAATCCATCCGCGCGCTTGCCGAGGACTATCGGCGCGATCTGCTCTATTTCGGCCATACCAACGGAATCAAGGGCGAGCTGACCGGACTTGAGAATCTCGCCATCGGGGCGACGCTCGACGGAGATCGTCTCTCGGAGAAGGCGATCTGGGACGCGCTCGAACGCATCGGACTGACCGGATTCGAGGATCTGCCGACCCGCATGCTGTCCCAGGGCCAGAAGAAGCGTGTCGCGCTCGCCCGACTCATCCTGACCAAGGCGCCGCTCTGGATCCTGGACGAGCCCTTCACCGCACTGGACGTCGACGCAGTCGCCCTGCTCCAATCGCTGATCGCCGACCATGTCGCGGCCGGCGGAATCGCCGTTCTGACCACTCACCAGGAGGTTCCACTCACCTCCGGGCAGATCGAACAACTGAACCTGGGGAACTGAACCGCCGTGCTGCGAGTCTTCTGGTGCATCCTTTCACGCGACCTGACACTGGCCATGCGGCGACGCACCGATGTCCTGACCACACTCTTCTTCTTCGTGATCGTCGTCAGCCTCTTTCCGCTCGGTGTCGGAACCGAGAGCAAGGCGCTCCAGATCATCGGCCCCGGCGTGGTCTGGGTCGCCGCACTGTTGGCCTCGATGCTCGCGCTGGAGCGTCTTTTCGCCGCCGACTATGAAGACGGCACGCTCGAACAGATGCTCTTGACCGCCCAACCGCTCTCGCTCCTCGTGTTGGCCAAGGTCACGGCACACTGGATCCTGACCGGGCTGCCGCTGGTGCTGATCGCCCCCTTGGTGGGCATGCAGTTTCAGCTCACCGACAACGCCATCATCATCATGATGCTCGCGCTCTTGGTCGGAACCCCGATCCTGAGTCTGATCGGCGCCATCGGCGCAGCCCTCACGCTCGGGCTGCGCGGCGGCGGCATTCTGTTGTCGCTGCTGATTCTGCCGCTTTATATTCCGATCCTGGTCTATGGCTCGGGCGCCGTCGAGGTGAGCCGCATCGCTCTCGCCGATACCCAGCCCTATTTCGCCCTGCTCGGGGCTTTTCTCCTGGTCGCGCTGATCTTTGCGCCCGTCGCCTCCTCGGCGGCGCTGAAGATCTCGCTCGAATGAGACAAGCGCACACCAGCCCGAACGACTTCCAACTCACACGACAGTCCTCGCAAGCTAATGACTCTGAATTGGTTCAAATTCGCGTCGCCCGCGTCCTTCTACCCCATCGCCGGGCGTCTGATTCCAGTCTTCTGGATCCTCACGCTCCTACTGCTCGCCATCGGCCTCTACTGGGGCTTCTTCGAGACGGCCAGCAAGCTCGGCGGCAGCAATCCGCAGAAGGAGTACTACCGCATCATCTTCATCCATGTGCCCTCCGCCTGGATGTCCATGTGGCTCTACATCGTCCTGGTGGGATGGGCCGCAATCGGTCTGGTCTTCAACACGCGTCTCTCCTTCATGATGGCGAATGCGGTCGCGCCCACCGGCGCCATCTTCACCTTCCTGGCACTCTGGACCGGCGCCTTCTGGGGTCGCCCGAGCTGGGGCACCTACTGGGACTGGGATCCGCGTCTGACCTCCGAGCTGGTGCTCTTCTTCCTCTACATCGGCTACATCGCGCTGCACTCGGCGATCGACGACACGCGTCGCGCCGACCGCGCCTCGGCCCTGCTGGCCATCGTCGGACTGATCATGGTTCCGGTCATCTTCTGGTCGATCAACTGCCCGGATCCCAACCAGTGCGCGGCGCTGCATCAACGCTCCAATCTAACCCGCATCGACGGCAACATCCTCTTCTCGATGCTGACCATGACACTGGCGTTCTGGATGTACGGCTTCGCCGCCACCTTCATGCGGCTACGTAGCATCATCCTGACACGCGAGGCCGAAAACACCTGGGTCCAGGAATTATTGAACGCGCGGAGGCAGGCATGAGCGAGTTCCTTTCACAAGGCGGATACGGCTTCTTCGTTTGGGGCGCCTATGGCATGGTCGCCGTCCTTCTGGTAGCGGAAGTGCTGCAATTGCGCGCGCAGCGGCGAACCATTTGGTCTCGGCTCGGTCGATTGACCCGGATGCGTGACACCGGAGGAACAGAATGAAAGCAAGACAAAAGCGGCTCGTCTTCGTCGGCCTGGCCGTGCTCGGCGTGGCGGCGGCCTCGACCCTGGCGCTGACCGCGCTCAAGGGGAACATCTCCTACTTTTTCAGCCCATCCCAGGTAGTCGCCAACGAGGCGCCCCAGGATCATGTCTTCCGCATCGGCGGTCTGGTGACCGAGGGCACGGTCCGACGCGAGGGCGACGGGCTGACCGTCCATTTCGACGTCACCGACAACGCCGAGACGGTCAAGGTCGCCTACACCGGCATCCTTCCCGACCTCTTCAGCGAGGGTAAGGGCGTCGTCGCCAAAGGCCGACTCGGACCCGATGGTGTTTTCCTCGCCGAAGAGGTGCTGGCCAAGCACGATGAGGAATACATGCCGCCCGAGGTCGCCAGCACCCTGAAGACGACCCATGCCGAGGGCGTCGCCGAAACTGCGATCCAAGCGAGCGAGGCAACCAACTGATGGTGCCTGAAATCGGTCATTTCGCCCTGCTCCTGGCCCTGGTGCTCGCCGTGGTCCAGTCGAGCGTTCCGCTGATCGGCAGCTTCACCGGCAACCGGGTCTGGATGGGCATGGCCCGCCCGCTCGCCTGGAGCCAGCTCACCTTCATCGGCATCGCCTTCCTCTGTCTGATGCAGGCCTTTCTGACCGACGACTTCTCGGTCATCTATGTGGCGACCAACTCCAACTCGCTGATGCCGACCGTCTACAAGATCTCGGCGATCTGGGGCGCGCACGAAGGTTCGCTGCTGCTGTGGGTGCTGATGCTGGCCGGGTGGGGTGCCGCCGTCGCGGCCCGCAGCCACTTCCTGCCGCTGCCCATGATCGCGCGAGCCATCTCGGTTCAGGGCATGATCGCAATCGGCTTCCTGCTGTTCATGATCCTGACCTCCAATCCCTTCGATCGCATCTTCCCCGCGCCGCTCGAAGGACGCGATCTGAACCCATTGCTCCAGGATCCGGGACTCGCCATCCATCCGCCCATGCTCTACATGGGCTACGTCGGCTTCTCGGTCGCCTTCGCCTTCGCCATCGCCGCACTGATCGGCGGCAAGCTGGACTCGGCCTGGGCGCGCTGGTCGCGCCCCTGGACCACGGTCGCCTGGGTATTCCTGACCATCGGCATCGCACTCGGCTCCTGGTGGGCCTATTACGAGCTCGGTTGGGGCGGTTGGTGGTTCTGGGATCCGGTCGAGAACGCCTCTTTCATGCCTTGGCTGGTCGGCACCGCGCTCATGCACTCGCTCGCCGTCACCGAGAAACGTGCGGCCTTCAAGACCTGGACCGTGCTGCTGGCCATCTCGGCCTTCTCGCTCTCGCTGCTCGGTACATTCCTGGTGCGCTCGGGCGTACTCACATCGGTCCACGCCTTCGCCACCGACCCGGCGCGCGGCAGCTTCATCCTGCTCTTCCTCTGCATCGTGATCGGCGGCTCGCTGGCGCTCTACGCCTGGCGCGCACCCTCCATTTCGAGCGGCGGTCGCTTCGATCTGGTCTCGCGCGAGAGTTTCCTGCTGGCCAACAACCTGCTACTCGCCGCCCTGGCGGTTCTGGTCCTGTTCGGCACCCTCGCGCCGCTCATCTACGAGGCTGCGGGCTGGGGCAAGATCTCGGTCGGCTTCCCCTGGTTCAACAAGATGTTCATCGCGCTCTCGCCCATGCTGATCCTGGCGACCGGCGTCGGACCGCTCACCCACTGGAAGCACGACTCGCATCGGCGACTGCTGGGCGCACTCTGGCTAGCCATCCTGCTCGGCGTGGCAGCCTTCGTGCTGATCGCGTTCCCCGTCCTGTCCTCGACCGGGGATCTGTGGGTCGGCTTCGGCGTCGCCATGGCTGCCTGGCTGGTCGGCTCGCACCTGAGCAGTCTCTTCAGCCGTCTCCGACACAAGGGCGGGCTCAAGGGGTTGCGCGCGGACATCGCCGGCAACAGCCGCAGCTATTACGGTATGTGGCTGGCCCACATGGGTCTGGCCGTCTTCATCGTTGGGGTCACGCTGGTCTCCAATCATGGCGACGAGACCGACGTGCGCATGTCGCCGGGCGGCGTGCATGAAGAGGCCGGATATCGCTTCCAGTTTAACGGTGTCACAGCAGTCCCTGGCCCCAACTACAGCGCCTTCCGAGGGGACTTCACCGTCTTCCAAGGCGAGCGCGAGATCGCCAGGCTCTATCCCGAGAAACGCAGCTATTTCTCGGGTGGCATGCCGATGACCGAAGCCGCAATCGACGCAGGTCTGCTACGCGACATCTATATCTCGCTCGGTGAGGCGATCGGGGACAGCGGCGACTGGGCACTGCGCATCTATTACAAGCCCTTCGTGCGCTGGATCTGGCTCGGTGCGCTGCTGATGGCCCTCGGCGGCATCGTCTCCGTCTCCGATCCGCGCTATCGCGCCATCCGCCGCACCGCCACCGCTCCAGCGCAAGCGGCGAACACGGCGCCAGCCATCTGACACAATGGATTCGAATCGATCATGACCACATCCGCCTCTCGCGCACTGATCCCTCTCGGCATCTTTCTCGCGCTGGCTGCCCTGCTCTTCTACGGACTGGGTCAGAACCCGCGCGAGATCCCCTCGCCGCTGGTCGACAAGCCGGCCCCCGATTTCGCGCTTGCCTCGCTGAAGGCCCCCGACCGCACCCTGACCAAGGATCTGCTACGCGGCAAGGTCTCGCTGGTGAACGTCTGGGCCTCCTGGTGCCCCTCGTGCCGCCAGGAGCACGCCGAGCTCATGCGCATCGCCCGTGAGAACGACGTCCAGATCATCGGTCTCAACTGGAAGGACAACCGCCCGGAGGCGTTGCAGATGCTGCAACGGTTCGGCGATCCCTACTCCGAGATCATCTACGACCCCGACAACAAGACCGGCATCGATTGGGGCGTCTACGGCGCGCCCGAGACCTTCGTGGTCGATGGCGATGGCATCATTCGCCACAAACGCATCGGGCCTATCGACCAGCAGGTCTGGGAGTCCGAGATTCGTCCAATCATCGAGCGTTATTCGGCCAAGAAATCATGATGCGTCCAACCTTGAAAGCACTCGCGACCGCCGGACTCTTGACCGGTGCCATCGCTATCGGGACCGCGCATGCCTTCACGCTGGAGGAATTCACCTTCGAGGATCCGGCCAAGACCCACGAGTTCCGCGATCTCGTCGGCAAGCTCCGCTGCCTGGTGTGCCAGAACGAATCGCTCGCCGGTTCCCAAGCCAGCGTCGCCCAGGATCTGCGCAAAGAGGTCTACCGCATGATGCGGGAGGGCAAGAGCCGACAGGAGGTCGTCGACTTCCTGGTCGAGCGCTACGGCGATTTCGTGCTCTACGATCCGCCGATCAAGCCCTCGACCTACGTCCTCTGGTTCGGCCCCTTCCTCTTCGTCGGATTCGGCGCCTTCCTGCTGCTGCGCACCTTGCAGCGCAAGAAAGAAGAGCCCGAACAGGATCTGAGCGAGACGGAACAGGAACGACTGCGCCAACTGCTCGCCAAGCCCGGCAACCAACAGGACTAGACAGCCAATGATCATCTTCTGGATTATGGCCGGCGGCCTGATCGCCCTGGCCCTGTGGTTCATCCTGCCCCCGCTGCTGCGCCGGGAGACGCCGACCGACGCACCGGATCAGGATTCGCTGAATCTCGCCGTGTTCGAGCAACGACTCAAGGAATTGGAGGACGACCGCACCGCGACGCTCATCGACGAGCAGAGTTATCTGGCCGCGCGCCACGATCTGGAGCGCGAGCTCCTCTACGATGTCGATGAGACCAAGAGTCAAACGACACCGCATCCCGCATCCGCTGCCAGCCGCTGGTTGCTGGCGATTGTTCTGGCCACGGCGGTACCCGCCTCGGCGGTCCTACTGTATCTGGATATCGGCAGCCCGGAGATCATCGACCAGATCGAACTCGGACCGAACCAGGTCGCGGAGAACGAGAACGGCGCGGAGGCTCAATCCGCTGCCTCGTTGGAAGAGCTGGTCGACCGGCTGGAAAAGCGACTGAAGCAGGAGCCCGAAAACCTCGACGGCTGGCTGATGCTGGGCCGGACCTACTTCGCCACCGACCAGTTCGATAAGGGACTAGATGCCTTCGAAAAGGCCTATTCGCTGGCCCCGGACGAGATCCCGGTCATGCTGGCCTACGCCGAGGCGCTCGCCGCCGCCAGCCCGACGAAGAGCCTCGCCGGCAAGCCGGCCGAACTCATCCAGGCCGCGCTGGAACAGGATCCTCAAGATCCGACCGCGCGCTGGCTGAACGGGATGATCGACTTCCAGAACAATCGGTTCCAAGAAGCTGCCGATGCCTGGCAGAAAATTCTGGACACCCTGGAGCCGGGAAGCGAAGAGGCGAAGAACCTGGGCCAGATGGTCACCGAGGCACGCAATCGCGCCGGCCAGACCACGACCTCGGCGACCGCGCAAACGCCAGCGACTCAGCCCACCACGAGCGAGAAAACGCCAGCGCAGGAGACGTCCGCGACAACCGCCGCAAGCCTGAAGGTCAAGGTGAGTCTGGATCCGACGATCGCGGCCCAGGCAGCGCCCGAGGATACCGTCTTCGTCTTCGCCCGGGCGACTCAGGGACCACCCATGCCGCTCGCCGCGCAGCGCATCCAGGTCAAGGATCTACCCGCAGACGTCACGCTGGACGACAGCCAGGCGATGAGCCCGGCGCTCAAGCTGTCCAGCGCGAGCCAGGTCAACGTGGGAGCTCGGGTCTCCAAGAGCGGCAATGCTACACCACAACCTGGAGACCTACAGGGAATCAGCGGGCCGGTCGCCGTTGGCGAGACCTCGAAGGTCTCCGTGGTGATCGACAGCGTCCGACCCTAATGTCAGCCGGCCTCAGGCCGGCTCATCTATCCGCCTTAGGCGCATCGTAAACACCCACCAGCTCGGCGTGGGCAAGGATGAGCTCCTCCATCGCGAGCAGGAGTTCGTCCTTGGTGGGCTGTCCCAGGACATCCGGGAGTCGGGTGTCCAGGGCATAGAGACGATGAAAGTAACGATGACGGCCGATCGGCGGACAGGGTCCGCCATAGCCCGTCCGTCCCCAACTGTTGATTCCCTCCCCGGTTCCCTCGGGTAATCCACCGCGCGCCGCTCCCTCGACCAATCCGGAGCAGGTCGGCGGGATGTTGTAGAGGACCCAATGGTCCCAGACCATACGCGGCGCCGCCGGATCCGGGGCATCGGGATCGTCCAGGATCAGAACCAGACTCTCGGTCCCCTCAGGTAGATCCTGCCAGGTCAACGGAGGCGAGATATCCTCCCCTTCGCAACTGAAACGACGCGGAATCGGATCTCCGTCGACGAAAGCTTCTGATTTGAGAACCAGTGCCATCTTCCAACCTCCAAGGGTGTGCTAACGTCTTAGGCAACATGCGGAATTATGGTTCAAAACGGAAGAGAATCATTCTTTATTTCCCTAGCTGTGCGTCCTTCGGCGACCGATTCGGTCGCCGTTTTTTTTGCCCGCTCAACAGCGAATCCGTTTACTGCAGTCAGCCCGCACGCCGCGCGGGGACCCATTGGAATCCTTGATCTGAGGCAGCTCGCTCCTCATTCACCGTCGCCCCCGCGCCTCCTCGATTGCGCCTGGGTTACAGTATAGTTTCGGCTTGTCCGAACGAATCCGAAGGGGCGTCGTCGAACGCCCTGGAATCCATTCAAGCGCCACAACGGGATCAAAGATGTCTGACTACAATGCCGAGGACGTCCGCAATATCGCTCTGGTCGGCCATGCCGGCTCCGGAAAGACAACGCTGGTGGAGACCCTGTTGGCCGCCACCGGTGTCATCCCAGCCGCAGGAAGCGTCACCAAAGGTTCGACAGTTTGCGACTTCGACCCGCTGGAAAAGGAACTCCTGCATTCATTGGACGCCGCCATCACCAGCTTTCAAACCGGCGGAAAACACATCAACCTGATCGACACCCCCGGAGCGCCCGACTTCCTCGGCCGCTGCATCTCAATGCTGCCCGCCGTGGAAACGGCGGCACTGATCATCAACGCCCAAAACGGCATCGAGCCCATGACGGCCCGCATGATGAAGGCCGCAGACAACCGCGCGCTCTGCCGCATCATCATCGTCAATCAGATCGACGCGCCAGATACGGACCTTCCTCAGCTGATCGAGCAGATTCGCGAGTCCTTCGGAGCCGAATGCCTGCCGATCAACCTGCCCGCGAACGGCGGCCAGCACGTCGTCGACTGCTTCTTCCAGCCCAAGGGGGAAACGACGGATTTCTCCTCGGTCACCGAGGCCCACAGCCAGATCGTCGACCAGGTGGTCGAGGTGGACGAAGACCTGATGGAGGTCTATCTGGAACAGGGACAGGAGCTGAAGCCGGAACAGCTCCACGACCCTTTTGAAGCGGCACTACGCGAGGCGCACCTGATCCCCATCTGCTTCGTCTCGGCCCAAACCGGAGCAGGCATACCGGAGTTGCTCGAAATTCTGGCGCGCCTCATGCCGAATCCGGCCGAGGGCAACCCTCCGCCCTTCCTCAAGGGTGAGGGGGCATCGATGGAACCGATACAGGTCAGCCCGGACCCCAACCTCCATGCCGTGGCCCACGTCTTCAAGGTCATCAACGACCCCTATCGCGGCAAGATCGGCATCTTTCGCGTTCATCAGGGCCGGATCACACCCAACAGCCAACTCTTCGTCGGCGACGCGCGCAAGCCGTTCAAGATCAGCCATCTGTTCCGCCTGCACGGCGCGGAGCTGATCGAAGTTCCCGAAGGCGTTCCCGGAGACATCCTGGCGGTTGCACGGGTCGACGACATCCATTTCGACGCCGTGCTACACGACTCGCACGAAGAGGATCACTTCCACCTCTCGACCATGGAGTGCCCGATCCCCCTCTTCGGACTCGCCATCGAGACCACCAAGCGTGGTGACGAGCAGAAACTGACCGACGCGCTCCACAAGCTCCAGGACGAGGATCCCTGCTTCCACGTCGAACACAACGCCTCGGCCAACGAGACCATCGCCCGAGGTCTGGGCGAACTCCATCTCAAGGTCATCCTGAAACGTCTGGCCGAACAGTTCCATGTCGAAGTGGAGACCCATCCGCCGAGTATCCCCTACCGCGAGACCATCATGGGCCATGCCGAGGGACATCACCGTCACAAGAAGCAGACGGGTGGAGCCGGGCAGTTCGGCGAGGTCTATCTGCGAATCGAGCCCAACGAACGGGGCGCGGGATTCGCCTTCGTGGATGCGGTCGTCGGCGGTACGATCCCGGGCAATTTCATCCCCTCGATCGAAAAAGGGGTACGCCAAGTCATGGACGAAGGGGCAATCGCGGGCTATCCGCTACAGGACGTCAAGGTCACCGTCTATGACGGTAAGCACCACCCGGTCGACTCCAAGGACATCGCCTTCGTCACCGCCGGCCGCAAGGCCTTCATCGAGGCACTGCTCCAGGCCCAGCCCGTCGTTCTGGAGCCCATCGTCAAGATCCGCATCACCGCAAAGGACACGGCGATGGGCGATCTGGCAGGCGACCTGTCCAGCCGACGCGGTCGAATCAACGGCAGCGAGACCAAGAGCCGTGGACGCATCCTCATCGAGGGCGAGGTTCCACTTGCCGAACTCTCGGGCTATGACGCCAGACTCAAGGCGCTCACGGGTGGCGAGGGCACCTACAGCATCGAGCTGAGTCACTATGACCCGGTGCCCGGCAATATCCAGAAACAGATGATGGATGCGTACCAGCGCTCGGACGACTGACCTACCCTGTCGTCGAGCGCCGATTTAGACGATTTTCGGGTATAACGTGACCCAATGGTCGGCATGGGTTGGGGTAAGTGGAGACGAACCCCAACCCACCAATCGCCTTGGCGAACGATCACAGCGAAATCGCTGCGTCAGCAGCGCTCGGGCCATCAAGAAGCGTCGGCCTCAGGCCGATGCGCCACTTCCGAATGGTCGCCTCGCGTGTCTATAACGGCTTGCTTTCCCGATTCTTGGCAAGGGTCGCGAGGGACTCCAGTCTCCCGGACACCCGATAGCAGACTGGACTCCTGCGTCACCGGACGCCGCCCTCCCTGCTCCTCTAATTGCCTCATGAAAGAGAGCCTGAGCTCGCAGCTCTCCCAGATTTGACTGTTGCAGTCGGCCCGGTCGCAGCCACATTCACATGGTGCAAGACTATCCGGAACCCTCTCGACCAAGCGCAAACGAGCGGTCAGTGCCTGCCAAACTCTACGCACGATCGCGCTCGCGCTTCTACTTTCCTTAGGGATCATTACTGGACCTCATCATCCGACATCCGTTGAAGTCAGCCTGGTCGATCCTGACCTTGGCCTCTAACCGCAAGCGCGTTCGCTGCCCCCAAAAGCCCCTGTCAGCTCACAGCAAGGCAGCTCGCGATCGATCCTTCAGAAGCCGCCTCGCAAGAGCATGACGCAGAACCGACCTCAACCAGACCAGACGCGAGGCGCACCAAGACCCCGGTCAACAATCGGCGCATTGCATTAACGAATCCTTAGTATTTATATAATGGATGGCTGATATATAATCCGGGTCTTGTCTGAACCGTATCTGTCTTGAACGCATTCCTGGGAGCGACATGACCAACAAGCCCGACATCGACCCGCAAGAGACACAGGAATGGCTCGATTCGCTCGATGCCGTACTGGAAAACGAAGGCATCGAACGCGCCCATTTTCTGCTGGAACGTCTGATCGACAAGGCGCGCCGCTCCGGAGCCTATCTGCCCTTCACGGCCAACACCGCCTATCTGAACACCATCCCGGTGCAAAGCGAGCAACGCTTCCCCGGCGACCTGGCGATGGAGCGACGCATTCGGTCCTTCGTGCGCTGGAACGCCATGGCCATGGTGATTCAGGCAAACCGGCTCTCGACAGAGCTGGGGGGACACATCGCAAGCTTCGCTTCCTCGGCCACCCTGCTCGACGTCGCCTACAACCACTTTCTCCACGCCCGCACCAAGGATCACGGCGGTGATCTGGTGTTCTACCAGGGTCATTCCGCGCCCGGCATCTATGCCCGCGCCTTCCTCGAAGGCCGTATTGGCGAGGATCAGCTCTACAATTTCCGCCAGGAAGTGGACGGCAACGGACTCTCCTCCTATCCACACCCCTGGCTCATGCCCAACTTCTGGCAGTTCCCCACCGTATCCATGGGACTCGGTCCCCTGATGGCCATCTACCAGGCGCGCTTCATGCACTATCTGCGCGATCGCGGGCTGGTCAACACCACCGGGCGCAAGGTCTGGGCCTTTCTCGGCGACGGCGAGATGGACGAACCCGAATCGCTCGGAGCCATCTCGTTGGCCGCCCGCGAGCGCCTCGACAACCTGGTGTTCGTGGTCAACTGCAACCTGCAACGTCTCGACGGACCGGTGCGCGGCAACGGCAAGATCATCCAGGAGCTGGAGGCCGTTTTCCGAGGCGCCGGCTGGAACGTCATCAAGGTGGTCTGGGGCCGTTACTGGGATCCGCTCTTCGTCCGCGACAAGCAGGGCCTGCTGCTCAAGCGCATGGAGGAATGCGTCGACGGCGATTACCAGGCCTACAAGGCCAAGGGCGGTGCCTACACGCGCGAACACTTCTTCGGCAAATATCCCGAGCTGAAGGAGATGGTCGCCAACATGACCGACGAGGACATCTGGCGCCTCAACCGTGGCGGGCACGATCCCATCAAGGTCTTCAACGCCTACCTGGCCGCCATGGAGACGACCGACAAGCCGACCGTGATCCTGGCCAAGACGGTCAAGGGCTACGGCATGGGCGTCGCCGGCGAGGGTATGAACATCACCCACTCGCAGAAGAAGATGGGCGAGGCCTCGCTCAAGGCCTTCCGCGACCGCTTCAATATCCCGATCTCGGACGATCAAATCGGTGCCGCTCCCTTCTACAAGCCACCGGCGGACAGCGAGGAGATGAAATATCTCCACCAGGCACGCGAGCGCCTCGGCGGCTATCTGCCCGCACGGCGCGACGATGCGCCGCCGCTCGACATCCCGGACCTGGAGACCTTCCATAGCCTGCTCGAGGGGAGCGGCGACAAGGAGATGTCGACCACCATGGCCTTCGTGCGTCTGCTGACGCTGATCATGAGGGACAAAAACATTGGTCAATACGTCGTCCCCATCGTTCCGGACGAGGCGCGCACCTTCGGTATGGAGGGCATGTTCCGCCAGCTCGGCATCTACGCCTCGCAGGGCCAGCTTTACGAACCGGTCGATGCCGACCAGGTCATGTACTACCGCGAGGACAAGAAGGGTCAGATCCTGCAGGAAGGCATCAACGAGGCCGGCGCCATGTCGTCCTGGATCGCGGCGGCCACGGCCTATGCCAACCACGGCCAAAGCATGATTCCCTTCTACATCTACTACTCCATGTTCGGCTTCCAGCGCATCGGCGATCTCGCCTGGGCGGCGGGCGACATGCAGGCGCGCGGGTTTCTCATCGGTGGCACCGCCGGTCGCACCACGCTGGCTGGAGAGGGACTCCAGCATCAGGACGGCCATAGCACCATCCTGGCCTCGACCATCCCCAACTGCGTCGCCTACGACCCGGCCTACGCCTATGAGATGACGGTCATCGTCCAGGACGGCATGCGACGCATGTACCAGGACAAGGAGAGCGTCTTCTACTACATCACCGCGATGAACGAGAACTACGTCCATCCGGCGATGCCTGAGGACAGTCGCGAGGGCATCCTGCGCGGCATGCATCGAGTCCATCGCGGCGAGGAACGCGGCCACCGCGTTCAGTTGTTGGGTGCCGGCACCATCCTGCGCGAGGTTCTGGCCGCCGCCGAACTGCTGGAGAAGGACTTCGAGGTCGGCTCGGATGTCTGGAGCGTCACCAGCTTCAACGAGTTGCGGCGTGAAGGAATCGAGGTCGAACGCTGGAACATGCTGCATCCCGAACAGGAGCAGCGCACCACCTATGTCGAATCCCAGCTCACCGAAACGCGCGGACCCATCGTTGCCGCGACCGACTACATGCGGACCTATGCCGACCAGATCCGCCCCCATGTCCCCCGTCGTTATTTCGTGCTCGGGACGGACGGATTCGGCCGCAGCGACATGCGCAGTCAGCTCAGAAAATTCTTCGAGGTCAACCGTTACTACGTAGCGCTCGCCGCGCTCAAGGCACTGGCGGACGAGGGAGAGATCCCAATGACGAGGGTCTCCGAGGCCATCGCCAAGTACCGCATCGATCCGGACAAGCCTAACCCGGTCAGGGTTTGAGACATCCGGCATAACAGGCCCAGGAGGACATCGCGTGGCAAACGTCGAAGACATTCTGCTGCCCGACATCGGAGATTTCTCCAATGTCGAGGTCATCGAGATCCTCGTCGCCCCCGGCGACCGGATCGCACCGGAACAATCGCTGCTCACACTGGAGAGCGAAAAGGCAACCATGGAGATCCCCTCGCCTCGCGCGGGGGTGGTCGAGACGCTGCTCGTCGAACTCGGCGATCGCCTGAACCCCGGCGATCCCATGTTGAGGCTCGCGACCGGCGCCGACCAAACCGCCGAGTCGTCGCCCCAGAAACAGGAGCCCCAGGAGGAAACACCCCCCCCGCAACCGCCCTCGCCCGCCAAACCCGCCCCAGAACCGACGCCTCGCGCCCATGGCGAGACCGAGCGACGCCAGGCACCCGTGCTACCCCGCCCCGAGGACATCGCGGCCATCGCCCGAGGACGCAAGCCACACGCAAGCCCGGCCGTGCGCCGTTTCGCACGCGAACTGGGCGTCGATCTGGCGCGTGTCCGTGGATCCGGCCCCAAGGGCCGCATCGTCAAGGGCGACGTCCAGGGCTTCGTCAAGCAAATCCTGAACCGTGGGCCGGAGTCCGATCATGACTCGGGCGCCGCATTTCAGCTCCCGAGCGCGCCCGAGGTCGATTTCTCGCGTTTCGGACCGATCGAAACCGAAGAGCTGTCGCGCATCAAGAAGATCAGCGGCAAGCATCTGCACCGCTGCTGGCTGACGGTTCCCCATGTCACCCAGTTCGAGGAGGCGGACATCACCGAGCTTGAGTCCTTCCGCAAGGGACGCCAGGAGGAGGCAACCCGGCAAGGCATCAAGCTCACCTTCCTGCCCTTCCTGCTCAAGGCGGTCGCCACCGCGCTTGAGCGCATGCCGATCCTCAAAGCCTCACTGAGCGCCGATGGTGAGCGACTGGTGATGAAGCGCTACACCCATGTCGGCGTGGCCGTCGACACGCCCAACGGACTGCTGGTCCCCGTGGTCCGCGACGTCGACACGAAGGGACTGCTCGCGCTGGCCGCCGAGCTGGCCGATCTTGGCGCCAAGGCCCGTGCCGGCAAGCTGCTTCCAGGCGACATGCAGGGCGGCTGTTTCACCATCTCCAGCCTTGGCGGCCTTGGAGGCACCGCCTTCACGCCCATCGTCAATGCACCGGAGGTCGCGATTCTGGGTGTCTCGCGTTCCGAGATGAAGCCGGTCTGGGACGGCCAGCAGTTCGTACCGCGGCTCATGCTGCCGCTCTCGCTCTCCTACGACCACCGTGTCGTCGACGGCGCCGACGGGGCACGCTTCACCGCCCTGCTGCGCAACCTGCTCGGCGACATCCGGCAGCTGCTGCTATGAGCGAAACCGCCTGACGCAGGACCGTCCGGCCGCTCGACATCCCGACCGAATCCGCGAGCGCTCCCGACCTGGGAAAGGCTCGCGGACTCGGTCGGACCCAACATCTCGCGACACGACCATGTTGTAGCGATTTCACCTCAGCATGGCCGATCGTTTAGGATTGGCGCCTGCAACTCGTCCCATCACCCAGGGCCCACGGCGGCCAAGAGAGAAACACCCCACCATGAGTAACAGTATCGAGGTCAAGGTCCCGGACATCGGCGATTTCAAGGATGTGGAGGTCATCGAGGTCTTGGTCTCATCCGGCGACCAGGTGGCCCAGGAGGCATCTCTGATCACGCTGGAGAGCGACAAGGCTACCATGGAAATCCCGGCCCCAGCGCCCGGCACCGTCGGAACGATCGGTATCAAGGTCGGCGACCGTGTCTCACAAGGCGATGTCATCCTGACGATGGAGGTCGCCGATGATGCTGTCATCACCGAGATGGCGCCGAAAGAATCCATCATGGCGGCCAACCCCAACGATATGGTCACTGAGGTTGTCGTCCTGGGGGGTGGCCCAGGCGGCTATACGGCCGCCTTCCGTGCGGCAGACCTTGGCAAGAAGGTCGTCCTGATCGAGCGCTACGACAGGCTCGGCGGTGTCTGTCTCAACGTCGGCTGCATCCCCTCCAAGGCACTGCTGCACACCGCCATGATCATGGAAGAGGTCAAGACGCTCGGCGTCATGGGCGTGACCTACGGCGAGCCCGAGGTCGATCTCGACAAGATGCGCGCCGGCAAGGACAAGGTCGTCGCCAAGCTCACCGGCGGGCTTGCGGCCATGGCCAAACAGCGCAAGGTCGAGGTCGTACAGGGCACCGGCCGCTTCGAGTCGCCGAACCGCATCGGCGTCGAGACCAAGGAAGGCCGCGTCGGCATCCGCTTCGACCACTGCATCATCGCCTGCGGTTCATCGCCACTGAAGATCCCCGGATTCCCGCACGAGGATCCGCGCGTGATGGATTCCACCGATGCACTCGCATTGGCTAACGTCCCGGCACGCCTGCTGATCGTTGGGGGCGGCATCATCGGTCTGGAGATGGCCGGCGTCTACAGCGCACTCGGCGCCAAAATCGATGTCGTGGAACTCAAGAATCAGCTGATGCCGGGTGCCGATATCGATCTGGTCCGTTGCGCCGAAAAGGTGCTCAAAAAGCGCTACGACACCATCAAGCTGGAGACCAAGGTCGCCAGCATGAGCGCCACCCCCGAGGGCATCAAGGTCGCCTTCGAGGGCAAGCATCCGGGCGAGGAGACCTACGACAAGGTCCTGGTCGCGGTCGGACGTCTGCCCAACGGCAAGCTGATCAACGCCGAGGCCGCCGGGGTCCAGGTCGACCAGCACGGATTCATCAAGGTCGACGCCCACCAGCGCACCAACGTTCAGAACATCTATGCCATTGGCGACGTGGTCGGTGGCCCCATGCTGGCCCACAAGGCCACCCACGAGGCCAAGGTCGCGGCAGAAGTCATCGCCGGACTGCCCGCGCTCTTCGATCCGCTGACCATTCCCTCGGTCGCCTACACCGACCCCGAGGTCGCCTGGATGGGTCTCACCGAGACCAAGGCCAAGGAGCAAGGCATCCCCTACGAGAAGGGCGTGTTCCCCTGGGCCGCCAGCGGACGCGCACTCGGCATCCATCGCGACGAGGGCATGACCAAGCTGCTGTTCGATCCCGAGACCAAGCGCATCCTCGGCGCCGGAATCGTCGGACCCAACGCGGGCGAACTGATCGGTGAGGCCGTGCTGGCGCTCGAAATGGGTGCCGACATGGAGGACATCGGGCTCACCATCCATCCGCATCCGACCCTGAACGAAACCATTGGTCTCGCAGCCGAAATGGCCCATGGATCCATCACCGATCTGATGCCGCCGAAGAAACGCTGACCTGGCACCCAGTTCGTCTATCGGCCTTCCGGGGCGGGTAGCAACTGTCGGGGGACGCCGTAGATACATCTTTGTAGGCTTGACGACGGCATCCATGCCGTCACCCCCGCCAGCCGCCACCCGCCCCTCCTGAAGCATCGATCACGAACCGACGCGGATGCGCATCCAAACAGGAGGAGACGACCATGACGAGCACGGCGGAACAGACCACCATCACCCACGATGAGTATCTGGCTGGAGAGATCGAATCACCGGTCAAGCACGAATATCTGGCTGGGCAGGTCTTCGCCATGGCCGGCGCGAGCGAGGCCCATGTAACCATCGCCGGCAACCTCTTTGCCCTGCTTCGCTCGCATGTGCGAGGCAGCCCCTGCCGCGTCTATATGTCGGACATGAAGGTCCGCGTCGAGGCATCGGACGCCTTTTTCTATCCCGATGTCTTCGTCACCTGCAGCAAGGCGGATGCGGCCCAGACCTATTACAAGCAGGCCCCGACGCTGATCGTCGAGGTTCTGTCCAGCTCGACCGCCGCTTTTGATCGCGGCAAGAAATTCGCCCACTATCGCCGACTCGAATCGCTGCGCGAATATGTCGTCATCGACCCCGAACAGATGTCGATCGACGTCTTCCGGCGCAACGAGTCAGGTCAATGGGTCTTGCTCCCTTTCGCCGAGGGAGATCGCCTGGAGTTGGCCTCTATCGACTTCAGCACCCCCATCGATGCCGCCTACGAAGACGTCAACCTAACCGAGCTGCCTGCCAGCAATCCATAACCCCGTCATTCACCAAGCAGCCAGATCAAAGACTTCTGCCGAGCGATCTGCGAGACGTTGGGCATCAGGCATCATTCACCCCCTTGATGAGCGACACGGCCTGGTAGGGCAGCCCCGAATCGACCTGCCAACGGACATCCTTTTCGCGCGCCAGCTCCAATAGATGAGCAACCTCGGGGGCGTCTGGATCGCGGATGATGACGCGCTCGGGTACGCGACGCAGCAGCACACGCGTGGCCTCGCCGATACCGGGTTTGATGAAGTTCTCATCGCGAATCCCAAAGGACTTACGAATGGCGTCGAGCATCGCCGCCGAGCGCGAGCGCGCCGCCACCGGATCGACCGGCCGGTCGCTCGGCACATACCCCTCGGCGATCAAGGCGCGCGCCTTGGCGAGCAATTCATCGATGAACCAGGTCGAGAGATCGGCGTGGGCGAATTCGCGATAGTAGACACAGCCGTGGAAGTCGTCTGGCCCGATGCGCTCGTTGAGGATGGAGCGACTGACGAGTCCCGACATGGTGGCGTTCAGGATGCTCGATGGAATCAGATAGTCGGCGTCCGAAGGCGCGACTCCGACTCCGGCCAGATCGGTCAGGGCATAGAGATCGGGATCCAGACGCACCCCTTGGTCGCGCTCGAAATCCGCGAGCGCGTGACGCAGCTCTCGCGCGATCACGCCCTTGCCGGTCCAGCCATCGACGAACAGGATTCCTGCCGGATCGCGCCCAGCCTGGCCGAGAATAAAGCGCAGCGCATTGCGATCGATCCCACGATCGCGGATGATCGAGATCGAGTAGTGCGCGGAATCGCGTCCGAACACCTCGCGCAACAGATGCTTAAGCGCGACACCGACCGGCGTGCCCGCACGCGCCAAGGAGACCAGCGTAATATCACCGGGACGACGCGCGGCGATGATCGCCGCCAGATCGAGCGCGCCCCGAGACATCGGCTCCAGCCCCATGGCCAGCGCGCGATGGAAGACATCCAGATAGGACGCCGAGGGTAGCGATTCGCGGCTGAGCATCTCGCTGTAGTGACGCCGCCCGCTCTGAATGAGCCGTTCCTTCTCGGCCACTTCGATAGGGTCGATGTCGATCGGTTTGAGCAGAAACTGAACATCCTCGGTGCGATAGCTACCCGAAAACGGCTCGTCCCCTGATTTCTCGTTCGTCATGGATTGATTCCATCCGCTGTTTGGAACAGGCTTGCCGGGAAAGCCCATCATTCAGATGGTGACATCCATCCCTCATCAGTCGTACAAACGACGGGGTCGGATCCCAGTGGGCACTTGAACTTCGCGCTCTAGACTATCAGGCTATTGACCGTACCAGCAAAACGCACTGCCGGTCCGATGAACCAACCGTAATCTCCCCTTCATCCCGAAATCTTCCGGAGACGCTAGCCTATGCTATCTCCGGCGCGACAGAGGGATGCATACACCGTTCTCGTGCACCGGACTGCTCGAAGAATGGAATGCTCGTCGCCAGAGGCGCGAGTCTCAAGCCAAAGGCATTCATGGATCGTATCGAGTCGGTCCTTGTCTGACCCCAAGTCCGATCAACCACCAAGCCAAAGGAGCCTTTCATGACGACCTCTCCCCTATCCGAGAGCACAGCGACCCTCACGAGCGATGAGATCGAACGCATCGATGCCTATTGGCGCGCCTGCTGTTACCTGGCCGTCGGCATGATCTATCTGCGCGCCAACCCCCTGCTCAAGGAACCGCTGAAGGAGGAACACCTCAAGAAGCGGCTGCTAGGTCATTGGGGCGCGAGTCCTGGCCTCTCCTTCATGTACGTCCACCTCAACCGCATCATCAGAGAGCGCCAGCAGGAGGCCATCTTCCTCGCTGGTCCCGGACATGGCGCACCGGGCGTTCTCGCTCCCGTCTATCTGGAAGGCACCTACTCCGAGATCTATCCCAACAAGAGCGAAGACGAAGAGGGCATGAGATCCTTCTTCAAGCAGTTCTCCTTCCCCGGCGGAATTGGCTCGCACTGCACGCCCGAAACGCCCGGATCTATCCACGAGGGCGGCGAGCTGGGCTACTCCATCTCGCACGCCTTCGGCGCCGCCTTCGACAACCCAGATCTATTGGTCGCCGTCGCGGTCGGCGACGGCGAGTCCGAGACCGGACCGCTGGCCACCTCCTGGCATTCGTCCAAATTCCTCAACCCGATTCGCGACGGCGCCGTACTGCCGATCCTTCATCTCAACGGCTACAAGATCAACAACCCGACCCTGCTCTCGCGCATTCCCAAGGAGGAACTGACCGACCTCTTCCGTGGCTACGGCTGGACGCCCCATTTCGTCGAGGGCGACGACCCCATGACCATGCACGAGACCATGGCCGCCACGCTTGACGTCTGCCACGCCCAGATCCGCGCCTTCCAGCAAGAGGCACGCGAAAGCGGCAAGGCGACACGTTGCCATTGGCCCATGATCGTGCTGCGCACGCCAAAGGGCTGGACCGGACCCAAGAGCGTCGACGGACACAAGGTCGAGGGTTTCTGGCGCGCCCACCAGGTTCCGCTATCCGGCATGCGCGCCAACGAGGCCCATCTGCGTCAGCTCGAGGCCTGGATGCGCAGCTATCGCCCGGAGGAACTCTTCGACGACACAGGACGGCTCATCCCCGAGCTCAAGGCGCTGGCCCCCGAGGGCACGATGCGCATGAGCGCCAACCCGCACGCCAACGGCGGTCTGCTGCGCCGAGGGCTGCGCATGCCGGATTTCCACGACTACGCCCTGCATATCACGCACCCGGGACGCGTTCGCGCCATGAACACCAAACCGACGGGCGCGTTGCTGCGCGACGTCATGGCCAAGAACATGGACAACTTCCGCGTCTTCGGACCGGACGAGAACACCTCGAACAAGCTCGACGCCATCTACGAGGTCAGCAAAAAGCTCTGGCTCTGCGACTACCGGGAGGAGGACGCCGACGGCGGCGAGCTCTCGCCCGACGGACGGGTCATGGAAATGCTCTCGGAACACACGCTGGAGGGCTGGTACGAGGGCTATGTACTGACCGGGCGCCACGGCTTCTTCGCCACCTATGAGGCCTTCGTCCACGTCATCGACAGCATGTACAACCAGCACGCCAAATGGCTGGCGATCTGCGAAGACATCCCCTGGCGTGCCCGGATCTCCTCGCTGAACCTGCTGATCACCTCGACCGTTTGGCGTCAGGACCACAACGGTTTCACCCATCAGGACCCCGGCTTCCTCGACGTCGTGGTGAACAAGAATCCGGAGGTGACGCGCATCTATCTGCCACCGGACGTCAACACCCTGCTCTCCACCGTCAACCATTGCCTCAAGAGCCGCGACAACATCAACGTCATCGTCGCCGACAAGCAGAACCATCTCCAATACCTGGACATGGATGCCGCGATCAAACACTGCACCAAGGGCATCGGCATCTGGGATTGGGCGAGCAACGATCAGGGCAGCGAGCCCGATGCCGTGATGGTTGGCTGCGGCGACATCCCGACCAAGGAGGCCCTGGCCGCGACCGCGCTGCTGCGCGAGCATTTCGAGGACATCAAGATCCGCTTCATCAATGTCGTCGATCTCTTCACCCTGCAGCCGGCCGGCGAGCATCCGCATGGACTGAGCGACGCCGATTTCGACAGCCTCTTCACCAAGGACAAGCCGGTCATCTTCAACTTCCACGGCTATCCTTGGCTGATTCACCGTCTCGCCTATCGCCGCACCAACCACGCCCATCTGCACGTGCGCGGCTACAAGGAGAAGGGCAACATCAACACTCCGCTGGAACTGGCGATCAACAACGAAATCGACCGTTTCAGCCTGGCGATCGACGTCATCAACCGGGTGCCGCGTCTTCAGGTCGCCGGTGCACACGTAAAGGAGAAGTTGCGCGATATGCAGATAGAATGCCGCAACTACGCCCACGAGCAGGGTATCGACAAGCCCGAGGTGGACGAATGGGTCTGGCCCTTCTAACCTCCTAAAACGCATCGTCGGCCGACCGCCATCGCTTGGCGGATCGGCCGACAGCCTCCCCCGATCCTCGCAACCTCTCCCCTCTCGACAAGGTGTCACCATGAGCATGGCGCAATCCCCTGAGCCGTTGGACGTGGACCGCGAACGCACCCGTACCGGGATGTCCAAAACCGCATTGAAACAGGGCTTCCTGGACAATCTCTTCTACATTCAAGGCCGTTTCAGAGAGGTCGCGACCCCGCACGATCTCTACATGGCCGCCGCCTACACCACTCGCGACCGCATCCTCGAGCGCTGGATCAAATCGGCTCAGCGCTACAAGACCAATCAATCGCGCACCGTCTGCTATCTGTCGGCCGAATTCCTGCCGGGCCCCCACCTGGCCAACAACCTGGTCAACCTCGGCATCGTCGAGACTGCGACCGAGGCCGCACATGAACTGGGATTGGACTTCGACGCCATCATCGCGGAAGAGGCAGAACCAGGACTCGGCAATGGTGGGCTCGGTCGGCTGGCGGCCTGCTTCATGGACTCGCTCTCGACCCTGCAGATCCCGTCCATCGGTTACGGCATTCGCTACGAATTCGGGATCTTCGATCAGACGATCGAGGACGGCTGGCAGGTGGAAAAAAGCGACAACTGGCTGCGCAACGGCAATCCATGGGAGATCCCTCGACCCAAGATCCGTTTCCCCGTCCTCTACGGTGGTTATACCGAGCAGTACCGGGACCACGACGGCCGTTCCCGGACCCGCTGGGTGCCCGCGCAGATTATCGATGGGGTTGCCTACGACACGCCCATCCTTGGTTACGGCGTTGGCAACGTCAACCTGCTTCGACTTTGGAAAGCAGAGGCGTCAGAGTCGTTCGATTTCCAGGCGTTCAATGTCGGCGACTATTACGGCGCCGTCCATGCCAAAATCGAGGCCGAGACCATCTCCAAGGTGCTCTACCCCAACGACGAGCCCGAGGCCGGCAAGGAACTGCGTCTCAAACAGCAATTCTTCTTCGTGTCCTGCTCCATACAGGACATGATTCGGCTCCAGTTCAACACGGTCGGTCCACTGGACAGCTTCGCCGAGAAATTTGTCATCCAGCTCAACGACACGCACCCATCGCTCGCCATCGCCGAGCTCATGCGTCTGCTGATGGATGAACACGACATGGACTGGGACCGGGCCTGGGACATTACCCACCGCGTCTTCTGCTACACCAACCACACCTTGCTTCCCGAGGCGCTGGAAACCTGGTCGGTCAGCCTGTTCGAACGGCTGCTGCCACGCCATCTGGAGATCGTCTACGAGATTAACCGGCACTTCCTCGACGAGGTCCGAGTGCATTTCCTCGGCGACGAAGATCGGGTGCGGCGCATGTCGCTGATCGCCGAGGACGGCGAGCGGCGGGTGCGCATGGCCAATCTCGCAGTGGTCGGCAGCCGTGCGGTCAACGGTGTCGCCGCGCTACATTCGGAACTGGTCAAAACCACCCTGTTCAAGGATTTCCACGACTTCTGGCCGGACCGTTTCCACAACGTCACCAACGGAGTCACACCGCGACGATTCATGGTGGTCGCCAATCCGCGCCTGTCCCGACTCATCAGCGAAACCTGCGGCAGCGACGACTGGATCCGCGATCTCGACCGGCTGCGCGATCTCGAGGCCCATGCCATGGACAGCGGGCTCCACGAACGCTGGCACGAGGTCAAGATCGCGGCCAAACGCGATCTTGCGGCCTGGCTGAAACACCGCACCGGCGTCCTGCTCGACCCGGAGGCCATATTCGACGTCCAGGCCAAGCGCATTCACGAATACAAGCGCCAGCACCTGAACCTGCTGCACATCATCCGCTGCTATCAGCGCCTCAAGCAGAGCCCCAACCAAGACATGGTCCCACGCGCCTTCATCTTCGGCGGCAAGGCGGCACCCGGCTATTTCATGGCCAAGCTCATCATCAAACTCATCAACGCGGTAGCAGAGGTCATCAACAACGATCCGCAGATCAACGGCTTCATCCGCGTCGTCTTCATGCCGGACTTCAACGTCAAGAATGGTCAGCATCTCTATCCGGCGGCCAACCTCTCCGAACAGATCTCGCTCGCCGGCAAGGAAGCCTCAGGCACGGGCAACATGAAGTTCTCGATGAATGGCGCCCTAACCATCGGCACACTGGACGGTGCCAACGTCGAAATCCGAGAAGAGGTCGGCAAGGAAAATTTCTTCCTGTTCGGCATGTCGGCCGAAGAGGTCAGCCAACGCCAACGCGAGGGCTACCACCCCTGGGAGCATTACGCTAAAGATGCCGAACTCAAATCGGACATCGACCTCATCAACTCGGGGCTGTTCTCGCACGGCGACACACAACTGTTCCGACCGCTGACCGATCGACTCGTCAACCAGGACCCGTTCATGGTCCTCGCCGACTACCGCGCCTATATCGCCTGCCAGGACCATGTCGCCGAGGCCTATCGCGACCACCGGCACTGGACACGGATGTCGATCCTCAATGTCGCCCGGATGGGAAAATTTTCCTCGGATCGCGCCATCCGTGAGTACGCCGAACACATCTGGCGGACCGAACCGCATCCGATCGACCTCTAAGCAGGATCAAAGCGCACACAAAACGCGGAAGCCACCGCTTCCGCCTCAAATTGCCCTCGCGCCTACACCCAAATCGAGGCAGAATCTTACAAATCGTTAATCAAACCGATGAGCAGAAAATCAAGGACATGCTCAGTAGGCATCAGGACAACGCCCTTAAGAACACGGACAACCGTCCGCGCTGCACGCGCCCACTTCAGCGGGGCACCGGACGTGCAATCCGAGGCATCTCCTCTATTCGGCCATCTGGTATCGCTCCTTTTCCCGTTCAGCACCCGCCTATTTTCGGCCGAGCACGACCGTCTGACGCCAACTTCATCGCGTCCATCTCAACACGCGACTCACGCGATTTAGAGCTCAGTGGAAACTCATGAAAAGAGATCCCCCCCGGCTCGACGAACTATAAACGCATAGCTAAGGAGGCATTCCCAATGACCGCGCAAACGAAGGTACTGTTTGACCTCACCGTCCTAGTCGACGCCCTCATCGGAGAGGCAGCTAAACAACCGGCCTCGATCTCCGCTCTCCAACTCGTCACCAATGGCAAGGTCGACGGTTATCTATGCGCAACCGCGATCGATTCGCTCAACGATATCCTGAGCCGCTCGCATGGCTGGTTGAGCGCACGATCCCAGCTTATAGACTTGCGCGGCACGCTGAACATCGCACCAGTCGACGCAGCCGTCGTGGACGCGGCAATGGCCCTTGAATGGGAATATTTAGACGACGCACTCACTCATGAATGCGCCCGGGTAAACGGGCTCGACCGACTCGTCACACTGAACCCGATCGACTTCATAAATCCCTCGATTCCAGTGCTCGCGCCAGAGGAGTTCCTGAAGGAAGTGCAGACCACTCGCGTCTGACCCCCAGCAATCGCTGCTACAGAGCCACCTGTTCGCGCCAAGGAACGGTCCCTGCGCCGAGCCGCCCACTCAGGCCGGCGCCTTGACCGCCATCGCGAACCTTGCTCGATCGGCCCCGAAAACCCGTCCGACAGCGGATCGCATCGGATATCGACGAAGAGGATTCGACTGAATCCGCAGCATCAGAACTCTTGAGTCCATGGACAGGCAGCCCAATATCCAGCGATCGATATCGGTCTATCGGCGGATCCAGACGCGAAAACAGAACGCTCCATCAGCGCGCCATCCAGCACATCGAACCAACCGCACATCTCGCAGGGAGATCCCATGCCTCGCGCTAGCCTGGCTAGACAACGCCTGTTGGTGCTTTTTCTCGCGGGATTGCTGATGCTTTTCTCACCGCTGATCGGCCAGTTCGAGGCACTCGATCGACTCCTCGGAATTCCCGCTCTGCTCATCTATCTATTCCTGGCCTGGGCGGCCATCATCGGCGTAGCGGCCTGGATCCTGTCGCGCGATCGGTATCGGCACTGAGACCATGATCGACGGAGCGCTCATCGTCGGGATCTCCTGTCTCTATCTGTGCCTGCTGTTCGCCATCGCCTTCTGGGCCGACCGGCGCGCCGATCACGGGCGCTCGGTCATCGCCCACCCAACCGTCTATGGACTCTCGCTCGCGGTCTACTGCACCGCCTGGACCTTCTACGGCAGCGTCGGACGCGCCACCGAGAACGGCATCGGATTCCTGCCCATCTATCTGGGACCGACGCTGATGGCGCTGCTCTGGGGATCGGTCCTGCTCAAAATGATCCGGGTGAGCAAATCCGAGCGCATCACCTCGATCGCGGATTTCATCGCCGCGCGCTACGGTAAGAGCCAGATACTTGGAGGGCTGGTCACCCTGATCGCAGTCGTCGGGGTCGTTCCCTACATCTCGCTGCAGCTCAAGGCGATCTCCTGGAGCTTCATCATCCTCCATCATTATCCTGAGATCAGGATGCCGGAGCAGACGAGCCTGCCACTGTGGCATGACAACGCCTTCGTCGCCACCCTGCTGCTCGCCGCCTTCGCCATCCTTTTCGGTACGCGCCAGCTTGACGCAAGCGAGCGTCACGAGGGCATAGTCGCCGCCATCGCCTTCGAATCGATCGTCAAGCTGGTCGCCTTCCTCGCGGTCGGTCTGTTCGTCACACTCGGCCTGTTGGGACTCGGCCCCACGGAACTGGGCCAGCTCGCGGCGACACCGCAAACCCAGGAGGCGCTGCGACCATTGCTCGAACCCAGCGTCTCGCCCTTCGAGGACTGGTTCGCCATCAGTCTGCTGGCCGGACTCGCGGTCATCCTGCTTCCGCGCCAGTTCCAGATGGGCATCGTGGAGATCAGCGACGAGAGCCATCTGAAACGCGCCATCTGGGCCTTCCCACTCTATCTGCTTCTGATCAACCTCTTCGTCGTCCCGATCGCCATCACCGGACTGATTCTGTTTCCAAACGGAGAGGTCGACGCCGACACCTTCATGCTCACCCTGCCGATCGCCTTCGACCAGCCTTGGCTCGCGCTGCTGGTCTTCATCGGTGGGCTGTCGGCCGCAACCGGCATGGTGATCGTCGAGAGCATCGCCCTCTCCACCATGGTCAGCAACGATCTGGTACTCCCGGCGCTCATGCGCCTCTGGCGCCGCCACCCGCCCCCGGCCAATCTGGGACGACTGCTGCTCAACGTGCGCCGGGGCGCCATCCTGGTGATCCTGCTGATGGGGTATCTCTATTACCACTTCGCTGGCGAGGCCTATGCGCTGGTCAGCATCGGGCTCATCAGCTTCGTCGCCGTCGCCCAGTTCGCCCCTGCGGTGATCGGCGGACTCTATTGGCGCGGCGGCACGCGCGAGGGTGCGCTGGCCGGACTCTCGGCTGGATTCCTCGTCTGGATCTACTGTCTGCTGCTGCCTTCATTCGCCCGCTCGGGCTGGCTGCCGCCCGCCTTCATGGAGTCCGGCCCTGGTGGTCTCGACTTTCTGGCCCCGCAGGCATTGTTCCGGCTGGATGGATGGAACCCGGTCACACACGGATTCTTCTGGAGCCTGACCCTCAACATCGGTGTCTTTCTGCTGGTCTCATCGCGACGCAAACCCAATGCCATAGAGACACGCCAGGCGCGTCTCTTCGTGGATGCGCTACACCAGAGCCATCCGACCAGCCCCCGGCTCTGGCGCGGCAGCGCGGAGCTGCGCGAGCTGACCGCCTTGGTCGAGCGCTTCCTGGGGGTCCGACGCACCCACGAGGCGTTCGAATATCTCGCCAAAGGCCGGGGATACGATTCGACCAGCGCACTGCCGGCCGACGCCGAGACCGTCAACTTCGCCGAGATCCTGCTCTCGGGCGCCATCGGCAGCGCCTCGGCACGGGTCATGGTCGCCTCGGTCACACAGGAGGAGACGCTCGGACTCGAAGAGGTGCTCGACATCCTCGATGAGGCATCCCAGATCCGCGCCTACAGCTATGAGCTGGAACAGAAGTCGCGCGCCTTGGAGGAGGCCACCGAGGAGTTGCGCGCCGCGAACCAGCGCCTGCAGGAACTCGACCGTCTGAAGGACGACTTCATCTCCTCGGTCACGCACGAGCTGCGCACGCCGCTCGCCTCCATTCGCGCCTTTTCGGAAATCCTTTTCGACGATCCGACGATTGAGCTCGACCAGCGCCGACACTTCCTCGGCATCCTGGTCAGCGAGACCGAGCGTCTGTCGCGATTGGTCAATCAGGTCCTCGATCTGGCCAAGATCGAGTCCGGTCGAGCCGAATGGCGCAACGAGACGATCGATCTGCGTGGGGTCATCGAGCAATCCGTCGCCGCAACCAGGCAACTGATCGCCGACCGGGGCAGCCAGTTGGATCTAGACCTTCAGACCCGGCCCGCGCTCGTGTGGGGCGACCGAGACCGTCTGATCCAGGTCATGGTGAATCTGCTCTCCAATGCCGCCAAGTTCGCGGCGGACGAGGGAGGCCGGATCCATATCCATCTCTCGACGCATGACGATCGTTGGCGCGTCTGCGTGAACGACAACGGACCCGGTATCGCAGAGGAGGATCTGGAGCAGGTCTTCGAGAAATTCCACCAGACCCAGATCGGCGGATCCAAACCCGCCGGAACCGGGCTCGGACTGCCGATCAGCCGTCAGATCATCGATCATCTGGGCGGTCGGCTCTGGGCGCTAAATCAGCCCGAAAAAGGTGCTACCCTCTGCTTCGAGCTCCCCGCACATCCCGAGGGGAGAACTGGGATGAAGGGATCCACATGAGCAAACGCATCCTGATCGTCGACGATGAGCCCAATATCGTCATCTCACTCGAATTCCTGATGATGCGCGAAGGCCACGAGGTCCGTGTCGCGCGCGATGGCGAGGCCGGCCTGAACGCCGTGCGCACCCACCGCCCCGACCTTGTGGTGCTCGACGTCATGATGCCCAAGCTCGACGGCTTCGCGGTCCTGGAGACCGTTCGATCCGAACCAGAGTTGGCCCATACCCGCATCCTGATGCTGACCGCCAAGGGCGGCGAGGCCGACCGACAAAAGGGACTGAGCCTGGGCGCCGACGCCTACATGACCAAACCCTTCTCGACCCGCGAACTGGTCGAACAGGTCAAAGAGCTGCTCGCCCTCACCGACTGAGATCCACCCACGACGCGCCTCTTCGACGCCATCAAGCCGCGTGTCCTCACTGACCGGCGCTCGCTCGACGCGAGCACGCTCCGTCGCCATCAGACCACCGCAACCCAAACCGCGCGTCCCAAGGATTCAGGCACAATAGCGACCAGAGATCGCACCAGTATCGATCCACTCTCGCTGGCTACACCGGATACACAAAGGCCGGAGCCCCGCATCACCACAGATCCACGACTTCAAGAGAGACGATTTCATGATGAAACAAACCGCAACCCTACTGGCGTTCACGGCCGCGCTCACCCTGTCCACCACCGCATCGGCAGACGAGGTCACCGACCAGATCGATGCCGCGCGCACATCCTATGAGGCCGGCGAGCTGCGCTCTGCGGTGGAAACGCTGAACTTCGCGGTGAGCAAGATCCAGGAGCAGATGACGGCGAGCCTGCTCAAGCTGCTGCCCGAACCGCTCGACGGTTGGAAGGCGGACGCACCTGAGGCCCAATCCGGCGGCATGGCGGCCATGATTACCGGCACCACGCTGAGCCGGCGCTACTTCCGCGACGATCAGAGCGAGGTCTCGCTCAATCTCATGGCCGACTCGCCCATGATGCCCATGCTCACCATGGCCCTGTCGATGCCGCTCATGATGCAGAGCAATCAGGACATGAAAACCTACTCGCTGAAAGGTTTTCGCGGCATGATCGAGCACGCCGCCGACAGCGAGGACTACGAGATCACCCTGATGGTCGGCAACCGGCTCGTCATCCAGGGCCAGGGCTCGCATCTGAAGGACTCCAAACCCATCGAAGACTACCTGAACGCGCTCGATCTGGATGCCATCCAACAGGCGCTCTCCAACTGAGCCCAGCCTGACCGGTCACGCGCGGGATCCACAACGCGCACCCGCGCGTGACCGCCAAAAAACGGGCGTCAATCTCGATGGCCTGTACCAACAGACTCCATGGAGCGGAACGGACACCCGACCGGCATGGACGACTTCTGACCAGCCCACGATTTCTCCATTCCCGCCCGTACCTTAGGTCGATATCTCACAACTTACCCACAGGGTCGCTCACAGCGATTGGGGATATTCGAGTCACCGGAGCAAAGACCCAAGCCCCCGTCAAAATCGCTACAATCCGGTCGCAACGGGACGCTCGGGCGAGCGGATCCATTCGCTCCAGGACCCGACATAAAGCCGCGACCCGGCGAGCCCGGCAACCTCCATGGCCAACAGATTGTGACAGGCCGTGACCCCCGACCCACAGCTATGAACGACGCGATTCGGCGGCACATCGCCGATCGCCGAGAGGAAACGCTGGCGTAGCTCCTCGGGCGGCAGGAAGCGTCCATCCGAACCCAGGTTGCCGGTGAGCGGCAGGTTGATCGCATCGGGGATATGGCCGCCGACCGAGTCCGTGGTCTCGACCTCACCGCTGAAACGCTCGGGTGCCCGCGCGTCGATAATCCGTACCGTCTCCGCCGCCAGGGCTGCAACCAAGGCGTCGCTGGTGATCCAGGCGTTATCTTCGGGTGCCGCCGAAAAGACGCCAGCATCGGCAGTGGGTGTCTCTGTGCTCAGATCGCCACCCGCCTCGGTCCAGGCGGTCAGTCCGCCGTCGAGCATGGCCACCTGCGAATGACCCAGCCAGCCCAACAGCCACCACAGACGCCCAGCAAAGGTGCCGCCCAGATCGTCGTAGACCACAACGCGCGTGTCACTGGTCACGCCGCACTGGCCGAGCCAATCGGCCAGGCGTGCCGGATCCGGCAGCGGATGCCGTCCGGTCTCGGGACCGATCGGCGAGGAAAGATGGGTGTCGAGATTGGCGTAATAGGCACCGGGAATGTGCCCTTCCCGATAGACCCGTGAACCAAGCTCCGGCTCGGCCAAGGAAAAGCGACAGTCGAATACGCGAAGATTGGGATCCTGGATCTGGTCGATCAGGGTCCGGGCGTCGATCAAAGGGTAAAAAGGGGTCGGATTCATATGAAATCTGGTCACTCGATGTCGGTCAGACCCATAACGGGCGTTCAAATCGAGCTATTAGATCGAAACCATTCCCCATGATCAACGCGGCATCCTCTCCTCGACCCGAAGGTCGTTTTCGGATTCGCCCTCGGCGCCGAGCGATTCGATGCGGCGATTCACCAGCCAGCATCCGTCGGTCAGTCGCCAGGCGAAGACCGACTCGGCATAGACAAGCGTCTCGTAGAAGTCCTCGTCGTCGTCCGAGCGCACGTCGATCAATCGATAATCGTGGGCGCTATAACAGATCGCGCCGTCCTGGTCGTAGCCGAAGACGCGACGTGCGGGGATCTCGAATTCCCGAAAGACGCGAAAGGACAGAGGCACGACGACCCGGTCGCGCCATTCCCGGGGTAACGCGTTCTGCCAGCTTGGGGCGCAATTGTCCGACTTGTCCCGGCGGTGACGACGGGGATGCTTGCCATAGGCGCACTCGGATGTGAAGACGTCGTTCATGGCGATGACCTCGGTTCAGGTGAATGCGGACGCAGGAATTGCCGCGCCAAGGGCCGGGGCGGGCAGCGGCACAATGCAGTCGTCTGGAACCCGCAGACGCGTCTGGACCCCCAGCGCAGGGGGATGTTGATCCGACGGAAGATGGATACGCAGCGCCGTGCGGTCGGGCAGACGACAGAGCAGGACCCGATACCCCCCCATGTCGGTGACGCGAGCGATCTCCACGGACAGGCCGGTACCATCGGTCAGACTGGGTCCATGGGGTCGGATGGCAATGTGCTCGGGGAACCCGGACGAGCACGATCCGTTCAATCGCAGCCGCCCCCAATCGCCTCGCGCCCAACCGCCCTCGCAGCCAGACACAGGGAGCCTGTTGTCCCAACCCAAAACCTGGGCCACCTCGACATCGAGAGGATGAGAGAAGACCTCGGAGGTCGGACCGAACTGGCGCAATTCGCCCGCGATCAACACCCCGACCCGATCGGCGAGATGGCGAACGTCGTCGAGATCGTGCGTCACCAGGACGGTCGGTAACGCGCGCTCGGCGACCACCTCCTGGAACAGCAGGCGCAGCGACTGACGCAGCCCCAGATCGACGGCCGAGAAGGGCTCGTCGAGCAGCAGCACCTCCGGACGCGAGGCCAGCGCGCGCGCCAGGGCGACCCGCTGTTTCTGACCGCCCGAGAGCGCATGAGGCCGGCGCTCGGCGAAGGTTTGCAACTGCAATCGATCGAGCCAGACACGCACCTCCCCTTCCCCATCGCCGTGCGGCTGTCCATAGGCGACGTTGCGCGCCACGCTCAGATGCGGGAAGAGCGCATAGTCCTGGAACATGAGACCCGCGCGGCGGTGCCTCGGGGGAAGATCGATCCGCTGTCCCTGATCGAACCAGACCCGTTCGCCGTGTCGAATGCAGCCGGACATCGGCCGCTCCAGTCCGGCGAGCAGGCGCAGCAGAGTCGTCTTGCCGCAGCCCGAAGGACCGACCAGGGCCGTGATCCCGGTCTCCGGAACACGGATCCGGGCGGCGAGCCGGAAGGCGGCGCGTCTGAACTCGAGATCGGCGTCCAGACAGGGCATCACAGCCTCCCCAACCGCCGCAGCAGCAGAAAGAGCCCCAGCGACAGCGCCCCGAGCAAAATCGACAGCCGGGTGGCGCACGCGAAATTGCCGTCGAGAACCTGGTTGTAGATGGCCAGCGACAGGGTCTCGGTCGAACCCAGAATGTTGCCTCCAAGCATCAGGGTCATTCCCACCTCGCCGAAAGAGCGCCCGACCCCCAGGGTCAGACCGGCGGCGATGTGCCGCCGGACGACCGGAATCACCACCAGAAAGAGCGTCTCCAGCCGGCCCTTGCCGAGCGTGTAGGAGACCTCGATCAGCTCGCGCGCGCTGCCCTCGATCGCCGACTGGATAGGCTTGACGACCAGCGGCAGCCCGGCGATGAAAGCAGCCATCACCAGTGCCGGAAAGGAGAACACCAGATCCCAGTCCAGGTACTGGTGCAATGGGTCGCCGATAACCCCGTGACGCCCGAACAGCATCAGCAGAAAGAAGCCGATGGCGATGGGCGGAAACACCAGCGGCAGCGAAACCAGGGCATCCAGCAGATTACGGAACGGAATCGGCTGACTGAGCGCATAGCCGAGCGCAATGCCCGCCACCAGGAAGAGCACCAGCACCACGCCGGCGACCTCCAGACTCAGCAGCAGCGCGGCGGGCGAGCAGTCGAGCCAGGGCGTCATGACGGGATGCTCGGGAAATCGAACCGCAAAGGCGCAAAGAGCACAAAGGGTTTGACTGAATAACACGGCAGTCCACCAATCGGCCTGCCAGCCACCAACATGTCCTGGTCGAGAGTCATTCGAAACCCTTTGCGTCCTTCGCGCCTTTGCGGTTCAAATTTTATTTTTTGTCAAAGCCCGTACTTGGTCAGGATGCCCTTAGCCTGGTCCGAGCCGAGGAAGGCCGCGAACGCCTTAGCCGATTCAGACACGGGCCGGTCCTTGGGGAAGGCCAGCACAATCCGGGGCGGATCGTAGAGATCGACCGGAACCGCCTCGAACCCGGCGATCCTGTCTTTGATCCCGATCGCATCCGTCATGTTGATGAAACCGGCGTCGATCGTCCCCGCGATCAAGTAGGCCGAGACCTGAGGCACGGTCGCCAGAATCATGAGCTTGTCCTTCACCTCCGGCATCAGTTCGCTGCGTTCCAGGAACTGGATGGCGGCCTTGCCGTAGACAGCCTTCTTGGGATCCGGCAACGCGATGCGTTCGACGGCCGGGTCGGTCAGCTGACGATAATCGCTCAGCGCCTTGTTGCTGTAGGCCAGCACGAGACGCCCGGCGCCCAGTGGGACATAGCGCTCGAACAGCCCGGTTTTTTCCAGGAATCCCCGCTCGCCGACCACCAGATCGATCCGACCGCTATCGCGGGTCTGAGCCATCACCTGCTGCATGTTGCCGAAGGCTGCCTCGACCTTGGTCCCGGTCGAGCGGTCGAAGGCGGCGTAGATCTCGACCAGCGGCTTTTTGTATCCCGCCCCGGCGGCGATCAGCAGCGGATCCGCCGAAACCGACAGCGATAGGAACAAAAGGGCGATGAAGGTAGTGAGTCGCATGATGAATCCTCGTGGTTAGAAGTTGGCGGACAACGACAAAGCCAAGGTGCGTGGTGCACCCGGATAGTAGTCGATGCTCTCGGGTCGGGCGTCGTCCTGACCCACGTCGATGGTCGAGATGTAATCGGCGTCGAAGAGATTGACCACCGACATCCCGATCTCCAGCGATTGCATGCCGGCGACCTTGCCGAGCCGATAGACCGCGTTGAGATCGACCGTGGCATAGTCGTCGACCGATTCCTGGTTGAGCGCATCGCCGTAGCGGCGTCCGACATAGCGGGCGATGGGGGTCAGATTCCAGTTCCCGTAGCGAAACTCGGCGCCCAGCTTGGCGAGCCATTCGGGTGCGTCCGGCACCTGGTTGCCCGAGGTCTCCAGCACCGCCGCGCTGCCGGCGCGAATGTCGTCGTCGAGACGGTTGCGGTTCCAGGACAGACTGCCGATCAGCGTCCAGTGACGGTCGAGGCCCCAGCTCGCCTCCAGCTCGGCGCCATAGGCCTTCGCGTCCACGCCGCTCTGCAGATAGGAGACGCCGACTGCGGGATCGTAGGCGGTGACCTGCTTGTCGCTGAGGTCGCTGTAGTAGAGCGTCGGGGTCAGGACCAGGCTGCCGTGACGCCATTCGAGACCCAGCTCGATGGTGTCGGACGTCTCCAGGGCCAGATCGTCCCACAGCTGCTGCAGCGGAATGCCCGCCTTCTGGAATGCCTTGCGGTTCTTCATGTAGACGCTGTAGAGCGGACCCATCCAGGGATTGCCGACGCTGCGTCCATAGGCGCCCTTGAGGTCCAGCGCCGGGGTCAGCTCGAAACGGGAGCTGAGGGTGGGCAGCCATTCGTCCAGGGTCACCGCATCGGTGCTGAGTGCGGCCACGACCGCCGGGTTCATGGACAGCGCACTGTCGTGACTCATGTTCGGCAGACCCGAGCCGTCGTAGCTGGTGATGCCCGGGATGCGGAAACTCAGATAGCGCAGCCCGATGCCATAGCGCCAGCGTCCACGCTCGCCGGACAGCTGGAGATAGGGGCTCTCGTAGGCACGATCGCCCATGTCGGCGAGGATGCCCCACTTGGAGAAGACCAGCCCCCCTTGCTTGTCGATCGCATAGACCTTCTGGCTCATGGGTGGAGGCATGGAGGAAAGACGCTGGGTCCAGTAGCCCAGGGTCAGCGTCTGGTCGGCGAGCTCGGCGACCAGCTCGGCGGTGGCGCCGTACTGCTCCTGGTCGATGTCGATCACCATGACCTTGTCGGTCTTGCCGACCCGGCGCTCGCCCTCGTTCGACAGCCAGTAGGGACTGAATCGGATCTGGATGTCGTCGGTCAGCGCCCAGCTGAAGCGCGCGAGCAGGTTGGTCTCATCGAAATGCTGGCTGTTGTAGGCGTAATAGTCGGCATCGGTCGTCGCCACCCCGGTCAGATCGGCGTTGTAGTCCAGATCCGCGTAGCGATCCAGGTCCCGGCTCTGGGCGTAGGTCAGGGGACGGTATTCATCGCGATGGAAGCGGTTGTGGGCGGCATAGATCTCCAGGGATCCGCGCTCGCCGAAGGTCTGAGCGAAACCGGCGTTGAAGGTGTCGCGGGACTGGCCGCCCTCCCCGCGCCATTTGTCGCTCTCGGAGGTGGAGCCCGAGACGAAGAGGCTGGAGCCGCCGTTGAAGGTGCCCGTGTCGATGCGGCCGAAGAGCTTGTGGAAGCCGTCGCCGCCGACCGAGGTGCGCAGACGTGCGCCCGCCTCCTCGGTCGGCCCCTTGATCGCCAGATCCAGACTGCCCGCCAGGTTGCCCATGCCGAGCCCCACGTCCGCCGGCTGGGCGCCGCGCCAGAGGGTGACGGACTCCAGGTTCTCCATGTCGAACAGATTGCCCACGCCGCCGCGCCCGGCGCTGACCGAGGATGGGGTGCCGTTCACCGTGACGGCCAGGTTGCTGTAGGTCGAGGCGGCGATACCCCGCACGCGCATGGCGTTCTGGTCGACGCTCAGACCATAGGCGTCCACTCCGGTAAGGTTGACCGAGGGCATGAGATCGAGCGCTCGGTAGGGATTGGCCTGGGCCGGACCGCCGAAGACGGCCAGGCCATCGGCGTCGACGCGCGAGGCCGAGTAGTCCTGTCCCTCCAGCGGCGCCACCGAGGGGATCGGCGAGGCCGTGACCTCGATCGGGGTCAGCTCGGTGTCCGGAGCGGCGGACGCCGCCTGGGAGAGCGCCAGCAGCGACCACAGCAGCATGAGCGATGGGGTATCGTGCCGAATCATGTCATGACGTCCCCGTCAGCCCTTGCCCAGGATCGCCTGGACGTCCACGACCTCGGGCTCCACACCGAGATAGAGGGCATAGAACGCCTTGATCTCCTTCTCCGCATCCCAGTCGAAACGCTCTGGATACAGGACGTTGGCGAACCATTCCATCGCCACCGCGCGCATGAAGGACGGCGGACGCCCCATCCAGTTGAAGGGCTTGGAAGGCACCAGATAGACCTGGCCCTCGCGCACCGCGCGCAGACCGCTCCAGGCCGGATCCGACTCGATGTGCGCGAACGCCTTGGGACGGTCGACCAGGATAACGTCCGGATCCAGCTTCTCGACCTGTTCCAGCGACACCGGGTCGCGGCCGCACATGGCCTTGGTCTCGCAGCGCATCACGTTGTAGCCGCCAGCAAGCTCGATGACCTCGGCATGGAAGGAGTCGTAGCACTCGGTGAGCAGCCCGTCGTTGCCCTCGGCGAAATAGACCCGCTTGCGCTCGACCTCGGGGATGGGAGCGACGGCCTCGCCCACGCGCCGCATGCGGGCGCGGATATCCTCCGCCAGTAGCGCCGCCCGCTCCTCCTCGCCGATCGCCTTGCCGACCAGCTCGAACGCGGCCGGATAGTCGGCGAGATGTTCGAGATGGACGAAGAGCCCGGGCGTATTCAGGTTCTCGAAGGTCTGCTCGACCTGCTCGGCGTCGATGAAGGGGATGTCCCAGGCGATGCTGAGCTGGGGATCGGTCTTGGCCAGGAGCTCGGGATTGGGCGGCTGGCCCTCTCCGGTATAGCGCCCGACGATCGGCAGATCCTTGACCAGTGGGGACACGTAGGGCGCGTCCTCCGGTTGGAAGGGAAAATTGAGCGTGACCAGCTTGCCGGGATCGATGGCATAGACCAGGGGCACCACGGGCGGGGCGGCGGCGAAGACGCGCTCGACCGCGTCGGGCACCTGGACCTTGCGGCCGGTCATGTCGGTCAGCTCGGCCGCCTGAACGGCGAACATGGGCAGGGCCAGGGCCGCCGCGATCAGGCTCGGCCGAAACGGAAAGGAGTTATCTTTAGTGTCAGACATAGTGAACGATTCCACGAAACGATAAAACGATCGCATTGGCACTGGACGCCTACCCCCGATGCAGGATCGGAATCCTTTGCGCCCTTCGCGCCTTTGCGGTTGAAAAAATTTTCGAACTCAGAAATCTACGGCCACCTTGGCGAGCACCGTGAAGGGGGCGCCTGGGTAGTAGTTGAAGCCCCCGGTGTCCTGGACGTAGCTGGTGTTGACGTAGCCGATGTAGTCGGTGTCGAAGAGGTTGATGAAGCTCAGGGTGAAGCGGTAGTCCCCCGGGCCGAGCCGTTCCTCGAAGCTCAGGTCCAGATCGACGGTGACATAGTCGTCGACCTCCTCGGTACGGGCCGAGTCGGCGTAGTAGTCGCCGGAGTAATGCACCACGGGCGAGACGCCGAAACGCCCGAGCCGCCAGTGCCCGCCGAGACTGGCATGCCACTGGGGGGCACCCGGGATCTGTTTGCCTTCGACCTCGAGCTTGGCCCCGCCGGTGGTGACCAGATCCTTGTCGAAGACGGAGCGGTCGTAGGACAGGGTTCCGAACAGGTCGAGGTTTCGGGCGGCCTGCCAGGTACCGAGGATCTGCGCGCCATAGGCGTGGCTCTCGGCGATGTTCTGGGTGTAGGCGATCCCGACCGCCGGATCCCAGAAGGCGACTCCCTGATTCTCGTAGGAGGCGTAATAGAGGGTCGGTTCGAGCGAGCCCCAGGGGAAACGCAGACTCATTCCCAGGTCGATGGCGTCCGAGATCTCTGGCTCAATGGTGTCCCAGATATCGGCGGCACTGACGCCAGCGGCGGCGAACTTGGCATAGTTCATCTGGAATACCGGCCAGGCGCCGTAGACGGGGGCGCCATAGTTGCGCCCGATGCTCAGATTGATATCGGTCGCGGGGTCGAGCGCATAGGTCAGCCCCAGATAGGGCAGCAGCTCGCGGAAGGTCGTGCCGCCCGTGCTGCGATTGCGGTTGATTCGAGTGGCGCGCTTCAGCGCCCGATCGTAGGAGAGATCGCCGATCCCGGTGGTATCGTAGACGTCGAATCCGGACATGTGCTCGACCAGATAGCGTGCGCCGGCCTGGACCCGCAGATCGCCAAAGTCATGGGTTCCCATGGCATACAGGCTCTGGAAGCTGTGACGCTCGGTCGGCTCGGCGAGCAGGGCCCATTTGGCGAAGGAAAGTCCGCCCGAGGCGGTCGGGGCGTGGAGCTTCCAGGCCGTGGGCGGACCGGGCGGCTCCATGGTGTTGAGCCAGTAGCCGACCTTGAGATCCGTGTCCTGGATACGGGTCTCCAGCTCGGCGCTGAGGCCGTACCAATCGTGGTCGATCAGCCACTCGCGGACCTTGCCGTTGGACATCCCGTTGTAGAAGACGCCCTCCTCGTAGGCATAGAAGGGCTTGATGGTGAGCAGGGTCTCGCCCCGCAACGGCAGGGTGAATTCGCCGAATAGGGTCCAGTCGGTGAAGTCCTGGGTGTTGTACTTGTAATAATTGACCGCCTCGGCTGGATTGGCGCTCGGCTGACTCTTGTAGCCATAGTTGCGATAGCGCGAGAGATCCTGGGACTGGGCGTAGCTCAGCGACCGATAGCTGTCGAGGCTCATGTCGTTGTAGGCGAAATAGAGCTTGGCCTCGGCGCCGTTGTCGAAGCGCTGGACCAAACCGCCCTCGAAATTCTCGCGCCCCTCGGGCGAGTCGCCGGGACCGCGCCATTGATCGCCCGAGGTATAGGAGGCGGAGCCGAAGAGGCTCATGCCGTTCTCGAGCAGTCCAGAGTCCAGACGCACGAAGCTGCGTGTGAAGTCGTAGGCCCCCAGGCTCTGGGAGAGATGGACGCCGGCCTCGGGCTCCGGCCAGCGCAGCCGGTTGTCGAGCACGCCCATGGTGGTGAAGAAGGCGAGACGGTCGGGCGGGATCGGCCCCTGGCTCAGGGAGACCGACGCGATGTTCTCCATGTCGAACAGCCAGAGATAGCCGGGGCCCGGGTTGATGCCGGTCAGCGGCAGGCCATCGACGCTGCCCATGGCGCCGTGGCTGGCAATCTTGCCGCGTACCCGAAGACCCTTGTTGCTGAACAGGTTCGAGAATCCATAGGGGTCCATATCGCCGACGCTCACCGAGGGCAGCTCGGCCAGGGCACGATAGGGATTCACCTGACTCGGGGCGGCGAGACGCTCCAACGTCTCCCCAGAGATCCGATAGCTCGTGGAGGTCGTCTCCTCTTCCCGGCCGATCGCGGCCTGGCCGGACAGATCCTGCTGGCCATAGACGGTAACGGGCGCCAGCTGGATCTCCGCAGCCGGGGACGGTGCCGACATGGCCAGGGCGCATCCCGTCGCGACCAGCGTACGGGGCACATCGAGGTGAAGGGTCGAAAGGGGTGATTTCATACAGCGAATTCCCTCTGAAACGATGTCTTTCGTGGATCGATGGGGCATGGATCAGTCATTCGGCGGCGCCCTGCCCGGCCTATTGATTCAGCTTGAAGCGGATGGGGATGCGGACCCAGGCCGAGATCGGCCGCCCGTTCTGCTGCGCGGGCTTGAAGCGCCAGCGGCGCACCGCACGGAGCGCAGCCCGGTCGAGGCTGGAGACGCCCGAGGACGTAGCGATCCGCACCTCGCCCGGCCGCCCCTTGGCGTTGACCAGCACCCGCAGATGGACCGTGCCCTCCTGGCGCTGGCGGCGCGCCGAGCCCGGATAGCCGGGCGCGGGGTTGTTCAGATAGGCCGCCGGCGAACTGGCGCCTCCGGTAGCCCCACCCTTTCCCGAGCGAGATCCGCCGGCATGCGCGGCCTTGCCGGACACCTGACTGCTCGCACCCGATGTGGCCTGCGTCCGGGAAGACGCCGAACGCGCCTGGGGCTTGGGAACCGGTTTCGGCTTGGCCTGCGGTTTCGGCTTGGGCTTGGGTTTTGGCTTCTTCTTGGGCTTGGGCGTCGGCTTCGGTTTGGGCGGCGCGACCGCAACCTGCTCCGGGGCGGGTTCCGGGACCGAAAGCGGCGGCGGCACTGGATCGGGCGCCTCCTCAACGGGAGGCTCGGGCGGCTCCGGTTCGGGTTCGGGAACCGACGGCGGTTCGGGCGCCACGGACGGGGAAGGCGCCTCTTCCTCCGCGCCGGCCGCAGCGGAATCGGCCAACGCGGAGGCGGACACCAAACTCACTTCGATCGCATCCATCCCGGGCGGCATGACGGGGTGCGACGGCCAGTTCGACAGACCAACCACGACCGCCGCCTCGGTCCCGAGCGCGATCAGCGTGGCCAACCACAGGGGCAGCGTCGGAAGCGGGGGCGCCTCGCTCCGGATCACGCCCCGGGCTCCCGCGTGGCGATGCCGATCCGGGTGACACCGGCGAGCCGACAGACGTCCATGACGGCGACCAGATCGCCGATAGCGGCGGCCTCGGCACCGGCGATGACGACGCGGGTCTCGGTGCCGCGCTCGCGCAACACGGCCGTCAGCTCGTCGAGCGTCATGTCTTGCCGGTCAACGCTGATCATGCCCGCGGCGTCCAGACTGACCACGACCTGCGGCGACTCAAGCCGCTCGGCGCTGGCGCTCGACGGCAAACGGCTGCCGATCCCGGTGGCGGGGATCATGTTGAGCGTGACCATGATGAAAAACACCAAGAGGAAGAACATGATGTCGATCATGGGCACGATCTCGATCCGTGCCTTGCGCCGCTCCAGATAGCGCATCAGAGGGCTCCGGACGCAGACGCTCGCGGACCGCTTTCGGAGAAGCGGTTGACCAGCATCACCTTGAGCGTTTCGAGCTGATGCACGGCGAGCCGAACGCGCTCGTTGAGCCCGTTGAAGAAGACCAGACCGACGACGGCGATCAGCAGCCCGGCGGCGGTCGCCACCAGCGCCTCGGCGACGCCGCCGGTCACGGCATTGGGCGCGGCACCGGGCTCCGAGAGCACCTGAAACGCATGGAACATGCCGACAATGGTCCCGATCAACCCGAGCAAAGGCGCCAGAGTGACCGTGGTATCCAGCACCCAGAGACGTCGATCGAGCAGCGGCACCTGGCGCAGGATCACCTCCTCCAGCCGATTGCCCAGCAGTTCCTGGCTGCTCGGCGGCAAGGCCAGAGTCGTCTCCAACAGCGCTCCATGCAGAGGACGCGCCTGGGTCTCTCGGATCCATTCGAGTCCGGAACGATCCTGCGCCGACAGATCGCTCAAGGCCCGAGTCAGGGTCTCGCCGTGACGAGTCAGGTTGCGCAGCGCCCAGGTGCGCTCGGCGATCACCGCAAGCGCAGCGGTCAAGAGACCCACCATCAGATAGAGCACACCGCCCGAATGGTCGGCCAGTTGCATCAGATATGAGAGATTCATCGGGGATCTCCGTTCGTGAACGTTATATCTAATTTCACATAACGCATGACGCGCTCAGGCACGGGGCTGCGGCTCATTTGACGAGCTGCCGGACCTCGATCGCGTTCAGCCAGCGCACATGACGCGGGCCGGTGCGCTTGTCCGTCGTCGAGATGAGCGCGATTTGCCCCTCTTCGACGCCAAGCGGCGCGCCATCCTTGCGGAAGTAGACGATAACGTGGTCGCCGACCTCGGAATCGAAGATCTCACCCCAGGAGAAGACCGCGACATAGCCGTCCGTAGCCTTGGCGATCACCGCCATCTTGCGGAAATCGCGCGGCGTGAGGGCCTTGAGCTTGGCCTGTTCGAGGATGTCGCGCAGCAGGACGCCCCGCAGGTTCTCCTTCTTGCCGATGTTGACGCCTGTGTCGCAGATCATCTCAACCTCGCCGATCTGCTGCGGCGGGAACCGCTCCAGATCGGTCACCGACAGGGTCAGTGGATTCTCGACCGCTCCCGTGACGGCAACCGAATCCGAGATATAGGACATCTGCGGATCCATGGCTGGAGAGGCGACCGCCAGACTTGCCGCCAGCAGCCCAAGGATCAGAAAGGAGAGACCGGCCCGCGCTCTTGCGAACCGATTGGATGCGTGAAGACAGGTCGTTGGCATGGAAATAGACATCAGAATTCGTACCTTGCGTTGATGAACCACATACGTCCGGGATTCGGGTAACCGTCGGCCAGCTCGTAATCGGCATCGGCCAGATTGTTCAGACGAGCCTCTAGGATCAGGTCCTCGACCGGACGGTAGGAAAGCTTGAAGTTGGCGGTGGTGTAGGCGTCCAATTCGACGGTGTCGGACTCCCAGCGTGGTCCTTCGTGCTCGACGAACAGCAGCGCCTCCCAGCGGTCCGCCGGACGGAAGGCGACGTGCGCGGTGACCTTTCGGTCCGGAACGCCGGTGAGCTTGGTGTCGGGATCGCTACGGTTCTCACGATCGAGCAGGGTCAGAGTCCCCCCAACCTCCCAACGGGTGCCGATCGGCGCCGACGCACTCAGCTCCCAGCCGGTGACGCGTACCTCGCCGACGTTCTGCATCTGGTATTTGTCGTCCTCGACGTTGTCGACCGTTTGGATGAGATCGGTGATGTCGCTCAGAAACAGGGCCGTTTCGAGGTGCAGTTGTCCCCAGGGCGTGCCCTGGTAGCCGACCTCATAGTTGATCGACTGTTCGGCCTCTAGGTCCGGATTGGGAACGGCCCTGCCAAGACGCAACGAATAGCGGTCCTTCAGGGTCGGGAAACGGGTCTTTCCAGCAATCGTGGTATAGAGACGCCCGACCCCATCGAGATCCCAGAACAGCCCAACCTGACCATTGGTGGCCGATTGATCGTCAGGGTCAGGTACCGGATCGCTCGATTTGTAGACGGTGTCGGCCCGCAGCTCGCTCCAGGCGACGCCGAGCGAGAGGGTCAGATCCTTGGCCAGGCTGATGTTGTCCTCGAGCCCGACGGTGGTGAGGGTGTCCTCGAAGTGCTCGGTGCGCTTCAGGGTATCGTCGGCCTTGTGCTCGTCCTTCTTGAGCTGGAGGCTCAGACGCAGATCCTGACGGTTGAAGCGGGTCGAGCGCAGCTCGATCGAGCCGCCATTGGTGCGATCGTTGTAGACGCTCTTGCCGGCCGATCCAACGCTGCCCTTACCCGAGGTCTTGAGCCTGGTGTAGGTGTCGTCGGTATAGGACTCGACGGCATTGTCGTACGCGTCGTGATAGAGCCTCAGCTTCACCGATTCGGTGTCGCCAAGCGCCGTGTTCGAGATGAAGTAGAGACTCTCCTTGTCCCAATAGGGCCACTGCCAGTAGCGAGCATAGCTCGGATCGGTCGAGGGCGGCTGTCCCTTATCGCCGCTCTGACGGTAGTAGCTCAGGGCGTACTCGTCGGTGTCGTTCGGAGTCAGACCGATCTTGAGGGACAGCTTGTCGTCACGCCGGTAGGAATTCTCGCGCGCGCCGCCGTTCTCGGTCGCCGTCGGCTTGAAGTCGGAAGACAGCCGAAAGTCGTCGCTCTCGATCCAGGACGCGCCGGCCTGGACATACCAAAGCCCCTGATTGCTGCCGATGTTGGCGGAGGCAGTACGCGCGTTCCCCTCACCGAATCCAACGCTCGCATCGCCCTCGATCTCTCGGGTCGGCTTGCGCGAGATGAGGTTGATCGCCCCTCCCAGCGTATTGGGACCATAGGTGACGGAGCTGAAGCCCTTGGCGACCTGAATCGCAGAGAGGTCTGCCGTCGTGAAGCGGTTGAAATCCACGTAACCGTCATAGGGGACATAGACCGGGATGCCGTCGATGAAGAGCGGCACCTGGCGCGAATCGAAGCCTCGGACATAGACCGTCTTCTCGTTGCGCGAGTTGGTCGAAACGGTCACGCCCGGCAGCAGATCGAGCGCATCGCCCACGTTGTCGCGGTTGAACTCTCGCATCTCGTCGAGCGTAATCAGAGAGGACGCCTGATCCCCTCCCACCTCGCCGAGCTGCGATGGAGTCGCCGTCACCTGGACCGTTCCCAGATCGTACAAGGGCAAGGCGCTCTCGGCCTGGGTGCCGATAGCGACGCCCAGTAGCGACAGCCCGATGGTCGAATCGATACCTATGTTTCGTTTCAAGTTCTGCTCTCACTGTCGAATCAATTGATGAAGGGCACGTCGAATCGCTCGGCCCAAGCCAATCGAAGACATCCGCCGTTTCGGGTCGCCACGCGCCTTCCAACCAAGCCGAAGACGTCTGTAAAGCGACCGCTATATCCAAAAAAATACAACGATAAACACAGCGAAAAAATGGGAATTCCACTGCCGCGAAAATCTTTAAGCAGAATCAATGCCAATTTCAAAAAAGCACCAACCCAATATCGTAAGTTATTGTTAATAAATAACGTAAATCGAAAAACCGAATCGTATCGAGTCAGGCGCGGGTAAAAATGAGGCAAAACGTACGATTCGTTATGTAGTTTTATATACAACGACACAAGACCCACATCGCTGGGGCCAGACAGCGCCTGCGGGATGTCGGACGGTCTTAGCTCAGATCTCGGGGGCAGGCACACCGATACGCCTCACCATGGAGAGGAGACGCACAAGACGAGCTGCGAGAATTCGGTACTCCGGGGTGACGACACGCCTTAATGCAGGGTGACGAGAATGATGCTGGTCGCCTTGAACACGGCGCAGACTGGACTCCCGACCACGAGGCCGAGATGTTCGGCGCTATCCCTGGTGACGACAGCGGTGACGGTGCGTCCACCCGCGATCACCAGGGTGACCTCGACGTTGACAGGGCCTTCATAGATACGCTTAACATGACCCCATAGATGATTGCGTGCAGAGGTACGTAGATCCGGATCGACGGAAAGGATGACGGAAGACGCCTTGATGAACGCCTGCACCTCCATGCCGATCTCAAGCTGGAGGTGACGCACGCTCTCGCGGGTGATGAGCGCGGTCAATTGCAGCCCCTCGTCCACGCAAAGCCGCACCTGGGCGCTAACCTCGCTGAAATTGAGGCCGCAAACCCGAGCGGCGAACTGGTTGCGCGCGCTGGTCTTCATGCCCATCCGTCGCAACAGCCGACGGCACTCTTGCAGGTCCGCCTCCTCCGAATCGCCCATCTCGCGCGAGAGACGCTCAAGGGCCCCTTGATATTCCTGCTCGACCGCCCGGAACATGGCGATGAGTCTGGCGCCATAGGGTGTCAGATGGGTGCCGCCGCCGTGACGCCCACCCACCGAACTCTCGACCAATGGGGACTCGGCCAGGTTGTTCATGGCATCGATGGCATCCCAGGCCGACTTGTATGACATGGGCACGGCCTTGGCTGCGCGGGAGATGGAACCGTGGCGACCGATGGCCTCCAACAGACGAATGCGCGTATCGCCCAGAAAATTGCCAAGCTGCGTCTCGACGGACAGCTTGCTCATCAGACGAACCGATTCTGCGCCGTGTGGGAACATATAATCCGTTATACTGTGATAGATATAACGATGAGTATACAACCTCAAACAAGACGACAAAAGCAGGCCGCAAACCAAAGGGGACTCGTCGTCACCGCTATGGTTGTAAGTACAAACCGCAACGCCCTAAATTAGGATTCGCCAGTTGCCAGACAGGGCCTGGCGCGCGAGAAGCAATTTCTACCAGCAAGGTAAGGTATCAAGATGAAAATTAGTGCACGCAACATCCTTCGCGGAACAGTCGAAGCGGTCAAGAGCGGTGCGGTCAACAGCGAAGTGGACCTCACCTTGCCTGGCGGTGAGAAGCTGGTGGCCATGGTCACCAACGAAAGCGCTCAATCGCTGGGGCTGGCTGGGGGAAAAGAGGTCGTTGCGCTCGTCAAGGCATCCTCCGTCCTCGTCATGACCGACGATTCCGGCATCCGCCTGAGCGCCCGTAACTGCCTGGCGGGCACGGTCAAGAATGTAACCGCCGGCCCGGTGAGCGCCGAAATCACGATCGCGCTGGCCGGCGGCGACGAGGTCCACGCGTCCATCACCCACAATGCGGAAACAGAACTGGGTCTCAAGGAAGGCACTGCCGCCATGGCTGTCTTCAAGGCATCCGCCGTCATTCTCGGCGTCCCTGCCTAAGTTTTTTCACGGGCGCCAGACGGCGCCCGCCGCTCGATCATATCGCCCCATCGATCGCGGGGCGGTATCCGTCTCGACATCCCCTGCCCCACAACCGAGAAGCAGGCCCTTCCCTCCCCGCTGATTGGCCTTCCGAGCACGCCGAATTCGGTCCGAACAACACACGGACATAAATGCTCGCACACACTCAGGTCAGCGCAAGCGATCCTGTCCGATGACGCCCCGCGATACAGCGCCAGTGCCGTGCGAATCGCCGGTAGGCGCATTGCTCCTCGGGATCTCGACAGACATCCGGATGCAGATAGAGCGCGTCAATGTGACGCACGACGGACTCGGCCTGTTCGGCCGATGCCTCGCGCACGTAACGTCGGATGAGATCACCGAGCCGTGATTCCAGGACTGGCCGGTCGAGGCGAACGAGATCGTCGGTTGCAAGCAGGGCAATCAGGGGTTGCATTCGGGGTCTCCGTATCGGCATGGACTCGCGGTTACCTTGTGGGCCGCGCCGAGTAGCTTCCGGGCACGGCTGGCGTTGGTCACACCGCTCGACTGAAGCTGATCCAGCGTTCGCGAGCTGGTGACAGAATAAAATGATAACAAGAACGGTTCTCATTAAATATAGAAGGGAAATGGCGGACAGGTCAAGGCTGAATGCCGCCAAACGCGCCAACGCACGCACGCGACGCCCGAGCGGGGCCGCGATCAGCGATTCAACGGTGAACGAAGGTGGAATGGGCTTGGAAATCGCCCTGCATCAAGCGATGCGAAGGGACACAAGAGCGCTGGAGCCTCCGACGAAGCGGAGGCTAGAAAGCGAGCGATGGGGCAGGCAGGTGCAAGTCGAAAAAGATGTTGGAGCCAGGCAGTCCGGCCGACCGGACGTCACATGCCCAACCTGAACGATAGGGTAGCGTTAATTTTTGCGGCTACGCTCGCGACCCATTTCCTCGGCGTAGCGGTGCAACAGATTCCAGCGTTCGCGTCGCCGGCTCATCGGCATGCCGCCGAGGACAGCCCGCAACCAATAAATTAGACGCAAACGCAGCCGCAATCGGAGATTCGGGCCGATCGGGCGATCGAGCCTTGAGGACAACTGTGCCATGGAATCTCTCTCCGTCACGCGGCCGCCGACAGGACGAGGTTGAAGCAATCGGGCTCGGCTACAACCTCATTCAGCAGATTCCTTGCGCACTCCTTGCATTTGCCACAGCACGTTGAGACCCCAAGCTCGGAACGCAACTTACCAAGGGTGTCATGTCCCTTTTCGACCGCCTCGCGAATCTGGCGGTCCGTGACTGAGTTGCAGATGCAGACGTACATGTTAAGCGCCACCTGGAATGTTAAGAGCAGGTTGAACAAGAAAATACGAACGATTCGCATTGAAGTCAAGGGCCGTGATGCGATTCCGATCACAGGATTCAAGTTTCCCCAAATCGCCCGCCTCGCCCTTGTCATCCATTGGCCTCGACCGGGAGCACAACACCAGTGAAACTCGACCCCACCATCAATCAACAGCTCAACGCGGTGCTCAAGGAGAGCCTGACTCAAATCAACCAGCTGTTCCTGCATGCGCGGATGCTCGGCAACTGGGGCTTCCACCAGCTGGAGGAACGGGAATACAAAGCATCCATCCGTGCCATGAAGCACGCCGACGCGCTCATCGCCCGCATCCTCTTCCTGGAGGGTCTGCCCAATCTTCAGGATCTGGGGAAGCTGATGATCGGCGAACAGGCTCCCGAAATCCTGGAGCACGACCTCACCATGGAGCGTCGCTACCGCGACGCACTGGTCACGGCGATCACCCATTGCGAACAGCAACGCGACTTCGTCACCCGGCATCACCTGGAAGAGCTGCAAGAAGACTCGGAGGAGCGCATCGACTGGCTGGAAACTCAGAGTTCACTTATCGCAGCGCTGGGAATCGAGAACTACCTGCAATCGGCCGTTTGAGCCGGAGGACCGGAGGAGAAGAGAGATGAAAGGCAAACCGACCGTCATCGCACAACTTCAGAAGCTGCTGGCTGGCGAACTGGCCGCCATCGACCAGTATTTCATTCATTCGCGCATGTACGAGGACTGGGGCTTTCACGCGCTGTTCGAGCGCATCGACCACGAAACCCAGGAGGAACGCGAGCATGCCGACAAGATCATCAAGCGCATGCTCTTCTTGGAGGCGACGCCGGACCTTTCGCAGCGCGACGCACTACGGGTCGGAACCGACGTCACCAGCATGCTCAAGAACGACCTGCAACTGGAATACGAGGTCGTCGATGCGCTTAAGGAGGCCATCGCGATCTGCGAAAAGGAGCAGGATTATCAGACGCGCGAGATGCTTGAGGTACTGCTGCAAGACACAGAAGAGGACCATGCCTATTGGCTGGAGCGCCAACTCGGTCTCATCGACCACCTGGGCATGAGCAACTACCTTCAGTCTCAGTTGGGCGCGCCCTGAATCTAGCGGACGATTCAAGACCATTGCGCCGCATTCGGAGGACGCGATAGCGCGCAACAGCGCCTCAGATCCCGGCGATCCCTCGGACACCGAGCGGTCGATCATCCCTCAGGATCCGCTCGCATTCCGCCACTGGAAGCGGGCGACTGAAGAGAAAGCCCTGGACCTCCTCGCAATCGTTGAGAACCAGATAGCGCAGTTGCAACTCCGTCTCCACGCCCTCGGCAACCACAGTCAAACCAAGGGAGTGCGCCAGAACGATGATGGCCTGCGCAATCGCCTCGTGATGCCGGTCGCTACCAAGCTGGGTCACGAACGTTCGGTCGATCTTGAGCCGGTCGAGCGGAAAACTCCGCAGATAACCCAGCGAGGAATAGCCGGTCCCGAAGTCGTCGACCGACAAGCTGACACCCATGCCACTGAGTTCGTTCAGTACCCGTGTCGCGACCGGAACGTCCTCCATCAGAGCCGTCTCCGTAATCTCCAGTTCGAGCTGATCGGCGGCGACACCGTAGCGCTCCATCAGCGCCGCGATACGTCTGGCAAAATCGGGCCGACGCAGCTGGCGGGGAGAGACATTCACCGCCATCGTTCCCGGGTTCAGCCCCATGCCGATCCAGCGGGCATACTGCGACATGGCCTCCTGCAGAACCCAATCGCCAATCTCCAGGATCAGCCCGCATTTTTCGGCCACCGGAATGAATTCACCTGGGCTGACGGCCCCCTCTTGGGGACTATCCCAGCGCAACAGCGCCTCCCAGCCGCTGATGCGCCGGGTCAGCAGATCGACACGGGGTTGATAGTGCAGATGCAATTCCCGCTCGGCGAGCGCCTGTCGCAACAGATTCTGCAACCGATGCCGCCGCTGGGCCCGCTCCGCGACGGGACCATCGTAGAAGGCGTATGCATTGCCGCCCGAGGACTTGGCCCACCCGAGCGCCAGATCGGCCTTACGCACCAACTGGCTCACATCCTGACCATCGGAGGGAATGAGCGCGATCCCCAGACTCAGACTCTGTGAATGCTCCCATTCGTTGATGAGAATGGGCTCGGCGAATGCCCGCAGAATTCGGTCCGCAGACGCGACCACGGCCCCTCGATCGGCACCGAGCAGGACCGCAACCAAAACATCGCCGCTGAAACGCACCAGCGGGGTATCGGCCGGCAGAATCTCGATCAGACGCGCACAGACGGTCACCAACAGCAGATCGCCAAACTCGTGCCCGAGCGTCTCGTTGACCTGGCGAAAACGATCGAGATCGATCAGGACCAAAGCACCCGGCACGCCCCGGGCCACACCGGATGAGGGATCGTCCAGAATCAAGGACAGTTGCATGCGATTCGGAAGACCCGTCAGATCGTCCGTGGTCGCCATCATGTGCAGCAGATAATCCTGCTGGCTAAGTTCCAATGTGTCCCGAACGATCGCGATAACCGCTGCCCGATCGCCCACCCTGGCGCAACCGAAGGCTATCTCGGCGGTCACATCGACGCCATCGAGCCTGCGCAGCGAGATCGCCGTCGTGCCCGTGGATTCGAGGTCGACAGACTCCGTCAGGTTGGCGAGCACGTTCAGCAGCACCTCCCGAGAGACCACATCCGGAGCCAGATCCGACAAGCGTTCGACAGCCTCAAGCCTATCCGTCGATCCCATCATGGATGCAAACTGACGGTTGGTATAACGAATCCTGGAATCCGTCTCCATGACGACGACCCCGACCGGAACAACATCAATCAAGTGTTTGAGACCTTCGACCTTGGATACGAAGGAAGAGCCTGTCGCGGCATCTTCTCGACCAAGCAGCCGCAACAGAAAAAGGAGTCCGGCCAATGCCAGGCTGTCGCCGCCCAACTGAAGATAGGGATCGGCAACACGCTCGGCGACGACGAAGAACAGACCGCAGGCGATCAACAGGACCAACCCGAACAGCACCAGATCCCGCTCGGTGCGCCGCCCACGCGTGAGGTAGAAGAACGCGAAGACCGCAGCCGCCATGGCCAACAGCAACCAACCGGAGAGATCGGCGGCCGCGCTTAGGGCCAAGATCGAGGCAAAGAGGATACCAAGCACCATCTGGCGCCGTTGCGGATGTCTGCAGCGCCGAAACCAGAGACAAGGAGCCACCACGACCCGCATCGTGGCGACGGCGGCAACCGAGACCATCAGCGCCTGAAGGGCACCGTAGAGCGTCACGCCCAACTCGATGCTCGGATCGGTGAGCCCAGTGATGGCCAACCAGGTCAAGGCCGGCCAGGCGAGCAGAATTGAGGACACCATCATGGAAATCTGCGGGCTCGCGCCCTGGCTTCGTCCAGCAAACATCCCTCTGTCCCCCTTCTATCCTTCTACTATCGGCGCCCGCTGGCAAAGGCCATGATGGCCCCGGAGAGTTCTTCGAGCGGCAGGCTTCGATCGACCGCCCCCAACTTGACCGCCTCCTTGGGCATCCCGTAAACGACGCAGCTCGCCTCATCTTGCGCCACCGACATGGCGCCGGCATCGTGCATCTCCTTGAGACCGCGCGCACCGTCATCGCCCATCCCGGTCATGATGACTCCGAGCGCATTGCGTCCCGCGCTACGCGCGGCAGACCGGAACAGCACATCGACAGACGGCTTATGCCGGCTCACCGGCGGACCGTCCATGACGTTGACCTGATACTGGGCCCCGTTACGCTTGAGTACCATGTGGCGTCCGCCGGGAGCGATCAGGACGCGCCCCTGTATGACCCGATCGCCGTTCTGCGCCTCCCGCACCTCCATCTGGCAGAGCCCGTCGAGCCGCTGAGCGAAGGCCGTGGTGAAGCGCTCCGGCATATGTTGAACGATGACCAGACCGGGCGTCGTGCGGGGCAGCGTCGTCAACAGGATCTCCAGCGCCTGGGTGCCTCCGGTCGAGGTGCCGATTGCCACGATCTTCTCGGTCGTCTGATGCATCGCCTGATCGGGGGCCGGAAGCACGACATCCGCCGAATACTTGGGGGCCACCGCCGCTGGCGATGGCGATGGCGCGACGCGCCGCATGTTGGCCTTCGCCGCCGCACGCACGGCATTGGCGACGTCCTTGGCTGCGCTGGAGAGGAAATCCTTCAGCCCCATCTGAGGCTTGGTGATGACATCCATGGCGCCCGCCGCCAACGCCTGAACGGTCGTCTGGGCGCCCTTCTCGGTCAGCGAGGAACAGATGACGACGGGTGTCGGATGCTCCGCCATCAGCTTCTTCATAAAGGTGATGCCGTCCATGCGGGGCATCTCCACGTCCAGAACGATGACGTCCGGCCAATCGCGCTTCATCTTCTCCAGCGCGAACAGCGGATCCGAGGCGGTCGCGATCACCGTGAGATCGGGCTCGGCATTGAGCAGTCCAGACAACACCTGGCGCACAGTGGCCGAGTCGTCGACGATCATGACCTTGACGGATGGGCTCATTCCATTTGCTCCTTTTTACAACGACGACACCCCTCATCGCAGACGACGGGCGAATGTTTGAGCCAGGCAAGACCGGTGGAGACATCGAAAACCAGCTGACGGTGACCGTGGCCGCCCAAATGCTCCGCGACCACCGGATGACCGAAGAGCTTGGCCAGTTCACGGCCGGCCGCGATATTGCGCTCCTGGACCTGATAGGGCTGAAGTTCGAGCGTTGCATCTCGGCACGTCGACATGATTCCACCGCCGAAGAGCTTGGCCTCGAACTCGCTCGGAGCGCATCCGGTCGCCGCGATCCGACTCTGCAGCATGGCCATCGCCGAATCGGCGTAACAGCCCTCGCGCTCGGGACGCATGGATGCGGGAGCACGCGGAATCATGAAATGACAGAGCCCTCCGATCCGCAGTTTCGGGTGCCAAAGCGTCACGGCGACACAGGAGCCCAAAACGGTTCGCAGGCGCGTTTCTCCGCCACCGAACCAGATTTCGCAGGGATAGACATAGATCTCTTGCATGGACGGAAACCCGCTCAAACCTTTCGATAGACGGCGGGCGCGATGCCTTCCAGATCGCACGCCAATCCGTTAAGACTCTCGGAATGACCGATGACGAACCAGCCGCCCGGGCGCAGCCGTGTCATGAGAGACTGGACCACCTGCCGCTTGGTTTCCGGCTGGAAATAGATCATGACGTTGCGCAGGAAGATAGCGTCGAAGGTCGGAGTCGACGGCAAGGTAGCAGTCAGATTGACCTGTGCGAAACGGGTCCTGGAGCGCAGTTGCGGAGCGACGAGGAAACGCCCCTCCTGGCTTCCGACGCCCTTGAGGCAATAACGTCTGAGCCGATCCGGGGACAACTCAGAGGCCCGATCCATCGAATAGAGCCCTGACGCCGCCTGCTGCAGAACCTTGGTGCTGATGTCGGATCCGAACACCTCCCAAGGCGAGGCCCCCAACGACTCCTCCAGCACCATCGCCAGGGTATAGACCTCCTCGCCGCTGGAACAGGCCGCACTCCAGACACGAAAGGGACGCCCCTGCGGATGCTCGGCTAGAAGCCTGTCGCACAGAAGCTCGAAGTGCCTTGGCTCACGAAAGAAATGGGTCTCGTTGGTGGTCAACAGATCCACTGCGATCTGACGCTCATCGCTTTGGGACGAGATGAGTCGGTAATAGTCCGAAAAGCTCGTCAGACCATGATGTCGCAGCCGCTTGCTCAGACGACCGGCGACCAGGGTCTTCTTCACGGGGGCCAAGCTAATCCCGGCAACTCCGTGAATGAATTGTCGGAACTGGGCGAACTCATGGTCGCTCAATCGTGTCTCTTGCACACTCATCTCGACTCTCGCGCGCCGCGTGCCCAGCCGACCCAACAGGGTCGACGGACAGGCAGCTCTGTGGCTACATCATCAGGGGGTGGCTCGTAACCCGAACCCCCAGTCGACTCCCGGGCAGGAGGCTAAAAGGCGACGAAATCCGAGTCCGAGGATGGCGGAAACGTCATGTCCGCCAAGGGCATCACCTTATCGCCCGCCTTGGACACCAACTTCGGCCGCGCATCGGGGGCATGGATCCTATCCACGTCCGTTGCGGTCTTGAAGAAGTTCATCATCTGCTGGAGCTGCTCGGCCTGACCACTCATCTCCTCGGCCGTCGCCGCCAGCTCCTCGGAGGCCGAGGCATTCTGCTGCGTGGTTTGGTTGAGCTGACCCATTGCCGAGTTGATCTGACCCACACCGCTCGACTGCTCGCTCGACGCCGCCGCGATCTCCTGCACCAGATCCGAGGTCTTGGCGATGGCCGGCACAATCTCGTCGAGCAGACGTCCGGCGCGCTCGGCCAGTTCCACGCTGGAACTGGCCACCTCGCCGATCTCCTGAGCCGCCTCCTGACTGCGTTCGGCCAGCTTGCGCACCTCGGTCGCCACCACTGCGAAGCCCTTGCCGTGTTCCCCGGCGCGTGCCGCCTCGATCGCCGCGTTGAGCGCCAGCAGGTTGGTCTGATAGGCGATGTCGTCGATGATCCCGATCTTCTGGGCGATCTGTTTCATCGCCGCCACCGTCTCCTTCACCGCCGCGCCGCCCTCGGTCGCTTCCTTCGCCGCCTTGGCCGCCATGCCGTCGGTCACGGTGGCATTTTCGGTGTTCTGCGCCACCGAGGCCGACATCTGCTCCATCGAGGCCGAGGTCTCTTCCACACTCGCCGCCTGCTCGGTCGCGCCCTGTGAAAGCGACTGAGCGGTCATGCTCACCTGATCAGACGCGTTCGTCAGCTCATCGGCGCTCACGCGCACCTCAAGAATGGTCTGCGCCAGTTTCTCGACCGTGTTGTTGACCGTCTCACGCAGCTCCTCAAGGCGTCCCTGGTAGCGCGTCTCGATCCGTTTGGAGAGATCGCCCCGTTCCATCAAGGCGAGCACGCGCATCACCTCGTCGACCGGACCGATGACCGCGTCCAGCGTCGCGTTGATCCCCTCGACGATGCGACGGAAATCGCCTCTGTGACGCGCCGCGTCGGCGCGCACATCGAGCCGACCCGCCAGCGCGGCCTCGGCGAGGGTATCGGTATCCTCGATCAGCGCCTTGATATTGCCGCGAACCTGTTCGATGGTGTCGTTGATAAAGCGCTTCTTGCCGGGGAAACGCTCCAGCTCGGCATCCATGTCGCCTTCGCCGAACGACTTCACACAGGCCATCGCCTTCTTCTTGACCGCGATATGGCCGGCGACCATATCGTTGACCCCCTTGGCCATCACCTGGAAATCGCCCTGGAAACGACCCTCGTCCATGCGCACGTCGATATCGCCGAGATCGTGCTCGGACGCCATATGCTTCATCTCGGTGATAAAGCCTTTGATATTGCCCCGCACCTGTTCGATGGTGTCGTTGATGAAGCGCTTCTTGCCCGGGAAGAGTTCCAGCTCGGCATCCATGCCGCCTTCGCCGAACGATTTCACACAGGCCATCGCCTTCTTCTTGACCGCGATATGGCCGCCGACCATGTCGTTGACCCCCTTGGCCATCACCTGGAAATCGCCCTGGAAACGGCCCTCGTCCATGCGCACGTCGATATCGCCGAGATCATGCTCGGACGCCATATGCTTCATCTCGGTGATAAAGCCTTTGATATTGCCCCGCACCTGTTCGATGGTGTCGTTGATGAAGCGCTTCTTGCCCGGGAAGAGTTCCAGCTCGGCATCCATGTCGCCTTCGCCGAACGATTTCACACAGGCCATCGCCTTCTTCTTGACCGCGATATGGCCGGCGACCATGTCGTTGACCCCCTTGGCCATCAAGCGGAAATCGCCCTGGAAACGGCCCTCGTCGATGCGCACGTCGATGTCGCCCTGGTCGTGCTCGGACGCCATGTGATGTATCTCGTCGATAAGTCGCTGGATGGACTCGGACATCGTCTTCATGGCCGCCATCAGACTGGAGTCATCGCCCGAGCGGAGATCGATCCTCGAACTCAAGTCGCCAACCGCGATCCGATTGGCGACCCCGGCAGCGAAATCGGGCTCGCCTCCCAATTGCTTGAGCAAACCACGCGTGATGACGAACCCAAGGAGGGCGACCACAACCAGGGTCAAACCGAAGACCGTCAGCGACAGGGTGAAGGCGCCATCGCGGATCGTCTCGGACAGCGCTGCGGCCTTCTTCGCCAGATCGACGTTGTAGGCAAAATGCTCGTCGAGCAAAGCCTCGAACTGTCTGGCGATCGCGCGACTATCCTGTGCCAGATCTTGGACCACCTCGGTGCCATTGACGCTTGAGCGCATCAGCAGTGCATCGAGTCCGGCGACGTATTGTTCGTACAGCGCGATCTCCTGGTCGAAAAAGCTCTTGTCTGTCTCATCGGAGACAAGCCTCCGGTAAATCTGCGCGGCCTTCTCGACCTCCGCCCGATCCTCATCGATCTCGCGCTTGATCGCCTCCTTTGTGGCCGAATCGACAGAAACGAGATGGCGATAGATACCAATCCGCAGACTGGAGAAATGAGCGCGCAACTCGTCCAGGGCCACCAGGCTGGGAACCGAATTGACGGTGCTGTAATTGGCAGCCTCATAGACTTTGCCCATCTGCTGGTGGTTGAGCAAGGCGAGCAGCCCGATGCCGAGCAGCGCCGTGCACACAAGCAAAGTCATCTTTTTGACGACGGTGAGCTTCATTTGGATAGATCCCCTGTATACCGAAATCATCAACCAGGTAGGCAGTGAAGACTTGCCGCGACCAGCAATCCGCATCAGATGCTCGGAAGGGCCATTGGCACACCTCAATCCCTGACAAACACGGACGCAGACCCGAAAGCCCCTCAGCCCGATGACACCGTCTTGTTGGACGCGGCGGCGACAACCGGCGCCACCAATTCGATGAGACCCTCGGTGCCCAGGACGCGGGAGATATCGAGCAGAATGACGAAGCGTCCGTCCACCTTGCCCATGCCGCGAATGAAATCGCTCTTGATGCCCGCGCCGAAGGCCGGCGGCGGCTCGATCTCATCCGGCGTGATCTCCAGCACGGCCGAGACGCTGTCGACCAGAATGCCGACATCCTGAATGCTGCCCTCCTCGCACATTTCGACGATGACGATGCAGCTGCGTCGCCCGGCCTCGGCCTGGCGGCGGTGGAAACGGGCCGAGAGGTCCACGACCGGCACGACCGCGCCGCGCAGGTTGATCACCCCCCGGATGAAATCCGGCATCATCGGCACGCTGGAGACCGCGCCGTACTGGATGATCTCCTTGATCGCCAGAATGCCGATACCAAACATCTGTTCCGCCACGCTGAAGGTCAGATACTGGTTAGTGCCTTCGTCGTCCGTATCGGCCGACGCGGACTGAAGCTGATGCGAGTCTTTGACTGTCATGATTGCCACACCCTCAAAAACTGACGAATTCGGAGTCCGCCGACGGACCGGCCGGCAGTCGCTTGACGCTGGGCTTGGAGACGCCCTTCAGCTTGGACGTCGCCTCGGCTGAGGGCGTCGCCGACGACTGCGAAGCCGAATCGCCGGTTTTGAAGAAATTCATCATCCGTTGGAGTTGCTCGGCCTGACCGCTCATCTCCTCGGACGTCGCCGCCAGCTCCTCGGAGGCCGAGGCGTTCTGCTGCGTCGCCTGACTGAGTTGCGAGACCGCACCATTGATCTGGCCCACGCCGCTCGACTGCTCGCTCGACGCCGCCGAGATCTCCTGAACCAGATCCGAGGTCTTAGTGATGGCCGGAACGATCTCGTCGAGCAGGCGTCCAGCGCGCTCAGCCAGTTCCACGCTGGAACCGGCCACCTCGCCGATCTCCTGAGCCGCCTCCTGACTGCGTTCGGCCAGCTTACGCACCTCCGCCGCCACCACGGCAAAGCCCTTGCCGTGTTCGCCGGCGCGCGCCGCCTCGATCGCTGCGTTGAGCGCCAATAGATTGGTCTGGTAGGCGATGTCGTCAATGATCCCGATCTTCTGGGCGATCTGTTTCATCGCCGCCACCGTCTCCTTCACTGCCGCGCCGCCCTCGGTCGCTTCCTTCGAGGCCTTGGCCGCCATACCGTCGGTCATGGTGGCGTTCTCGGTGTTCTGCGCCACCGAGGCCGACATCTGCTCCAAGGCGGCCGAGGTCTCCTCGACGCTCGCCGCCTGCTCGGTCGCGCCCTGCGAGAGCGACTGCGCCGTCATGCTCACCTGCTCGGACGCCGAGGCCAGATCGTCGGCGGTGACACGCACGTCGCGCATCGTCTTCGCCAATTTGGCCACCGTGTTGTTCAAGGTCGCGCGCAGCTCTTCCAGGCGGCCCTTGTAGGGCGTCTCGATCGTCTCCGACAGCTGTCCCGCCTCCATCAGTGCGAGGATGCGCATCACCTCGTTCACCGGCCCGATCACCGCATCCAGGGTCGCGTTGATCCCTGCGACGATGCGCCGGAAGTCGCCTCGGTGATGGCTCGCGTCGGCACGGACATCCAAACGCCCTTCCACCGCCGACTCGCTCAATAGGGTGACATCGGCGATGAGCGCCTTGAAGTTCCCGCGCACCTGCTCGATGGTCTCGTTGATGAAGACCCTCTTGCCCGCAAACGGCTCCAGCTCCGCATCCATGTTGCCTTCGCCGAACTCGGTGACACAGGCGATGGCCTTCTTATTCACCGCGATATGGCCGAAAACCATGTCGTTGACGCCTGCTGCCATGGCCTGGAAGTCGCCCTTGAAGAGGGTTTCGTCGATCTTGACGTCGATGTCCCCCTTATCGTGCTCGCCGGACATTCGATTCATCTCGGCGATCAGGGTCTGCAGCGTGGCCTGCATAGCCCCGACCGAGCGCATCAGCTGTCCGACCTCATCGCGCGAACGCGACTGGAGTTCGACCGACAGATCGCCGGCGGCGATCTGATCCACCGTGGTAACTGCCCTGCCGAGCGGACGAACGATGCTGCGCGTGAGCGCCACTCCCACCAGAATCGCAATCAGCAGCATGGCCGACCCGAGCGAAACAGACAGAGTCGTGGCATTTTTGATGATCTGCACAGTGCGACGCCCAGATTCATCCACCTCTCGCCCAGCCAGATCGATCAGGGTATGGACGGCAGCGACATAGGCACGGTGCAGCGGCAACGTCTCCTGAATCATGAGGTTTCGCGCCTCCTCCATCCTCGACTCCAACGCCAGCGCGATCGCATTCTTGCGACTCCCCACATAGGCCTTGCGCGCCTTGAGAATGTCGGCCAGCAACACCTGGCCTTCCGGCGTCGTCAGGCTCTGCTCCAGCTGCCCGTAGAGCCCCGTGAGCGCCTTGGATGTCTCGCTCATCTCCGCAACCGTCTTTTTCATCCGCTGCGTATCGCTCATGAACATCAGGGATAAGGCCGTCTTGGCGTTGTCACTGATGTTAACGATGATCTGGTTGGCTACGTCCGCATTCGGCCATGCCTCGTCGACCACCTCGTGCGAGACGTTCTGGATGCTGCGTAACTGAAAGACGTTCATGGCGAGCGTCCCAAGCATCAGCGCAATGACAAGACCGAAACCCAAGGCCAGACGTGCGCCGATTTTGATGTTCGACAACATGTCGTTCTCCGTTGAAAAAGGTATCACCCTGCGATACCAAAGGAATCGCTGCCGCTGGGGCTCGCTCCCGCTTCCCCCCCAACCGATCCATGCCGATCGATGGGTCACTTCATATCCGGAAATGACCCTCTGCGTGTCAATCGCGCTTGAATCAGAAACTGACGAAATCGGAGTCCAGCACCGGGCTGGCCGACAGCCGCTGGCCCTTGGGGGCGGAAAGGGTCTGAGGCTCGCGCGCGCTCCTTTGAGTCGAGACAGCCGGTCGAGCCGACTCGCCACCGGTCTTGAAGAAACTCATCATCTGTTGCAGCTGCTCGGCCTGACCGCTCATCTCCTCAGCCGTCGCCGCCAGTTCCTCGGAGGCTGAGGCGCTCTGCTGCGTGGTCTGGTTGAGCTGATCCATCGCCGAGTTGATCTGGCCCACGCCGCTCGACTGCTCGCTCGATGCCGCCGAGATCTCCTGCACCAGATCCGAGGTCTTGGCGATGGCCGGCACGATCTCGTCGAGCAAGCGCCCCGCCTTCTCGGCCAGATCCACGCTCGAGCTGGCCACCTCGCCGATCTCCTGCGCCGCCTCCTGACTACGCTCGGCCAGCTTGCGCACCTCCGCCGCCACCACCGCGAAACCCTTGCCATGCTCGCCGGCGCGCGCTGCCTCGATCGCCGCGTTGAGCGCCAGCAGGTTGGTCTGGTAGGCGATGTCGTCGATGATTCCGATCTTCTGCGCGATCTGTTTCATCGCCGCCACCGTCTCGCGCACCGCAATACCGCCCTCGCCCGCATCCTTGGCCGCCTTGGCCGCCATACCGTCGGTGACGGTCGCGTTCTCGGTGTTCTGCGCCACTGAGGCCGACATCTGCTCGATCGAGGCCGAGGTCTGTTCCACGCTCGCCGCCTGCTCGGTCGCGCCCTGCGAGAGCGACTGCGCGGTCATGCTCACCTGCTCGGCGGCCGAGGTCAGGTCGTCGGCGGTGCTGCGCACGTCGCGCATGGTCTGGGCCAGCTTCTCGACCGTGTTGTTGACGGTGCCGCGCAGCTCCTCCAGACGACCCTTGTAGGGAGTCTGGATGGTCTCCGAGAGCTCGCCGTTCTCAATCAGGGCGAGGATGCGCATCACCTCGTTCACCGGACCGATCACCGCGTCCAGGGTCGCGTTGATGCCCTCGACGATACGGCGGAAATCGCCGCGATGGTGCGAGGCATCGGCGCGCTCATCGAGCCGGCCTTCCAGGGCCGCTTCCGAGAGGTTGCGGGTGTCCGCGATCACGGACTTGATCGCCTCGATACTGGTATTGACGGCGCTGGAGATGGCGTCGAAGGTCACCTTGACCTCCTGGGTGTCGGCATCGGCCGCATCGGTCAGGATCTGGAAGTCGACATCGCCCTCGGCAAGCTTCGTCAGCCCCGCGACCAGCTTGTGCGTCTCTGTCTTCTGATAGTCGGAGACCTTTCTCGCCACCCGCTCGTTGTGCTTGATCTGGGTCTGATCGACGATGAACTCGAAGGCACCGACCACGGTGCCTTCACGGTCGACCAAGGGGAAACTGGAATAGGCGATATCCATGTCGCTGCCGCCGGGATGGGCGTCGGTCTCGCTCGATGCGGTCCGTCCGTTACTCATGGCGCAGGCACTGGCGCATTTGGCCGACTGACAGTCACCGGTCTTGAACTGGTCGTAGCATTTGGTGCCCTTCAACTGGGCGGCAGAGGCCTTGCCTCCCATCTTGGCACCAAGCTCGTTGATGTACTGGATGTTGAAATCCGGGTCCAAGATCATGGCCGGTGCCGGCATCAGGTCGAGGAAACCGACCAGACGATCCAAGGTGGTATTGATGCCCTCCACGATCTGGCGGTATTCGCCCGCATGCTGACTGGCATCGGCACGCTCGGACAGACGACCGAGCTCGGTCTCCCTGATCAAACGGCGCGTATCGGCCGACATTGCACGCAGACTGTCCTGAACCTTGCCGACCGCACGCAGAAGCTGTCCGGTTTCGTCACGACTGGTCGACTCGATGTGCATGCTGAGATCGCCTGCGGCGAGCTGGTCGGCGGCCTCGACCGCGCGCCCGATGGGCCGCGCGATGGAGCGTGCGATGACCAGGGCGAAGGCGAGGAGCAGCAGGGTGGCGACGCCCGCGATCGAGCAGAGCACCAATGCCACGTCCCAGAATCTCTCGTTCACATCGTCGATATAGGTACCCGTCCCGACCACCCAGCCCCAAGGGGCATACAGGTGCGCGGTGGACAGCTTGGCGGCGGGTTCGGAATGCCCCGGCTTGGGCCAGAGGTAATCCAGAAACACCCACTCGCCGGATTTGGCGATATCGACCAGCTCTCGCAGAACAGCCACGCCATTGCTGTCCTTCACCTCGGAGACATCGGAGCCCTCCAGCTCCGGCTTGACCGGCTGAACCAGCATCCGATAGTTCGTATCCAGCACGAAAAGATAGTTGTCTCCCTCATAACGCATGGCCGAGAAGGTTTGCTTGGCGGCGGCTCGGGCGGCCTCGGGCGTCAGGCTGCCGTTCTGGACCTGACGCTCGTAATACTCGAGCGAACTGACACCCAGCTCGACCAGATTCTGTAGCTTGTCCTCCTTTTCATGGAGGATGGACGACCGCAGGATGTCCAGAGAGACCCCCGTCAGAACGATGAGCACGACCAAGGCGCTAGCGATCAACAGATAGAGCCGCGTTCCAATGCGCATATCGAAACGCCTTGCCCTGGCATGGAGCTGGGGAGAACTGGAATTGCTGGTCGAACGGTGTTCCATGGTGTCACCTGGCCTTACTGATGGAGATCACACGAGATCGGTCTGATTGCTGGCTGCAGTCTCTGCATGGGCGCCGGCATCACGCTGGACGGCGATGCGGATGAGCTCCTGGACGTCCAGGATCATCGCCACCTCGCCGCCGCCGAGAATGGTGGAGCCGCCGAACAACCCCCGCAGATGGTCGAGCAGCCGCCCCAGGGGCTTGATCACGGTCTGGAACTCGCCCAGCAGATGGTCCACGACCAGCCCCACGCGCTGTCCGGCGTATTGAATGACGACGATGTTCTGACGACGGGGCGGACTGCCCTCGATACCGAAGAGATCGCGCAGACGCAGGAAGGGCAGCACCTGTCCGCGCAGATTGATGTAGTCCTGGCACCGAGTTTCGGCCGGGTCGCATTTCATGCACTCGACCACGCAGTCGAGCGGAATGATGTAGGCCCCCTCGCCCACCCCGACCAGGAAGCCGTCGATGATGGCGAGCGTCAGCGGCAGGCGGATGGTCACGCGCGTGCCCTGCCCGGGATTGCTGTCGAGACTGATGATGCCGCGCAGCGCATCGATGTTGCGCCGAACCACGTCCATGCCGACCCCGCGCCCGGACAGGTTGGTCACCTGCTCGGCGGTGGAAAAGCCGGGCTCGAAGATCAGGTTGTCGATCTCATGGTCGTTGAGCGACTGTCCGGGCTGGACCAGCCCGCGCTCCTGCGCCTTGGCCAGGATGCGGGCGCGATCGAGACCGCCGCCATCGTCGGCGATCTCGATGACGATGCTGCCGGATTCGTGATAGGCGTTGAGCCTCAGAGTCCCCTTGGCCGGCTTGCCCGCCTTGATACGGCGCTCGGTCGATTCGAGCCCATGGTCCATGGCGTTGCGCACCAGATGCATGAGCGGATCGCCGATCTTCTCCACGACGGATTTGTCGAGCTCGGTCTCGGCCCCGGTGATGACCAGGTCGATGTCCTTGCCCAGTTCCTGGGAGACGTCGCGCACCACGCGGCGAAAGCGGTTGAAGGTCTCGCCGATCTCGACCATGCGCAGCCGCAAGGCGCTGTCGCGGATCGACTCGACGAGACCACCGATGGTGGTGTTGGCCTCGACCAGTGTGCGGTTGCGGCTACGCCGCGCCAGGGTCTCAGCCGCCGAGCCGGCAATGACCAGTTCGCCGACCAGATTGATGAGTTCGTCGAGCTTGGCGGCATCGACGCGGATCACCCGCGCCTCGCGGGTCTTGGCATCGCGCGTGCGGCGCTGCTTATCCAGGGCCGCGTCCACCAGTTCCTGCTGGACGACCTCGCGCTCGACCAGGATCTCGCCGAGCGGCTGAATCGGCTGGTCATCGGACATCTCCTCGGACGCCCCCGCGCCGCCGGCCTGGATACGCAACCCCTCTTCGAGTTCGCGCTCGGTGAGGGTCCCGCAGGCAACCAGGATCTCGCCCAGACGCACCGTGTCCTCTGGAAGGTCCTGGATCAGATCGAGATAGGCGCCGAGCTGGCTATTGGGGGGCAGAATTCTCAGGGTGCAGTCGGACTGGACGAACTCGAATGCGTCCTCAATGTCCCCTTTCGTCAGATCGCCGGCGAGACGCATCTCGAAGCCCAGATAGCAGGCCTCGGCATCCATCTCTTCGCCCGAGGGCATCGCGTCGGCGATCACCTCGACATGGACCAGATCGCCGAGCGTGCCCAGATAGCGCACGAAGGAGAGCGGGTCGAAACCGTTGCGCAGCAGCTCTTGATCGAAGCGCACCGAGACGTGCCAGGTGACGTTTTCAACCCCGGTGGCATCGGTCGTCGGTGCGGGCGTATGGGATCCGGATGGAGCAGAGGGCGACTCGGTGGCGTCACCGTCCTCGGACGGATGGCCCAGATAGACTTCAAGACTGGCGACCAGCCCCATGCCCGTCGTCAGCATGTCCTCGCTCGTCGATTCCTCGCCCGCATCCACGGCGTCCATCATGCTGGAGATATGGTCCCGGCAGCCGAGCAAGAGCGCGATCAGCGTGTCGTCCACCGCGATCTCGCCGTCCCGGACCCGGTCCATCAGGCTCTCGGCGACATGGGTGAAACCGACGATGTGGTCGAGCCCGAAGAGACCCGCCGCACCCTTGATGGTATGCATGGCGCGAAACACGGCGTTGATGGCGTCCGCGTCGCTGGGGGTCGTCTCCAGGGTCAGGAGCGCATCTTCCATCGCCGCCAGCAGTTCCCGACTCTCTTCGATGAAGGTTTGCTGGGCGTTGTCCAGGTTCATGTCTCGCTCCTCAGGGGTTGCATTCCAGAGCGCCGGAAACATCGAATCGGGTCGTCAGGTTGCAGAGCTGCAAGACGTCCAGCACCGAAGCGCTCGGATCGAGCAGACGCAGCGACGTACCCATGCTCTCCGCCTCCCGCTGCGCCAGGATCAGCAGCTGCAAGCCGGCAGTATCGACTTCGGTCACACCGGACAGATCGAGCGCGGGGGCCTCCTTGGCCCGGCTGAGGAATTCGAGGATGCGCAGCTTGTTCTCGGCGGCACCATAGATGTTGAGCTCGCCTTCGAGCGCCAACGCGGGATGGCTTTCGGTCTCGCTCATGACGGACTCCCGCCTTACGGCAGCACCAGTTTGGACACGGCCCCGAGCATCTGCTGAGGCTGGAACGGCTTGACGATCCAAGCCTTGGCTCCGGCCTCCTGGCCGCGCTGCTTCTTGTCTGTGGCCGACTCGGTGGTCAACATGATGACGGGCGTGAATTTATACGAAGGGTGGGCCTTGACCTGTTTGACGAAGGTGATGCCGTCCATGTTGGGCATGTTGACGTCGCTGATAATGAGATGAATCTTGCGTCCATCGAGTTTGGTGAGTGCGTCTTTACCATCGCAGGCATCCACCACGTCGTAGCCTGCACCCTTCAAGGCGATCGTAACGACCTGACGCACGCTCGCCGAATCGTCCACGATCATGATCGTTTTACTCATACCCAACTCCAATTCAGATAGGCCGTCCGACGACGACCGGTTCGTAAAAATGTTTGCGGTAACGCGCTTCGACTCCAGGCTCTTCGCGAGCCCCGTCAGAAGAAGGTGATCTCAGCGCTTGCGTTCGAGGCGCTATTGTCGGCACCGTGATGATTGTCCATCTGCTCGGCCGTGGTGTATGTGCGGCACAACTCATCCAACCAGTCGGCGGCATCGATTGAGAGACCTCGCTCGCCACGCGCGCGCTGTTCCTGCACCTCGTCCAAGCGCAACCCAAGACGCGCCATGTCACCGGTGGCCTGCCCGAGGATCTGGGTCACGCGGTCCTGGAACTGCAGCCCGACCAGCACCTCGGCGATCTCGTTCTGAATCGCCGCGCCCACTTCGCGAAGCAGCGCGGCCGAGCCGGCGAGTCCGTCCGCGCCCTGCTCGAATTTATCGACCACGCCGTTGATGGCCTGCTCGGCGCCCTGCACCAGCTGTGCGTCCTGTTCGGCGTAGCGCGCGGCGGTATTCTGGGCGAGCAGAATCGCCTGATTGATCGACTTGACCCGGTCGGCGATCTGTTTGCCCGTGTTGCCCGAAATGGACGAGAGGTTGCGCACCTCATCGGCAACGATGGCGAAGCCGCGCCCGGCCTCTCCCGCGCGAGCGGCCTCAATGGCGGCGTTGAGCGCCAACAGATTGGTCTGATCGGCGATCTTGGCCACGGCACTGGCCATGTCGCGAAGCTCGGAGGTAAAGGTCGCCAGCTCCTGGATACGTCCAAGCATCTCGTCCTTCGCCTGTAGAGCGGTGCGCAGATTCGCCACCACCTCGGCAAGCTCCCGACGGCTCTCGGCGAGCGTCTCGACCAGGCTACCCTCGCCGTCCCCGGCCAGACCGCCGGCGGTCTGGCCCGACAGCGTCATGCTCGACTCCAGACGGTCATAGATGCCGGAGAAGCGTTGGGTCAGCCCAGTGATCGCCTCCTCGGTTTGATCGCGGGCCGTTTCCACCTGTCGACGCCAGATGGGTAGAACCTCGGAACAGAGCTGATCGAGCCCCTCGATGCAAGGCGGAGACGGCGGAATCTCGGCCAGGGTCGCGGCCTTGGTGCGCTCGCGCATACGCTCGAGTTCACCGCGCGCCAGGATGGCGGTGACCACGCCTCCGGCAACGCCCAGGGCGATCACGAGCACGACCGTCATCCACTGACCGCTCGCGTGGGTGAGCACAGCACCACCGCCGACCAATCCAATGACGGGGGGGATGGATATCTGCCATAGACTGCGCGGGATTCGTTCAAAACTCGGCATCGTTCGTTCCACCTCGACCAGTGTGTTGTTCCGCCCAATAGGCACGGTCCTCGATCAGACTCAGCAACTGCGGATAGTCCATGGATTTGTCGAAATACCAATCGGCGCCCAGGTCCAGGCTGACCCGACGCAGTTCGGACAGATTGCTGAAGATGGCGACCTTGGTGCCAAGCCCCCTGAGGCGCACGTCCTGGAGCAGATCCAGTCCGCTGCCATCGGGCAGGGAGATGTCGAGCACCAAGAGATCCGGCCCGACCCCGGCCAGATATCGGCGCGCCTCGGACAGGTTGCGGCTATAGGCCAAAAACGACACCGCTGAGAGGTCCTTCAGCATGTCGAACAGGCGACGCCATACGACAAGGCTGTCATCGACGATCAAAACACGCATGGGCAACTCGGCTGGATTTCCATGGCGATCAGAATAGCCAGAAGACATCCAGCGAAATATCAGGCATGACTGGGGTTGGGGGCGGCCTTGACCGAATCCAGTGTCAGGTTTTCCTGACAGCGCACGAGAGAACCGGACGACCGACGATCGGACGGGGTCCACGGATCATCCACCGTGATATGCTTGAAAACACTATGCTTCAAGACATTGGCGAGAGATGCGATGCGCCAATATGGCGTCAACGCATCCAGACGTTAGGAACGAATGCGGGCAAAGGAGAAGCTGACGATGTCCATCCAGAATCTGCGCCGGGTAGTCCTGTCCTGCTTACTGGTCTGCGCCTGTTGGTCGCCCCAGGCCGTATGCGATCCGAACGCCCTTCTGATCGGCGGAACCGGTGATGCGCTCGGGATCCTGCAACAACTGCTGGAGGCATACCGCGCCGATCAGCCCAAAACCGCGCTGAAACTGCTGGAAGGAAGTCTGGGCACCGGAGGTGGAATCCGCGCCCTAGCCGAGGGCCGTTTATCCATCGCGCTCGCGGCACGCGATCTGAACGAACGGGAACGCGGCCTCGGTCTGACCACCCATCCGTTCGCCAGAACGCCGCTCGTCCTGGTCGCCCAGCCGGAAGTCGGACACGAAAATCTGACCACCAAAACACTGATTGCACTCTATCTAGGGCGGCGTACCACCTGGTCCGACGGCAGCCGTTGCCGCCCCGTGATGCGCCCCGCCAACGATTCCGATACCCTGCTGCTCGCCAGCCTCGACCCCCAACTCGCCGGTGCGATCCAGGTCGCACTGGGGCGCACGGATCTGCTGGTAACCCTCACCTCGCAGGAAAACCTAGACAGCATCGCCCAGATCCAGGGGGCATTCGGCTACGCGCCGCTGGCCCAAGTGGTCAGCGAAAAACGGAATCTGCGAATACTCGAACTCAACGGACAAGCACCGACCCCCGAAACGTTCACCGACATCCACTATCCGCTCTGGATCGAATTTTCGCTCGTGGCCCGAGCGGACCCGGAACCCGAGGTACTGCGGTTCCTGGCGTTCGTCTTCTCGGCGGAGGGACGCGCCATCATTGAAGTTAATGGCGGCCTGCCCATTTCAACACAGCATTTTACAGACTGACGCCATTGGCCAGAGGACAGCGCATCATCGCCAACCTGCTGCGCTGGGGCATCGTTGCCGTGGCCCTGGCGCTCACCTTCCTGGTCCCGACCGTCCATTTCACTCTGGAACGCAATTTCATCGCGGGAATCCTGGCGACCGTCTCCGAGTTCGACGCCCAGCAGATCATGGAAAAGGTGATCGCCCGAAACCCCGACCTCTGGCGCTATGAGGAAGCGCGGCTGGTCGGGCTCCTGCGCCAGAAGGCGCTCGGTATACCGGTGCGTCAGGCGGTCTATGACCCAGATGGCGCCCTGGTGATCGCCATCGGTCAATATCCGACGCCACCCAGTCTGAGCACCCGAATTCCGCTCAGGGATGCCGGCATCGTCGTCGGCGCTCTGGAGACCAGCACCTCCCTGGCGCCAGCACTGCGCACCAGCTTCATCATCGCCTCTCTTGTCGCGGTTACCGGCACGCTGCTCATCGTCCTATTCGAACTCATCCCGCTGCGCAGACTCCGCAAAGCCGAATCGGCGGTCCAGTACATGGCCGAGCACGACCCTCTGACCGGGCTACTCAATCGCTACGTCGCCGAGTCCAGATTCGATCAGGAAATGAAACGCGCCGATCGTTATGGGTTTCAGCTAGCACTGATCCTGTTCGACATCGACCACTTCAAGCATATCAACGACACCTTCGGGCATACCAAAGGGGACGAAGTCCTACGTCGATTGACCAAAGTGGCGAAGGAACACATCCGGAGCACGGATGCACTGGTGCGCTGGGGCGGAGAGGAATTCCTCATCATTGCGCCCTATACGGACCCGGCAATGGCCCGCAATCAGGCCGAAAAACTGCGACGTCTGATCGAGCGGAAGGACTTCGGGCTCGGAGAGCGGGTGACCATCAGCCTGGGGCTCTGTGCCTGCGAGCCGGGAAGCTCGCTGCAAAGCAATATCGAGCGGGCGGACGCAGCCCTGTATCGCGCCAAATGCGCGGGCCGCAACCGCACCGAGGAAGCCGATACGGCAACCGGGCGACAGAAAGCAATTTAGGAAACCAGTCCGCGCTCGATCGCATAGCGCACCAGTTCGGCCGCGCTCTTCAGATCCAATTTCTGCATAATGCGCATCTTATGGGTACTGATGGTCTTGGGCGAAAGATGCAATTCCCCAGCGATCTCGCTGAGCCGCTCGCCCTTGACCAAATGGAGCAGAATCTCGTATTCGCGGTCGGACAGGGATTCGTGCGGCGGTGCCTCGCCCCCGACACCGGTCTCGAAGACCATGCGTTGAGCCAGATCGGGAGACACGAAATGATCCCCACGCGCCACCTTGCGCACGGCGGACAGGAGAACGTTGGGGTCGCAATCCTTGGTGACATAGCCGTTGGCGCCCGCCTTGAGCGCCCGCGCCGCCACCTGGGTCTCTCCATGCATGCTCAGGACCAGCACGGGGAGACCTGGATGCTCCTCGCGCAACCGTTTCAACAGCGCAACGCCGCTCGGTCCGGGCATGCTCATATCTGTCAGCAACAGATCGAACCCACCGTCGCGCAGCATCTCGATCAACTCCCAACCATCCTTTGCCTCGGCTGCGACCTCGAACTGACCGGCCAACGCCAAAACCTGTCGAATCCCTTGGCGCACCACGGCGTGGTCGTCGGCGATCAGAATGCGGATCATGCGTCTCCTCGCGGCTTGATGGGCATGTTGATGGTGAGCCGCGTCCCTTCGCCAATCTGACTGTCGATCCGCGCACTGCCACCGTAGATAAGGACGCGCTCGCGAATTCCCATGAGCCCGAAGGTCTTCTTGGCTCTGACCCGCGCGGGGTCGAACCCTTGGCCGTCGTCATACACCTCCATGCACAGCACCTCGCCTGAAACCGAGACCCGAATATCCACCCGTTTGGCTCGGGCATGACGAATGACGTTGGTGAGACACTCCTGCAGAATGCGGAACAGGGTGGTCGCCTGATCGTCGTCGAGATCCAACTCCTCCGCATCGGTGACCTCCAGATAACAGTCGACGCCCATGCGCTCCCGATAGTCGGCCGCTAGCCACTCCGCCGCAGAAACGAGCCCTAGATCCAGCGCAACCGGCCGCAGCCGAGCGATGACCCGGCGGGTCTCGGCGATGAGATGGTCGATCAGCTCCTTCATGCTGGCGAGCCGTTTCACCGCCTCGCCATTCTGCTCCGTGAGGAGCATTCCCATCAGATTGGTCTCCATACGCAAGGCCGTCAGATACTGTCCAAGATCGTCATGGATCTCGCGGGCCATGTAGGCACGCTCGTCCTCGCGCGCCTTTTCGCGATGCGCCGTCAGTTCGCGCAGCTTGGCGCGCGAACGAATCAGCTCCTGTTCCTGGCGCTTTCGGTGCGTGACGTCGCAAATGGAACACTGGATCACGGGCTTACCCAGCAGATCGAAGCGGGTCGTGCGCACCGTCGCCGGAAACACCTCGCCATCCAGACGCCGATAGTGCCAGTCGAAGACACAGGAGCCGAACCGTAGCGCCATGTTCATCAACTCGATCGCCCTGACCGTGGAGGGCAATCCCCCCTCCTGCTCGGGCGGAGAATAGTCCCAAAAAGAACGCGACACCAAATGAGACTCGTCCGCTGCCAGGAACATAGCCACTGCGGCCGGATTGGCACGCACGATTCCCCAGTCGCTCGGCTCCAGAACCAGGATTGCATCCGAGGAACGTTCGAACAGCAAGCGATAGCGCTCCTCGCTCTCGCGCAGTGCCTCCTCGCCCTCGACGCGATCCGTCACATCCATGAAAAAGCCATGCCAAAGAAAACTGCCGTCCGACTCCTGTTTCGGGGTCGCCCACCCCTCGATCCAGCGCCACCCCCGGGCCGGATGCCGATAACGGAAGACCTCACAGAACTGCCTCGAACCCTGTTGCGGATCCCGCAACACCTTTTCGAGACGCGCGATGTCCTCGGGATGGATCCTCGCCGTCAAGGTTGCCCAATCCCTCGCCAGGTCTTGACGCGAAAGCCCATAGAGATCATCGACCATGGGCGTGCTGAACGGGATGCAGCCGCCGCCGTCTGGGCGGATCAGCAGGGAATGGAGGGCGCCGGGCACGCTCTCGACGATGGAAGCCAAGGTGTCACGCAGCGCGGAGCGCTCTTGCAGACCCGCCTCTATGCGCATGTGGCTGGCGAAATCCCTGGCAATCCCGAAGATCCCGATGATGCGCCCCGCGTTGTCATGCAGTGGACCACGGGTCATCAGCATGACCCGCTGACCCAGCGCGGTCTCGATTAACTCCTCCTGGGTGAAGACTCCGTTCTCCGCCAGGATCTGATGATCCATCTTCTCCACCTGAACGACCATCGAGGGTGGATAGAGCGTGCGATACCCCTGCCCCCGCAGCTCCTCGGGCGTCTTGCCCAGAAATTCGCAAAAAACGCGGTTGAACAGCAGATAGCGTCCTTCGAGATCCCGGGCGAAGATGGCCTCCTCCGAAGATTCGGCAATGGCGCTCAGCAGATCGAGCGCCAGCAACCTCTCGGATTGGGCCTCGCGCTCGCGCCGCCTCGCGATCAGCATCTCTCGCTGAAGGATGCAACCAGCCAGGACGACGAGGACCATCAGAGTCAAAAGACCGACGATCAGCGGCCAGGGAATATGCCGAAAGGCATTTGCATCGAAGCCTGCACGATCGACCTTGGTCATGAGGAGCCAATCGGTACCCGGAATCGGCGAGGCCACACCCACGACCGAAACACCGACGCCATCCAATCCGTCGAGCAGTTCACCCTGCCGGGCCGGATCCGCGAAGGCCCGGACACAGAGACGCTCGCGATTCGCGAGTGGGATCCGCTGGATTGCGGCCATCCCCGAACGCCGCCCCACCGCGCCGAGCACCACGACCGAGTCACCGTCGCGCCGCAGCAACTGGATCTCGACAGGAAGCTCGGGCAAGGCCCAGCGCATCAGATAGGCAGCCATCTGCTCGGATGCATTCATCCGCATGACGATGAGCGTCCGATCCGTGGGATCCGAGACGGGTACGATGAAATCCAGAAGCGCGCCGCCTCCGTCCTGGGAATAGGGGCCGTAGTGAACCAACTTGGCGCTCTCCAACGCCTGTCGGGCCGAGAGACGCAATTTGGGACCAAGCCGTGGCGAATGGCCGGTAGCGGACCAGGCACGCTCCGACTTCAGATCCCAGAGGATCACGTCGCTGAAGCCGGTGCGTTGGCCATATTCGAACAACTGGCTCAACAGGAGGTCGCGAGCGGCCGAATCCCCAGTCTGGCGCCAGCGGCGGTAGACCTCGGAGAAGATGGAGGTGGAACGGATGAGATCCGCCTGGACATCGCGCTCACCGAGCCAGGCGACGAACTGGCGATCCCGCGCGGCGGCGACTGCATGCACGGCGGATCGGCTGATCCGATCGCCAGCCTGAATCGAATAAAAGGCGGTGATGATCAAAACCACCAAGACGACGCATGCGCCGATCATTGTGACCCACGCCGCCCATCGATCCCGCCTCAGGGGATGGATGTTCGCCTCTGGATCTCGCGCCGATACCGCGTCCGTCATGCCGGATACTCCGTCCGCCACTCTCGATCAGGCGATACGATCAAGCATCGCCGTTCTCGACGGCCAGGCACAGGCACCGTCGACAACCCCAGGATGGGGCGATCCTAATCGCCGAACCCCATGCGGTGCCATGGAACCCACGTGGAGCGGCCAAGCCTCTAATGGGGCAGCCCAGCCTCCCCGAGCAGGCCGAGACTCTCCAAAACCCCGTTGCCGATTCGCACCCCCAGACGATTCGCAACCGAATCCAGCAGGTCGCGTTTCTTCGTGTAGTCCACGAGCTTCTCGGCACCGATGAGTTCGCGTGCAACATAGCTCGAGCTACCCAATCCGTCGGCCAAACCGAGATCGACGGCCTCCTCGCCACTCCAGAAGAGCCCGCTGAAGAGTTCGTCTCCCCCCTTCAACCGGTCTCCGCGCCCCTGTTTGACCGCCGCGATGAACTGCCGATGCAGCCGATCCAACACACGCTGAATGAACTGACGCTGCGACTCGGGCAAGGGCGAGAAGGGATCGAGAATGCCCTTGTTGGCACCGGCCGTCAGTAGCCGACGCTCGATGCCGAATTCCTCCATCAGACCCTGAAACCCGAAGCTGTCGATCCGCACACCAATGGACCCCACCAGGCTGGCCTTGTCGACATAGATGGCATCGGCGCCGACCGCGACGTAATAGCCGCCGGAGGCGCAAAGATCCACCGCAACGGCATAGACCGGCATGTCACGGTCGTGCTCCTTCTTGTATTTCTCCTTCAGACGAGCGACCTCGTCGTTGATGTATCCCGCCTGGACCGGGCTGCCGCCCGGGCTGTTGATGCGCAGTACGATGCCCTTGACATGGTCCGCTTCGAAGGCGGTCCGCAGCGCCGAGATGATGCGATCGGCACTGGCGTCCGAATCGGCCGAGATGACGCCCTTGACCTCGATCAGGGCCGTATGCACCTCGGTGGACGAGAGGCCATCCAGGACGTCATTGGAGAAGGTCGCCACCATGAGCCCGATCAGATAAAAGAGAATCAGCAGTTTGAAGGCCAAGCCCCAACGGCGACGTGCCCGCTGGTCGTGCAGATACTCGACTGCCATACGGTTGATGAGGGCGTGCTCCCAATCCGGCTGATCCGGCGACGGCATGGGTTCTCGATCTTTGCGCCAAAACCTCCAGCTCATCCGGTGACACCTCCAGCAGTCGTGTCCCTGAGGACGTTTTCGGAACGATTCGCGCCAACTCGCTCCAACCAAGGGCGAAGCTCGGTCAACGCGTTCAGGCACCCCAGTGGCGCGTGGGACATGAGACGCTCGCGCGCGTGGACCCCGTACGACACCGCCAGCGCACCGACACGGGCATTGCCCGCCATCTGCATGTCGTACTCGGTATCGCCGATCATGAGCGTCTCCCTCGGACTGGCGCCGAGCTCGTCCATGAGCTCGAACAACATCTGGGGATTGGGTTTGGAGAAGGTCTCATCCGCGCAGCGCGTGGCGTGAAAGTAGCCTTCGAGCCCGGTCTCGTGAATGGACCTGTCGAGCCCGGCGCGACTCTTTCCCGTCGCAACCGCGAGCCGGTAACCGGCCGAAACGATCCAGTCCAGGGTCTCGCGTACACCAGGAAAGAGGACCGAGGGGGTCGGGTCTCCGCCCAGGAAATGCCGCCGATAATGCAGGACGAGCTCGGCGCGCACCTCGGCACTCACCCCCGGATGCAGCCTGGTCATCGCCTCATCCAGGCCCAGCCCAATGATGTCGCGCGCCGCCTCACGGGTCGGAACGGGTAGATCCAACTCGCTGAAGGCCTTCTGAAGGCAGGCGACGATGCGCGCCTCGGAATCCATCAGGGTCCCATCCCAGTCGAAAACGATCAGCTCGAAAGCCATTCGATCAAAACTCACTCAGTATTCTCCAATACAGCTAGGAATTGCTCCAATTCGTTCGGCAAAGGTGCCTCCACGCTCAGGGGTTTGGACATGCCCGCAGTCTGGAAGCGCAGCGAAGCGGCATGCAGAAAGAGCCGCGTCAGCCCCAACCGCTTGAGTTCGCGATTCATCGCCTCGTCACCGTATTTGGGATCGCCCGCCAGCGGCGTTCCCAGATGCGCCGCATGCACCCGGATCTGATGGGTACGTCCAGTCACCAACTCGGCCTCGACCAGGGTGAACACGCGGCCCTTCGAGGTCAATCGCCGCAGACGTCGAAAGATGGTGCGCGCCGGTTTGCCCTCGGCCTGGTCCACCCTGACCACTCGCTCCCCACCTTGAAGGACGTTTTTCTTGAGCGGCGCGTCCACCACCAGCTTCTCGCGCGCCAGGTCGCCGACGAAGAGCGCCCGATAGCGCTTGGTCATGCCATTCTCGCGAATCAACTGATGCAGTTCGCGCAATGCACTGCGGCGCTTGCTGATCACCAGGCAACCGGAGGTCTCGCGATCGAGCCTGTGAACCAATTCGAGCTCGCGCCCGGGGCGCGCCTGGCGCAGCGATTCGATGAGACCGTAGCTCAGACCGCTGCCGCCGTGCACCGCGAGACCGCTGGGCTTGTCGATCACGAGCAAACGCTCGTCCTCGAACAGCACGCCGCGTTCGATCCGTTCCATCTGGGACCGTGGCGCCTGACCCGGATGCTCCGGTGTCGCCGTTCTCAGTGGTGGGATCCGCACCAGATCGCCCGCCCGCAGACGATGACTGGCCTTGACGCGCCCCTTATTGACCCGCACTTCACCACGGCGGAGCACGCGATAGAGATGACTGCGGGGAACACCCTTGATGAAGCGCAAGAGAAAATTATCGATTCGCTGACCGTCGGACTCGATGTCCACCTCAACGAGTTGCGCCGAAACGGCATGCCCCCCATCTTCCGAGGGCGAGGAACGCAATGTCGAACCATCGACTGATACGATCTTGGACTGCGAAGTGGAGTGTGAACGTGGGGATTTCAACGGGGTCTGAACCTGCCCTATGGGCTCAATTGCTGCTATTGGAGTTCGCTGATACCATTAGCCACTTGCGCTGGCCAGTGGAATCGAGATCTTTTCCCGGAGCGGCGAGTGCATCCTAGAGAATCGCGTCGGACAGCCCACTCATCAGGTGCCGAGGCGATCCTCGGGCCATCTACCGGCATCCGACACCTGACTATGCCGCCCGCAGGGCCGCGAGGTGCGTCCAGCGAACTCGCGACGTCGAGTGGCGCAGATTCTACACCCAGCGCATTCCCCACGGCGTGCCCCCAGGCAATCCAGCGCAGCCGGCGCCATCTCAGCCGCTCCGTATCGAGCCCGTCGCCATCAGGTCACGGCTCACCAAACGCGGGTGCCCATCGGGACCCGTAAACGATAGTTCATGTGCGCGTGCCCGTTGCAGCCGTCCAATCTTATTGTGGCGCACGGACAGTGCCGACGCCGTTGGCTCCGGGAATACCGAGCCGGATGGCGACGCGCCAAACCTCCCGCAGGTCCAGACAGGATCCCTGGCGAGGCGCAACCACGGGTCACGCGCCGTGGTGTGTGAGTAAGGAACAACATGAAAAGAATGCTGATCAACGCGACTCAGCCGGAAGAGTTGCGCGTCGCGACCGTCGACGGCCAGTTACTGTACAACCTCGACATCGAGTCACCTGGCCGAGAACAAAAAAAGGCCAACATCTACAAAGGCATCATCACCCGCGTCGAGCCGAGCCTGGAGGCGGCTTTCGTCGACTACGGAGCGGAACGTCACGGTTTCCTCCCGCTGAAGGAGATCGCTCGAGCCTATTTCGAGCCCGATAGCGTCAAACCCGGATCCCGCACCAACATCAAGGAAGCGGTGCGCGAGGGACGCGAGGTCGTCATCCAGATCGACAAGGAGGAGCGCGGCAACAAGGGTGCCGCACTGACCACCTTCATCTCGCTCGCCGGTCGCTATCTGGTCCTGATGCCGAACAACCCGCGCGCCGGCGGCGTTTCGCGTCGAATCGAGGGCCAGGACCGCAGCGAACTGCGCGATGCCATGAGCCAGCTCGCCATTCCCGAGGACATGGGGCTTATCGTGCGCACCGCAGGCGTCGGCAAGAATGTCGAGGAACTGCAATGGGACCTCGACTATCTGCTCCAGCTCTGGAAGGCGATCGTCGCCTCCAGCGAAAGCCGCAAGGCCCCCTTCCTCATCTACCAGGAAAGCGACGTCATCATCCGCTCGATCCGCGATTATCTGCGCGTGGACATCGGCGAGATCGTGATCGACGACCGCGCGGTTTACGAGCGTGCCGAGAATTTCATCAAACAGGTGATGCCGCAGAACCTCAAGAAGCTGCGTCTCTACCAGGATGAGGTTCCGCTCTTCACCCGCTACCAGATCGAGACCCAGATCGAATCGGCGTTCCAGCGCGAAGTGCGCCTCCCCTCGGGCGGCTCCGTCGTCATCGACCACACCGAGGCCCTGACCTCGATCGACATCAACTCGGCGCGCGCGACCAAGGGCGCGGACATCGAGGAGACCGCATTCAACACCAACCTGGAGGCCGCCGACGAGATCGCCCGCCAGCTGCGTCTGCGCGACCTGGGTGGCCTCTTCGTGATCGATTTCATCGACATGACCCCGCCCAAGCATCAGCGCGAGGTCGAAAACCGGCTACGCGAGGCGCTCAAGCAGGACCGCGCCCGGGTCCAGGTCGCCCGCATCTCGCGCTTCGGGTTGCTGGAGATGTCGCGCCAGCGTCTGCGTCCCTCGCTCGGTGAGTCGAGCCAGCAGGTCTGCCCGCGCTGCAAGGGCCGAGGCGCTATCCGAGGCGTCGAATCCTTGGCCCTGTCCATCCTGCGCATCCTCGAAGAGGAGGCGATGAAGGACAACACCCAGCGCATCATGGCCCAACTGCCGGTCAGCGTCGCGACCTTCCTGCTCAACGAAAAGCGCAGGGCGATCCTCGAAATGGAGCAGCGCCAGCGCGTCGAGATCCTGCTACTGCCAAACGAGAACATCCAGACGCCCGACTACCAGATCGAGCGCGTCCGCACTCAGGATGCCGACAAACAGGCCGAGGAGCAGCCTCAGCACAGCTACGAATTGACCTCCGAACCCGACTCCGCTCCGACGCCCCATTACGCAAAATTGGGTCAACCGGTGCGCATCGAGGAGCCGGCCGTCAAACAGGTCACACCGAGCGCACCCGCCCCACAGCGCGCGCCCGTCCAACCCCCGCATCCCATGCCGGCTCAGCCGCGACAGGACTCCGAGCGCTCGGAGCCTGAGAGCCTGCTGAAACGCATCTGGACCGGACTGTTCGTCTCGCGCCTCAACGACTCGGATTCCCCGACGGGTCCCTCGAGCTCCAACTTCCCCAGCAGCAGCCGACTCGACCGCCCCTATGGCGGTTACGAGAGCGACCGAACCAACAGCCGCGAGTCCCAACCCGCACAGACCGACTCCAACCCGGAAGCGCCCTCGAAGAGCGAGCGAGCCGAATCGAGCCGCCCGCAGCATCCGCGTGAAGAGCGCCGTCGCGAAGAGCGTCAGCGCAATCCCCAGACGCGCTCCGAGAGCAAGGCATCCGACACCTCGCGCCGTTCACCCGACAGCCGCGGACGCAACAACGAGCCAGTCGAGTCGTCCGAAAGCGAGGGCGAGGATCAGGCACGGGGCACGCGTTCGCGTCGCGGATCACGCGGCCGAGGCCGGCGCAGCAATCCCAACGGCGATGTGCGCAACACGGCGGGCAAGCTCTCCGAAGGCGATAGCCGTCAAGCCTCTGCCGAGGCTGCCGATGACCACATACCCGCCCAATCCCAGGACTCGGGCACCGAGTCGCGCCCGCCCCGTAAACGGGCAGCGGCGGAGGATTCGAGCTGGAATCAGGAGGCGAAGACTCCCTCGGGACGCGATTCGACCGACAGCCTCGACAGCGAGGAGACTACGGAGAACGACCCTACGCCCGGCAACGAAACGAACGCCGAGGCCCGCCCGGGCGGCGAACGCCCGCGTTCGTCGCGCCGCCGCCGGGGCGGTCGCAATCGTCGCCGCACACCCGCTTCGGGCGCGAACACATCGTCGGACTCCAATCAGGAAGGTCAACAAGAAGACTCGCCGAACGCCGAGCCGACTCAGACCGAACCCAAGCCAGCGGCTCGACCGGACTCGAAACAGGAGGCCCCCGAGCAGCCCAAGACCGACGCTGCCGAGGCAGCGCCCCAGACACCGCCCTCCCAGGAACGGAAAGAGGCACCGGTCGAACCGCCCCGCGACCAGACGGAGCCGCAGGGCATGCTGCCCGCTCCTCCGCCGGCCGCCGCGTCACCTCTGATGGTGACAGAGCCGGTCCCGCAGAAGCCCCGTTCGGTCCAGCCCGAGCCTGAGCCTAACGCGCCAAAAGTAGCCCAGCTCGAACCGAAGGCGCCCAAACCGGAGCCCAAGCCAATCGTCCAAGAGGCATCGCCCACTCCCGACCCGGCCCCAGCGCCACGCGAGGAAGGCCAGGCGACGGATACGCACTGAGGCCAGCCTTTTTGGGACACTCGGTCACTCGAACCCCATGACCCTCAGGCCCGACCGCCAAGGTCGGGCCTACCCCAGGGTCGAGAACTATCGCCATGATGCTGCAGTCATTTCTCGTCAGCACGGCCCGCTTTACCCGTCTCGTCTTTCGCACCTTCATTCCCAAAGCGGGCGATCCACGCCCCAGCACGCGGCGACTGTTGGTGATGGCGGGATTCATCCCATTGTTCGCCCTGGTACAGGGGATCCATTGGCTCGGATTCCTGCTCGACGAGATCCTCTTTCCGGGCTACCGCAAAACCCCCGTGCGTGAACCGCTGTTCGTGCTCGGGGTCCCACGTAGCGGAACCACCCACCTGCACCGGGTGTTGGCAGAGGACGCGCGCTACACCACCTTTTCCACCTGGGAGTGCCTCTTCGCCCTCTCGGTCACGGCGCGACGCTTCTGGCTCGGTGTCGGCTGGCTGGACGCCCAAGTCGGCGGGTTCGGCAAGCGCCTACTCGATTGGCTGGAGAAACATCTCTTCGGCGGGCTGGAAGAGGTCCACAGCATGCGTCTGAGCGATCCCGAAGAGGATTACTTCGTCTTCATGCCGGTGCTGGCCTGCTTCATTCTCATCCTGCCCTTCCCCGCTTCGGATCTGCTGTGGCGAATGGGCGCCTTCGACCGCGACATGCCGCCACGCGAGCGCGAGCGACTGATCGGCTTCTACCGAAGCTGCCTCAAGAGACACCTCTACGTGCATGGCACGGAGCGCACCTTCCTGTCCAAGAACGCGGCCTTCGCCCCCCTCGCCGGGGCGCTCGCCGAGCATTTCGAGGATGCACGCTTCATCGTCTGTCTGCGTGAACCCGAACGCACCCTGCCCTCCCAGCTCAGCTCCATCGCCTCCGGCGCAACCCTCTTCGGGACGCACTCGGTCGCACCCTGGCTGAACGATCGGCTGACAGAGCAGCTCGGCTTCTATTACCGAAATCTCGAACGGGTATTCGCTCCGATGCCCGAAAGTCGCTGCGTTTGGGTTAACATGCAGAGCCTCAAGGGCGAGTTGCCCAGCACGATCGAACGCATCTACGCGTGCATGGGGTTCGAGATGACCACCGCTTACCGGACCAGTCTGCAACGTCAGGCGGCGCAGGCGAAACGGTATCGCAGCACCCATTCCTACAGCCTGGAGGCATTCGGGCTTTCGCCGGCGCGGATCGCCGATGAACTCGGCCCGCTCTACGCCTCGCTGGCCGCGCGCGCCGTTTCCACCCGACGTGACGACACGCCAGACATCGACTCACAGCCGCACACGGGCACCCAGTCGCTCGCCGAAGAACCGGCGCCGACATGCTGAGATCATCACAGGCGGAGTGCCAACTCGCCGCCGAGGATACGGCGGCCGCGCGGAATCTCCGGGTCGCCATCATCTCGGACGCGGCGCCGGAGCGAAACGGTGTCGGCGCCTATTACCGCGATCTGGCCGACCATCTAAGGGCCAGGGGGGCGCATGTGGCGCTCGTCGCGCCACGCTACCGCGCCGGTCGCTGGCACGGGGGGCTGAGACTCCCGCTTCCCGGTGACCCGACACAGCGCATCCTGATCCCCTCCTGGTCCCTGGTCGAAAAACGCCTGAAGCGATTGCGCCCCAACGTCATCGTAGTGCCCACGCCTGGACCCTACGGATTGCTCGGCATGCATCTCGCTGGGCGTCTCGGCGTCCATCTGGTGGTCGGTTTCCATACCCACTTCGAGGCGCTCACCAATCTCTTTCAGGACTGGGGGGTGCGGGCGCACATCGCCAACGCCTATCTGCGCGGCTGCCATCGCCTGCTGTTCAGCAGGAGCCAGGTGGTGCTCGCCAACTCGATCGAGATGGTCGAAGTCGCCCGCTCGATCGGCGCCAAGCGCGTCTCGCTGATGGCCACGCCCATCCCGAAACGCTTCCTCGATCGCGCGCCCTCGCCCACCCGCCCCCAAATCGAGCGGATTCTCTTCGCCGGACGCCTCGCGCCCGAAAAGAATCTGGATGCCGTGGTCGAGGCGGCCCGGCGCCTGCCGGATCTCGAATTCGTCATCGCGGGGGACGGCCCCTTGCGCGAATGGCTCGAACAAGAGGCGGGCGAGCTGCCCAATCTGACCCTCGTCGGCTGGGTGAAGCGCACCCAGATCCTGCGCCTGATCGACAGCGTCGACGCGCTGGTGCTGCCCTCGCGGGTGGAATCCTTCGGCACCATCGCGCTAGAGGCCATGGCCCGCGCTCGCCCCGTACTCGTCTCCGGGGCCTGCGGTATCCTCAGTTGGGATATCCTCTCGGGCGGCATTTTTACCATTCGCGAAGACGAACATCTGGCCGACGCGCTCCTGCGACTTCGCCAACTGGATGCCGCCAGCCTCCAGAACACGACCGAGATGGCGCGCGAGGCGGCCGGTATTATCAACCAACGCAATCTGCAGCATTGGCTGGCATTGCTTGCGGGCGACCATGCAAGTACCGTCGATGGACAACAGTGACAGCATTCGCGCGTTGGTCTCGGTGCACGACGTCATGCCCGAGACCCTCGAACAGATCCAAGCCCTTCTGGAACGACTGACCGCCGCTGACATCAGTGCCGTGACCCTGCTCGTGGTGCCGGGCGCCGACTGGACCCCTGCCGCGATCGATACGCTCCACGACTTCGAGCGGCGGGGCTACGAACTGGCCGGTCACGGCTGGAGACACCGGATCAGCCGCATCGGCGGCCTCCGTCACCGTCTCCATGCCACCTTCATCTCACGCCAAGTCGCCGAACATCTGGCGCTGGACGCGCTCGGCATCGTCGCACTCATGAAGCGCTGCCACGCCTGGTTCCTGGAACAGGGACTGCGCCCACCATCGCTCTACGTTCCCCCCGCCTGGGCCATGGGGCGGATCGAGCGCAACGCGCTGGCCGACCTGCCCTTCCTGCAATACGAACTCTTCTCGGGCATACTCTCGGCCCAGACCGGACGCCTGCACCCCATGCCGCTGCTCGGCTACGAGGCCGACACGGCCGGGCGAACGCCCGTCCTGCGCCTCTGGAACCGGATCAATCGGCATCGCGCCAGTACGGTCGGCTGGATCCGTATCGGCATCCACCCGCACGACCTGGACCTCAGGCTGGCCGAGGATCTGAAAGCGGACCTGCACCGCTTCTCGATCCACGCAGAATACGGCGCGGTGGACGCAGCGGCCGATCAGAGATGCCGGCTGGTGACGTCCGCGAGAAGCCCCTCGGCGGCCGACTCAAGCATGTCGAATACGCGCTCGAACCCGCGCTGACCGCCGTAGTAGGGATCCGGCACCTCACGCACTGGAAGATCGGGCGCAAAGTCGAGGAAGAGCTTGAGCTTCCACTCCAGCCCATCGGGACAGAGCTCGGACAGACTCTCGTAGTTATCCTGATCCATCGCCAAGACATAGTCGAAGCGATGGAAGTCCTCTCGGAGTGCGCGCCGCGCGCGCAGATCGCCGATGTCGATCCCGCGCTCGCGAGCCGTCTCTCGCGCCCGCCGATCCGGCGGCTCGCCCAGATGATAGGCATGCGTCCCAGCCGAATCGATCTCGACGAGATGCGACAGACCGGCATCCATCACCAGTTTCCTGAATACGCCATGGGCGGTCGGCGAACGGCAGATATTGCCCATGCAAACGAAGAGAATCTTGACCTTAGGTGCGTCACTCATGGTCGGATCTGCTCCCAAAATTGGCGACTGTTAGGGCTCTCACCTCGAGCGTGGCATCAAGCCAGCGAATCGGTTGCACGAAAGAGGCAGACATAGATAGGTCATCCGCGATCTAGTGCGCACCATTATCGTGCAAATACGTCATCTCGGACCCTTTATCGCGCGAAGAAGAGACGGATCGCCGCCAAGCATACCGGCGAATCACAATAAACTCTTGATAAACCATTGAACGAAACAACAGAAAAATATGGCACGACTAGTGCTAAAACAGCAGTGAGACATTTCTCAAACGTTCTGTTCCGTTCTCTGACCTCCTCAGTGGTGATTCGCCCCGCGTCTACGCGGGGTTTTTTTTGCTCGACGCCCAGCCTCGTCGAGCGGCCCGCCTTACATCTTGGCCAGATAGGCCGCGACGCGCGCGAGATCGTCCGATGTGTCAACGCCCGGCCCCGGCTCCTCGACCGCAAGACCGACATGGATACGTTCTCCATGCCAGAGCACCCGTAGCTGTTCGAGCGACTCGGCCAGTTCGAGCGGAGAGGGATCGAGATGGATGTAGCGCTTGAGGAAGGCGGCGCGATAGGCGTAGAGCCCGATGTGGCGCAGAAAACCGACCGAGGACGGCAGGGCCGCATGCTTGCCGAGGAACTCGTCCCGATGCCAGGGAATCGGGGCGCGCGAAAAATAGAGGGCAAAGCCGGCGACATTGGTCACGACCTTCACCAGGTGCGGATCGAAGAGCTCGGCACCATCCCGGATCGGATACGCCAAGGTGGCCATGCCTGTCTTGTCGAGCGACGCCAGATTATGGGCAACCTGGTCGAGCAAGGCGACCGGCATGCAGGGCTCATCGCCTTGCAGATTCACCACGATCGTGTCATCGGACCATTCGCAACGGGTGATGACCTCGGCCACGCGATCCGTTCCGGACCGATGCGCCACCTCGGTCAACACCACCCGCACACCCAAGGGCACACACACGTCCGCGATCCGTTGATCGTCGGTCGCGACCACGATCTCGTCGGCCGCGCTGTCCAGCGCGCGCTCGACCACGTGCTGGATCATCGGCTTGCCCTTGATGTCGACGAGCGGCTTTCCCGGAAGGCGGGTGGACCCGTAGCGCGCGGGGATGACAACCTTGAAACCATTAGCCATTGGTCAGTCCTGCCAGTTTGGATAAGAGATCATCGAGAAGTGACTCGTCCAGCTCCGCCTCCACCGGCAGATACCAGTGATGCTCGCAGGCAAAGGGCGCGCACTTGACGGCGTCCTTCTCGGTCATGATGACGGGAAGATCGGGCCAGCGGCGGATATCCTCCGCCGAATAGGCATGGTGATCCGGATAGGGACGTGCCTCGAGATCGAGCCCGGCCTGACGCAACGCGGCGAAGAAGGGTTCCGGATTGCCGATCCCGGCGACGGCACACAGCCGCTCACCGCGAAAGGACTCCAGCGCCCGGGTACGCGTGGAATCGACGAGATTCACGAGCACGCCGGACACCAGGCGCATCGCCGGCATAGGGGATTTGAGGCCCGCCTTATAGAGCACCAGATCCGCGCTCGCCAGACGGCCCGGCAACTCCCGCAAGGGTCCGGCGGGCAGACAGCGGCCGTTGCCGAAGCCACGATCGCCATCGATCAGCACCACCTCCAGATCGCGCCGCAGCCGATAATGTTGCAGACCATCGTCGCTGACGAGGATATCGCAACCACCCAGTTCGATCGCCAGACGCCCGGCCTGGACCCGATCCGGACCGGCCACCACCATGCAATGCACATGCCGGGCCAGCAAGACCGGCTCGTCGCCCACCAGACTAGGGTCCGAATCCGCCGTCACCGGCAGTGGCCACTGAGCCGAACGCCCGCCGTAGCCGCGCGTGATGACCCCCGGCGTCCAACCGTGCGCCTTGAGATAGTCGACCAATCGCGCCACCAGCGGCGTCTTTCCGGTGCCGCCGACACTGATGTTGCCGACGACGATCACGGGAATCGGCAGCCGTGTCGAACTCAGCCACCCCTTGCGGTATCCGAACCGGCGCAACCCGACGACGCCACAATAGAGCCAGGACAACGGCAAGAGCACGGCCGACAGCGGATGCCGGCCGTACCAGACAGCGGCCGGATCCAGGACTCTCGGACCTACACCAGGGGTGCCGTTTCCTGCAGCGTTCATCAGGCTATCGCTCCACGTGAAGCATCGGTCCGCGCCTCGACGGTCGGGTGACGCCCGACCGATCTCGGTCAGGCAAAAACCGTGTGCGGCGCGTCCGCCTCATGGAACTGCATCCGATGCAGCCTGGCGTAGTAGCCGTCCAACGCCATGAGTTCCGCATGACGCCCCTGCTCCACGATGCGCCCGGCCTGCAGCACCAGGATACGGTCGGCGTTCTCGATGGTGGACAGACGATGGGCGATGACCAGCGTGGTGCAACGCTGCATCAACTCCTGCAAAGCCGCCTGAATATAGCGCTCGGCCTCGGTGTCCAGTGCAGAGGTCGCCTCATCGAGGATGAGGATAGGCGCGTCCTTGAGCATCGCGCGGGCAATAGCCAGACGCTGGCGCTGACCGCCCGACAAGAGGACGCCACGATCGCCCACCAAGGTCTGGAAACCCTGGGGAAGCTCACGGATAAAGTCCAGGGCATGCGCGCTGGCCGCGACACGCTTGAGTTCGGAGGTAGTCGGCGGAACCGAGCAGCCGTAGGCGATATTGTTGGCAATGGTGTCGTTGAAGAGCACCACGTCCTGACTCACTAGCGAGATCTGGTCGCGCAGACTGGCGAGCGTCAGATCGCGAATCGGGATGTCGTCGATCCGGATCTCGCCGGTCGTCGGATCGTAGAAACGCGGCAGCAGGCTCGCCATGGTGCTCTTGCCGCTCCCCGAATGGCCCACCAGGGCGATCTTCTCGCCAGGCTCGACCACCAGATTCAGATCGGTGACGGCGGGCGCCTTGTCCTCGGAATAGCAATGGCTGACGTTGCGGTATTCGATACGACCGGCCGCACGCTCCAGGACACGGGTTCCCCGGTCCTCCTCCTCCTCCGCGTCCAACAGCTCGAACAGACTCTCGGCGGCGACGATGCCCCGCTGCAATTGGGCGTTGACCGAGGTCAGGCGCTTGACCGGCGGCAGCAGGAGCCCCATGGCGACCACGAACGACATGAAGGTGCCGACCGTGATGTTCTCCTTCAGACCCTGCATGGTCGAGAGATAGACCACGACGCCGATCGCGATCGCCGAGATGAGCTGAACCAGCGGGACGCTGGCCGCCTCGGTCGCGATCATCTTCATCTGCAGCGAGCGGGTCTTCTCGTTGATGAAGCTGAAACGACGCGCCGCCCGGTCCTGCCCACCGAACGCCTTGACCACGCGATTGCCGTCGATCACCTCCTGGGCAATGTGGGTGATATCACCGACCCGGTCCTGGATCCGCCGGCTGTGGCGCCGAAAGCGCTTGGTCGCATACTTGACGGCGCCCGCCATCACCGGACCGATGACCAGGAAGATCACCGAGAGCGCCGCGTTCAGATAGAGCATGTAGGCCATGAGGCCGATGACGGTGAACCCATCGCGCACCAGGGTCGTGACCGCCGAGGTCGATGCATTGGCCACGTTCTCGACGTTGTAGGTGAGCTTGGCGAGGATGTGTCCGGACCCACTGTTATCGAAATAGCGGGTGGGTGCCCGCAACAGATGCTCGAACATCTGTTGGCGCAGATCCGCGACCACACGCCGTCCGACCCAGCTCAAACAGTAGGTATTGATGAATCCCGCGATACCGCGCACCACGAAGAGACCCACCAGCCACAACGGCATGGTGCGCACCATGTCGAGATCGCGATCGACGAAGCTGCCATCGATCAGCGGCTTCATCATGGCGGCGAACAGCGGCTCGGTGGCGGCGAAGATGAGCATGCCGGAAAGCGAGAAGACGAACATCCGCCAATAGGGCCGAACATGAGTCAGGAGCCGCCGGTAGATCTGCTTGGCGTCCGCACCCGACAGAACCGGATCCCCGCTCCGCGTCTTGTCTCCGCCCATCGTATTCTTTTCGCTCATGGTCGCTGCTCGTTCGGACGAGTGGCCGCGAAGGCGATCCGATTCAGACCCAGATCGCTCGCCACATCCATCGCTGTCATGACCGCCTGATGCGGGGTCCGGGCATCGGCCTGGATCAGCACCGGCAGCGATTTGCGTTCACCCAACGCCCCACGAAAGGCCTGCGCCAAGGTCTTGGGCTCGGGATCGACCAGCGCCTGGCCATCGACGTAATAGTGACCTGCGGCATCGATCACCAAGCGGATCACCATTGGCTCCTCCGCCGCAACCTCCTCGCCATTGGCCTGCGGAAGCTGGATGCGCAGTCGCGCATCGTCCTTGAAGGTGGTGGAAACCATAAAAAAGATGAGCAGCAGGAAGACGACATCGATCAGTGGTGTCAGGTTGATATCCGTCGGCTCACGCCGATGCGGGCGCAGATTCATGGTCGGCCGCCCTCCGCGGCTTCCCGCTCGCCCTTCAGCACCTCGATCAGACGCAATGCCTGCTGCTCCATGTCGAGCGCAAAGGTGGCGACCCGGCTGTCGAAGAAGCGATGGAACATGAGCGCGGGGATCGCGACCGAAAGCCCGGCAGCGGTCGTGATGAGCGCCTTGGAGATGCCGCCCGCCAGCACCCCGGCATTTCCCACGCCGGCCTCCATGATGACGCTGAACACATCGATCATGCCAACCACGGTGCCCAGAAGTCCCAGCAACGGCGCAACCGAGGCGATGGTTCCCAAGGTGTTGAGGAAGCGCTCCAACTCGGCGACCACATGCCGGCCGGTATCGTTCAGTGCGTCCTTCATCACCTCGTGCGAATGATGTCGATTGATCAGCCCGGAGGCCAGCATGCGGCCGAGCGGCGACCCGTCGCGAATCGCCTCGATACGCTCGGACGTAAGCTGCCTCTGACGATGCAACTGCCAAATCTCGGCGAGCAGATTCGGCGGCAGGACGCGCCCGCGCCTTAGGGACCATGCCCGTTCGATCACAATCGCAGTCGCCACCAGAGAACAGGCGATAATCGGGGCCATCAGCCACCCGCCCGCATACATCAACTCAAGCAAAGTCGGCACCCCCTGGGATTGATCGTAGTTCGTCACCCTCGCCGCCACGCGCGAGGCATTAGGGTGGGAATCATACCTGAAGCGACCGACGGGCAGCAGCCCGGACGCACCCTTGCCCGACTACCAGCACACCTGAGATAGAACCCGGAACCGGACAGTCCTCTTCGGGGTTGAAAACAGCACACGAATTGGATACAAACGACTGACGCGAAAGATTCACGAATCGGTAACCCGCATGCCCCCGATGCGTTGCCCGAGCCGCCCCGGCTTTACCCTGATCGAGCTCATGATCGGGCTCGCCCTGCTCGCCATCCTGGCGACGATCGCGATCCCGAGCTATCAACAGCAGGTTCTTCAGGCCAGACGCACGGATGGCCAGGCCGGCCTGATGGCGATCGCCATCGCTCAAGAACGGTTTCGCGCCCATTGCACCCAGTACGCCCAGCGCCTCTCAGGAACCCGCGACTGCGCGTCCGAGACGACCAGTTCTTACACGTTAGGAGTAAGCGACGCCAGCCCGGAGGGGTATTACCACCTCAGCCTCGATTCGGTCAGCGCGAGCGGATTCAACGCCCGAGCGACGGCGAGCGGACCTCAAGCCCGTGACCGCGAAGGCGATATCTCCTGCAAAGTTCTCGGGCTCGACCAGGACGGCAACCGGACCCCCAGGGCCTGCTGGTGAAATCCGCCCGCCCGGTCGAGCCAAGACACCCGCGCCCCAACGGATCGGGATTCACCCTGCTGGAACTGTTGGCGACCCTCGCCGTGATCGCGGTCCTGCTCACGGTCGCCCTGCCCTCGATGCGCGCCATGCTCCAGCGCAACCATCTCAAGGCCGCCGCGCAATCCATCGCCGAGGATCTGCAATGGACGCGCTCCGAATCCATCAAACGCAACCGGGCGCTCCAGATGCGCTTCGACAGCGACGAGGAGACCTGGTGTTATGGCATCGACGAAACCGAGAACGCGGCATGCGATTGCCGACCCACTGCGGCTCCGACCGATGTCTGCGCTCTGAAGCACGTCAGCGGCGCGGATTATCCGAACGTCACGCTCGCCGCCACCTTCAACGCCACCCAATTCAAACCGCGCCGGGCCACCGCGATCAACGGCTCGATCACAGTGACTTCTGAGACAGGGGGCACCCTGCGCGTGATCCTGTCGCGGCTCGGCCGCATCCGGATCTGCACCCCCGACTCCAGCGTCCTGGGCTACGACCCATGCAGCCGCTAGCATCCAGAGTTGGCCGCACCTCTAACTGGACGGCCGGTGGCACGCCCGGATACCAAGGCGGCGTGACACTGATCGGAATCACGATCGGCCTCCTCGTCGGCACCCTAATCCTGACCGGAGCGCTCAGCGTCTATCTCATGATCTCGCGGACCGCGCGCGAAGCCGTCCAGCAGGCCAGACTCAATCAGGAGCTGCGCGCCGCCATCGAGGTCATGCAGCAGGACATCAGGCGCGCAGGCTTCTGGGATTTCGGCGACACCAATGGTGACGGAGACGCCAACGGGGACGGCGTCTTCGATTGGCGCGACCTCGGTACGACGGAGGATGGCGAGGGCACCTTCGACAGCGACGGGGATGGACAAACCGACGAACGGGATCTCGATCCGATCCACAACCCCTTCCAGCACCGCTATGGCATCGTCAACAACGACCTCTGCATCGAGACCGATTCTGCCACCGGTGACTGCATCACACCGAGCTGCACCGCCCAGAACGACGACGGCGCTTGCCTCATCCAGGTCCAGCGCGGCAACTGCATCACCTTCAGCTACGACCTTGACCTGGACGCCCGCGTGGGTATCCGCTCCTGCGACGCCAGCGATGACGCACTCGATTGCCCGCGCCCCACCGAGGCGCCCTTCCGAACAGGACTGGGCGAGCCCTATGCCTGGCGCTCCTGGTATCCACCCGACGCGGAGACGCCGAGCAAGGACATCGATATGGAGATGTTCGGCTTCAGACTGCGTCGCGGCGCCGTGCAAATGCGGGTTGGACGCACCAACAAGGACGACGATCGGTTCGGCTGCGACAGTGGACGCTGGGAGGCCATCACCAGCCCGGACATCCGGATCAGGGCACTCGACTTCATCCTCACGACCCGAATCGCCAACACCAACCCGATCAAGACGATGACCGACAGCTGCGCCTCGGGAGATATCTGCCGACACACCCGAACAGTGGACATCCAGCTCAGCGGTCAAGCCGCCAATGATGCCGAGACCCGCCAGACGCTCGAAACCCATATCGGCATACGCAACGACCGTTACGAGGCGATCCCATGAAGACGGAGCGCCCCAACCCGCCACACACGGCCCACCGCCACCAACGGGGCGCAGCGACGCTGTTCGTGGGGCTGCTGCTGTTGATCGGAGCGGGCATCCTCACCTTCAGCGCCAGCCGAACGGGCGTTATCGAACAGCGCATCGCCAACAACGAGATCCGCTCGACCGAGGCCCAATTAGCCGCTGAAGCCGGCCTGGAATTCGCCCAAGCCTGGCTGTCGAGCAATGCCTGGACGGAGGGGACGGCCGAGCCGACGCCACCGTCGCTCACGACGGCGAGCGGTTACCGATTCGAAACAGACCTGACATTCGACATCGATCCACGCGGCCTCTGCGTTCACGCAGCCAGCATCGCCGCATCCGACGCCAACATCTCCGCGCACGTCCAGGCGTGCTACCAACAACAAGGGCTCTTCGACGCCAGCCCGAGCCGACGCATGCCTCCACCATTGGTCAGTGCCGAGTGCCTCGACGCACCCACCATGGGGTCAGAGCTATTCATTCGCGAATCAGCCAAAACCGGCGCCGCATCAGGCCAATCCGCGACCGCCAGCTGCCTACCTCAAGGCGACCTCACCATCACCAACTGGCTGGATGCCAACGGCAATCGCGTCATGGAGATCACAGAGACAGGCACCAGCGCCTCCTTCGAGAGGGCCGCTTTCAAGGGGTGCCCGAGTGACCATTGCGCCTGGAACCAAATCTTCGCAATGCCGCTCGACCAGGCCATCGAACGCGCGACCCAGTCGAACCATCTCTACGGGGACACATTCCCTTGCGGCGCGCCACCCTCGCCAGGCATCTATGTGAAGACAAACGATTCGGATATCGGCCCGCTCGATATGACCGGCACCTGTATCGGCATCGATGGGGTCGACAACCGCACCATCGGCGCACCGAGCACGCCAGTGCTCATCCTCGTTCCCAGTTCCAGCGGATGCCCAGCCTTCAGCCCCGATATCGGCATCTACGGGATCCTCTATTACGAGACTACCTCGGACTGCGCCACGCGCGGCTGGGGCGGAGCCACGATTCACGGAGCCGTCGTCTGGGAAGGCAGCGCGGCAGCCCCGAGCAGCGGATCGCGGTTCATCGCAACCGACTATGGCGCAGGCTCTGGACTCAATCGCGCCTATCAGGTCGTGACCCAGGCGACGCGGATCCCCGGCACCTGGCGCGACTGGGACTGAAGGCAGATTCCCGCACCCCACGGAGGCACACGATGCGACGCACTCGACTCCAGATAAGACAAGGCGGTTTCAGCATGAACGAGGCGCTCGTCTCCATGACGGTCCTGACCAGCGGACTGCTGAGCCTCGCTCAATTCCAGGGCGAAATGATCCAGCACGGCAGCGAGGTCAAGACCCAGACCAGCGCGCTCAATCTCGCCCAACTGAAACTCGAAGAACTCCATCAAGACGCCATCGCCGACTACGACTCCATCACATCGGGAAGCGACGCACCCTCACGTCACGCAGGCGACTCAGCGAACTTCCGTCGCCGCTGGATACTCACGCCCCACACCGAGCCCAACTACACAGAAGTGCAGGTCACCACGGCCTGGACATCCATCGACGGCGAACATCAATCGGTCAGCCTGCTCTCACTGATCGCGCCAAGTCTCCCCTACTCAGCCAGACCGAGCCCAGCAAGTGGCACGGAGCCCGTCACAAACGAAGAAGAGGCCTCGCCAGACACGCAACCGCCTGCGGACAGGCTGGCCGAGACCGAGGATCAATCACCCTCGGAACCCGAGGGATCGACCCTCGCTGCCAACACCCCGACGGCGACCTGTCTGTGCGCCCGCGACCAGGACGGGACCATCGGATTGGACGCACGAAGCAGCGACCCCGACTGCACCCAATCCTGCTGCCAATCGATGGGAGCCAATGCCAGCAGCGCGATGTGCGGCAACGGAGATTGCAGCTTCGTCGCTCAGTGTTATTGAGCGGCCAGCAACGGATGATCACGCGCACAGGAACATGCCAGCGAGCCTGTTTGAAGGCTGCCGTCGGAAAACTCGATCTATAGGAAGGAACAGGCGCTACGAGAAGGGCCGTTGCGAAAGAGACGATTCGCACGCTCACCGCATCTACGGGATAGATCCGTTATGGATACGCCGAAATCAGGATGGTGCCCGGGGCGGGACTCGAACCCGCACAACCGAAGTCGAGGGATTTTAAGTCCCTTGCGTCTACCAATTTCGCCACCCGGGCGGAAGCGCGGTAAAGCAGGAGAGCGCGAAACAGAAGGGAGAATAAATGGAGGCTGAGCCCGGAATCGAACCGAGGTACACGGCTTTGCAGGCCGCTGCATAACCACTCTGCCACTCAGCCAGAGCGAGGCATTATAGATACCTGTACGCGGATTGTCACCTACCGAAACGCCTTTCTTCGAAAAAGGTTTCAGAGAACCGCCAACGACCTCGATCACCACCGGGTTTCAATGGTGACCGCATCAAACGATGCGTTCGTCGTCGCTCCCCATCGGGAAGCCGACCGCTATAGGATCACGAGATTATCTCGGTGGATCAACTCATCGTCGTCGAGATAGCCGAGGATCTCCTCGAAACGCTGCGACGATTGCCCCTTGATCCGGTCGCTATCCTGAGAATCGTAGTTGACCAGCCCGCGCGCCACCTCGGCACCGAACTCGTCGACACAGGCGACCACCTCTCCGCGATTGAAGTGACCCTGAACGCGTTTGACACCAACGGCAAGCAGGCTTCTGCCTTTTTCGCGCAGTGCCCGGACTGCTCCCTCATCCAGGATCAGGCGACCGCGCACCCGAAGATGTCCGGCGAGCCATTGCTTGCGGGCGGCTTGGGCACCTTGGAAGGGAATGAGCAGGGTACCGATCGATTGACCCTCGCCGATGCGAGTCAACACCCGTTCGCCACGACCCGGCGCGATGATCGTCGGGGTCCCGGATCGCGCGGCCAGACGTGCCGCCCGGACCTTGGTCACCATGCCGCCGGTCCCCAGCGCCGTCACGCTACCGCCGGCGACCGCATCCAACAGAGGATCGTCGACCCAACTTTCCGGAATCAGCTTGGCATTGGGGTTGTTTCTAGGATCTGCGTCGAAGATTCCGTCCTGGTCGGTCAGCAGGATCAAAAGGTCCGCTTCGATGAGATTGGCGACCAGCGCGGCCAGGGTGTCATTGTCACCGAAACGCAGCTCGTCGGTGGCCACCGTATCGTTCTCGTTGATGACAGGAACGACACCGAACTTCAAAAGAGCGCGTAACGTACTACGCGCGTTGAGATACCGCGCCCGATTGGCGAGGTCGTCGCGAGTCAGCAGGACCTGCGCAGTTCGCAGCCCACGGGCCAGGAAGCAATCTTCGTAGGCACGCACCAAACCCATCTGACCGACGGCTGCAGCAGCCTGGAGCTCATGCAGCGATTTAGGACGCCGCTGCCAACCCATGCGCGCCATGCCCTCGGCCACGGCGCCAGAGGACACCAGAACCACTTCGCAGCCAGCGGCGCGGCGCCCGACCATCTGATCGACCCAGACCGCGAGCATCTCCCGCTCCAGTCCTTGACCGTTGCGCGTCAGCAGCGCACTGCCGATCTTGACGACCCAGCGTTGAGTACGAGGAATGGCGTCACGGGTGATCATAATCGGACCACAAAATCTTCAGTCAAGCGGATGCCATTCACCCGAATCGGGCGTTCCCGGCATATCCCATTCCGACTCCTCACCACCTGAATCGCCAGAAGACGAAACGATGCCAGCGTCATCGCCAAGTTTCAGCTGCTCAAGGCGCGCCATCAGATCGCGGACGAGCACATCGGTCCCTGCACCACTCAGGGCCGAGATACCATGAACAGGCCCCTGCCAGTCGAGATGCTCAACGATCGCAGAACGGCGCGCCTCATACTCCTCGGCGTCCAACAGATCGACCTTGTTGAGCACGAGCCAGCGCTCTTTGTCCATGAGATCGTCGCTGAAGGACTCCAGCTCGGCCTCGATCTTACGGATCTGCTCCGCCGGATCCTCATCACTACCGAGCGGCGCGACATCGACCAGATGGAGCAACAGACGTGTCCGCGCCAGATGTTTGAGGAAGTGGATCCCCAGACCGGCCCCGTCGGCAGCACCCTCGATCACGCCGGGGATATCGGCAACCACGAAGCTGCGATTGCGCCCCACGCGCACGACGCCCAGATTGGGATAGAGCGTGGTGAAGGGGTAGTCGGCAACCTTTGGACGCGCGCTGGAGACCTGCCGAATGAAAGAGGACTTGCCCGCGTTGGGAAACCCGAGCAAGCCCACATCGGCGAGCAGGATGAGTTCCAGATGGAGTTGGCGACGCTCACCCAGCGTACCCGGCGTGGACTGGCGCGGGGTACGGTTGGTGCTGGATTTATAGCGGGCGTTGCCGATGCCGTGAAAACCGCCCTTCGCAACCAGCAACCGCTGGCCGGACTCCAACAATTCGCCGATCAGCTCACCGGTTTCCTCATCGAAGACACGCGTTCCAACGGGCACCGTGACCGAAAGGTCCTGACCGCCGCGCCCAGTGCACTGACGACCCATGCCGTTCTGGCCGCGTTCGGCCCGATGTCTACGCTGATAGCGAAAGTCGACTAGCGTATTGATGTTGTTGTCCGCGAGCAGATAGACGCTTCCGCCATCGCCCCCATCACCACCATCGGGACCGCCCTTGGGGATATATTTCTCCCGGCGGAAACTCACGCAGCCGCTACCGCCATCACCGGCCTCAACCCAAATGCGTGCCTCGTCGACGAACTTCATAGAGTAGATCCGGTCTGGTCGCTCGCGCGCAAGTCCAAATGAAAAAGCCCCGTCACGATGGACGAGGCTCTAGGCTTCCGATCGACAACTGACGATCACCGATGGGGATCGGGTCGGACGATCAGGCGGTCTCCACGGTCACGAACTTGCGGTTCTTCGGACCCTGGACCACGAAGCGAACGAAGCCATCGCTCAGCGCGAACAGGGTATGATCCTTGCCGCAACCGACGTTGACGCCATTGTGAAATTTGGTGCCGCGCTGGCGCACGATGATGCTGCCTGCGGAGACCTTCTGACCGCCAAACACCTTGATACCAAGACGTTTGGATTCGGAATCGCGGCCGTTGCGAGAACTACCGCCTGCTTTTTTGTGTGCCATTGGTTATCTCTCTCTTCTCAGCCGGCGCTGATACCGGTGATTTTGACCGCAGTGAACCACTGACGGTGGCCCTGATGCTTCATATGGTGCTTGCGGCGACGGAATTTGATGATCTTGACCTTCTTCGCGCGCCCATGAGACTCGACCGTCGCGGTCACCTTGCCGCCGTCGATATAGGGCTTACCAACGCGAACTTCATCGCCGTCAGCTACCATCAAAACTTGCTCGAAATCGATGCTTGCGCCCTCTTCGGCGGTCAGCTTCTCGACTTTCAGAGTGTCACCTTCGGAAACCCGGTATTGTTTGCCACCGGTTTGAATGACCGCATACATGATTCTGCAGATCCCCAGGAGTGTTCGGAATTGCCGACGCTCCGCGCCGGAACAAAGAAGCGGAATTCTATCGCTAAAACAAATACCAAGTCAACGTCGTAATGGACCAGAAATCCAGGATGTCCAGAAACCGACCGATGCTCGCCCTCGCCACGAACTCAAAGAGACCGCGCTCGATCATCATTGAGCCAAACGCGAAATTATCCAAGAGTCGACCCAGGCCGTCCAAATAGCGTAATCTACGCCAGTTGAAAAAACCCATCGTTCCGGGTGGTCGGCTTGACAGCCCAGCACCCCAAACCTAGCATCCGCCGCTACTATCGACAGACCCCACACACGCATGGACCTCTCCACGATTCGACAGCCCGTCGCAGAGGACTCGAAGGCCGTGGACGCCTTGATTTTGCGCCGCCTCCAGTCCGACGTCGTTCTGATCAACCAGATCGGACACTACATCGTCAACAGCGGTGGCAAACGTCTGCGTCCTCTATCCGTACTGCTCGCCGCACGCGCCTGCGGCTATGCCGGAACCCGCCATATCGATCTCGCCGCCATTGTGGAGTTCATCCACACCTCCACCCTGCTCCACGATGACGTCGTCGACGGCTCCGAGCTGCGCCGCAACCGCGAGACCGCCAACACGGTCTGGGGCAACGAGGCCAGCGTGCTGGTCGGCGACTTCCTCTACTCGCGCTCTTTCGAGATGATGGTCGACGTCGGCAACATGCGCGTCATGGAGGTGCTGGCCCACGCCACCAATCGCATCGCCGAGGGCGAGGTACTGCAGCTGCTGAACGAGCGCGACCCCGATACCGACGAAAAGCGCTACATGGAGGTCATCGAGCGCAAGACCGCCACCCTTTTCGAAGCCGGAGTTCACCTGGGCGCCATCCTCGCCGAAACGCCGCGCGAGATCGAGGAAGCGGTCTCCAGCTACGGACTCAATCTCGGCATCGCCTTCCAACTCGTCGACGACGCGCTCGACTACAGCCTCGACAACGCCGAGTTGGACAAAAATGTCGGCGACGACCTGGAGGAAGGCAAGCCCACCCTCCCCATCATTCGCGCCATGGCTGTGGGCACGCCGGAACAACGCGCTCTGCTGCGCGAGGCCATCGAGCACGGCGGACGCGACCATATTGACGCCGTCGCAAAGACGATTGCATCCACCGATGCGATCGCCTATACTGCGCAGCTCGCACGGTCTTATGTTGAACGCGCGAAGGAAGCCCTCGAAGTGCTACCGAATTCGGCGGCAAAGGCTTCCCTAGCTATGATGGCCGATTTCGCCGTCACGCGAATGCACTGATCGTCAGACCCATTGCGGGGTGTAGCTCAGCTTGGTAGAGCGCTGTCTTCGGGAGGCAGAAGTCGCAGGTTCGAATCCTGTCACCCCGACCAATTTTCCCGAATATAATCAACCGGCTAACGCCGGTTTTTTATTGCCTGACTTTCCCGCCTCGGACCCAGCGTGCAAATCAATGTGCAAATGCACCACGGGGCGATCCGGTTTCGGACGATCAAGAATTGCTGTGGCGGAGGCCAAATCGTCGGGCCGCAGGTGAGCGTAAACCCTTGCCGTGATCGCGACGTCTCCATGACGAAGAAGAGCAGACACGCGCTCAATCCCGACTCCAGCTTGTACCAGCCAACTCCCAAACGTCCGGCGGAGATCGTGCGGGTGCACATCTTCCAGCCCCGCATCACTGGCACAGCCGATGAATCCCTTCATGATCCTGGCGATCCGGCTCCCGTCCCTACGGCAAAACACCCAGGGCGAATCTAGGCAATGTGTCGCACGAAACCGAGCGCGTGTTAGGATCGCCTCCCGAGCCTCTTGGTTCAGCGGCACCCTCCCCGGCTTGCCGTTTTTCTGACCAGTCTTCGTGCGGGTGGCCTCGAAGGTGATGAGCGCACCTTGGAGGTCGACCCGCCTCCATTCCAACCAGAGCATTTCCCCCGGTCGCATCCCGGTATTGAGCCCCAGGCGAATGAAGTCGTACAGCCACGGATAGCGCCACATGCGCCGTTGCGTCTGCGCGGCTTCCAGCAGTCGAGCCGCTTCCTCCTGAGTCAACCAGCGGTCGCGACCATCCGGCTCTTTCTGCCTACGCGCGGCCCAGGGATTCGAGATGCGTCAAGTCCCCGAAGATTATATACACGCTTTTTGAATAATTCGGGGCGCTTCTCGGCCCAATCCTTGAGGGCTTGAATCGGGGCGATATGCCCGAGTGCTTTTTGCGGAATGTGCTGGTTGTAGACCTGGACGTAGCGGGTGATGGTTTGCTCCAGGCTCTGTGAAGAGTCGAAGCGTGTCGTGGCCAGCACCTCGGCGATGCGCCCATTGAAACGCTCGACCATGCCATTGGTCTGTGGAGTTCTGGGTTTGGTCAGGCGATGCTCGATGACGTGCTGGGCGCAGACCTGATCGAAGCGATGCTGCCCGGTCGGCGAGCGCTCGCCAGTCGCGCAGAAACGGTCGGTGAACTCTTTACCGTTGTCGGTGAGGATCTTGGAGAGGGGCGAACGGCGCCTTGGTGATCAGGCGCTCGAGAAAGCCACTGGCCGAGGCGGCCGACTTATCGTCGAGGATCTCGACGTAGACCCAGCGGGTGGCACGGTCGATCGCCGCGAAGAGGTATTTTCGGCGGTCTTCATCGGGCATCTGGGGCAGGTACTTGACGTCGACATGGACGAAGCCGGGAGCGTAGTCCTTGAAGGTCTTCACCGGACGCTTCGCGGTGTCCGCCTCCTGCGGGATCAGGGACTTGAGGTTGGAGATCCCGTGGCGACGCAAGCACCGATCGAGTGCCGAACGCGAGGCCTCGGGGTGGATGAATTCGCGGGTGACCGCCAACAGATCGTCGAGCGGCAGCAAGAGGGTTTCACGCAGGGCCACCACGAGGACTTCCTGCTCGGGCGAGAGCGTTGTCGAGAGCCGGTGTGGGCGGTGTGAGGCATCTTCGACCATCGTGCATCGCCGCCACTTCCTCACCGTCTGGACCGAGTGTCAAGTCCCCGAAGATTGCATACACGCTTTTCGCATAATTCGGGCCGTATCCACAGGCTCTCGAACTTCGAAATTATGTGCGTTTACGGGTTGTTTCGTATCGAATTGTCGCAATGCTGATTTCGATGACTCGGACGTTCAGGTGCACACGGGTTTGCGAAAATGCCGGGCCCGCGGTCGGTCAATTTCGAGTCCGAGTTCAAGCCAAACGGGAGCAACGATTCGATGAATTCAAGCAGCCTCTTCATCCTCGCCGGAGCACTCGGCGCCCTTGCCGCTCTGCCGGCAAACAGCCAGGACTACATCGGGTACGTCGAGCAGCTCGCCGCTCAGGCGGGGCAACAGGCCCAGATGCATGCGCAGAACGCGATATCCGCCTATCGACAACAGACCGGCGACTGGTCGACGCCGGACCAACAGGTGCTCGATTATCTGACCGCCCTTTCACGTCAACAGAATCCGGGATTCTACGCGGACCTGCAGAGGCGAGAGCAAGCGTTTCAGGCGCAGCAACAAGGCTATGTCAACAACAGCAACGCGGTCCTCGACGGCATGTTCAACAGCTACATGGACCGATCGCAACAGCAGTATCAGGGCCATCAGCAGTACATTCGCGAAGGCATCCACGAACGCTCCCTGTACACCAACGGCAACGATGTCTATGAGATGCCCTATTACGCCCCGGGCAACGTATACGAGGCCAACGACGGTTCCCAGATGACCCAGGACCAATACGGCCAGTACTACCAGTACGATCCTAACGGCTGGGAAACAGAGATGCAGGAGTATAGGGAATGACGGCAGGCATCCGGATGCGTGGTCATGGTTTCCCACAGCGGAGGCGTGCAGCCGAACGCCACCGGCAACCAAACACCGGATTCAGACCGCCCGCTCACGTGCAACTCATGGCTGTAACCTGAGGCCCCTCCAAACGCTCTACGCGTTTCTTTTTGAAATACGCTTTGTCACGGACCGCCAGCGGGACGGCGACCGATAGCGGGAGTCAGGGAAGACCTCCCCCGAGCCCCGTCAGTCACAGACGGCTCAGCAGCTCGGATTTCTCCGGGCATACTCGTCGTCAGTCAGGATGTCCTTAGCGTGCAGATCGGCGAGACGTTCGATGGCGGCGAAGACGTCACTCTGCACTGGCTGATCTGGCCTTCGAGGAACACCGCGACAGCGACAATTTTGCAGGCAGAGCGTCACCATTTAGTCGCCCCCAATCAACAAAGCACGGCGCGGTGCGTCCCTGGAGAGTGCCATGCGCTCTGTCCTGTTCGGTCGCGTATCGCGGCTGATCTGGAGATGATGGCCGCCATTGGTTTCGGATCGGCCGGAGATGATGGTTTTTCACGATGCGGAAACTGTCTCCTATTGTGAAATGCTGGCCTGCTCACTAGATTCTCCTCAACGCAAGCCGTCCAGTCCGAGACGGAGCGGTCACTATCTGAGGAGAGAGACGATGACGAACGTATCCCCGCGCCGGGCCGATCAGGCCGAAGCCGCCTTTCTCGACGGCATCCTGCATTTTGGGCAATTGCCGACCGACTTCGACCGGTCGGGCCGGACCGCCGCCATCGCCGAGGGACAGGATCGCATCCAGGAGATGGATACGGCCTCGGTGCGCCAGACCCAGTGGCTGGCCGACGCGCTGCGCTATCTGACCCTCCAGCTCTGCGCCTCCAAGCAGTCCGGCCATCCCGGTGGCTTCGCCAGCTCGGCCGATGCCTATGCCGCGCTGGCGATGCTGGGACATACCAATATCGTCACCGAGGTGGGCCACCATGCGCCCGGCTTCTACAGCGCCATGTTCCTTGACGGTTCGCTGGAGTCGATGGGCATCCATAGCATGAGCGACATGCAGGCCCGCTTCCGCGAGCGCGACGGTCTGCTCGGCCATCTCTCGGGTGCCATCCCGGGTCTACTGGCCCCGGCCGGTCCGCTCGGTCAGGGCCAGCACTTCGCCATGGCCGGCGCCTATCTCAATCGCGACCGGCTCTTTCCCTGCACGATCGGTGACGGCGGGCTGGGCGAGCCCTATATCCTCTCGGCGATGAAGCACTTCCACACAGCCTACCCGGAGGTGACCAACTTCCTGCCGGTGCTGATCTGGAACGGCTATAGCCAGGAGCATCATTCGATGGTGTCCCTGATGGACAACGCCCAGATGGAGGCCTACTGGCGGGCGCACGATTTCGAGAAGATCGTCCTGATCGACGCCAAGGATTTCGACGATGCGGGCCAGGAGGGCGCCTATGTCGACAGCACCCGTTTCGGCCCCGGGGCTCGTCTGGCCTTCAGCCGTGCCGTGCTGGAGGGGATGCGCGAGGCGGCCGAATCGGCCATGAGAGGAACCCTGAGCTGCGTCATCCTCAAGCAGCTCAAGGGGGCGGGCGTGCATGCGAGCGGCGCCAAGTCGCACAACCTCTATCCCGGTGACACACCGGAGAAGGACAGTATCGCCGCCGCCCTGGAGCGGGGTGCGCTGGCCCCCGAGGTCTGGTCGCTGGTGCGCACCAACCTGAGCCGCGCGGGTGGCGGTCCGGCCGCCGAGACCGTGGTGACCGAGCGCGAGCGTCCCCTGACCGAGATCGGCGCGCTGCCCATGCAGCCCTTCGCGCCCGGCGATCAGGCGGTTCCGGCGAGCACCCTGGCGACCATGGTCGCCGAGCTGGGGCGGCGCGATCCCGAGTTCGTGGTGACCAATGCCGACGGCAACGAGGCATCGGCCATGAAGGCGATCAACGAGGCACTCAAGATCCGTCATCCGACCCCGGATCCACTCTACAATCAGTCCCCGAGCGGTCAGGTCTACGAGCCGCTGAACGAGGATGCCTGCGCCGGTTTCGCTGCCGGTCTCGCGCTCTTCGGCGGGCGGTCGCTCTGGCTCTCCTATGAAAGCTTCGCCATCAACGGCTGGCCGATCGTGCAGACCGTGGGTCAGGCGATGGCCGAGCTGAGGCGCAAGACGCCGGCCATGGTCGCCATGTTCACCGCCGGCGCGCTGGAGCAGGGGCGCAACGGCTGGACCCATCAGCGCCCCGAGATCGAGAACTACATCGGCGGACAGATGCGCAACGGTAACGTCTATCTGCTCTATCCCTCGGACGCCAACATGATCCAGGCGGCCTATGCCTGGGCGGTCGGGCAGTCCAACAAGTGCATCACCATCGTCGCCTCCAAGTCGGCGCTTCCGATCCACACCACCCCGGAACAGTCCGAGCAGGCGATGCGCGAGGGTGCCGTCCGGCTCTACGAGTCGGCTCAGGGGTCGCAGGGGACACTCGTGTTCGCCGTGACCGGCGACATGGTGTTCCAGCCGGTCTTCGCCGCCAAGGATCGGCTGGAGGCGGAGGGCTATCGGGTGCGCATCGTCGCCGTGGCCAATCCGCGCCGGCTCTATCGGCCCGACGACGTCGCCTGGTCGCACAGCGCCGAGCCGGATGGCGATTTCATGGACGATGCGGCCTTCGAGTCGCTCTTCCATGGCGATGCGCTCATGGGCGTGAGCGGCGGCGGCACCGTGGCCCTGGAGCCGGTGATGCTGCGCAGCCGTGCGGCGGCGCGTGACCTGGTCGGCTGGCAGCGCGGCGAGACCACCGCCAGCCCGGCCGAGATCATGGCCTTCAACGGCATCTCGCCCGAGGGTCTGGAAGGTCGCGCCAAGGCGTTGATGGATCAGGCCAGGCCCGCGCTCGGCAACGCGGCCTAGGGCATTCGATCATCAGAGAATCTTTGAACCGCAAAGGCGCGAAGGGCGCAAAGGATTTCAATGGGTGATAGGCGTATGGCGCTCACCCTGCGGATGAAATCAGCGCATGGCCCATATCTTTAGGCTTTCTTCGCGTCCTTTGCGCCTTCGCGGTTCCAATTCCCGGATTCAGGCCATGCCCTGCGTTGGAGCTTCATGCCGATGAACCAGACACCTACCACCAAGATCATCGCCATCGACGACGATCCCACGGGCTCGCAGACGGTGCATTCCTGTCTGCTGCTGACGCGATGGGATCCGGAGACATTGATCGAGGGGCTGAGCGACGATTCGCCGATCCTCTTCGTGCTGAGCAATACGCGCGGCATGGGGGCCGAGGATGCGGAGCGCGTGACGCGCGAGATCTGCGTCAATCTGCGCGAAGCGCTGGGGAGGCTGGCCTCCGCTGGCCATCCGATCCAGCCGCTGGTGGTCAGCCGCTCGGACTCGACCCTGCGCGGTCACTATCCGGTCGAGACCGACGTGATCGCCGAGGAGCTTGGCCCCTTCGATGCCCATTTCCTGGTCCCAGCCTTCTTCGAAGGGGGACGCATCACCCGCGATGGTGTGCATTACCTCATGGTCGATGGCGAGCCCGTGCCGGTCAACGAGACCGAGTTCGCCCGGGACTCGGTCTTCGGCTTCAAGCATGCCTTCCTGCCCGACTATGTGGAGGAGAAGACCGCCGGGCGCATCCGGGCCGGGGAGGTCGAGCGCTTCGGTCTCGCGGACGTGCGCGGCGATCTGGGCGAACGTCTTTCCGGTCTGGGCGGCAATGTCTGCTGTGTGGTCGATGCCGAGCGCCAGTCCGATCTCGACGGCTTCGCCGCTCAGTTGATAGAGGCCGCCGCTGCTGGCAAGCGTTTCCTCTTCCGCAGCGCCGCGAGTCTGCTGACCTCGCTCGCAAGACTGCCGCCGCAGCCGATCCCGGCGGAGGGCATGTCGGCCTATGTGCGCGGCGGGCGACCGGGCGTGGTGCTGGTCGGTTCGCACGTGGCCAAGTCGAGCCGTCAGTTGGAGCGCTTGATGGCGACCACCGATGTGGTGCCGGTCGAGATCGACTTGGATCATATGCTTCAGGACGAGGAGGGGCTGTTCAGGACACTCTTAGATCGTCTGGAGACGGCCCAGCACGAGAACCATAGCCTGGTGTTCTATACCAGTCGCGGCGAGCGCCAGTTCGCGACCAAGGCCGAGCGTCTGGCCTTCGGCGAGCAGGTTTCGGGCTTCCTGGTGCGACTCGTCCAGAATCTTCCGCGCGAGACCGGTTTCCTCGTCAGCAAGGGCGGTATCACCTCGAACGATACACTCAGCCAAGGTTTGGCACTGCGGACCGCGCGGGTGCTGGGCCAGATCCAGCCCGGATGCTCGGTGGTGCGCTGTCCGTCCGATCATCCGCGACTGCCGGATCTGCCGGTGGTGATCTTTCCGGGCAATGTCGGCGATGAGGATGCCCTAGCCGAGGTCTATCGCATTTTGATCGCAGGCGCATTTTGACCGCAGGGGTCTGAACAGCAGTATCCGCCGAAAAATTTAGGCGCTTTAGGTTGTTGCAGTCTCTGCCGCAGCTATATCCCCGATGGACTCCAGAAAATGTCAAACTGCGACTGTTTTCCCGGCATCGCCGGGCGATGACCCGCCTATTTAGCCATTGAGCCACTGTATGACCAACAACGATATCCTGCGCCGCCTTCGATACACATTCGACTTCGATGACTCCAAGATGATTGCGGTGTTTGCCGCAGCGAACAGTCGGGTGACTCGCTCGCAAGTCAGCAATTGGTTGAAGAGAGGCGATGATCCGGAGTTCGAGGAATGTGGCGATCGCCAATTGGCGACCTTCCTCAACGGCTTGATCAATGATCGACGGGGCACGAAAGACAGCGAGCAGCCCGAGCCGGAACACTTGCTGAACAACAACATCATTTTCAGAAAGCTCAAGATCGCTTTGGATCTGAAGGCGGACGATATCCTGCGTCTCCTGGCCGCAAGCGACGTTCACATCAGCAAGCATGAGTTGAGTGCGTTCTTTCGCAAGCCGGATCATAAGCACTACCGTCAATGTAAGGATCAGATCCTGCGCAACTTTCTCAGCGGGGTGCAGTTGGAATACCGCGATGGTCGTCCTCAACAGGACGATTCCAGTGCCACTGCGGGACAGGCGTCTTGACCAATACCTCATTCAGCTCGCTCAACCTCAACCCGGATCTGCTGGAGAATCTGTCCTCGCTCGGCTATGACACCATGACCCCCATCCAGGCACTGAGCTGTCCGGATATTTTGGCGGGGAAGGATGTCATCGCACAGGGAAAGACCGGTTCGGGGAAGACCGCTGCCTTTGGGCTCGGTCTGCTGGAACGGCTCGATGTCGGACGCTTTCGGGTCCAGTCCCTCGTCCTCTGTCCCACACGCGAACTCGCCGATCAGGTGGCCAAGGAGATCCGTGCACTGGGCCGCCGGAGGCACAACATCAAGGTGCTGACACTCTGCGGTGGGGTCGCCGTTGGCCCTCAGATCGGCTCGCTGGAACACGGCGCCCATATCGTGGTGGGAACCCCGGGTCGCATCGCGGATCATCTGGAGCGAGGCACGCTGCGGCTGGATGAGGTGACCATGCTGGTGCTCGACGAGGCGGATCGGATGCTGGAGATGGGCTTCGAAAAGGCGCTGGATGCGATCATCGACCGGATACCGAAGAAACGCCAGACACTGCTGTTTAGCGCTACCTACCCCAGTCGGATCCAGGCCATCGCTCGGCGGATCATGACTGAACCGGTCATGGCCCAAGTGGCGTCCACCCACGACAATCGCAGTATCGCCCAGCACTTCTATCGCGTGACCGACGATCGACAGCGGCAGCAAGCGCTATGCCTCTTGCTGTTGCAGCACCAACCGGTGTCGACCCTGGTGTTTTGCAATACCAAGGTCGACACGCGACAGGTGGCTCAGGGGTTGCAGAACAGTGGTTTTAGCGTCCTCGCGCTGCACGGCGACCTGGAGCAACGGGATCGGGATGAGATCCTGGTGCGCTTCTCCAATAAGAGCGTCTCGGTGCTGGTAGCCACCGATGTGGCGGCCCGTGGTTTGGACATCGATTCGCTCGATGCGGTGATCAACTATCGGATTGCGCTGGATGCGGAGGTGCATACCCATCGCGTTGGTCGTACCGGGCGTGCCGGCAGCCAGGGTGCGGCCTTTTCTCTCTACGATGAAGGTGAGGCGCATCGCGTCGCCTTATTGGATACCACGGTAGATCCCATCATGGACAGCGAGTCGTTGCCGCCACTCGACCTGCTGGAACGGCGACCGATGGTGCCGCCGATGGCCACCGTTCAGATCGATGGTGGCAAGAAGCAAAAGGTTCGCCCAGGGGATATCCTGGGCGCTCTGACGGGGCCGGGTGGTATTCGTGGCGATCAAGTCGGAAAAATCCAGATCGCCGATCAATGGGCCTATGTGGCGGTCAACCGAGAGAGCGTCGGGGCGGCGTTGAAAAAATTGTCCGTCGGCAAGCTGAAGGGACGCGCGTTTCGTGTCAGGCTGATCGAATAATCACGCTTTTCGGCAGGTGTCCTCCTGCGTGACGGCATCGCGTCAACCGCATGGATGGAATGTGGGCGGGCATTGGACAATCGTGTGAAGGGCTCGCGGCCTGTCGGACGTCGAGGCTGCCGGATGGCAGCCGGTTTGATGGGCCGCCGACTTTATCTCTCCAGCGCTGTTCGAGGGGCGCACCCCTCTATTTTCGGCCGGTTATCTACGCGTTCCGGGGTGTTCGGGGCGCGTTTCGGTCGTGCGAAGGGTTCGGGCCGGGGCGATCAATCGGGCTGATCGACACATCATCGATTTCAATTCCCGCATTGCGTTTGTACAATCGTCGAGTTCAGCCTCTTTGCTGCGTGGCAGCAAAGAGGCTGAAAGTCTCTCGATTTCCGCTACATCGGCCGTTGAATCGGCCGTCCCAGAGGCAAACCGATGCTTCGTAAGATCCTGATCGCCAACCGCGGCGAGATTGCGGTGCGCGTTATTCGCGCCTGCGCCGAGATGGGAATCCGCTCGGTGGCCATCTATTCCGAGGCCGACCGCCATTCTCTGCACGTGAAGAAGGCCGACGAGGCCTACAGTCTGGGGGCCGACCCCTTGGCTGGTTATCTCAATGTGCACCATATCGTCAACCTGGCTGTGTCCACCGGTTGCGATGCGGTGCATCCGGGCTATGGCTTCCTGTCCGAAAATCCCGAGCTGGCGCTGGCCTGTGCTCGGCGTGGCATCACCTTCATCGGTCCCAATGCCGAGGTGATCGCGCGCATGGGCGATAAGACCGCCGCGCGTCAGGCGATGCAGAAGGCCGGTGTGCCGGTGACGCCTGGCAGTCCGGGCAATCTGGCAAGCCTCGACGAGGCGCTCGCGTGCGCCGAGCAGATCGGCTATCCGGTCATGCTCAAGGCGACCTCCGGCGGAGGCGGGCGCGGCATCCGGCGCTGCGACGATCCGGCGGCGCTGCGTAACAACTATGAGCGCGTCATCTCTGAGGCGACCAAGGCGTTCGGCCGGGCCGAGGTCTTCCTCGAAAAGTGCGTGGTCAACCCGCGTCATATCGAGGTGCAGGTACTGGCCGACCATCATGGCAACTGCGTCCATCTCTACGAGCGCGATTGCTCCATTCAGCGTCGTAATCAGAAGCTGATCGAGATCGCGCCCTCGCCGCAGCTCGACGATGCCCAGCGCCAGTATGTCGGTGGACTCGCAGTGCTTGCGGCGCGTGCGGTCGGTTATACCAACGCCGGTACCGTGGAGTTCCTGCTGGACTCGGATGGGCGTTTCTATTTCATGGAGATGAATACCCGCATCCAGGTTGAGCACACGATCACCGAGACCATCACGGGTGTGGACCTGGTCGAGGGGCAGATCCGTGTCGCCGCCGGTTTGCCGTTGCGTTACCGCCAGGACCAGATCAAGCGCCGAGGCTATGCGATCCAGTTCCGAGTGAATGCCGAGGATCCGCAGAACAACTTCCTGCCGAGCTTCGGACGCATCTCGCGCTACTACGCGCCGGGCGGTCCGGGCGTGCGCACCGACGGGGCCATCTACACCGGATACAATATTCCGCCCTACTACGACTCCATGCTGGCGAAGGTTATCGTCTGGGCGTTGAACTGGGAGGACGTGGTGGCACGTGGGCACCGCGCGCTGCGCGACACCGGGCTATACGGGGTCAAAACAACGATCCCCTTCTATCAGGAAATTTTGCGCCATCCGGACTTTCTCGCCGGAAGCTTCGATACCGGATTCCTCGATGCCCATCCCGAGTTGCTGAACTACTCGGCCAAGCGCCGTCGCGAGGATATTGCTGCGGCCTTGGCGGCGGCCCTGTCTGCACACGCCGGTCTATAAGGTTCCCATTTTCGAGATGCCGGGTCGTGCCCGGCTGAGAGCGATACCATGCCGAAGATCAATATTACCGATGTCGTTCTGCGCGACGCCCATCAATCACTGTTCGCGACGCGCATGCGGACCGAGGACATGCTCCCGATCTGTCCCAAGCTCGATGCGATCGGTTACTGGTCGCTGGAGTGCTGGGGCGGCGCGACCTTCGACGCCTGCGTGCGTTTTCTGAAGGAAGATCCCTGGGAGCGTCTGCGCACGCTGCGCGAGGCCCTGCCCAACACCCGGCTGCAGATGCTGCTGCGGGGCCAGAACCTGCTCGGTTATCGTCACTATTCGGACGATGTGGTGCGTGCCTTCGTCAAGCGGTCCGCCGAGAATGGCATGGACGTCTTCCGTATTTTCGACGCGCTCAACGACCTGCGGAATCTCAAGACCGCGATCGAGGCGACCAAAGCCGCCGGTAAGCACGCCCAGGGCACCATCTGCTACACGGTGAGCCCGGTCCATACGGTCGATGGGTTCGTCAAGATGGGCAAGGAGCTCGCCGCCATGGGGTGCGACTCCATTGCCATCAAAGACATGGCCGGTCTGCTCACGCCCTTCGTGACCGCCGATCTGGTCAAGGCGCTCAAGGACAGCGTCGATCTGCCGCTGCATCTGCACTCGCACGCCACCGCCGGTCTGGCCGACATGTGTCACATGAAGGCGATCGAGAATGGCTGCGACACCATCGATACGGCGATCTCCTCGATGGCCGGCGGCACCTCGCATTCGCCGACCGAGAGCATGGTCGCTGCCCTGCGCGGCACCGAGTACGACACCGGTCTGGACTTGGAGGCGATCCAAGAGGTTGGGATGTACTTCTATCAGGTGCGCAAGAAGTATCACCAGTTCGAGAGCGATTTCACTGGGGTCGATACCCGGGTGCAGGTCAATCAGGTTCCGGGCGGCATGATCTCCAACCTGGCCAACCAGCTGAAGGAGCAGAACGCGATCGACCGTATGAACGCGGTGCTGGACGAGATTCCGCGCGTGCGCAAGGATCTCGGCTATCCGCCCCTGGTCACTCCGACCTCGCAGATCGTCGGTACCCAGGCGGTCATGAACGTCCTGACCGAGAAGCGCTATCAGAGCATCACCAACGAGGTGAAGCTCTATCTCCAGGGGCGCTATGGCGCGGCGCCGGCGCCGGTCGATGCGACACTGCAGCAGCAGGCGATCGGTAAGGAAGATATCGTGGACTGTCGTCCGGCCGACCTGCTCAACCCAGAGCTGGAGCGTCTGACCAAGGAGATCGGTTCCCTGGCCGGTTCGGAGGAGGACATCCTGACGTATGCCATGTTCCCCGAGATCGGGCGGACCTTTCTGGAGCATCGCGCCGCTGGCACCCTGGTGCCCGAGCCGTTGGAGCCGCCGCCGAGCAATGTCGCCAAGTCGGCTCCGACCGAGTTCAACATCAACGTGCATGGCGAGAGCTATCACATCAAGGTCACGGGCGCCGGTCATAAGGGGCAGGCCGAGCGGCATTTCTATTTCACCATCGACGACATCCCGGAAGAGGTCGTGGTCGAGACGCTCGACGAGCTGGTTCTGACCGGCGGCACCGAGGGTGCGGTCAAGAAGGCGATCGCTGGCAAGCGGCCCAAGCCGACCCAGCCGGGACACGTCACCACCTCGATGCCGGGAAACATCGTGGACGTGCTGGTCAATGAGGGTGACAGCGTCACTGCCGGTCAGTCCGTCCTCGTGACTGAGGCCATGAAGATGGAGACCGAGATCCAGGCCTCCATCGCTGGCACCGTCACCGGGGTCTTCGTCGCCAAGGGCGACGCGGTGAACCCGGATGAGGTGTTGCTGGAAATCACGCCCTAATAAGACTTGAACCGCAAAGGCGCGAAGAACGCACAGTCACCAAAGATCGACCTTCGCGATCTTTGCGCCTTTGTGGTTCAAGAAATCCGTCCGACTCCTACCACGCCTTCAGTCCGGCATCGTGCGCCTGGGCAACGGCGCGTCCGCGCGTCTCGTCGACGTGTCGCGCGATGAGCAGCGCCACGGCGAACAGTAGTACGCAGAAGAGCAGCGCCTGACGCAGTCCGAACGCGGCTTGCAACAAGCCGATCGCGAGCAGCCCGAAGACTCCCGCCAGTTTCATCGACAACCCCCAGAAACCGAACAGTTCGGCCGAGCGCGACAGCGGCGAGAAGAGCCCCACGAGTGTGCGCGTGGTCGACTGACAGGCCCCCAGGCTCGCGCCCGCCACGCATCCCACCACCAGGAAGACGTACTGCGCCTCCCAGTCGAGCCCGAGCCGGTCGTGCGCCAGTTCGGCGATCGACGGCGTCAGATAGATGAGCAGGATCGCCAGGATCCACATGATCAACGTCAGCAGATAGGTGCGCAATGCACCGATCCTGTCCTGGATGTAGCCGAAGCCGAAGGCGCCCGCAGCGGCCGTGAGCTGCACCAGGACGAACATGAGCGTGCGCACCGATGCGTCCCAGCCGATCACCTGTGCGCCGTAGATGAAGGCGTAGGTGATGACGATGGAGATGCCGCTCATGGAGAAGAAGACGGCGATTAGCAGCACGGCCAAGTCGCGGTGCTGGCGCAGATGGGCCAGGGTCTGGCGTACTCGGGAGATTCCGACTCCGACGAGGCTGGCTCCTGGCGGCAGGGGGCGCGGGCGACCGCGCTCGCGGACCCAGAGGAAGGTCGGAATGGCGGCGACAAGGAAAAAGACGGCGGTCCAGGGACCGACCCAGCGGATACGCTCGAAGTTCTCGGCGCTGACCTCGCCGAGCACGAAGAGGACGAAGAGCGCGGCGATCATGCCGCCGATATAGCCGAGCGCCCAGCCGAAACCGGAGATCTTGCCCAGGTCCTCGGGTGGTCCCAGATCGGGCAGGAAGCTGGCGATGAAGGATTCGCCGATGGAGAAGGCGAAATTGGAGAGGATCAGCAACAGCATGCCGATCCACACATATCCGGGCGCAGCCCAATAGAGCAGGGCGGTCGTGACGACCGTGAGCGCATAGCTGGCGAACAGGAAGCGTTTCTTGCTCGCGGTGTAATCCATGATGGCCCCGGCCACGGGCGATGCGATCACGACCATCAGGTAGCTGATGGCGAGCGCCAGGCTCCAGAGCAGATTGCCCAGTCGATAGTCGGGCGCGTCGCCGACGATGACCCGGGTGAAGAGGTCGCCGAAGACGACCGTGATGATGAGCAGCGTGTAGGCCGAGTTGGCGAAGTCGAACATCGCCCAGCCGAGGATCTCTCGTCTGGAGGCGCGGGATCTGGTGGTCATTCGAAGGCTCTCTGGTTGATGACGCGGTTTCCTGAAGGCGTTCGATGGACCGACGAAAAACCTGGATTCCCGCGCGATGGGTCTGGGAGAATGGGGCGATCGTTTCCGCAGATGTCCCGTTTGTTTTCTACGAGGTTCCCTTCGATTCCGATCCGGTGTCCTGTTGTGGGCGCCGACGACACCGATTTTCCGCAGTTGCTGCTTCGCGCGTCAACCAATCGATCAGGCCGTTTTGGGCTGTCATTTTGGAAGTTCGACGCTTCGGCGCTCGGATGTCTTGGCAATGGATGAGGGGATTGCAGGAGGCGGCCCGATGATGCTTTTGGATGATGTCGGGACTTCGGGTGGGGGTTGGGTTATCGATGGGGTTGGTTTTGATGTTGGTATGTCTTGTTCGAGGAGTTTGTTTGTGAGGATTGCGGTAAAGGCGGTAGCGGAATGCCGACGGGCGGGAGGGCGGGTTGTTTCGTCCATCAAGGATCTTGCGACGTGGTTTTATTATCAAAAATATTTCGAATGGGGGCTGCCAGCCCGTCGGTTTGCTCAGGTCAATATTGAAACGAATACCAATTGCACGCGACGCTGTCATTTCTGTTGGTTCGGGATCAAGGAGCGGTCCGAGAGCGTACGCATGCCAGCGAAGTTGTTCTTCAAAATCATCGACGAACTGGTCGAGATCAACTTCGTAGGGCGGCTTTCCTTGTTCAGTCTGAATGAGCCCTTGACCGACAACAGGATCTACAGCTTTCTTCAGTACTCGACATTGATGCTGCCAGGGTGCTGTCATCTATTGGTCACGAATGGCGATCTCCTGACCGTCGAAAAACTCGATGCCTTGTTCGACGCGGGCTTGGATCGACTCTACATCAACTCTTACGATGTGGATGCCCTTGCGCATAATGTCCCGCTCCATGAGTACGCGAAAGAGTTTCACCCAGGCAAGGTCGAGCATGTCGATCGCACTCAATACCTGAATTGGGGCGGTCGTGCCGGGAATGTGAAGCAGTATGCCAAGGCCCCGGTTTCAGGCTACTGCGATTGGCCGAACTATCTGCTTTATGTCAAGCCAGACGGTCGAGTCTTGGCGTGCTGTCATGATTTCGAGGGCGTCAATACAGTCGGTAATCTCATGGATCAATCTGTCGAGGCGGCCTGGTTTGGAAGCGCCTTTTCGAAGCTGCGTCGGTCCCTCAATCGAGGGGATCGCAGTGTGTCTGAGCTATGCAGCCAGTGCGACCATGAGCCTGACTTGGATTATTTCAGGACCAACCATTTGATCCCTTATGTTCATGGCAAATCCGGTTGGTTCTGGAAGCCGAACCCAAGCGACGACGACCGTCTTCGCGCTGTGGCGGTCAAGCGTTCGATCTTGGGACGCGAGGATCGATCGGCTGTGGATGGGGCGACGACCCAGGCGCGGGAAGTTGTTTAGGATCCCCTGCATATCACATTGTCCGCGCTGGGCATCGTAAACCTGTCGTAGATCGATGGGGTCTGTTATGGGGGCGGCGGTCGATCTTTGGGGTCGATGTCAAGAATGGTTTCCCAATCCGTCGTCGAAATCCAGCGCACCTCGCCGATGGTGTCCAGGATGCGACGGCAGCGCTGCTCCGATTCCATCAGCGCCTTTTCGACACGCAGCCGATGATCGATTTCGCGCTGTAGTTCCTTCTCCATCGAGACGGCCCGGATGTGCTCGGCTAGGGCGGTTTCCATCAGGCGCATGGCCGCGCTGGCGGCGGCGCCGATCGCCTGATCGAGTGGCGGGGGGGCGCTATGGTCTGGTGGCGTCGGTTCGGGCGTGAATGGATATGACGGGCTAGCGGGAAGCGAGTCCGAGAGCCTGTCTTTGGCCTCGCGCAGCCTCTCCCGTAAGGTCGCGCACTCGGGGTGCGCGTCTTCCAGAGGTTCGCCTGATTGGCCGTTCATCCTTTAGTGTTTGGCGCCTTCGGCCCGAGGGCACGTGGTTTCGACGGTTTAAGAATTGGGCGAGCCGGAGGAGTGTGGCGGCTTCGGGTCTGCGACGGCTTGGGCCTGTGCCAGGCGCGGTAAGCGTCGAGAAACGCGCTATAGCATCCGCAATCGAAGCTGTCGCAGCTATCCGTAGAATTACGCAACCTGGTTGTAGAGCGTCGTTTCCGATGAAACTCCTGTTCCGCACTCGGTTTTTCTGGGTCTGCAAACTTGATTTGCGCCTATCGAAAAAATCGCAAACGAACTTTGCGGATTTCTGATGGCTATCGTTTTGCTCGATGTGCCGTACCCCATTGTCAGACGTGCCCTCTTCGCGTTGTGGTCATCAGTTGGCTCGAAGCTTGCCTTGTTGCTCTGAGTTCCGATCGGGCCGGTGCGCGTGCCGGTCAATCCGCTGGGGTTCACAACTGGGATCAACCATGGCAACGACTGAAACCTTCTACGAGGTGATGCGCCGACAGGGGATCACCCGTCGCAGCTTCCTCAAATACTGTAGCCTGACGGCGACGGCCCTAGGGCTGGAGCCGATTTTCGCCTCCAAGATCGCCCACGCGATGGAAACCAAACCACGCACGCCGGTGCTTTGGCTGCACGGTCTGGAATGCACCTGCTGCTCCGAGTCCTTCATTCGGTCCGCCCATCCGCTGGTCTCGGACGTTGTCCTCTCGATGATCTCGCTCGACTACGACGACACCCTCATGGCCTCGGCCGGGCATCAGGCGGAGGCCATCCTTGGCGAGATCCGCGAGAAGTACAAGGGCAATTACATCCTGGCGGTCGAGGGCAATCCGCCGCTCAACCAGGATGGTATGAGCTGCATCATCGGCGGGCGCCCATTCGTCGATCAGCTGAAGGAGGTCGCCGCCGACTGCAAGGCCGTCATTTCCTGGGGCTCCTGCGCCTCCTGGGGCTGCGTGCAGGCGGCGCACCCGAATCCGACTCAGGCCACTCCGGTGCACAAGGTCATCACCGACAAGCCCATCATCAAGGTGCCGGGCTGTCCGCCGATCGCCGAGGTCATGACCGGGGTCATCACCTACATGCTCACCTTCGATCGCATCCCGGAATTGGATCGTCAGGGTCGGCCGAAGATGTTCTACGGCCAGCGCATCCACGACAAATGCTATCGCCGCCCGCACTTCGATGCCGGTCAGTACGTCGAGGACTGGGACGACGAGGGCGCGCGCAAGGGCTACTGTCTCTACAAGATGGGCTGCAAGGGCCCGACCACCTACAACGCCTGCTCGACTGTGCGCTGGAACAATGGGGTCTCGTTCCCAATCCAGTCCGGCCACGGCTGCATCGGCTGCTCCGAGGACGGCTTCTGGGACAAGGGCAGCTTCTACCACCACGTCACCACCACCCACGGATTCGGCATCGAGGCCAACGCGGACAAGGTCGGTATCGCCGCGGCCGGGACGGTCGGCGCGGCCATCACCGCCCATGCGGCGGCGAGCGCCATCCAGCGCATCAAGCAGCGCTCGGGCGAGCATCACGAGGAGAATGACAAGGCATGAGCGTGCAGACACCGAACGGCTTCGAGCTCGACACCTCGGGCAAGCGCGTCGTCGTCGACCCGGTGACCCGGATCGAGGGTCACATGCGTTGCGAGGTCAACCTCGACGAGAACAACGTCATCCGCAACGCGGTCTCCACCGGCACCATGTGGCGCGGTCTGGAGGTCATCCTGCGCGGTCGTGATCCGCGCGACGCCTGGGCCTTCACCGAGAGGATCTGCGGCGTCTGCACCGGCACCCACGCGCTCACCTCGGTGCGCGCGGTCGAGGATGCGCTCGGGATCCAGATCCCGGAGAACGCCAACTCCATCCGCAATATCATGCAGTTGACGCTTCAGGCGCACGATCATCTGGTGCATTTCTATCACCTGCATGCGCTCGACTGGGTCGACGTGGTCTCGGCGCTCAAGGCCGACCCCAAGGCGACCTCGGAGTTGGCGCAGTCCATCTCGGATTGGCCGCTGTCCTCGCCCGGCTATTTCCGCGACGTGCAGAACCGGATCAAGCGCTTCGTGGAATCCGGTCAGCTCGGTCCCTTCACCAATGGCTATTGGGGCAATCCGGCCTACAAGCTGCCGCCCGAAGCCAATCTGATGGCGGTCACCCACTATCTGGAGGCGCTCGACTTCCAGAAGGAGATCGTCAAGATCCATACGGTCTATGGTGGCAAGAACCCGCACCCGAACTGGTTGGTTGGCGGCGTGCCTTGCGCCATCAATGTGAATGACGTCGGTGCGGTCGGCGCGGTCAACATGGAGCGGCTGAATCTGGTCTCCTCCATCATCGATCGGACCATCGAGTTCATCGATAAGGTCTATCTGCCCGACCTGATGGCGATCGCCTCCTTCTATAAGGACTGGACCTATGGCGGCGGACTCAGCAGCCAGGCGTTGATGTCCTATGGCGATATCCCGGACCACGCCAACGATACCTCGGCCGCGAACCAGCTCCTGCCGCGTGGCGCCATCATCAACGGCAATCTCAGCGAGATCCACGACGTCGATCTGCGCGATCCCGAGCAGATTCAGGAATTCGTGGATCACTCCTGGTTCACCTACGCCGACGAGTCCAGGGGGCTGCATCCCTGGGATGGCGTGACCGAGCCGAACTTCACGCTTGGCCCCAACACCAAGGGAACCAGGACCCGGATCGAGGAGATCGACGAGAACGCCAAGTACAGTTGGATCAAGGCCCCGCGCTGGCGCGGTCATGCCATGGAGGTCGGCCCGCTGGCGCGCTGGGTGATCGGCTACGCCCAAGGCAACCCGGAGTTCAAGGAGCCGGTCGAGAAGGTGCTGACCGATCTGCAGCTCCCGGTCTCGGCGCTCTTCTCGACCCTGGGGCGCACCGCCGCCCGTGGTCTGGAAGGCTCTTGGGCCGCGCACAAGATGCGCTACTTCCAGGACAAGCTGATGGCCAACCTCAAGGCCGGCGACAGCAGTACCGCCAACGTCGACAAGTGGGATCCAAAGACCTGGCCGAAGGAGGCCAAGGGCGTGGGTACCAGCGAGGCCCCGCGCGGTGCGCTCGGTCACTGGGTCGTTATCAAGGACGGCAAGATCGACAACTACCAGGCCGTGGTTCCCACCACCTGGAACGGCTCTCCGCGCGACCCGGCGGGCAACATCGGCGCCTTCGAGGCGGCCCTGATGAACACCCCCGTGGCCAAGGCCGAGGAGCCCCTGGAGATCTTGCGTACCCTGCACAGCTTCGATCCCTGTCTGGCCTGCTCGACCCATGTCATGAGCCCGGACGGCGAGGAGCTGACACGGGTGAAGGTGCGGTAAAGGGCATGACGATCAGCAGACTGGTCCTCGTGATCGCCGTGGCGACGGTTTCCGCCGCCGCGCTGGCCGACGAGGAATCCGGTCGCCCCCGCTGCGTCCAGGGCGTCGCGGGGGCGACGCAACCGACAGTGACCGGGGCCATGCCGGCCGGCGTGGCCAAATCGATCCATGAGTTCGGAGACTAAGTCCATGTACAGTGGCGTCCCAACGGTCAAGCGCACGGCGGTCTATGTTTATCAGGCCCCGGTACGCATCTGGCACTGGGTGAACGCGCTCGCGATCACCACCCTGACCATCAGCGGTTATCTGATCGCCAACCCGCTGCCGACCCTGTCGGGCGAGGCGAGCGATCACTATCTGATGGGCGACATTCGCTTCTTCCATTTCGCCGCCGCCTACATTTTTATGGTCGGCTTTTTGTTCCGCATCTACTGGGCGTTCGTCGGCAATTCCTACTCGCACCAGCTCTTCACCCTGCCGTTTTGGCGCAGACGTTTCTGGAGCGAACTGGTCCACGAGCTGCGCTGGTACGCCTTCCTGGAGAAGGAGCCGCGCAAATACGTCGGCCACAATCCGCTGGCTCACCTTTTCATGGTCGTCATCATCACGGTTGGCGGTTTGGTCATGATCGTCACCGGCATGGCGCTCTATTCGGAACAGACGGGGCTGGGAAGCTGGCAGGACAAGCTCTTCGGCTGGGTCATTCCGCTGGTCGGTCAGAGCCAGGACGTGCGCATGTGGCACCACTGGGGCATGTGGGTCCTGGTGGTCTTCGTCATGCTTCATGTCTATACCGCTATTCGCGAGGACATCATGTCCCGTCAGAGTCTGATCAGTACCATGATCAGCGGCTGGCGTATGTTCAAGGACGACCGCCCGTGACCGCGCCTAACGTCCTCATCCTGGGAATCGGGAACATCCTCTGGGCCGACGAAGGCTTCGGTGTGCGAGTGGTCGAGGAGATCGCCAACCGCTATGGTTTCGCCCCCAACGTGCGACTGTTGGACGGCGGCACCCAGGGGATCTATCTCGTCGACCAGGTTCGCTGGGCCGACGTTCTGGTCGTGTTCGACGCGGTCGATTACGGGCTGCCGCCTGGCACCCTCAAGCTGGTCGAAGGGGATGCGGTGCCCAAATTCATGGGCGCCAAGAAGATGAGCCTGCACCAGACCGGCTTCCAAGAGGTGCTGGCCCTGGCCGACCTGATGGGCGATTTCCCGCGCCATCTGCTGCTGATCGGCGTGCAGCCGGTCGAGCTGGAGGATTTCGGCGGCAGTCTGAGGTCTCCGGTTCGCGATCAGATCGAGCCGGCCATCGTCGAGGCCCGACGTTATCTGGAGCCGTTCGGCGTGGAATGGCTGCCGCTCGATCCTGAGGTCGGCGTGTCCACCCATGAGATGCCGCATCCCTCGCTGCGTCTCGCCGACTATGAGGCCGGACGTCCGGGTTCCGATGTCGCCTGCCGCATCGGCGACTCCCGCGTTCTGGCGCTACGGGGTGCCGGCTGATGTGCATCGGCGTGCCCATGCAGGTCATCGAATCCGGCCCTTTGTGGGCCTGGTGCGACGACGGTGGCGAGCACCACAGGATCGACATGCAGCTGGTCGGTCAGCAGCCGATCGGGGCCTGGGTTCTGGTGTTTCTCGGCGCGGCCCGCGAGGTCATGGGTGAAACGCACGCATTGCGGGTGCGCGATGCCCTGGTCGCCATGCAGGTCGCTATGCAGGGGGAGTCGGTGGATCATCTGTTCGCCGATCTCGTCGATCGCGAGCCGACACTGCCCGAGCACCTGCGCGATCAGGCCAAGCGCGGCGTCTCTGACTAAGCAGGTGCGAATGTATTCGCACCTGCAACAACCGGGAATCCATTGTTTGGCGATTCTTTGCGGGCTCGGCATCGCGGCTCGGTCCAGGTTCATCGTTCATCCATTTCGTCCTTCCAACAGGAGTCATCATCCATGCATTCTTTCGAGATTCCCGGTCTGACCCTGGGGCCCGGTTCGCAACCGGTGGAGCCGGATGGCGCCGAGTTGGACTATCTCCCGCTCCCCAAGGCGATGGAGACCTATGTTTCGCCCTCTTTGCCAGAGGCCGAACAGGCCCAGGCGTGTCCGCGCGGCATCCGTCTGCTGGAGAGCCTGTTGATCCAGCTTCAGAGCTATCGCGTACTGGAGCCCTCGCGGGTGGTCGATCTGATGACGCTGCCCGAGTTAGATCGATTGCTGGTGACGCAGGCGCTGGGGGAGGGCGAGGTCAGCATTCTCTTTGGTTCGGATGAGGGTATGCGGGTACAGGAGACCCGTCTCGCGGGAGTCTGGCGTGTTCAGTCGAGCGACGCCTCGGGGCAGGTGACGCGCGATGAGATCGAGGTCGCCGAGATCCCGTTCGCCGTGCGCGAGATCGCCTTCAAGGAGGCCGCGCAGGGACTCGATCCCGAGACCCCGCCGGATGAAGTGCTCACCGCCCGCTCGGTCCTGTCCGAACTGAACGAGCAGGTTGGGACCTGGCGTTTCGGCGATCTGCCGCACGTCGTCAACCTGACCCTGTTGCCGCATTCCGAGGCCGATCTCGCCTATCTGGATGCCCAGTTGGGCACGGGGCCGATCACCATCCTCTCGCGCGGCTATGGCAACTGCCGCATCACCGCCACCGCGTTGCGTCACTGCTGGTGGGTGCAGCATTTCAACTCCGACGACTCGCTGATCCTCAATACCCTTGAGGTGGTGGACATTCCGGCTGCCGCGCTGGCCGCTCAGGAAGACATCGAGGACAGTGCCGCGCGTCTGGCCGAGATCATCGAGGCCGTTCGTTGAGCGATGCCGGTCATGCCGATGTCGATTGAGGATCTCGCCGCGCGACTGGAGGCCGCCTTCCGGCGCATCCATGATACCCGGATGCGTGGGTTGCCTATCCTGAATACGGCCTTGTCGGTGCAGGTGGTGGGCGCGCGACTGTACGCCGACGACTGGTTCGGCGTGCTCATCACCCCCTGGTGTATGAATCTGGTGTGGGTTCCTGGCGCGGATTCGCCCGTTCGCCCGGGCGGGCAGGGTAGCAAGCAGGACGTCGCCTTGCCCGGCGGTTGTTGCGAGTTCATCGCCTCCGAGGAGGAGCGCGTCGGAGCCTTCGCCGCCTGCTCGGTCTTCTCCCCGATGGGCGAATTCCCCGATCAGGCGACCGCCGTCGCGACCGCCGAAGCGGTGCTGGATGGTCTCTTCTCTGAACCGTCGCCTTCGCCAGCCCCGGTCGCTGGAATCAGTCGCCGCGAACTGTTGCGCGGGGTTTGGGGGCGCTGAATCCCCCGATGGGGAGATTCTTCTCTGGATGGCGCCTTATGTGTCTAAGAGCGTCGCGATCTCCCTTAGATCCTCCTCCGGGTGCTCGAAGTCCAGCTCCAGCTTGACCAGATCCTGCTGGTTGCTGAAGGGGAAGGTCAGAATCTCCTGTGAGACGACTCGGGCACGCAGATAGAGGTTCGGGTATCGCTGGCTGCCGCTCAGATTGAGCAGCAGGCTCTGGTCGGTTCGGTAGGCACCGAACGTGGTCAAGGAGAGGCGCCCTTCGGAGATCTGTTTCAGACGCTCCCGCATTTCCTGGTCGTCGGTGACCGTAAGGTCGAGCGTTTCGGCGATTGGGTCGATCGGTTCCGAGCGGACTATTTTCTCTTGTGCCGCCAGTAGTTTGAGCAGCTTGACGAGCCGGCTCTGGTCTAGGGGAGACAGGCTATAGAAACGCACGGCCACCGCGAATTGTCCATCAGCGAGTCGTTCGTATCGCATCACCTTCGCCTCGGCGGAGAAGGATTGGTCTCCCGTCCAGGGGAAGGTTAGGCGCAATGTGTCGTGGTCGCAGATCGCCGGATCCGCGCTCATGAAGAGTGCTCCACCCCAAGAGATGTTGCGGTTCTCTACCTCGAGTGGCACCGTGCGGTCCGGAAGGGTCACGCTGATCTTCGTCGTCGTGCCCAGTCGGTATTGGGAGCGTCGATTGGTCATCATGTCTGGATCGTCGATAGGGTCGGCAGAGGGCTTGATTACACCCTATTCTCAATGTCTGCAAGCGAACTGAACGTGATTGAATTCACGAAAGCGTGTTCTTTGCGCCGTTGACAGTGGTTTTCCAGTCGGATAATTTGCGCGCGTCTTGAGGGGAGTAGTCGCCTTTTCTTGTGGAAAGGGGCGCGGGTCAACAGACTCGGTGGAGACACCGTGGCACGCGCGGCGCAGGCTTGACGAGACCTCGGGCTTGATGCGGTGTCCGGCTGGGGCTGGGCAGATCGCGTCTTGTCCGTTGCTCATCCTGCCCAGCCCCCGGCCAATCCATCCATGCCATCGTTCGACTCAATGTCCATTCCCGTCTGGCTCAGCCCGGCGTTCACCACCTTCGGTCTCATCTTTCTGGCCGAACTCGGCGACAAATCCCAACTCGTCTGTATCACGCTGGCCACGCGGCACCGCCAGGTCCCGGTCCTGGTCGGCGCGGTTGCGGCCTTCGTCATTCTCAATACGCTCGCCGTGGTCTTTGGCGTCGGACTCGCCGAATGGCTGCCGCACCGCGTTCTGGCCGGCATCGTTGCCGTCCTCTTCGCCGTCTTCGGTATCCTGGCCCTGCGTTCCGGTGCCGACTGCGGCGAGGACGAGGATGTGCCCGCGCTTCCGGGGCGCGGCATTCTGATCACCACCTTTCTCATGATTCTGCTCGCTGAGATGGGCGACAAGACTCAGATTGCCGTCGCCGGACTCGCCAGCAACCTGCAGCCGATCCCGGTCTGGATCGGCGCGACCCTGGCGCTCGCCACCACCTCGGTCCTCGGTGTCACCATTGGTTGCCGGCTGCTGCGCTCGGTGCCGTTGCGACGGTTGCATCAGCTGAGCGGGGTGATCTTCCTGCTGCTCGCAGCCAGCGCGCTGGTCAAGGTCTTCTGAGCCAGTGTTCCAGGATGCCCTCTCCCCGGTGGAGAGGGCGGGGGGAGGGGTCAAATCAGCGGTCCGATCGCCGTGCCCAGCAGGAGCACCAGTGATGCAGCGACCGTGATGAGAATGTTGTCGTCGATGGGGCCGAATTCGTAACGCTCGATCACTGTCGCGACCACCGCCGAAATCAGTCCCCAGAACGGGATCGCCGGATCCGCCATGCCGCCGATGATCCAGCCCAGGGGCGCGCACAGCAGCAGCATGAAGAGATTGCCGATCGGGCTTTTGGAGCGCTTGCGGATGAGGGCGTTGCGCACGATCCCGGTCACGCCGTCGCCGAAGGCCATGTAGAGCGAGGGCAGGATGGCGAGCCAGGGATTGTCCAGCAGCCACCAGAGCACCGAGATCGAGGTCGCCCACATGAGCGTGAATTTGACGTCGTTGCGATTCTCCTCGGTCTGGAACCAGTAGAGCCGCAGCCCGGTCGCATGGGCCAGATTGGTGAAGAGCGTCAGCAGCAGTCCGGCGATCAGCGGATACCAGGGGTCGGTGAAGACGAGGGGTACCATGATGGAGCCCACGCCGCCGGCCAGCATGTGCACGATCTTGCGGTCGTAGTAGCAGGCGCGGATCGGCTCCATTCCGCGCGCTACCATGGCCTCGTAAGGGAAGCGGGTCAGGAAGAGTACGGCCAGGACATAGGCGCCCAGGCCAACGGCCCAGAGAAATTGCGATGACCAGAGAAAGTCGAATGAATGGGGCATAAGACGGCGAATCAGCTTCGAAACGAAAGGTGCAATGCTAACCTTTGCGCCATGCTCGGCACAGTGGCCAACGCATCTCGACGACCGCCGAAGCCGCTCTGGCTGCTGTTATACTGTAGCGTTATCGCGAAGTCGGCGCGTCGATCCGGCTATCGTTCCGATTCGGCGGTTGCGCCGTGTCGATGATTCATCCGCATGAGAGGGTTTTTTCTTGCCGAAGGCGCCATCGCAGACCACCGGTTCGGGTCCGATCGTTCAGATAGCGGATGTGAGTTTCTCCTATGGCGATGCACTCGTCCTAGAGCATGTGGATCTGTGCGTCGAGCGCGGCGAATTCGTCGGGCTGGTCGGACCCAATGCGGGTGGTAAGAGCACTCTGTTGAAACTCATTCTCGGTTTGCTGGAGCCCCAGGCCGGGCGCATCCGGGTCTTGGGCGAGGTGCCGAGCCAGGTGTCGGATCGGATCGGCTATGTTCCGCAGTTTCCGAGCTTCCCGCGCGACTTCCCCATCTCGGTCGAGCAGGTGGTGACCATGGGTCGGCTCGGTATCGGTTCCTCGCTGGGCTGGTATCGGGCCGCCGACCGTGCGGCGGCGCGCCGCGCGCTCGATGAGGTGGAGGCGTCCGATCTGTCCAAGCGCCGTATCGGCACTCTGTCCGGTGGTCAACTGCAGCGCGTGCTTCTGGCCCGCGCCCTGGCCGGCGAGCCCGAGATCCTCATTCTGGACGAGCCGACGGCCAATATCGATCAGCGCGGCGAGACGGACGTCTTCGATCTGCTGGCGACCCTGAACGCGCGTCTCACCATCCTCGTGGTCTCGCATGACATTGCCTTCATCTCGGATTATGTCAGTCGGGTCGCCTGTCTGAACCGTACCCTGACCTGTCACGGTACCAGCGCGGTCGATGGCGATGCCATTCACCAGCTCTATGGCGATCGCGTTCGACTGGTCGATCACAGCCACTGACTATGAGCGCATTCCTCTCCGCACTCGGCGACTACGCCTTTCTTCAAACCGCCCTGATCGCCGGTCTGCTGGCTAGCGTCGGTTGCGGCGTGATCGGCACCTTCGTGGTGGTCAAACGCATCGCCTTCATGGCCGGCGGCATTGCGCATTCGGTGCTCGGCGGCATGGGGGCCGCGCTCTATTTCGGCTTCGATCCCTTTCTGGGCGCATTGATCGCGGCCATCCTCTCGGCCTTGCTGATCGGGACGGTGCGGCTGTCCTGGAAGACCCAGGAGGACACCCTGATCGGCGCTCTCTGGGCGATCGGCATGGCGATCGGCATCCTCTTTATCGCCAAGACGCCTGGCTATGCGTCCGATCTTATGAGCTTCCTGTTCGGCAACATCCTGCTCGTGCCGGCGGGTGAGCTGTGGCTGATGGCGGGATTGGATCTGGTCTTGGTGTCGACCGTCGCGCTCTTCTATCGCCAGTTTCTGGCCATCACCTTCGATGAGGAGTTCGCGCGGCTGCGGGGCGTCCCGGTCGCCTTTTTCTATCTGCTCCTGCTGTGTCTGGTGGCCGTCACCGTGGTCCTGCTGATCCAGGTCGTGGGGCTGATCCTGGTGATCGCCCTGCTGACGCTGCCAGCGGCGATCGCCGGCCATTATCTCCATTCGCTGGGCGGTATGATGCTGCTCGCGACCCTGTTGGGAGGGGGCTTCACCTCGCTGGGTCTAGCGCTGTCCTATGGGCCGGATCTGCCGACCGGCCCGACCATCATCCTAATTGCCGGTGCCGTCTATGTGCTTTCGGCACTGTCGAGCCACTTTCTGCGGCGACGTCTTGCCGCGCGTCGGGCGAGGGCGGCCTGATGGGGACGCCTGCTGCGTTCGGCCCGTTGGAGCGTGCCGACGCGCTCTGCGTGCGGCGCGGCGTGCGACTCACGCCTCAGCGTCGGCGCGTATTGGCGATTCTCTGTTCCGCCTCCCGGCCCTTGGGTGCCTACGAGATCCTGGAGGCGATGCGCGATGGTTCGCGGCCCCTGGCTCCGCCGACCGTGTATCGGGCGCTCGATTTTCTGCTGGAGCAGGGGCTAGTGCATAAACTGGAGAGTCTGCACGCCTTCATCGGCTGTCGTCACCCGGATCATCCGCACTCGGGTCAGTTTCTCATCTGCCGCACCTGCGGTCTGGTGACCGAACTGGAGGACGAGGCGATCTGCGAGAGCCTGCGTTCGGCGGCCGATGAAACGGGCTTCCGACCGGAGCGTCGTGTCGTCGAGGTTTTAGGCGTCTGTGCCTGCTGCGTGGGGAAGGGCGTGGAGGGATGAGGGTCAACCGGCGGAAGCTCGGCGTCTCCGCTTTCCGGCTTGTTCTCTGTTGCGTCGGAGCGATGGGCATCGCCGATGCGGCGCCCCAGGTACGGGCCATGCCGCAGGGAATGGCGATGCTGACCATCGAGATCGACGGGGCTACGATCCTCGCCCATTTCCGCGCCCCGCGCGCGACCCTGGTTGGATTTGACGGTGCCGCGCGCAATGCCCAGGAGCGCGAGACCCTGGGGTTGGCGCGCGAGAATCTGCGCAACGGCACCGGAATGATGCGTTTCGACACCCAGGCGGCCTGCAGTCTGGCCGAGGTGGTCCTGAAGGGCGATGCCGCCCGAGGGGCCGGGGTCGCGGACGAGATCGGCGTGGACTATCGGTTCGCCTGTCTGAGTCCGGAGCATCTGGACTCGGTGGCCCTGGGATTTTTCATCGGCTTCCCCGCGCTGGAGCGGGTGCTGGTGCGCTATCGGACCGGTGAGGGTCGTGGTGGCGCGGAGCTGACCCAGGGCAATCCGGTGGTTGGCTTCGTACCCTTCTGATTTGCGGCTCGTCGATCGATGCTTCTCGATCCGGATCCTCCAAGGGATCGTTCGAGTTCTGTTTAGGGTCCGGGCGGTTTCGTGTCAACGCGCCTCATTGTTGTGGAGCCATGGATGCCGATGCTCGAATCGCTTGTGTCGCTGTCACTGATACTCGTCGGTTTCGTCGGCCTGGTTGCGGGAGGCGAGCTTCTGGTCCGCGCCGCTGTGGCCTTGGCGGCGGCGATGCGGATCAGTCCCTTGGTTATCGGTCTCACGGTGGTGGCCTTTGGCACCAGCGCGCCCGAATTGGCCGTGACCATCCAGTCGGTGTGGTCTGGCGCATCGAATCTCGCCGTCGGCAATGTCGTGGGCAGCAATATCGCCAATATCCTGCTGGTCATCGGTGTCGCGGCCATTGTGGCCCCCTTGGTGGTGCATGAACGGGTTCGGCGGATCGATCTGCCTCTGGTGATCGCCGTTTCTGTCGGGGTCTGGCTGTTGTCGCTGGATCGTCGGCTCGGCCATCTGGACGGGGTGCTGTTGTGTGCGGCGCTGCTCGGTTATCTCTGGTGGTCGATGTGCGAGGGACGGCGTGAGGGCTCCTGTTCCGGTGCGTCCGCCTCGTCTTTGGTCGAGCCTCTCGGTCCCTGGGCGATGGCGCGCGAGACGGTGCGTTTGCTGGTCGGCCTGGTCCTGCTGTCGATGGGGGCGCGTCTTCTGGTGATGGGTGCGGTCGACATCGCCCGGGTGCTGGGTGTCGGCGAACTGGTCATCGGTCTGACCCTGGTGGCTGTGGGAACCTCGCTGCCCGAGGTGGCGACCTCTGTCATTGCCGGGTTGCGCGGTCATCGCGATATCGCAGTCGGCAACCTGATCGGTAGCAATCTGTTCAACCTGCTTGCGGTGCTGGGGATCGGTGCCGCCACTTCGCCCCATGGCATTGCTGTACCGCACGCGGTGCTGAAGCTGGATCTGCCGATCATGATCCTCACCGCCGTCGCTTGCGTGCCCCTTTTCCTGGTCGGGCGGGTTGGACGCAAGGCCGGCGCGGTCTTCCTGGCCTATTTCGCCGGTTATCTTGTCTATGTGGTTTTGCGGGCCACGGACTCCCCGTTTCGGCAGACGTTCGAGATCGGCATGCTGGCGATCGTTGCCCCATTGACCTTGGCGGCGATCGCGGTCAGCCTCTACCCCATTTTTCGTCGGCGCTCGCCCGATTGATGCCTACATCTGTCAAGGTGCCGGGAGACTCTTGGGGTGCGATCCGGCCCCTTTGGGTGTGATCCGGGCGCTCGGCCCCACATCGTCCACATGGACGAGACGGCAGACGCGTAGGACGCGCTGCGTTACAGAATCCGGAGACCGAACGTGGTTGACCATACCCTGACCCGCATCGAGATCAGCAAGGAATACCTCAATTTCAGCGCTGGACACTTCACCATCTTCTCGGCCACCGAGCGCGAGAATCTGCATGGACACAATTTCCAGGTCCGCTGCAACGTATCGGCCTCCGTTGGGGATGACGGCATGGCATTCGACTACGTGGTGCTCAAGCGCATCCTGCGCGAGCTCTGCGATGGGTTGGACGAGCGGTTGCTGCTGCCGGAGCTGTCGCCGCATCTGCACATCGAGCGTCAGGATGGTCAGGTGACGGCGCTCTTCGCCGACGAGCGTCTCGTCTTCCTGGAGCGCGATGTTCTGCTGCTGCCGGTGCGCAACGTCACCATCGAGGAACTCGCCCCCCTGTTGCTCGCGCGACTGCGCGATCGTCCCGAGGTGGCGGATCGTGCGATTCGCTGTATCGAACTCGGCGTTTCATCCGGGGCCGGTCAGTGGGCCCATGCCTGCTGGGAGTCCTCGTGAGGCGTCTGGATGCCCCTGGCGGTCGCGTTTCGCTTCCGCTTTTTGGTTGGACGCGGCGCTCTGCCGCCTTTTCTTCACATCGATCGGATCGTCTATGAATGCTCTTGTCATCACTGGTGCCACCTCGGGGATCGGACGCGCCATCGCCACGCGCTTCCTGGTCGACGGCTGGAGCGTGGTCAATCTGTCACGGCGTCCGAGCCCAGATCCAGGGGTCGAGAGTCTCCTCTGCGATCTCTCCGAGCCGGGGGCGGTCGAGTCGCTGCGGGAGGATCTGTTGGGGCGTATCGCGGGCGCCGGGCGTCTCTGCGTCGTTCACAACGCCTCGGCCATGCGCTCGGATCGTATCGACGCCCTGCCGAGCGAGGTTTTGCGCGCGGTGCTCGAACTCAATATCGTCGGAGCCAATGCGCTGAATCAGATCCTGCTGCCCGAGATGCCGCCCGGATCGAGCCTGATCTACATCGGTTCGACCCTGGCCGAAAAGGCGGTGCCGGGTGTCGCCAGCTATGTGATCGCTAAGCATGCGCTGGTCGGCATGATGCGGGCGACCTGTCAGGACCTGGCCGGTCGCGGGCTCCATACCTGCATGATCTGCCCCGGTTTTACGGACACGGAGCAACTGCGCGGCTTGATCGGCGACAACCCCGAGACCCTGGCCGGTATCGAGTCGATGTCGGCCTTCGGTCGTCTAATCGAGCCGGAGGAGATCGCCGAGACGGTCGCTTTCGCCGCCCAGGCTCCGGTGCTCAATGGCGCGGTCATCCATGCCAACCTGGGGCAGAGGGAGCGCTGATGGGGGCCGTGACCCATGGCGAGCGCATCGTCTGCATCACCGGCGGCACATCGGGTATCGGTGCCGGATTGGTGGCGGCCTTTCTGGAGGCAGGGGATTGCGTCTACAGCTGCGGACGCAATCCGGTCAAGGTCGAGCGATTGCTGGCGGCCTGGCCCGAGGCCGTTGCCGAGGGGCGTCTGCATCTGGTCCGAGGGGATCTTACGGATGAGGCGTTTCGCGTCCGATGGGTCGCGTCCATCGCCGAGCGTTCGCGTCGGCTGGATGTGCTGATCAACAACGCAGGCGTCATCCTCGATTCGGGCACACTGGAAGAGAGTCTCGATCATTGGCGTGCGACCCTTGAGGTCAATCTGATCGCGCCCTTTGCCATGACCCAGGCCTGCGCCCCCTTGCTGGAATCCAGCTCGGCCCCGGTGGTCGTCAACCTCTCCTCGGCCTGCGCTCAGCATCCCTTTGCGAGCTGTACCTCGACCAGCTATTCGGTGAGCAAGGCCGGGCTCGACATGCTCACTCGGCGGCTGGCGATGGCCTTGGGGCCGCGCGGTATCCGGGTCAATGGGGTCGCGCCAGGCGTGGTCGACTCTGAGATGTGGGAGGCCGTGCCCGACCTGATGCGGGAGACCGCCGAGCGACGTCATCTGCTGGGGAGGCAGGCGGTAATGCCGAGGGATGTCGCCGATGCTGTGCTGTTCCTGGCCTCGCCGCAGGCGCGTCTGGTGACCGGTGCCACGTTGAGCGTGGATGCGGGATACGCCTTGGGTTGAAAGCGACCAGCGACCAGCGGCCAGCAATTATTTTTGCTCAATTTAACCGGGAACCCCGGTTAAATTCACACATTCCAAAGGCTGGTAGCTGGTAGCTGGTAGCTGGTAGCTGGTAGCTGGTAGCTGGTAGCTGGTAGCTGGTAGCTGGTAGCTGGTAGCTGGTAGCTGAAACAACAAAGCCCGCCATTGGCGGGCCTTGAGTCAAACCGCGAGGATCGTTACTTGATCTCGTCGGTGTCGAGCTGCTGCATGAGGCCGAAGCTCTTGACGAAGGGGTTGGCCATGCGTGGATCCTTGATGATGGCCTTGTAGTCGCCGACCTTGAACTTGAGCTTGCCGGTCATGAATGCGGCGCCCATGCTGGTCATGCCGATGCCGTTCTCGACCCACTTGAGCCAATCCTTCAGGTCGGCGCGCATGTCCCAGTTCGCCGCCGGATCGCTTTCCGACCAGTCGCCGGCGCGGACGCATTCGCCTTGCTCGACGACGAAGACGCCGCGCGGGTTTTCTTCATCCTTGAAGCCGCAGCAGATCACCGAGTTGAAATCGATCTCGGCGAGCTTGTCCTTGACTTCGGGTTCTGCGTTCCAGGCGTCTTTGAGCTGTTTCATCCAGGCGTCGGAAAAGAGTGCAGCCATGTTGGATCCTCCAAATCTGTTTCAGTGAGAGGCCAGCGTCCCATTGGGCGCCAGCCGCATGGAATCTCGCTTGCATCGCGGAGCTCCTCCTCCGCGCGCTCCCGGATTCTATCAGGATCAATGGAAAAGGATATTCGGGGGGCTCGCCTCGATCGCGATGAGCGTCGGACACCGGTGTCCTATGGCTTGCGCGGCGAGGTGAGGGAAAGGTGTGGCGAACGCGTCAGCCGAAATTGAGCTGGATTCCGGCGGCGGCCAGGCGTTCGGCCTCCTGTTCCAATTCGAGTTGGGTCAAGGGATGTTGGGCCAGCCAGTCGCCTGGGAAGCTGAGTTGCAGATGATCGCCGTCCGTCACCAGTGTCGGATTCGGTTTGTTGTCCGCCGAGCGGCCACGGTGCATCAGCACGGCGAGGCGCAGGATGACGCAGAGCCGGCGGGCGGGCTCGCGGTCGCTCTGCTGCAGGTTGGCGAATTCCTGTATCGGGAATTTGCGCCTGTGACCGAGGACCAGTGCTGCGAGCAGGCTCTGTTCATGACGGGTGAAGCCCGGGAGGTCTGCGTTGCGTAACAGATAGGCGCCGTGCTTCTGGTACTGGCTGTGGGCGACCATGACCCCGATCTCATGCAGCCGGGCGGCCCAGGACAGCATCAGCCGGTGGTTTGGCTCGAACAGCTGCCAGGGATTGGTGAGTTGGCGGAGCAGGATCTGGGCGGTCGCCTGGATGCGCTGGCCATGCTCCAGGTCGACGTGGAACTGACGGCAGATCGAGGTGACCGTGCGTTCTCGGACGTCCTCGTGCTGGTGTCGTCCCATCATCTCGTAGATGACTCCTTCGCGCAGTGCGTAATCGGAAACCTGCATGTGCTCGATGCCGAGCGACTCGAAGACCGATCTCAGGACCGCGACTCCGCCGGCGAAGACTGGCTTGCGCTCGTCCGTGAGCCCCTTGAGGTTCAGGGCGGAGACCTTGCCCGTCTCGATCAGCGCATCGCGTAGCCGGGTCAGTGATTCCGCTGAGATCCCGTCTTCGCACCAGCCTTCCGCGTTCACCACGGAGGCGATGGTGCGAATGGTACCGGAGCTACCGACCGCCTTCTGCCAGCGGGCGCGACGGAAGAGTTCACGCACCGGTCTGACCTCGAGTGCCCCGGTCAGCTCCGCCTTTTGCATAGCCTTGGCGGTGATACGTCCGTCCGCGAAATGTCGCTGCGACATGCTGACGCAGCCCATGTGCAGGCTCTCGCGCATCCGGGGTGAGAAGCCGAGTCCGACGATGATCTCGGTGCTGCCGCCGCCGATGTCGACGACCAGCCGCCGTTCCGCTCCGGCCGCCAGCCCGTTGGCGACGCCGAGATAGATGAGTCGGGCCTCCTCGCGTCCGGTGATGATGTCGATCGGGTGTCCGAGCGCCGCCTCGGCGCGTTCGATGAATGCCGTGTCCGGGCGAATCTGGCGCAGTGTGTTGGTTCCCACGGCGCGCACGCTGCCGGGCGGGAATTCGCGCAGTCGCTGACCGAAGCGTTCCAGGCAGGCGAGCGCGCGCTCGGCGACATCGGGTGAGAGGGACTTGTCTTCGGTTAAGCCTTCACCGAGTCGAACCATCTCCTTGAGACGGTCGGTGACCTGCATGTGGCCTTGATCGATTCGGGCGACGATCATGTGAAAGCTATTTGAACCGAGGTCGACGGCCGCCACGATTTCGGGCAGTTTGTCGTCGGCGGCCTGGATGGATTCTTCAGGCATGGATGTGGAATCGGTATTGGAGGCTGGAGCGGACGTGAATGGTACCAGAATCCAGGGCGGCCTCGTTTCCGCTATTGTCCTTTTCCTTGACGAGGCTATATTGGAAAGCCAGTCCCAATTTGGCGAGGATGCATGCCCTTCCTTGTGCCTGTTTGGCGGAATGCCGTGTAGTATCCGTCTTCGTGGTGGCCTAATCCGCTTTGACGACTAGAGACTTCAGATGACCGTCGAACGCAGTGCGAAAAGCCCTGGGGACGAGGACTGGCGCTGTGCCGATTGGTGTCGTGATGTCCGTGCGCGTTTGTCCGGTGGGCTGCTTTTGCTGTTTTGTCTTGGCTCTGTATCGGCCTCGGCGCAGGATCTGATCGTGAATGCCTCCTTGCCAGAGTCCTCATTAACCCGCAACGAAGCCTTGCTGTATTTTACCGGGCGTCTTCAACGCTGGCCCAATGGGGTGCCCGTCAAGGTTTTCGTGCTTCCGGACTCGGACGCGCTGCATCGCGATTTCGTCAAGGCCGTGTTGGGTCTCTATCCCTATCAGCTCAGACGGGTCTGGGATCGGCAAGTGTATTCCGGAACCGGTCAGGCGCCTGTTCTCGTTTCCAGCGAGGCGGAGATGATCGAGCGGGTCGCCTCGACGGCTGGAGGGATCGGCTATACGCATGAGGTCCCCACAGACGCGCGCGTGAGGTCGCTCGAGGTGCGCTGAGGTGCTCGGTCGAGTTTCTTCTGTCCTCAGGCGGCATGACGGTCGGTGCCGGTCCAAGAGATGGGTGTTTGAACCTAGTTACTGCTCGGCGCTCCAGCCTTTTTTGCCCCACTCAATTTCGGGGGTGTGTGAGCCGTTTGGTTGGCACTGCATCACGGAATGAAAAAACCCATTCTAAGAATCTAAAAAAGCGGCTTCCCAAGCGCTTCGATTTCGGGTATATGGCCGGCTATTGACTGGTTTGTCATTGCTGTCATTCCGAGGTAGAGGTGATGTTGGACCCCGAAAGTGGTTATGGCGATGAAATCGCCGAGCGCGTGCCGCCATTGCTGGCCCAGGAACCTCGCAGTCAGGTGGCGAGTTTGGAAGTGCGGCGGCGTATCGAGCACATGCGCGAGCTCAAGCGGCTGCGTGAGCTGCTCGACGATCCCGATTTCGACGAGTTGAGCTGATTCGTCTTCGGCGGCGCCGTGCGCGTCGTCATATCCCTCTCCTGTGTTTTTAAGGCGCCGAATGGCGCCTTTGTCGTTTTGGGGGGGCGTGCGAGGGTTCCCCCCGGGTTTCGCTGCGCTCTACCCGGGCTACGGCTTGAGGGGCGGGGCCATGGTGGCTGCCTCTGGGGTTTCGCGGCGTGCTGCGCGCTGGAGTCGAATCTCGAGCGGATTGCTCGCCGACAGGTGGACGTCGCGTTGGGGGAAGGCGATTCCGATCCCCTCGGCGTTGAAGCGATCGTAGATCGCCTGATGCAGGTCGGTGATGACACCGATGCGGCCGTCGAGCGAGTTCAGGTAACAGCGCATGTACAGGGTTAGGGCATTGTCGCCGAATTCCTCGAAGCTGATCAGCGGGGCTGGGTCGTCCAGCACCTGTTCGTGCTGCTGGGCGATTTCGCTCAGGATCGACAGGGCCTGCTTGGTGTCGCAACCATATGCGACGCCGACCGGGATGGTGATGCGGTTTTGCGGGTCTGTGAGTGACCAGTTGAGAAGTCGTCCCGTGATGAACTCCTTGTTCGGAACCAGCAGCTCCTGCTTGTCCCAGTTGCGGATCGTGGTGGCGCGGATGCGGATGTTGGTCACGACGCCGGTCGTATCGCCGATGGTCACGATGTCGCCGACCCGCACCGGTCGCTCGAAGAGGATGATGAGGCCGCTGATGAAGTTGGCGACGATCTCCTGCAGGCCGAAACCGATGCCCACGCTTAAGGCAGCCACCAGCCACTGGACCTGAGACCAGCTCAGCCCCAGGGTGCTGAATCCGAGCAGAAAGGCGCCCACAGTGATGACGTAGCTCGATAGCGTCGTGATGGCATAGCGTGCACCCGCCGAGACCGCAGAGTTCTGAAGCAGCACGATCTCAAGCAGCGCTGGCAGGTTTTTGGCCGCGATGGTTGCGACGAAGGCGATCATCATCGCCAGCCCCACATTGGCCGCAGTGACCGGGATCAGGCGTTCCGTGCCATCGACGACTCCGGTGTAGTGCCAGAGTTCGATCTGCTCGAACAACGTGAAGGCCGGCAGGACGTCCGACCAGGTGAGCCAGAGTCCGATGCCGGCGCCGAAGAAGATAGAGGCGTTGATGAGGCGGCGGGTCTGTTCGTCGAGCGCTGCCAGGTTTGGCTCGGGTTCCTCGAAGGTTTGAACCTCGGAGGCCAGGGCGCTCTCGGGGCGCTCCGTTTCGGACTGGGCGCGTCGGGCCGCCTGGCGTTCGAGTGCCGCCTGGAGCGCCAGGCGCCGCCGGGTGAGGATCAGCCAGCGCACGATCGACTGGTGCAGCACGATGAGCGCGAGTGCGAGCCAGGTCTGGTAGACCAGCGATCGGAACAGAATGGCGGCCGTATAGACGTAGCCCATCAGCGCTAGTCCCGCGAGTGCCAGTGGCGAGCCGACGATGATCGGGCGCCAGAGGTAGCGTAGACGGTTGATCCAACCCTGAGGATGTTCCGCGAGAAGCGATTTCAGGATGCCTTGCTCGGGGCTGAGCAGCAGCGCGTAGAAGACCGTGAAGGCGATCATGTCGGTGATCAGGGCGATGCGGCCGAGGCTGTTGGTGGCGAGCGGGTCGTCATGGTTGCTGACCGAGACCGCGACCAGGGCAACCGGGATGCTCAGGATGGTGAACCAGTCGAAATGGCGTCGGATGCGTTTCAGGTTCTCGCTGCTCCAGCGGAAGTGCCGGTCGGCGACGCCTCCGGTGATGCAGAGCATGCGGAATGCGAGCAGGCAATAGAGGCCGGGGGCGACCTCGGTGAATGCCATCCCGAACGCGCGGCTGAAAGGGGTTGAGGCCACGGACGAGAGCAGCTGATCACCCAATAGCCAGAACAAAAGCGGTAGCGGCAGTGCGGCGAGCAGGCTCAGACCGATCGCCTGCAGGGTGAAGCGGATGCGGTCGGTGCGAATCCGGCGTAGCGGCTCTGCCAGTGCGCGGATGCTCCGTTTCAGTCGCGAGATCCTCGAAAAGAGCAGTGCGGCGACGGCGACTCCCAGCCAGAAGAGAATGGCGTTTCGGTTGCGTTCGGTGAGTGCGCGGGCGATTTCTGTCCAGCCCTCGGTCGAGAAGAGCCAGGCGGTGGCGCTCGGGAGATTGACGAGGGTGTCCAGCCCGACGGTGGGCGCGCTACGTACCCATAGCAGCCGTTCGGCGAGGAAATCGTCATATTTGGCTGCGACCAGGATCACCTGCTCCGAGGCGTAATTGATCTCGCCGAGCTGGCGGATGTAGTCCTCCTCGATCGCGAGTGCCTGGTCGATCAGGTGTTTGCGTTGGTTCAGTGCCTCGGTCAGTTGGGCACGCACCGGCGGTTGCCGCGCTGCATGATCGCGCGCGGTCAGTTCGTGGATATAGTGGTCGAGATCCCGGAGTTGGCGTTCCTCCTCCCGGTAGCGGATCTGGCGTAGCGTGGCCTCGGCGATCTCATCCGCTCGCGCCTCGATGTTTTCTTCGTATTGACGCAGGTCGGGTAGCTGATTGCGCCGGTCGAGCAGGACCTGGCCCAATGCCTTGCTGAGTCCCACGGCATCAAGTCGTTGCTTGGCTCCCTGGAAATCCTCCTCAATGCGCTTGCGCTCGGTCTCGACGTCCGAGAGCTTGGCGTTGAAACCGTCGAGCGCGTTGGTCAGTTTGGTCAACGAGTCGGAGATGTCGGCGTTTTCCTGCGTGATCTTGCGGACCAGGGGGTGCTTGCCCTCGGCCTCGCGCTGGGCGCGCTCGGATGCGCGCTGGGCGGCCTCTGCCTCCGCCTGGCGCTGCTTGCTCTGCAACGCGTCGAGCTGGCGCTGGGTGTTTTTGAGATCGGACAGTTTCTGTACTGCCAGATCGCGCCGGGCTTTGTAGAGCGCCTCGCGAACGGGCTGGCTCAGCAATTCCTGCTCAAGCATCTTGCCCTCGGACCAGAGCGATTTGCGCTGGGATTCGAGGGTCCAGCGTCTCGCCTGGGCCAGGTCCGGCGATTCACCGTCCACGACTGGTTGCTTGAGCGCATCCTCGACGTCGTCGAGCGCCTGCTTGACCTCGATCAGCCGTTGTCTGGCGGCTGTCGGTCGATCGGCGTTGGAGTCGACCAGTTTGTCGAATGCGCTGGCGCGGGTTTCCTGCAGCGCTATGTCCGCCAAAAGCTTGTTCTGTCTCTGACTGATCGCGTCGGCGGAGAGTCCTTCTGGCAGATGGTTTTTCTCGCTGGATTGATCGGGCTTGAGTCGTTTCAGTTCGGCCAGGGCGTTGTCCGTCGCCTTGGGTGCAGTCTTGAGCGAACGGGCGAACTCGGCCGCCTTGGTATTGAAGCTGGCGGCATCCTCTAGGTTTGACTGGGTGCGCCGGTAGTTTTCGGTCAGGCTGCCCTTGAGCGACTCGTCCATTCCGGACGTTGCGTCGAGTTCGGCGAGCTTGGCGGATAATTGCTCGGAGGAGGGCAGGGGGATGGCCGAAATGGCAGCGTTATTGTTGTCCGATGGGGTCTGTCCCCGGCCGCTCAGCGGGGTGAGTGCGATCGCGATGAGTGCGAGCCAGGCGAGCGAGCGCCAACCTCGCGCGTTTCGTGGTTGTGGCATGGTGATGGATTCGAGCATGGCTGAGCGGGTGGCTCCGGTCGGGTCGAGGCGGTCGGGTCGGTGTGGTTCGACCGCCTCTCGGTCTGTGGGATGATGGTCTTGGGCTCTTTACGCGAAGGAATCGAACCTGTGTAGGACGCGATGAGCGTAACGAATCGCATCGTTCGTGATCGGTGCGGTTCGTTCCTCACCGCACCCTACGGGTAACCTGTTTTCTCCAAATCGCCTTGGCACGGGTGGAGTGGCGGGGAACATCACCTCATAGTTGCTTGATGAAGGCCTTCGAGTTGCGCTGAAAATTGTAGAGCGCCCGTTTTTCCATCGGCAATGCGTCCAGGTTGGCGACCTGGAAGCCACGCTCCAAGAACCAATGCGCGGTTTGGGTCGTTAGCACGAAGAGTCTGTCGATGCCTTGCTCACGTGCCTGGGTTTCCATGTGTTCCAGTAGACGGTCGCCTCGCCGTCCTCCGCGATAGTCCACATTGACCGCCAGACAGGCGAGCTCGGCCATGGCGTCGTTCGGGTAGGGGTAGAGCGCGGCGCAGGCGGTCACGAGGCCGTCGCGCTCGATCAGGGTGAAGCGGTGGATCTCGGTCTCCAGTCGTTCGCGCGAGCGTCGTACCAGCACGCCGCGCTCTTCGAGTGGGCGCAGCAGTTCCAGGATGCCGGTGACATCGTCGATCCGCGCCGGGCGCAGCTCCTCGTAGGGCTCGGCCGAGATGAGCGTGCCGCTTCCGTCGTGGGTCAGGAGTTCGCGCAGCAGGGCGCCGTTGGCGCTGCGTCCGACCAGATGGACGCGCCGAACCCCGTGGCGGCAAGCCTCGGCCCCGGCGCGAAGACCGTTGACGATTTCTTCCGGCAGTCCCTGTGCATTGGCGAGCAGCTGATCGACCTCTCGGGTCAGCAGGTTCGGCGCCAACTGAGGCGATGTCGCTTCGCCTCCATGCTCGGTGAGAAAGATGAGCTTTTCCGCGCCGAGTTCCACCGCCGTTCTGCAGGCGACATCGGCCGCGCTCAGATTGAAGACCTCTCCGGTGGGGGAGTAGCCGAGCGGTGGCATCAGGGCGACGTAGCCCATGTCGAGCAGGGCCTTGAGGGTGCGCTGATCGATGCGGCGGACCGAACCCGTGTGTAAGTAGTCAACGCCGTCGATGATGCCGAGTGGACGTGCCGTGACGAAATTGCCCGAGACCACCGGGATGCGTACCCCGGCCATTGGTGAATTGGCCAGCCCGAGCGAGAGCAGTGCCTCGATCTCCACGCGCACCGTTCCGGCCGCCTCCTTGACGCAGCCGAGCGCCTTCTGGTCCGTGACGCGCAGTCCGTTGACATAGCGCAGCTCGGCCCCGTCGCCCTTCAGGCGCTCCTCGATCTGAGGGCGTGCGCCGTGGACCAGCACCAGTCGGATGCCCAGCCCGTGCAGCAGGGCTATGTCATGGACCAGCTCGGGAAAGGTGGCGTCGGCGACGGCCTCGCCTCCGAAGGCGATGACGAAGGTTCGTCCGCGATGGGCATGGATATAGGGGGTGGCTTGGCGGACCCAATCGACGAACGGGTCGCGACCCTGAGCGCCTGTGCTCGGGGCCGGGGATTTCTCGGACACTCTGCTCTTCCTCTCCTCGGTGGCTGTGGGGTTGCGGCAGGATGGGTGGCGATGATGGAACGGTTACTCGATCCCCAGCTTGGAGAGCCTGTAGCGCAATGATCTCAGGGTCATGCCGAGCTTCTTGGCCGCTGCGGTGCGGTTCCAATGGGTCTCTTCCAGTGCGCTCAGGATGGCGCGTCGCTCGATCTCGCCGAGATAATCCTCCAGCGGAACGCCGTCGTCCACGTCTTCCTCTGGTGTGGGCGAAGGTTCGTTCTTGCCGAGATAGAGATCCGCTACCTCGATCTGGCTCGACTCGCAGAGTGCCGTGGCGCGCTCCAGGATGTTTTCCAGCTCACGTACGTTGCCCGGAAAGGGGTGACGCTTGAGCGCCTCGATGGCGGCGGGCGAGAGCCGCATCGCTGTCGGTTCGGTGGTCGTTTGCGGGCTGGCGAGCTGACTCAGCAGGTGGTTGGCGAGCGGGGGGATGTCCTGGGGGCGCTCTCTGAGTGCCGGCATGCGCAGCTCGATGACATTGATCCGGTAGAACAGATCCTGGCGGAAGCGCCCCTTTTCGACCTCTTGGTTGAGGTCGTGGTGGCTGGCGCTGATGATGCGGGCGTCGACCGGGATCTCGCGCGAGGCGCCGACCGGCCGCACGCATTTCTCCTGGATGGCGCGCAGCAGCTTGACCTGAGCCTGTAGCGGCAGATCGGCGACCTCGTCGAGAAAGAGTGTTCCGCCCTCGGCGGCCTGGAACAACCCCTCTTTGTCGCTGATGGCGCCGGTGAAGCTGCCCTTTTTGTGTCCGAAGAGTTCGCTTTCGACCAGTTCCTGCGGGATGGCGCCGCAGTTGACCGCGACGAATGGGCCCTCGCCGCGCGGTCCCTGCGAATGGATCAGGCGCGCGGCCAGTTCCTTGCCGGTGCCGCTTTCGCCCGTGATGAAGACCGGCGCCTGATTGCGGGCCAGCTTGGCGATGAGTCGGCGGATCTGCTCCATCGCCTCCGAGTCACCGAGCAGACGCGTGTGCATCTCATCGCGTCTGGGGTTCGTCGTGAGTGGGCCGCACAATTTGAGTGCCGAGCCGACCAAGGTTCTCAGCAGCTTGAGGTCGACCGGCTTGGAGACGAAATCGAAGGCGCCGGCCTTCATGGCCGCGACGGCCGACTCCATGCTGCCGTGGGCAGTGATCATGGCGACGGGGAGTTCTGGGCGATGCTCGGCAATATGTCGCAACAGGTCGAAGCCGGAACCGTCGGGCAGATTCATGTCGGTGAGGCAGAGATCGAAACGGTCCTGTTCGAGTGCGCGGATGGCGTCGGCGAGTGTCAGCGCCGTGCTGGCCTGAACGTCCATCCGTCCGAGCGTGATTCTGAGCAGGTCGAGGATGTCGGGCTCGTCGTCGACGACGAGTGCTTGGGCCTTGTTCATGATCGTCCGTTCGCAATGGTGTGTCTGTGTATCGTTCCCTCAAGGGCGCGTCGAATGGGGATGACGCGCCCGGCACCCGGTTCCTGGGGGTTCCACTGCACAGCATAGCGCGGGGTTCGGGGCGATCGTTATCCGGCTGTCGTGTCAGGTCGGGCGAAAGGTCAGTCTGAAGCAGCTACCGTGAGGGTTGACTGGGTGATGCTCAAGGCGGATGCCGTTCGACTCCGCCAGCTCGCGGGCAATGTAGAGGCCGAGTCCCGTGCCCTGAGTTCGGGTAGTGAAGAAGGGGTTGAAGATCTCAGGTGCCGTGACCGCATCGATGCCGGGTCCGGCATCGCGAATCTCGATGCTGGCGTTTCCCTGCCGGTCGGCGGGCAGGAGTCGGATTTGGAGTCGAGTCGGCTGTCCTTCGAGATGTCCGTGAATCAGGGCATTTTCGCCAAGGTTGGCGATGATTTGCTGGACATGGCGCGGATCGGCCTCGATTTCAATCGGATCGGCGGTAGACACGAGCTCGAGCGCCTCCTCGTCGAGGTCGTGGTGCTCGCGGAATTCGGCGACGAAGTCGGCCAGCCAGGCGTTCAATAGGATGGGGCTGGGTTGACTCTCCTTGCGCCGCGAGAGCTGCAGGACGCTGTGCACCGTTTCTTCGATGCGAGCGCCGTTGCGCCGGATGATCTCGGTCAGATGCAGGTTGTCGCTCGACAGGTCGGGATCCTCGGCCAGGAGCTGGCTGGCGTGGGTGATGGCACTCAGCGGGTTGCGGATGTTGTGGGCGATGCTGGCGGTGAGTGTGCCGAGCGAGGCGAGCTTGTCCTGTTGCGCCTCGCGCGCGGCCTCCTCGCTGTCGCGCAGATAGAGGATGACCCCATTGACGCGGGAGTCGCCGAGGAGTTTGACCGAGGCGGCGATCTCGCGGCTTCCAATGCGTAACGCGCCCTCGCGGAGACTGTTCGATCGGATCTGGCTGGCCAGCCAGTCGCAGAGCTCGGGCGCGAGCTTTCTCAAGGTGACGCCGCTTTTGAAGCTCCGCACGCCGAGCAGCTCGCGCGCGGCCTGATTCATGAGCCGCAGGCGGCGATCGCCGTCCGCGACCAGGATGCCGGTATTGATGCTTTGGATGATGAATTCGTTGAGCTTGGAGAGATCGTCGAGGTCGACTTGGCGGCGGGCGGCCAAGTCCTCGGCGGAGCGGACACGTCTGTAGAGCAGGTGTGCGAGCAGGGCGACGGCGAAGAAGAGCAGTCCGAGCAGACCAGCATGAGTGAAAGAGATGTTTTGGCCGGTCTCCGCCAGCAGCGCGTAGAGTTGCTGGGTGATGACCGAGATGGAGGCGAGCGCGGCGAATAGCAGCGAGAGCCGTCCCTCCAGCAAGAGCGATCCGGTTGCGACCGCGACCGCCAGCAGGGTGCCGAGTCCGCTGGAGATGCCGCCGCCGGCGTGCATCAGCAGGGTGAAGACGATGATATCGGTGAAGACGGCGATCTGGACCTGGCTCGCCGGTTGGGGGCGGCGCACCGAGAGCCCCAGGCCGCTCAGAAGCACCAGGATCGCGTAGGCCACCAGGATGTTCCAGGCCCACTGGGGATCTGGTTGGAGGATCGATGCGCCTTGGTTGCGGGGCGAGAAATCGAGGATCAGGCCGATGAGGACGATGAGGCGGAAGAGGAACAGCCAGCGTAGCGCGGCCCAGTTCGGGTAGCGTGCCGGTCGGGGTGTGTCGACGCGTTTCGCGTCTGCCTCCAGAGGTGTCGGTTCCCCCTCCATGTGGCGGATCTTGAATTGATCCTGGTCGACCTTGAGTCCGTCTGTCTGCACCCTGCTTGGTTACCTGCGTCGATGTTCTTTTGGCAAGCCAGCTTGAATTAGACCAGAATTAGCCAACTCAGGCTATTTGGCCGTTTCACGTTGGATCTTCATCCCGGGGCTTCCACGGGATCTGTTGTGGCGCGGATCGGTGCGATCTCAGGTAAGCGAATGAATCTACACGAGTATCAGGCGAAAGACCTATTTCGAGGTTACCGAATCCCGGTTCCCGTTGGACGCTTGGCGCGGACCCCCGAGGAGGCCGTCGCGGCGGTCGATCGGCTGGGTGGTGAGCGTTGGGTGGTCAAGGCACAGGTGCATGCCGGCGGTCGCGGTAAGGCGGGCGGCGTGATCGTTGCCCATGACGCCGAGGAGGTCGCGTCCGCCGCGCGCCGACTGCTCGGAAGCTCTTTGGTCACGCATCAGAGCGGGGCGGGGGGGCTGCCGGTCGATCACCTCTTGGTGGAGGAGCCCACCGCGATCGCCCGCGAGCTCTATCTGGGGCTGCTGGTCGATCGTTCGACCGAACGTCTGCTGTTCATGGCCTCGGCTTCGGGGGGCATGGACATCGAGACCGTCGCGGCCGAGACTCCTGAACGCATTCTCTTCGCGCGGGTGCATCCGGCCGTTGGGCTTCAGCCCTATCAGGTCCGGCGCCTGGGGTTTGGTTTGGGCTTGGAGGGGGCGCAGATCAAGGCCCTCGGCACCCTGATGGACGGGCTCTATCGGCTGTTCAACGACTGTGACGCCAGTCTGGTCGAGATCAATCCGCTGGTGGTGACGACCGACGGCGATCTGGTTGCGCTCGACGCCAAGGTCAACCTGGACGACAACGCGCTCTATCGTCAGGCCGAGTTGGCGCGGCTGCGCGATCCTGCCCAAGAGGATTCGCGCGAGTCCGAGGCACGGGCCCACGAACTCAACTACATCAGTCTCGACGGCAATATCGGCTGCATGGTCAATGGCGCGGGCCTGGCGATGGCTACGATGGATTTGGTCAAGCTGCATGGCGGCGCGCCGGCGAATTTCCTCGACGTCGGCGGTGGGGCCACTGCCGCACGGGTAGCCGAGGCATTCAAATTGATTCTCTCCGACCCCAAGGTCGAGGCGGTGTTGGTCAACATCTTTGGCGGGATCGTGCGCTGCGACCTGATCGCCGAGGGCATCATCCAGGCGGTGCGCGAGGTGCACGTCGAGGTGCCGCTGGTGGTGCGACTGGAGGGCACGAACGCCGCGCGGGGATTGGAGTTGCTGGCCGGGAGCGGGCTTGCGGTCGCGACGGCGAGCAGTCTGAGCGAGGCCGCCGACAAGGCTGTAGCGGCGGCTGCTCGGGGCAGCGTGGAGGGTTCGGTATGAGTGTTCTGGTCGACCGCAACACCCGCCTCATCTGTCAGGGCTTCACCGGCAAGCAGGGCACCTTTCATAGCGAGCAGGCGATCGCCTACGGCACCAATCTGGTCGGCGGCGTGACGCCCGGCAAGGGCGGTCAGCGTCATCTCGATCGCCCCGTCTTCGATACGGTCCACGATGCCGTGCGTGAAACCGGCGCCGACGCTACCATGATCTATGTTCCGGCGCCCTTCGCGGCGGATGCCGTCCTGGAGGCCGCCGATGCGGGGATCCGCGTCATCGTTTGTATCACCGAAGGCATCCCTGTCCTCGATATGCTGCGGGTCAAGGCGGCGCTCGCTCAGTCGGAGTCGGTGCTGATCGGTCCCAACTGTCCGGGGATCATCACGCCAGGGGCCTGCAAGATCGGTATCATGCCCGGAAGCATCCATCTGCCGGGCCGCATTGGCATCGTCTCGCGTTCCGGAACCCTGACCTACGAGGCGGTGTTTCAGACCACCGCCGTCGGCTTGGGACAGAGCACCTGCATCGGGATCGGCGGCGATCCGATTCAGGGACTCGACTTTGTCGATTGTCTCGAACGCTTCGAGGCCGACGACCAGACCGAGGGTGTCATCCTGGTCGGCGAGATCGGCGGATCGGCCGAGGAGGCGGCGGCGGACTTCATCCGCTCCAGCATGTCCAAGCCGGTCGTGGCCTATATCGCTGGTGTCACTGCGCCCTCGGGCAAGCGCATGGGTCATGCTGGCGCCATCGTCACGGGCGGCGCCGGGACGGCAGAGGGCAAGTACGCAGCCCTGGAGACGGCCGGTGTCGTCACCGTGCGCTCTCCGGCCATGATGGGGGCGCGCATGGCTGAGCTGCTCGGCGTTCGGGCGAGCGGCACCGAATCTTGATTTTTATTCTTTGGGAGTGAGTGAGCGTGGCTTGTCGTATCCAGATCGCGCAGATCAATCCATTGGTCGGCGACATTGCCGGCAATGCGGAGCGTCTGATTTCGGCCTCCGTCGCGGCGCGCGATGCGGGCGCGGATCTGGTGGTGTTCCCCGAGCTCGCGCTCACGGGCTATCCACCGGAGGATCTGCTGCTGCGGCCCGAGTTCATGCGGCGTGTCGAATCCGCGCTGGAGCACATCGCGTCCGAGGCGGTGGGCATCACGCTGGTGCTCGGTTATCCGCGTGCGGCGGTCGGCGGGCTCTTCAATGTGGCCGGCGTCTGGCGCGACGGCGAGCTGGTCGCCGAGTATGCCAAGCAGCATTTGCCGAACTACAGCGTCTTCGACGAGAAGCGCTATTTCCAGTCGGGTTCGACGGCCACGGTCTTCGAGCACTGTGGGCTGCGTTTCGGTCTGACCGTCTGCGAGGATATGTGGCAGGAAGGGCCTGTCGCCCAAGCGGTCGAGGCGGGGGCTCAAGTCCTTTTGAACATCAACGCCTCGCCCTTCCATGCCGGCAAACTTCAGGAGCGCGAGTCGCTCGTCGGACGGCGTGCCAGCGGTCATGGCCTGCCGATCCTCTATGCCAATCTGGTCGGGGGGCAGGACGAGCTGGTATTCGATGGGGCCTCGTTCGTCGTCGACCGTGAGGGCCGGGTGGTGCAGCGTGCCCCGGCTTTCGCCGAGGCCGAACTCCGTGTCGAGATCGATCGGGATTCCGACGATGTCGTTCGGATTCAATCCGCCGAGGATGATCGACCCGAGCCGGACCCGGATGCGGTGATCTACGATGCGCTGGTGCTCGGGGTGCGCGACTATGTGCGCAAGAATGGCTTCGGTGGCGCCGTTCTAGGGCTGTCGGGGGGCGTGGATTCGTCCCTGACGCTGGCGATCGCCGTGGATGCCTTGGGGGCGGATCGGGTCGAGGCCGTGCTGATGCCCTCGCGCTATACCGCCGATATGAGCAACGAGGACGCGCTGGAGGAGGCGAGACTGCTTGGTGTCGCGACCCGGACCATCCCGATCGAGCCGGCGTTCCTGGCCTTCCTCGATATGCTGGAGCCGGCCTTTGCCGGTCAGCCGGCCGATGTGACCGAGGAGAACATCCAGGCGCGCTGTCGTGGCATCATCCTCATGGCCATCAGCAACAAGAGCGGGCGGATCCTGCTCACGACCGGCAATAAGAGCGAGATGTCGGTCGGTTACGCGACGCTCTATGGCGATATGGCCGGCGGCTTTGCGCCCATCAAGGATGTGCCCAAGATGCTGGTCTACCGGTTGGCGCGATATCGCAATCGTCTCGGCGAGGCGATCCCGGAGCGTGTCCTGACTCGCGCGCCATCGGCCGAGCTGCGTGCGGATCAGACCGATCAGGACAGTCTGCCCGAATACGAGTCGCTCGATGCCATCCTGCGTCTCTATATCGAGGAGGACGAAGGAATCGATGCGATCGTCGCCCAAGGCTACCCGGACGAACTGGTGCGCCGGGTCGCTCGTTTGGTGGATCGCAACGAGTACAAGCGCCGTCAGGCGCCGCCCGGAGTGCGGATCTCCAAGCGTGCATTCGGTCGCGATCGGCGCTATCCGATCACCAGCGGCTTCTGAGCGTGCAACTCGCGGCGCTGTTCATTGGCCGACCGCGAACATATACTTCCCACCCAAATGTAGCCGTGACCCTGAACGGAGAGATTCATGAAAAAGGTCGAAGCGATCATCAAGCCCTTCAAGCTGGACGATGTGCGTGAGGCGTTGTCCGCCGCTGGTATCACCGGCATGACCGCGATCGAGGTCAAGGGCTTCGGTCGTCAAAAGGGCCATACCGAGCTCTATCGTGGCGCGGAATACGTGGTCGATTTTCTGCCGAAGGTGAAGATCGAGCTGATCCTCGCCGACGATCAGGTGGAAAGCTGTATCAATGCCATCACCACGGCGGCGCGCACCGGCAAGATCGGTGACGGCAAGATCTTCGTGGCCGATGTCCAGCGCGTGGTGCGTATCCGTACCGGCGAAGAGGACGAGTCGGCGATCTGACGTCTTGCGCGATAAGTCCGGACCGCCACTAGGCGGTCTGGCACCCTCCGCACGGTCGGTCGCCTGTCGGCACTGGCCGCCGCGAGAGTTGTTCTCGGGCGACGCCCGCGTTGCCCGTCAGTTCTCGTCGAGATTGAGATAATCCCACAGCTTGCGTGCGATATCGGCCTTGTCCGGTTCGGGCTCGTCTGGGATGAAGCGTCCGGCTTGGCGGTTGAGTTCCAGTACGCGCTTGGCGTCGGCGGCCAGATCTTTCTTGCCGAGCGCCTCGTAAGCGTCGATCAGAACATCCAGGGCATCATCCACGGCGCTGGTGCGTTGGAAGCGCTCGATCACATAGTTGGCCCGGTTCGCGGCCGCTACATAGGCTCCACGCTTCATGTAATAACGCGCAACGTTGACCTCGTTATGGGCGAGGTTGTTGCGTAGATAGACCATGCGTTGGCGTGCGTCCTGGGCGTATTTGCTCTCGGGGAAGCGCTCCACCAGCGCGGAGAAGTCGGTGAAGGCGTCCATTGCCGAGCCCGGATCGCGTTGGGATGGGTCGGTGGGGATGAAGCGGTCGAGGAAGCCGATGCTGCGGTTGTAGTTGACGATGCCCTTTAGATAATAGGCATAGTCGACATAAGGATTCTGTGGGTAGAGCTTGATGAAGCGATCCGCCGCAGAGATCGCGTCTTCGGGTTCGTCGGCACGATAGTAGGTGTAGGCGACATCGAGCTGTGCCTGCATGGCATAACGGCCGAAGGGATAGCGTGCCTCAAGTTTTTCGTAGAGCTTGATGGCCCGCTCGTAGTTTCCGGAGTCCAACTCGGCTGCGGCTTCGGAATAGAGTTTGGATGCACTCCAACCCTCGGTTTCGTCGATTTCCTTGCCGAAGACACCGCATCCGGCCAGCGTGACGACGAGCAACAGCAGGGTCAGTCGTGTTAACGTTCGTGGCATGTTTGAATACCTATTTCAATTCGCTGGCAGTATACCCGAAGGAATCTTGAGGGCGCGCGACCCAGCGGCGGCGACCTTACCACAGCGCCGGTTTCCATCCTGAATATGACTGCCGCAAGAGACACGCTCATTCGTCGTTCGTTCCAGGTCGATCCGGCGTTTGCCGGGCGCCGTCTCGACCAGACATTGGCGAGCTTGGTCCCCGAGTTTTCACGCAGCCGCTTGCAGCAGTGGATCGAGGCCGGGCAGGTGCTGGTCGACGAGTCACCGTGCCGCTGTCGCGACAAGGTCTGGGGTGGCGAGTCGGTGCGTATCGAGGCCGTTTGCGTGCTCGATCAGGGATCCGTCGCCCAGGACATCGCGCTCGATCTGGTCTATGAGGATGATGACATCCTGGTGATCGATAAGCCGGCCGGACTCGTCGTCCATCCTGCAGCGGGCAATCCGGACGGGACCCTACTCAATGCGTTGCTCCATCATGCGCCCGCGCTGGCGGGCGTTCCACGCGCGGGAATCGTGCATCGCTTGGACAAGGACACGAGTGGGCTCCTGGTCGTCGCCAAGACCTTGACGGCACACAAGTCGCTAGTCGAACAACTGCAGCAGCGCACTGTGCACCGCGAATATCGTGCCCTGGTGGTCGGCGAGTTGGTGGCCGGCGGACGGGTCGAGGCCCCGGTCGGCCGTCATCCCGTGCATCGGACGAAGATGGCGGTCGTCGGCAACGGCCGAGCGGCGGTTACGCATTACCAGGTCCTCGAACGCTATTCCGGCCACAGTCTATTGGGTGTGGAACTGGAGACGGGTCGAACCCATCAAATACGCGTGCACATGACGCATATCCATCATCCGCTGGTCGGCGATCGCACCTATGGGGTGCGTCCGCGACCGCCTCAGGGGTGCGATCCCGCCTTGACCTCGGCTCTACAGTCCTTTCCGCGACAGGCGCTGCATGCGTTGCGCTTGGGTCTGGTTCATCCGGCGACGGGCGAGCCGATGGAATGGGAGGTGCCGATGGCGGCGGATCTGGATGCCTTGCTGGAGCTGTTCCGGCAGGAGCCCGGCGCTTGAATCCGATCCTCCCCGATTGGCCCGCTCCGGCGAACGTACGGGCGGTCTCGACGACGCGTGTCGGTGGACTGAGTTGCGGCCCATATGCCAGCCTCAATCTGGCCGATCATGTGGGCGACGATTCTGGGGCGGTCGAGCGCAATCGTCGACGACTCGTCCAGTCTCTCAATCTGCCGGGCGAACCCTGCTGGCTGAATCAGGTGCACGGCTGCCGGGTGGTCGGAGCCGATGCGGACGGGGCCGATGCGGATGCCTCGGTGGCGACGGAGCCGGGGGCTGTGTGTGCGGTCATGACCGCCGATTGTCTGCCTCTGCTCATCTGCGATGATCGTGGCACGCGTGTCGCTGCGGTTCATGCCGGCTGGCGTGGTTTGGCCGGCGGCGTCATCGAGTCCGCGATCGATGCCGTGGGGGGGGCGCCCGAGCGCCTGCTCGTTTGGTTGGGGCCGGCGATCGGTCCGGATGCCTTCGAGGTCGGTCCCGAGGTGCGCGAGGCGTTCGTCGCGGGGAGTCCCGAGGCGGTCGACGCCTTTCGGTCGAGCGCCGGTGGTTCGAAGGATGAGCGCTGGCTCGCCGATCTCTTCACCCTGGCCAGACAGCGTCTGGCGCGACGCGGGGTGCGGCGCGTCTTCGGTGGCGGTGATTGCACCCTCTCGCAACCCGAGCGGTTCTTTTCCTACCGCCGCGATGGGGTCACGGGGCGCATGGCGAGCCTGATCTGGCTGGCTCCATGACGGGATTGGCCTTTCGTAAGATGAAGAATTCGTGAGATCAAGAAACGGAGAGATGGAATCCATGTCCGATTGGAACATGTTGACACTGGTCGGCGCCGATCGGCCCGGCATCGTGGCGCGGCTCACGCGAGAGCTCTATCAGCTCGGCTGCAATCTGGGCGAGGCCTCCATGATCCGGCTTGGCGGCAGCTTTACCATCATGCTGATGGTTGGCGGCGACCGTTCGGCGGACGAGATTCGGGCTGCCTTGACGCCGGCCGTGCAGGAAATGGGATTGCGTCTGCATCTGGATCCGGTCCATGGCGGATTGCATCAGCATCTGGTGCCGAATCTGCAGGTTCGGGTCGCGGGCGCGGATCGCGCCGGAATCGTCGCCGATGTGACCGAGATCCTCGCCGGGCACGGGTTCAATGTTTTGGAGCTCGAGTCGGATGTCGCCGGTGATCAGGAGCGTCCTATCTATATCATGAACATCCAGGGCTACTGTGGCGAGACTCTGGAGGTGCTGGAGGGTGCGCTGGCCCCTCTCGGCGAGCGCGGCGTTTCGGTCGACGTCTCACCCGTGGATGTGATGATCGGTTGATCGATGGCTATTCTGGACATACTGAAACTCCCCGATCCGCGTCTCAAGGAGGTCTCGGAGCCGGTCGTCTCCTTTGACGATGCGCTGCGTGCATTCATCGCCGATCTGGAGGAAACCCGTCTGGCCGGTCCGGCTGCGGTCGGTATCGCCGCGCCACAGGTCGGACATCCCCAGCGCATCGTCATCCTCGACGTCTCCTCCCGTCCCAAGACACCGAATCACGGTCATCTGGTGTTGGTCAATCCGGAGATCGTGCATTGGGAAGGCTATGCCACGGGGCGCGAGGGCTGTCTGTCCGTTCCCGACTACACGGGCAACGTGATTCGTGCGACGCACATTCGGCTCAAGGCGCAGGACGCCGATGGTCGGGAAAGCGAGTTCGAGATGGAGGGGTTCGAGGCTCGGGCGGTGCAGCACGAGCTGGATCATCTCGACGGATTGCTGTTCGTCGATCGGGTCGTGAGTCGGCGCACAGATCTCTATCGTCGCAAGGTCTATAAGACCTGAGGACGCTAAATTTTTGTCCATTTCCGGGTTCGCCTCTAGTGTGTCCGTCTTGCGATGCCCATTTTCTGGGTAATCGTGACGGCTTGGGGCCGCCACGGGCTGCGTGATCCGTTCAAGCGGTCCGTGGCATCGATCGACGGTCCTTTGGTCACTGGATCCAGAGACCCAATACGAGTATTGATCATGAGACAGCGCCTTTCTCTCTTTCCGCTGGTCGTCGCGCTCTGCCTGATTTCGACGACCGTCTTTGCGACTCCCCATACGATTCCGCTCTCGGAGCTGTTCCCGGATCCCGGCCAGACCAAGGCGGCGATCGTGATCAACAAGGTGCTGGAGCGCTATCACTACCGCAAGGTTACGCTGGACAGCGCCTTCGCCAAGGATGTGCTGGCTCGGTATCTGGACGATCTCGATCCCAATCGGGCCTTCTTCCAGGCGCGCGATGTGGCGCGCTTCGAGAACGGCGCGCGTCATTTCGACGAAAATCTGCGTCGAGGCGAGCTGGATGTGCCCTTCGATATCTTCCGGGTCTATCGCATGCGGGTGGACGAGCGGGTCGCCTATGCGCTCAAGCTTTTGGATCAGAAGTTCGATTTCAGTCGTTCCGAGACCTATGCGTTCGATTCCTCCGAGACCCCTTGGGCCAAGGACGGCGCCGAGCTCGACGACCGCTGGCGGCGGCGCGTCAAGAACGACTATCTGACGCTGAAGCTTGCCGATAAGTCCGACTCCGATATTCGCGACCGTCTGCGCAAGCGCTACGAGGGTCTCGCGCGGCGCATCCATCAATTCAATGGTGGGGACGTCTTTCAGGCGTTCATGAATGCCTATACCGGAACGATTGAACCCCATACGAGCTACATGTCTCCGAGCACCTCGGAGAATTTCGACATCAGCATGAAGCTCTCGCTCGAAGGCATCGGGGCCGTGCTGCGGGCCGACAACGAATACACCGTGGTGCAGAGCACCGTGCCCGGCGGACCGGCGCGCGACTCCGGCCAGGTGCACACAGGCGATCAGATCGTCGGTGTGGCCCAGGGGCTCGACGGTTCCATGGAAGACGTGGTCGGCTGGCGTTTGGAGGATGTGGTCGAGAAGATTCGCGGCCCCAAGGGCTCGGTCGTTCGACTCCAGATCATGCCCAAGTCGAGCGGCTCGACCGCCCACACGCGTGAGGTCTCTCTGGTCCGCAACGAGATCAAACTGGAGGATCAGGCCGCGAAGAGCTATGTGGTCGACAAGCTCTCCAACGGGCCCGGCCTCAAGGTCGGCGTGATCGAGATCCCGGCCTTCTATCGCGATTTCGAGGCCGAGAGCGCTGGACGGAGCAATTTCCGCAGCACCACGCGCGACGTGCGCGCGCTGATCAAGAAGCTGACCTCGGAAGGCGTCAACGGCATCGTTATCGATCTGCGCGGCAATGGCGGCGGGTCCTTGGCCGAGGCGACTTCGCTGACCGGGCTCTTCATCGACCTCGGTCCCGTGGTGCAGGTCAAGGACGCCTTCGGTAAGGTCGAGGTCGAGGCGGACCGGGATCCGGGCGTCGCCTACGCTGGGCCGCTTGCGGTGCTGGTCGATCGCGAGAGTGCATCCGCTTCCGAAATTTTCGCTGCCGCGATCCAGGACTATGGTCGAGGGCTCATCATCGGCGAGCCGACCTTCGGCAAGGGGACGGTTCAGACTCTCATCGATCTCAATCGCTATGTCCCTGGCGATCACGACGACCTTGGGCGGTTACGTCTCACCATGGCCGAGTTCTTCCGCGTCAGCGGGGGCAGCACGCAGCTGCGTGGCGTGGAGCCGGACATCCGTTTCCCGACGGCGGAGTACATGACCAAACACGGTGAACGCTCGCTCGACAACGCCTTGCCTTGGACCCGTATCGATCCGGCCAGATTCAAGAAGGTCGGCGCGGTTCCGTTCGATCGGTTGGGGCGGCTTTCGGCTGACCGGATCGCCAGTAACTTCGGTTTCAAAATGCTGGCCGAGCGCAGCAAGCTGATGCGCGATGTCGAGGAGCAGAAATCGCTTTCGCTGCGCGAGACCGATCGTCGCGCCGAGGACGATGCGCGCGAGCGTCGCTTCAAGGACGATCAGGATCGTTTCCTGCGCTCTAAGGGAATCACCCCTGTCGACGAGGACGCAGATCAGATCGACGAGGATGCCTTGGATGCGCAGCGTGATGCCATCTCGCGTATCGAGGTGGACGAGGCCGCGCGCATCCTCGCCGATGAAATCCAACTTGGTCGCGGGTCCAATGCCCCGCGTGCCGTGATGAGGAATTGAACTTGACTGCACTCTATGCGCCGCTCGGACGGCGCGTCGAGCGCCTGTGGGCGGCTGGAGCCGCGCCGATTCTCGGGGAGAACCGTATCGGCTTGGAGAAGGAGGGTCTGCGGGTGTGTGCCTCCGGTAAGATCGCGCGCACCGCTCATCCACTGGCGTTGGGGTCGGCGCTGACCCATCCCTACATCACCACCGATTTCTCGGAGTCCCTGCTCGAACTCATCACCCCGGCGCTGACCGATCCCGATGAAGTGTTGGGTTTTCTTGAGGATGTCCATCGCTTCGTCTACGGCCGTCTTGGCGAAGAACTCCTGTGGTCGACCAGCATGCCCTGCGTGCTGGAGGGGGCTCGCAGCATTCCCCTGGCCCGTTATGGAACCTCCAATGCGGGGACCATGAAGACGATCTATCGGCGCGGGCTCGGCAATCGCTATGGCCGGGTCATGCAGGTGATCGCCGGAGTGCATTTCAACTTCTCGTTCGCCGATGCCTTCTGGGATCTCTATCGGGAGCAGGAGGGGGGCGGCGATGATGCGATGGCGTTCCGCTCCGATGCCCAGATGGGGATGCTTCGCAATCTGCAGCGGCTCGGATGGCTGGTGCCCTATCTGTTCGGCGCCTCGCCCGCTGTTTGCGCCAGCTTCGTTCAGGGGCATTCGACCGATCTCGAGCCCTTTGATTCCAGCACCTTCTATTATCCCTATGCGACCTCATTGCGCATGGGCGATATCGGCTATCAGAACAAGCAGGAAGAAGGGACCGGGCTGAAGGCGTGTTACGACAGTCTGGATTCCTACGTGCGCAGCCTCACCTGGGCCATTCGCACGCCCTGTCCCAGATACGAGGAGATCGGGGTCAAGGTCGGCGATCGTTACGAACAGCTCAACGCCAATGTGCTGCAGATCGAGAACGAGTACTACAGTACGGTTCGGCCGAAACAGCTGACCGAATGGATGGAGAAGCCGACTCAGGCATTGCGCCGACGTGGGATTCTCTATGTCGAGCTGCGTTCATCGGATGTGAATCCCTTCGAGCCGCTCGGTGTGGAGCGCGATCAACTGCTCTTCCTCGAAACCCTGATGCTCTATTGCCTGCTGTGCGACAGCCCCCGGATCGTTACGGCGGAGCGCGAACACATCGATGCGAATCTGGTGCGCACAGCCCATCGCGGGCGTGAGCCGGGCTTGATGCTGTTTCGTGATCGTCAGGGGGTTCCGTTGCGGATCTGGGCGGACGAGGTGCTGGGGCGGATGACGGAGGTTGCGGAATTGCTGGATGGCGGTTCCGGTGGGCCGCATACCCGGAGTCTGGAGTGCCAGCGCGAGAGGATCGCCTATCCCGATCTGACCCCCTCGGCGAGATTGCTCGACATGATGCGTGAGCGTCGTGAGGGATTCTTCGCCGTCTCTCGCCGTTTGTCCGAGGAACATCGTGCCCGTTTTCGAGCGCAACCCCCGAGCGAGGCGCGCCTGGCTCTGTTCGAGCAACTGGCCAGAGACTCGATACAGCGTCAGAGTGAGATCGAGGCTGCCGACGATCGGAGTTTCGACGATTTCTTGAGGGAGTATCTGGCCGAGGGAGAGGATTCGTCGCTTGAGCCCCCGTGTTTGGGTGTGATCTAACGGCCGATCTCGAACAGGAGACGCACAACGCCCCGCCGAGGCGGGGCGTTGTGCGTTGATCAGGTGCCTGTGTCTTACTGGTTTGGGGTGGGCGCCTGCTGTTGGGGTGCGGCCTGAGACGGCGCGGCCGGCATGTTCGGGAACATGGGGGCGGGCATGCCCTGGAAGCGGTGGTCGCAACGAGCCTGATGCATGGCCTGACGCTGCTCGCTCATCTGCTTGAATGCTGCGCGACGCTCTTCCATGCGCTGCTTGGCCTGGGCGCGGTAGGCGTCCATTTCCTTGATACGCTCCTGAGCGGATGCCGGCATTTCGGGGGCCTGGCCGAACTCGGGGGCATTGGGCATCTCTGGCATGTCAGGATACTGGCCGGCGAATTCGGGCATCTGCGGGAAGTCAGGGTACTGGCCTGGCTCGGGCATGGGCGGCATCTCTGGGAATGCCGGCGCTGCGCCATAGCCATAGGGGGCGCCGGGATAGCCGGGGAATCCGGTTGCGGCCGGACCCTGGTTGGCCATCTGCTCGGCGAACTGGCGCTGGGCCTCCATGGCCTGCTCCATCGCCTTGGTTTGCCGCTCCATGAAGGCCTGCTGCTGCTTGACCATTTCCTGCTGTTGTTCCGGCGTCAGGACCGGAGCCGGGTAGTAAGGAGCGTACCAGGCGCCCGCAGTCGTGGACGCAGCGGCGAGGGCGATGATGGAGGCGAGATGAAGCTTCTTCATGTGACACACCTTGATGCTGAGGGAAGGGGATGGGATAAACGGCAACCAGCCATGCCGACATTCCTGTCGTTGCAGTTATTTTGACCCTTTGCACGACCTTCCCGCCGAAGACCGGACCGGATGGATGCGCGAACGGGTTCTTCGTGTTGCACTCGAATCCAGCAGTGCAGATTAGGTGATTAGTATATAAGAACTTTCTGAATTATCAACCGCTATCCTAGAGTCGGCTCGGAAGCTGGGTCAGAAGAGGCGGTTCAATCCGTTCAGCGCGGCGACCCGGTAGGCTTCGGCCATGGTGGGATAGTTGAAGGTCGTTTCGGTGAAATAACGAATGTTGTTGCCTTCGCCGGGCTGAGACATGATCGCCTGCCCGATGTGTACGATCTCGGCGGCCTGCTCTCCGAAGCAGTGGATGCCGAGAATTTCGAGCGTCTCGCGATGGAAGAGCAGCTTGAGCATGCCGACCGTATGCCCCGTGATCTGGGCGCGGGCGATGCTCTTGAAGTCGGCCTGAGCGACCTCGTAGGGGATCTGGGCGGCGGTGAGTTCTCGCTCGGTACGGCCGATGGAGCTGATTTCGGGGACCGTATAGATGCCAGTGGGGAACTCCTCGATCAGCGACCAATCGCAATTGCCGTTGGCAATGTGGGCACCGACGAAACGTCCCTGATCGTAGCTGGCGCTGGCGAGCGAGGGGGCGCCGACGACGTCGCCGACCGCATAGATGTGCGGATGGGCGGTCTGGTAGCTGGCGTTGATTTCTAGCTGGCCGCGCTGATTGGGGGTGAGTCCGATCTCTTCCAGGCCCATGTCCAGGGTGTTTCCGGTGCGGCCATTGGCCCACAACAGAACCTCGGTCTTGAACTTCTTGCCCGATCGGCAATGGAGCACAACCCCGTCAGAATCGGCTTCGATGCGATCGTAGGTCTCGTCGTTGCGGATGACGACGCCTTGCTGGCGCAAGTGATAGCTCAATGCGTCGGTGATCTCGTCATCCAGGTGGGACAGCAGCCGGTCGCGGTTGTTGACCAGGTTCACCTTGACGTCGAGCGAACTCAGGATGGAAGCGTATTCGCACCCGATTACGCCGGCACCATAGATGGTCAACGACTTGGGCGTATTCTGCAGCGATAGGATGGAGTCACTGTCGCGGATTCGCGGATGATCGAAGTCCAGGCCGGGCGGATGATAGGGGCGCGATCCGGTCGCGATGACGAAATAGCGCGCGCGCAGTCGCTCGGTCAGACCGCTGGTGCCTTCGATCTCGATGCTCTCCGGGCTCAGGAATCTGGCGCGACCGAAGATGACGTCCACGCGGTTGCGGCGGTAGTGGCGAAAGCGGGTACGGATCTGGGTGCTGATGACCCCGTCGGCCGCCCTGAGCAGATCCGGAAGCTCGACCTCGATCTGGTGCTGGGTGTGCTGGAAGAGTGGATTGCGTCGATAGTCCGCGAGCATCTGGATCGAATGCCGTAATGCCTTGCTCGGAATGGTGCCCCAATGGGTGCAACCGCCGCCAACGGCATCATGGGCCTCGATCACCGCGACACGCTGCCCGGCTTTCGCAAGCTTCATTGCTGCGCCTTCGCCGCCCGGTCCCGTTCCAATGACGATTGTGTCGTACTCTCTCGTGCCCATGCGCCTCGACTCTTGCTACTATCAATAGGTTGCTAGATTAACATAGGTCTTTCTCGCTGGGATCCGAAGCCGGGGACGCGCGTACTCTCGGGTTGAGCTACAAGGCGGGGTGTCTTCGTGGGCGATGGTTGGGAGCTGCTGTTGTGGCGCATCCCTGCGCGCTCGGTCAGTGGCGGAGCGGTCCGTGCTGCTTCAGAGGAAATCGGGCAGATGTCGACGAATCGTTTCTGGGGGCTGAGCGGTGAGATTCTTGTCGATCTCTCCCGCGACCATCTGTCTTAGTGGGGGTGATTGACGCTTGCGAAGCAATCCGAGCAATCCGGGCGAGGCAAGGATATAGAGCTTGCTGAATAGGCCCTGATTACGAGCGGCCTCAAGATCATCGCAGATGAGACCGGCGAAACGTTCGGCATTGTCCTGCTTGTGGATGCCGTCTTCGTTGATCGAATGTGCTCCCGATGGCGTGTGGCTACGTCCTCCTTTGTCACTGATCAGGTCTCCCTCGTGCAATCTCCCTTCGGGAAACGCCAGCGTATTGATCTCTTGGATGGGACCGACCGCCTTTTCGGCGGCGAAGACCCGGGCGCGGCTGTTATCGGCAACCAGTATCCAAGTCGGCATGTGTCATCTTCCTCATTGGGTTGTGGCTGGCTCCTGCGTCGCAGGGCGTGACGGCGGCGCCCCGTCCTGATCGGCTTGCGGACAGGGCTCGGATTCGGGGCGAGGCGCTTGCCGCTGAGGTTGAGTGTAACAGCCTGTTCACACGAATGTGGGCGAGAGGTGCTCAGCGGTGTGCGGGGGCATCGATGCAGGCGAGATAGGCTTGCTCGTCGAACGGGCGTTGGTCGTGCTGGAGCTTCCACAAGGATTCGGTCAGGCATTCCATCATCCGGTGCTCGGCCTGGTGTGCGTCGCCAAACCGTTGCGCCAGTTCGAGATAACGCTGGCGGATGCCGGTTGGTTGGTCGATGCCGACCTGTTCTTGGATTGCGAGGTGCAGTCCGAGATGGAGGAAGGGGTTCGTCCGTCCCTGATGCGGCGGGAAATCCGCGTCGATTGAGGCGTCGGGGGTTTCGAGCAATCCCTGGTACTCCGGGTGCTGCTGGAGGATCTCGACGATTTGTCGTTCGAGCGGTTCCAAGGGTTCGGATTGTTTGGCCTTGCTCCAGGCCCGGATGAAGATCCGTCTGTGTGTCTCTCTGTCGGCGGCGAGCATGGTGTGGATTCCGGTGTTAAATGGTGGTCGGGCTGTCGGTTGTTTTGTCGTTGAACTCGCACAGATCGGCGATGAGGCATCGGGGGCAGTGCGGTTTGCGCGCGGTACAGACATAGCGTCCGTGAAGGATGAGCCAATGATGGGCATTCATCAGGTAGTTCTTGGGGACATGGCGTAGCAGTTGTTGCTCGACCGCGAGCGGTGTCTTGCCTTCTGCGATCCGAGTCCGGTTGGCGACGCGGAAGATATGGGTGTCGACCGCCATGGTCGGTTCGCCGAACGCCGTGTTCAGGACCACGTTGGCCGTTTTGCGTCCGACGCCTGGTAGCGACTCCAGCGCCTTTCGCTCTCTCGGGACCTGGCCGCCGTATTCGGAGATGAGGCGGTTGCAGGTTTCTAGGATGTTCTTCGTCTTGGCGTTGTACAGCCCGATGGTGCGTATGTGTTGCTTGAGACCCTCTGTGCCGAGTTTGAGCATGTCTGCCGGGGTGTTGGCGACCGAAAAGAGCGTGGCGGTGGCCTGATTGACGCTACGATCGGTTGCCTGAGCCGACAGGATCACGGCGATCAGCAGCTCGAAATCGCTGTGATAGATCAGTTCGGTTTTCGGGGATGGGTTGGCGGTGCGGAATCGCTCGAAGATGATCTGGCGTGTTTTGGCGTTCATCGCTTGAATTGTGTTGGAGACTATCGTCAGATGCAAAGCTCTCCGTGACGACTTTAGTCGTCCCGAGGCACGTAAGGGCAACACAATGGACGCTTACCGCATGATCAGATCCTCTCCGTCGACCAGGCTCCTCATCTGGCTGGCGCTTCTTCTGCTCGCCTGGGGAGGGCTCGCCGTTGGCGCGTCGGAGGGGAAGGGGGCGGAGACGCCCGCCGCTGAATCCGCTCCCGCCATGCTCAAGCCTCCGAGTCAGCCTCGGCCCAGTCGGGCGCGTGTCGATGATCTGATTTCGAAAGTCGCTAAGCGATATAAGGTGGAAACGGCCTTGGTTCGGGCAGTGGTGGCCGCAGAATCCAACTATAATGCCTATGCCGTTTCTCGGGCGGGGGCGATCGGTCTCATGCAGCTGATGCCGGCGACGGCCGCCGACTATGGTGTGCACTCGCCGGCCGCGCTGTTCGATCCGGAAGTCAACCTGCGCACGGGTACGCGGCATCTGAAACGTTTGTTGAGCAAATATAAAAATGACTATGGTCGTGTGATCATGGCCTACAACGCGGGCGAGGGCGTGGTTGATCGCACCAACAGTCGGGTGACCTATCTGGAGACGCTCAATTACACCGAGGCGGTGATCCGGAATTACCGGCGTCACGGTGGAACCGCTCCAACGCGGGATGCTTTGCGTCAGGTCCAGTCGCTGCGAGGAATGCGTTTTAACCGTCAGTCTCGGCGGCTGCTGAAGAAGTATCTCGATCCCTCGTTGCTCTCCTTGAAGGTCAAGCCCACGCTCGACGTGCGTCTGCTGAATCCGTCCCTGCATGAGGCGGGGCCGGAAAGCCTGCCGATGTTCGAGTTGGATTCGGGCCGCATGCCTTGACCATCCCATGTGCTGGTTGCGGGGGAGCGCGTTGATGGCCGGCTTAGTGACGTCCATTCGGTTTTCGGTAAGTGATTATGAATCGAACGCTTGAAAAGTTGCGCGAACTTGCGCAAGAAAGCGCCCTGAGCGCGCAAGACTCGCAGTCAAAGGTGCGTAAGACACACGAATCCTGTGCCCAGCTCGCTGCACCCCTCATTCGTGCCTTTCGGGACGTTGAGAAGGAGTTCGTCCGCATTTCGGTCCTGAAGCAGATCTGGCCGACCGACTACCATCGCCGCGACGATCGAGTGTCGGTGCTTTTGGCCGGGATGCTGGGCCCGGAGGATGCGCCCTACGGCCTCAAGCTGATCGTCCCCTATGGATATCTGCATTTCGAGGTCACGCTCAAGTCGGATGGTTTGCCGGTCTTTAGTTGCATCCGCGATACGCAAGGACAGCGCCCGATGTCGATGGATTTCCCTGATGTGGATCGCTGGTTGGAATTTTTCTACAAATCGATTGCCGATCTCGTTGAGCTCTGAGTTCCCTGGGCTCGGTACGCGTGCTTGATTTCCCGGTTGACCTTGCCCTATACAACTTCCTGCCAGTCGTTCTGACCGGTGCGGCGCTCTGGTTCCTGTTCTTGTTCGTTCGGGACAGGGTGTTCGATGGCTATCCGTTGGCCCTGCTCGGCGGGGTGCTGGTGTTTTTCGGTGGGTTGTCGAAGGCGCTCTGGAAGCTCATTGCCGCCCTCTCCGGAGTGGATGTTACCTGGTTGGCCGCAGCCCTGTTCCCCTTGATGGCACCAGGTTTTGCCCTGCTGGCCGTTGCGGTCTGGGCCGCTTCGCGTCAGCTGCGCGGGCGTCGCTCGCTTGGCGGGTGGCGTCTGGCCGTCTCGCTGATTCTTATGGCCTTCACTGTCTCAGCATTGAGACAATGGCTGTGGGATATTCCGCGCGGCTGGTTCTTGCCGTTGCTGATCCTCGCGAGTCTAAGCAATCTCGCTCTCAGTGCTCAGCTCATCTGGGCGGGCTTGCATCTGCGTCGCGGATCGATCGCGCTACTTTTTGGGATCAATCTGGGCATGATCTTCGCGCTTCAGCCGATCGCGATGACGGCCGCAAAGACGATGGCAATGCATTGGATCGAGCAGTCGCTGACCGCTGCGGGCACGGGATGTTTCGCCCTTGCCGCCTATCTGCTTTGGCGTGCATCGGTGCGAGAGGGGAGTGGGGTCGAGCGCATCGAGCGGTGGGGGGCGTGAAACGAAAAAAGGGGTGAGATGTTTCCATCTCACCCCTTTAAGTCATGGTACCGAGGGCCGGACTCGAACCGGCACGGTGTCACCACCGTCAGATTTTGAGTCTGATGCGTCTACCAATTTCGCCACCCCGGCTAAGGCGTGAGGGCGGATTATAGCGTCATTGAGCGCTCTTGTGTAGCTCTCGGATGCGCTCGTCAGCATATCGTCTGGAGCGCTCCGCTGAGTGCAGATTTTCCGCTTGCCCTGATCCGGGTTCGGTCATATAATTTGCAGCTCTTCTGGCTACGTAGCTCAGTTGGTTAGAGCATCGCACTCATAATGCGAGGGTCCCCTGTTCGAGTCAGGGCGTAGCCACCATATTTAAGCCTCGCGCACGGATGCGTCTGGCCTCCCCCCTAAAGACGCCTGTTCCCATTCATCATCCTCTCAATACCTCATGCGCTTATCTCGGTGCCGTCTGGGCTTCGGGTGCGCTCTGCTTGCTCGATTCGACCTTGCTTGCCCGCTCCTGATTATTAACATGCCTCAGCCATTTTCAGGAGACGGTGTGGCATCGGTGGAGTTCGCACGGCAGCCCATCCAAGGCGCGGGAGCATGGAGGCCAGATCAAATCGGCGATTGAAGCGATAGCAAAACTCGGCCAGGAAGCGCGGT
>NZ_AFWT01000004.1 GCF_000224065.1 Thiorhodococcus drewsii AZ1
ACCGAGAAGGCGGTGTCGCTGCTGGCGGTGACGTTGTCGGAGGTCAGCGTATATGTCTGGCCGCCCTCGCCGGTGAGGGTGAGTTTGGAGACGTCAATGGTGTCACCGCTGGTGATGTCGGCGGCGATCACCGAGAGGACATTGGTACTGGAGTCGTAGGTCGCGGAAGTGATGCTCGGGGCGCTGTTGGATGGGCCATTCTCGAAGTAGAAGGTGTTGCCAGAGAACTCACCGATGAGCGCATCGAGATCGCCGTCACCGTCGAGGTCGGCCAAGGTCGGAGTGGCGACGTGACCCGCATAGCTCAGTTCGAAGGGATCGGTCTGGGCGCTGGTAGCGAAGGCCGCGCTGCTGGTGCTGCCGGTGTTCTCGAAGTAGAGGCTGTTGCCATCTTTATTACCGATGAGCGCATCGAGATCGCCGTCGCCGTCGAGGTCGGCCAAGGTCGGGGTGGCGTAGGAACCCACGTCGCTCAGTCCGAAGGGATCGGTCTGGGCGTTGGCGAAGGCGGCGCTGCTGGCGTTGCCGGTGTTCTCGAAGTAGAGGCTGTGGCCATAGTTATTACCGATGAGCGCATCGAGATCGCCGTCGCCGTCGAGGTCGGCCAAGGTCGGAGAAGCTCTGGAACCCACATCGCTCAATCCGAAGGGATCGGTCTGGGCACTGGCGAAGGCGGCGCTGCTCGTGCTGCCGGTGTTCTCGAAATAGAGGTTGTGGCCATCGTAATTACCGATGAGCGCATCGAGATCGCCGTCGCCGTCGAGGTCGGCCAAGGTCGGCCTGGCGCTGGAACCCACATCGCTCAATCCGAAGGGATCGGTCTGGGCACTGGCGAAGGCGGCGCTGCTGGCGTTGCCGGTGTTCTCGAAGTAGTTGAGGGTGCCATCGTATTCGCCGACCAGGGCATCGAGATCGCCGTCGGCGTCGAGGTCGGCGAAGGTCGGGGTGGCGAGGTTCTTCACAGCGCTGAGGCCGAAGGGATTGGTCAGCGGGGGCTGGAAGGTCGGATCGCCGCTCGGCAGATCGTCGTCGGCGATCTGGATCGAGACGCGATCGATGGTCAGGCCATCGTAAGCCGTGTCCGTGCTGCTGACGCTGTGGGCGATGACGCCGAAGTGCGGCCCTTCGCCGACGGAGTCGTCGACGGCGGTGACGGTGACGGTCTGCGGTTTGTCCCAGTTGGCGTTGGTGAAGGTCAGCGTGGGCGTATCGACCGAGACTTGGTCGTTGGTGGTGTCGAGGGTGATGACGACATCGGCCGTGGGCTGGCTGTCGAGCACCAAGGTGTAGCTGTCGGTCGCGCCGCCTTCGGTGACGCGCGTGGAACCGCCACTGGGGGTCAGTGTCACCCCCGGCGGGGGGGCGTTGAGGAAGACCAGGATGTTGCCATCTTTGTTACCGATGAGCGCATCGAGATCGCCGTCGCCGTCGAGGTCGGCAAAGGTCGGGTCGGAACGGCTGCCCACGTCGCTGAGGCCGAAGGGGTTTTCCTGGACGCTGGCGAAGGCTGCGGAGCTGGCGCTGCCGGTGTTCTCGAAGTATTTGAGCTCGCCGCGACGTTCGCCGACCAGGACATCGAGATCGCCGTCGCCGTCGAGGTCGGCAAAGATCGGAGTGGCAGAGTCGTCAACACTGGTCAGGCCGAAGAGATACTTCTGGGCGCTGGCGAAGGCGGCGCTGCTGGGGCTGCCGGTGTTCTCGAAGTAGTTGAGGTGGCCATGGAGATCGCCGACCAGGGCATCGAGATCGCCGTCGTCGTCGAGGTCGGCCAAGGTCGGAGTGGGAGCGCCAACATTGGTCAGGCCGAAGGGATCGCTCTGGGCGCTGGCGAAGGCCGCCGAGCTGGCGCTGCCGGTGTTCTCGAAGTAGTTGAGGTGGGAGGTGCTGCCCCGGTATTCGCCGACCAGGGCATCGAGATCGCCGTCGCCGTCGAGGTCGGCGAAGGTCGGGGCGGGATTGAAGCCCACGTCGCTGAAGCTGAAGGGGTTGGTCTGGGCGCTGGCGAAGGCTGCGGAGCTGGCAGTGCCGGTGTTCTCGAAATAGTAGAGGGTGCCATCACCTGCGCCGACCAGGACATCGAGATCGCCGTCGGCGTCGAGGTCGGCCAAGGTCGGGCTGGCATAGGAGCCCACATCGCTCAGTTCGAAGGGATTGGTCAGCGGGGGCTGGAAGGTCGGGTCGCCACTCGGCAGATCGTCGTCGGCGATCTGGATCGAGACGGGATCGATGTTCAGTCCATTGTAAGCCGCGTCCGCGCTGGTGACGCTGTGTGCGATGACGCCGAAGTGCGGGCCTTCGCCGACCGTGTCGTCGACGGCGCTGACGGTGACGGTCTGCGGGGTGTTCCAGTTGGCGTTGGTGAAGGTCAGCGTGGGCGTATCGACCGAGACCTGATCGTTGGTGGTGTCGAGGGTGATGATGACATCGGACGTGGGCACGGTGTCGAGCACCAGGGTGTAGCTGCCGGTCGCGCCACCCTCGGTGACACTGATCTTGCCGTTGCTAGGGGTGATCTGGATAGTCGGGCTACTCATGGCGCGATTTCCTCAGGACTGGGTTGATCGTCGGGTGGCGGGCTTAGCGCAAGCGGCGCTGCGGTGACCCGTTGCAGTTCATGACGCAGGCGCTCGGCGATTCCGAGGCGGCGATAGATGGAGCTGACGTGGAGCGAGAGCAGTTCGGCGCGGAGCTCGCCGTCGGGTGTTTGCCACTGCTCGGCCACGGCGAAACCGATCATGGTCCCGTCGAGCGCGGCCGAGAGGCCGATCAGCTCGCCGCGCTGGGGTTGGCTGGCCCAGCGCTGGCTCAGGCGGGGCGTGGTCAGTGCGTCGTAGCGTTTGAGGTTTTCCGGTGTGAGGTGATAGACGCGCTGATATTTGACGGTGTTCGGATCGAGGCGCGGCAATCCCGCCACCGGAGCGGCCGGTCCGCGTGCCGGGCGTGCGGCGGTGGGCTTGGTGATGACCAGACCGTCGCTGCCGGGGAAGCTGACCAGGCGCTCGATGGCGTCGTCCTGCAGGCCCAGGGCGCGCGGCTGGCGTATCCCGGGCAGCACGATCAGGTCGAACAGTTCTTCGATGAGGGTCGCGAAGCGCAACCAGTGCACGACCGCGCCGGTGTTGAGGTCGACCACCAGGAGCCCGCATTGGGCCTGTCTGCCATCGGCGGCCAGACGCCGCTCCAGTGCCAGACCGCCGAAGCTCGCCGAACGCAACTGCGACAGGCCGATCAGGGCAAAATCGCCGACGAAGTCCAGCCCGCGCGCGAAGCCGGGGCCATAGGCGACCGGCACGAAACGCTCGCCGTCGAGATAGCCGAGCTCGCCGCTGCCGGAGTTCAGCAGCCAGAGCCGCTCGCGATACCAGCGCGGCGAGTGGGGCATCGACAGCCCGGTGGCGACGATGGCGTTCTCCGGAATATTCAGCACGATACCGCCGTCGTGGCGGTGATGGCGCCACCCGGCGGCGGTATCGGTGCGGCTGCAGGCGCTCATCCAGGTCGGTACGCCATCCTGCAACGCCAGGCCGTTGAGATGGCAGCGGTCTTCGGCGACCAATGTCTTGATGAACGGCGGCCGCCAGAGCGGCGCGAAGCTGTGCTCGGGGTCCAGCGTGGCCAGGCAGCTGAAATCGGTGTTGACGAACAGCAGCCGCCCATTGCGGTCGATGGCCAGTTCATGGACGTTCAGATCGCCGGTGATCCAGCTCCGACTGGGCACATAGAGCCGGTCTCCGCCTTCATGGGTATGGCCCGGGGGCAGCCGGTTGGCCAGTTCCCAGAGTTGGTAGCGGGTGCTCAGCGTGAGGCGGTCTTCATGCAGGCACAATCCCATCGGCTTGTCGAACAGCCGCTCTTGTAGCGCCAGGCGCTCGCCTTCGGCGCTGCGACCGATGAGGATCAGGCGGTTGCTCTGATAGGTGGTCAGCGCAAGGCTGACGTTGTGTTCGGCGAGCCAGTTCCAGAGACCGGGGGAGGTCTGGATTTCGAGTCTGGGTGCGCTCATGCGTCTACGGCCCCCGAATGTCCAGCGGTGGTGAAAAGGTATTCTTCCCAGAGTCGGCGATAGGCCGCCTCCAGTTCGGCGACGAATGCGCCCGGATCGAACAGGGGCGCGCTGTCCAGCTGCGCGGCCAGACGGCGCTTGAGCTCGGCCCGGCGCGTCGGGTCGCGCCCGAGGGCGACCGCCTGCTCGACATAGTCCTCGGGCGAGGCGCAGACCAGCTCCGGGAGTCCGACGGCATGGCTCAGGCTCGCCCCCATGCGCGCGGCATAGTGACCGCCGGGACAGGTGAGCACCGGCAGGCCGGCGGCCAGGGCGCCGACGGCGGTGGCCCCGGCGTTGTAGACCAGGGTGTCGAGAAAGAGATCGGCGAGCCGGTAATGCGCCAGATACTCGGCATGCGCACGCTTGGGGGCGAAGATCAGACGGTCCGGATCGATCCCGGCCGTCCGCGCGGCCTCTCTCAGCCGGGCGTTGCTGCCGCTCTCGCCGCCGTCCAGCAGCCAGAGCACGCTCTCGGGCACCCGCTCGAGGATGCGCATCCACAGGGCGAACACCCCAGACTCGATCTTGTAGATCCCGTTCAGGCAGCAGTAGACCATAGCGGACTCGGGCAATCCGCAGGCCGCCCGGTCCCCGGCCGGCTCGGCGACGGACGGGGGGGCGCTTGCCCAAGCGTTGGGCAGTCGGACGATCCGCTCGCGATAAAACGGCTCGTGCTCGGGAGGGATGAGGTGGCGGTCGGCGATGATGTGGGTGACGTAGTCGGCCCCCAGGGTGCCCGGATAGCCCAGAAACTGGATCTGCACCGGCGCGGGCCGCAGGGCCAGCACCAGGGGCCGCGAATGGGTCGTGTACCCGGCCAGATCCACCAGGATGTGGATCCCGTCGCCATGGATGCGGCGGGCGATCTCCAGCGGCGATTTGAGCGAAACATCGGAAAAATGGTCGCAGCCGGCACGCACGCGCTCGGTCCACTCGTCACGCACCGGGGTCAGGCTATAGGCATGGATCTCGACATCCGACCGCCGATGATGCTCGAAGAGTCCGGCGATGAGGGTACCGACGGCATGGCAGCGGAAATCGGGCGAGAGATAGCCGATCCGCAAGGGGTCCGGTCCCGGCTCGGGTGGCGCCTCGAATGGGTCCGCCAGGGCCCGCGCTTGCCGGCTCAGCTGGGCCGATATCCGCTCCGCCAGCGCCCGATACCGGGACGGAGGCAGCGCGAAGGCGAGCGCGCCGAGCAATGGCGGCCCCTCGTCGTCGCCGTCCCGCTCCAGATAGCGCTCGGTGGCCACCGAGAGTGTTTCCAGGCGCGTTTCGGCATCGCTCCAGTCGGCCTGCTTGCGGCGCACCATTTCGAGGTGGTAGCGCAGCTTGATGTTCTCCGGGGTGGACGCCAGCGCCTGTTCGTAATAGATGCGCGCCGCCTGCAGCTCGCCTTGGTTGTCGTGCAGCTGGGCCAGGTTGTACTTGGGCAGTTCGAATCCCGGCTCGAGTTTCAGCGCACGGCGGTAGCTCGCGCGGGCGAGACGCACGTTGCCCCAATCTTGCAGCGCTGCCCCCAGGGCGTTGTAGGCTCGTGCCGAGGGCGCCAGGCGCAAGGCCGCGCGGTAGCGTTCAATCGCCTTAGGCACGAAGCCGTAGCGGTGGTAGAGCTGGCCGCAGTCGAGGTGGATCCCGGCCTGATCGGGCTTCAGGCGCAGGGCCTCGCGATAGGCGGCTTCCGCCGAGCCAAACCGGTCCTCGGCCGTTAGAATCTTGGCGAGGTTGTAGTGGCCGAGATAGAGGTCCGGCTGCAGGGCGATGGCATGCCGGTAGGCGGCGAGCGCACGAGTCGAGTCGCCCTTGAGTTGCCACAGTCCGCCGAGATTGCAGTGGAGCACGGCGTGATCGGGCGCCAGCTCCAGCGCCTTGCGATAGAGCGCCAGGGCGCCTTCGAGATCGCCTGTCTCCTGAAGGGCGTTTGCGAGATTGTTATAGGGCGCGAGTCGATCCGGCTGCAGTTCCAGGGCTGCGCGAAAATGTCCGATCGCGGTGGTGATATCACCACCTCGGCGGGCTTGGCTGCCTGCGGCCAAGAGGGCCTTGGCTTGTCGATCAGTCTCGGTGTGCACTGTGGCTGTATCGGCGCAAGGCGCATTGGGGCATCGTCGGGGGCCAGCTGAAATCATGATCGGGCTGCCGGCTTTCCGCCATTCGCAAATTTTCACAATTCTTCACGATGAGTAAAAAAGCCCATGCCCACGTGGACGCAGTGGGCATCCAAGGCATCGAATCGGTGTTTTCGAACAAGGGGGTTGCCACTGCCCGGACGGGCTCGATGATTCAGTGGGTTTGGATCGACACGGTCCCGATGAAGGAGAGACCGCGGCCGAACACAGATCGGACTGGGAGGCTGCATCCCAAGCATTTTTCGACCTTTTTGCGCATGCGGTAGAGCATCGACTCGATGCGATGAAAGTCCTCGAGATTGATCGAACCCGTCAATTCGAGCAGCAATTCGCTCTTGTCGATGACCTCGCCGGGACGCTGCATGAGATAGGCGAGCAATTCGGTTTCGCGCGCCGTGAGCTCGACGCTGGAACCGCTGGGGGATCTCAGCTGGCAGCCCTGTAGATTCAGGCTCCATGGCGGCAACGAACGATCGTTGCGTCGAACCTCGAGTTCCGGTTTCAGCCGCCGCAGTACGGCGCGGATGCTGGCCTCGAGCTCGGCGAGTTCGACGGGTTTGGTGAGATAGATATCGGCGCCCAGCGTGAGCCCGCGGACACGATCCTCGACGGCCGTTCGTCCTGTCACGATCACCAAGCCGTAACGCCTTGCACTGGCGAGATATTCCGTCAGCTGGAAGCCGTCTTCGCCGGGCAACCCTATATCCACGATCACCAGATTCACGGGCTGCGTGACCAGTTGCCGATAAAATGCCTCGGCGGATCCCACTCCCCAGATCTGATAGCCGAGGTTTCGCAGATAGAGTTCGACATTGAATCGCAGGTCTTCGTCGTCTTCGACGATCGCAATCGCGGGAGTTCTAGGCATCATCTGCAGAGGCGGTCGAAGCAGGAGTCACCGCAGCAACCTCTGTGGTTCAAACGCCGAGGGTCACCGATTCGTTCCTGAATACTAGGTTGAGGATTCGACAGTCTGAGGGGGTGCTAGGCCAGCGCCTGTGGGGCTCAGATTTTTTGACAGCGATCTGGAGTGGTTCTGCACAACCCTTCCGGCGCACGGTAGAGCCCTGACATCTGTTGGTCAAGCTCTACCTCATCTGTTCATCTGTTCATCTGTTCATCTGTTCATCTGTTCATCTGTTCATCTGTAGCGTCTTGCCGGGAGCTTCAACGTACAGCCTGGTCGGCGGCACCATTGGCGTCTACGACCTGCTGCACGTCGGTCATCTGCGATTCCTGCAAACAGCCAGATCGCGTTGCGATCGGCTCAAGGTAGGGATCGCGACGGCAGCGACGGCCTGGCACAGCAAGGCGGCAACGCCGGTCATTCCGGGCGGGGAGCGCCTCGAATTGATTCGCGGCCTGGCATGCGTCGATGAGGCCGACCTGTTCGATGGCGCACTCGCGGACACCACGCCCGCCGCCGACTGGATCGCGGCCTGGGGCGTGCAGGTTATGTTCGTCAGCGAGGAGTGGGCAGGCTCGCCACGATGGCGCGATCTGGAACCCGCATTGGCCGCGAGGGGGATCCGCTGCGTCTGGCTGCCCTACACGCGAGGCGTATCCAGCACTATCATCAAGGAACGCATACACGAGACGCCCGTTGCCGGCGGCAACTTGCCACGCTAAGCGCCCACGGAGCAAAGACGCCCCTTGCCCACCACTTCCGTCTGTGCGAACGTCCGCGGGCGCACCCCAACTCACTGAAAAGGAATGCATCATGGCCGATGAAGAACGCATTGCCGCCGAAGCACCCGAGGAATTGACCTTTCCCAATGGGATCCCGGGATTCGAGGACCACACTCAGTATCGACTCACTTACTCGGACATCGAGGCGGGTCGAGTCTATCGGTTGCAGTCTTGCACATCTCCCGACGCCATCTTCACCCTGGTCGAACCGACCCTCTATTCGTTGAACTACGAGCTGCAACTGACCGATGAGGAAGAGGCCTTGCTGCAAGCGGAGCACCCGGAGCAGATCCTGGTGCTGCTGATCGTGTGGAAGCCGGAAACGCCGTCTCCGGACAACCCCGGACTGCACGCCAATATCACGGGTCCGATTTTGATCAATGCCGAGAAGGGGCTCGGGCTTCAGAAGGTCATCGACAACCCCAAGCTCGCACTGAACATCTCCGCCTGAGCCACGACCACCTATTCAGGTACCGCTCGAACGCGCATGGCACCAGCCCCATCGAACAGCGCTTCGTGTCAAGCATGCGTGAAACGCACGATTCGGCGGCACAGGAATGTGTCGCCGAGATATGCGGGAACGGAACGCCATCGCCCCGTCATGCCTTCGACAGGGGTGCCGCCAATTGAGCCTGAACGCCCTGAGCCCAGGCGAACGCCTCTAGGAAGTAGGTGGAGAGCACCTCACCGCTCAAGCCCAGTGTGGGCAGTATCGGACCGGACGCATCCCAACCCTCGAAGCGCGCGGCGCTTGCCAGCACCTGGCCCAGCAATCCCTCATGCGACAGGATCGCAGCCTTAATGGCCTCATCCAGTGGCAGCGAGGCGAGCGCCTCGCCGAGCGGAACCTCTAAAATCTCGTCAAGGTTGGAGAAGAGCCCCACAGTGAACAGGGCGTCCTTCTCGCGCGGCAGGTTGCGCTCTCCGACGATCTGACAAAAACGGGCATAGGCCAGGGATCGGGTGATGGAATAGGGGGTCTGGGTCGTCAGCGTTCCCAGGGCCACGAGGGCCGCCCATTGACGGATGGTCCGCAATCCAACCAGGGAAATCGCCTGCATCAGGTTGTGAATGGTGCGTCCCTGCGAGATCGACGCGCCGCTGAGGAAACGCAGCAGTCGGTAGCTGAGCGCAACATCCTGGGCGATGAGACGCTCCACCTCCTGCAGGCTGAGATCGTTGTCCTGCAACTCGGCTAGGAGCCGCATCACGCGAATCTTGTCGGCCGGCGGTCTTTTCCCCTCCATGACGCGCGGCCGGGCCAGGTAATAGCCCTGGAACAGATCGAACCCCATGTTGAGACACTGAACGAACTGGATGCGGTTCTCAACCTTCTCGGCCAGCAACTTGAGACCGCCGCGCCTGGCAACGGACTCGTACTTGACGCGCATCGCGTCCTCGTCGTCCCCCAGCACATCGAGCTTGACGATGTGACAGATTCGAAGCAGCGGCTCCCAGCTCGACTGGAACATGAAATCGTCAAGCGCAATCGTGAATCCCTTGTCAACCAAGCGCTGGACGGACTCGATCAATTCGGGGGTCACCTGCACGCTTTCGAGAATCTCCAGCACCACACGGTCGGGCGGCAGGGTCTGAATGACATCGCTCGCCAACATCCCCGCCGTGAGGTTGATGTAGAGCTGCTTATCGCGCCCAAGCTGATCGACGCCAATGTCGGCGAAGGCATTGAGAATCACCTGAGAGGTCGCGCAATCTCCGTCCACGCCGCTGCCTTCGAAACCTCCGGTTCCGCTACTACGGAACAGAAGCTCGTAGGCGACCACTTGACGTTCGCGATCGAAGATAGGCTGAACACCGAGGAAGATATTGGTCATGATGGACGCCGATCAGATGGGAGCAAAAAACACGAAGCGGAGGTACGCGTCTCCAAACGATACGCCGAGTCGAGGAATGGAAACAAACATCCGAGCACACAGGCGGCGCGGAATGCGGATATGGCTAAGACCGATTTGGCGATTGGCTGTGGTCGGCATGCTGCTCTCATTGGGGACATTGGCGATGGCGGTGGCAGAACCTCACTGCACGCAGGTCCAAAGCTAACCGGATTTCGAGCTACGGCAATACGCCCACTATCTGGTCGCCGATCGGCGTACCCCACGATGCCCGCTACACCCCGTCCTTCACGCCCTGGTTCTTGCGGCGCAACGCGGTGATGATCAAGGTCGCCGAGCCTGCACAGCACTGATTCGGTCTCGAAACGGGGCGCACGGTTGCCAAATCGGCGTCGAACCTCTACCGTGCTGCGCCTTCCAACCCGTACCAGGATGATTCCATGTCCGATTTTCCGCCCTGCCCGCTCTGCGCCAGCGAAAACACCTATTCCGACGGCACGCTCTACGTCTGCCCGGACTGCGCCCACGAATGGTCCCCGGACGAAACGACCGATGCCGCCGAGACGGACGGCGCGGTGCGCGACGCCAACGGCAACCTGCTGGCGGACGGCGATTCGGTGGTCCTGATCAAGGATCTGAAGGTCAAGGGCAGCTCGACCACGCTGAAGGTCGGGACCAAGATCAAGAAGATCCGGCTCGTCGGCGGCGATCACGAGGTGGATTGCAAGACCGACGCCGGCAGCTTCATGCTCAAGGCCTGCTATCTGCGCAAGAGCTGAGACCGGCGCGCCCCGCTTCCGATCAGTGGTTGCCGATCAGGACATAGATGGTGCTGTCGCCCTCCCCGGACAGCCCGACTCCGAGATAGGCAGGCCCCAGCCAGGTATCGGATCCGAAGAAGAAACTTCCGCCATAGCGCGTTTCCCCGTCGTTGAGGGTGATGTCGGCATCGCGCCTCTGGCTCTGGCTCTGTAGGACCCCGTCGTCGACCCACCCGGCCTCCAGCGAGGCGCCGAGATAGAGTCCGCGTCCGAGCGGCGGGGGCAGAGAGGCGATCTGGCGATAGAAGGCCAGCCCGGCGAAGGCCATGTCGTTGCCGCGAAACTGGTCGTTGGCGTAGCCGGAGAGCTGCAGGAACCCTCCGAGCGGAAACTGATCCTGATAGAGCATCTCGGCACCGAAGCTGGTTCCCGCCTTCAGGGTTCCGGCCATGGTATTGGCACCGAAGCTGTGCGCCGCCGTTGCCTTGAGAAATGCCCGGGTATAGTCGACATCCGCCCCCATCGCCTTGAGCGGACTCAGGGTTTCCAATGAGACCCGCAAACCGGAGCGCGGCGCGGCCACGCTATCCAACGTGTCATAGAGCAGCCTGGCACGCAGACCGGAATCGGTGCTCCGCCCTTCCGGTAGCTCGGTCGACCCGGTATCCAAATTCATTTCAGACTGGCCGTAATAGAGGCCGACCCGCGCCTCGATGTCGGCGATGTTCGTGCCCAGGTCCGCCCCGAGGCGCAGCCGTGTCAGATCGTAGCGCGCAACGCGCTGATCGCCGATGAAAACGCTTTCCGGGCTCGTGCCGACATCGACGTAGGGCGCAACGAACAGCGCACGGTCGAGACTCAACGGCTGATAGAACTCGGAGTAGAGTCTGGGCGCATTGCCGACCGTCAGGGCATTACTCCACTCGGCACCCAATCGATTGATCCAGGTTTGATCATAGGTGGCGCGTAAACCGAACCGGCTGTCGCCCAGATTGTCGTTCGAGAAGCCGAGCCCTAATCCGATATATCCAGGCCCCCAAGCCTTCTCGACGGCATCCACGATCAGCAGGTCCGAGCCGTCACGCTGCGGTTGGAATCGGTAGCTGATACGCTCGAAGTCGCCTCGCCCGTAGAGCGACTGAATGTCATCGACCAATTGCTCGCGTTCGAGCGGCTGATGCTCTTGCGACTCGACCAGCTCATCGAACACCGCTGAATTGACGCGTGTCAGTCCCGCGATCCGAACGTCGCCGACCCGCCGAACCGGATCGCCAGGGCCGAAGCGCTCGGCCTTCCAGGCCGCGTACTCGGCCTTGCTCAGACTGAATCGACGCAGCTCGCGACGGACCTTGGAAGCCGCAACCTCGCCGGTCGCGATGGCCTCTTTGGCACGATTGAAATCGCTCGACGAGATGTCGCCCAGATCGGGCAGGATCAGAAGATCGCACCCCTTGCGCAGCTCGCCGAGCGAGACCTTGACGTTCTGCTCGGTCAGGATGGCGATCATCTGCCCCGTGACCCCGAAGATGGAGCCCAATTTGTCGCGGGGCAGATAGCCGGAACCGAGATTGACCGCGATGATGACATCGACCCCCATGGACCGGGCCACGTCCACGGGCAGATTGCGCACCAGCCCGCCATCCACGTAGATGTGATCCTGCCATTCCATGGGCGCAAACACACCGGGCACCGCCATGCTCGCCCGCATGGCGACCGGCAAAGGACCTTGGTCAAAGACCTTCATCTCACCGTTTTCGAGATTGGTGGCGACGGCCCGAAAGGGGATTGGCAGACGGTCGAAATCGAACGTGGTCTCCACGCCCTTGACCAGATCGTTGAAGAAAAGCTGCACCTTCTGCCCGGAGATGGCGCCCGTGGGCAGGCGTACCTGACCGTCATGGACACCGAGCGAGAAGTTCCACTTCGCAACGGCAGAGGACTCCTTGCGACGCTCGGGCCAATCCTTGCGCGGCGGATCGTCGTCGAAGAGATCGCTCCAGTCGACCTGGGTCACACGGCGGTCCAGCTCCTGCGCCGACAGACCGGCGGAATAGGCGCCTCCGACCAGGGACCCCATGCTGGTGCCGGCAATGGCATGAATCGGGATCCGCTCCTCCTCCAGCACCTTGAGCACCCCGATATGGGCCGATCCCTTCGCCCCGCCACCGCTCAGAACCAGACCGATCCGCGGATGCTCGGGCAACTGGCAACTTGCCGCCAGTACGCCTGCCGAGAACAGGGTCGCCAGGGAGGCCGCAAAACAGAGAAAAGTAGCGAAAAGGACACCGAGAGGCTGTTTCATCTGCAATCCCGCCATGGACGCCGAAGGCCTATAGATGGGCGCGGAGTCTAACGGACGGATCGCAACGGGGAAAGCAGCCCCTCCCCGCGTCGCAAGATGGAAGGGGTCAGCCGAACAGACGACTCGCCAGCGGACGGGTCAGCCGTCGAAGGATCAGATAGAGGGCGAGGCCCAGCAGGTCGGCGAGTAAATCCCAGCCGGATGCCTCGCGATAGGGCAGTGCCGCCTGAACCAGCTCGATCGCGAGGCCGAAGAGGACCAAGCCAGCCAGCCGCAGCCCGACCAAGGCCGGCGCGGGCCAGGCGAGCTCCGCCAGCCCGGCCAGCACCAGGAAAGCAAGCAGATGGTTGGCCTTGTCGTAGCTCAAGCCGGGCGACTCATCGAACTCGGCGAAGGCGAGAAAGGCGATGACCACCAGGGACGCTACGAAGACCGTCTTGAAGGCCAACCGCAAAGAATCCATCAACATGGCGTGGGACCGGAGCGGAATCGGAAAGCAGACATTCTAGCGGCGCGAAGCCGCCGGTAAGCAAGTACGTGGACCTCAGGAGTGAAGGCACTCCCGGGTTTCGTGCTGCTCCACCCCGGCTACGAGCCACGCCCGTAGCCGAGGGAACAGAAGGGAATGTCGATCGCCGATCAGAAGGTCTTGACGATCTCCAGACCGATCAGGTGAGCATCCATTTCATAGTCGCCATTGAGCGCCGTGGTTCCATTCAGATCCACGCCGGCATAGGGGGTACTGCTGCGGTACTTGCGTTGATCGGCGAGCACGTACATGTAGCCGGCCTCAAGCTGGAAACCGTTGCCGAGCGACTGGGCAACGCCGACGCTGAAGAGGTGGCGATCGTTGTCCGGCACGCGGGCGCTGAAGTGGCTGTCGCCCTGCCCGGTTTCGTCATAGGCATACCCGAAACGCAGCTGGGTCTTGTCGCTGAGCTGATAGGTCGCGCCGATGCGATAGGCGTTGGCGTCGTCCCAATCGTTCGCGTCGCTGAAGATCACCTGCCCCGCGTTCTTTGCCGTCGCCTTCAGGTCGTTGAACTCGCTCCAACCGGTGCGGGTGATGTCGAACTCCACGGCCAGACGCGAATTGAAGGCGTAGCGGGCGCCCACCTGCAAGCGCCAAGGCAGATCGACGTCCAATTCGGCCGACTGTCCGCGAGACAGGCGATTGAGCGCCACCAGGGTCGCGCTCTTGGGCTCGAAATCACCATCGAGCGACACGGTCGCCGCAGAACGATAGGAGGCACCCAGACTCCAGGGACCCTCGCGGTAGATAGCGCTCAGGTTGAAACCAACACCGGTACCGTCCCCGCTCAGCTTGCCAACGGTGGAACTCAGCTGGGCACTCTTCGCCCAATAGACGTCGAGTCCGGCGGAAACGGCGAATTGGTCGTTGACGCGATAGCTCGCGGTCGGAGAGAAATCCAGAATCTCCAGCTTGCTGGAGGTCGGATGGCCGAGCGGGACATCCGGATCGAGCTGCGGCGGTACGGGCAGTCTGCGCGTCCCGCTGACGGCGGGAAAGGTTCCGTCCTCCCAGCGCGTTTCAAGCCCGAAAGGCGCGGTGACGCCGAAGCCGAGGCTCCAGCGGTCGTTGACCCGCAGCACCGCCTGGAGCTGCGCCGAGGACAGCCAATCGGCGCCCTGGCTGTCATGATTGCCGCTCGCCGTCTTGACGCTGAAGCTGGGGCCGATGAGGATGGTGCCGGCCGAGATGCTGGAGCCGTCCTGAAAGGCCATGATGGCAGGGTTGTAGGCGATGGCACCCACTTCCTCGGTGTTGGCGACCACCGCGTTCGCGGTGCTCAAGCCGACGACCGAGGCCTCTGGCAGCAAGAATCCAGCCGCATTGGCCGACTCTTGGGCGCCAAGCGCTCCCGCAGCGAGCACGCAGGCGATGGAATAGGTAATCCTGTTGTTGAGCATGAGGCGTTTCCTTCGATAAGGATAATTGAGTTATGGGTCCGGTCTCACGGCCTCGGAAAACCACCCTCATCCTCAACGCCATGCGCTCACCGCAGCATCATGACCGGTTGCTGCAGCGCAACATCAGACTGGGCTCTCGCGGACCTCCCTGGCGGCAGTGGTGAAGCCTTGGAAGATCGCCATCTCTCGCTCCTTGTGAGGGTTTTCGGCCGCGAAGCACTGTATGCGAAGCCTCCCGCCAATTCCATACTTTGTTGCGGTTTTTTGTCATGTATGTGAAAAGTGACAGGCATCCGGAATCCATCAGGCCCGTAACGCACACGCTCGGATCGCGTCCGCAGCCGAAACTATCTGGAATCGCCCTGGCTGTGATATAAGCGGATTCTATTTGGGTATCTGAATTTCGAGTGGTATTTGGATGGCCGATCGCAGACTTCAGGTATTTCACACGGTCGCGCGGCTGCTGAGCTTCACCAAGGCCGCCGAGACACTGCACATGACCCAGCCGGCCGTGACCTTCCAGGTCCGCCAGCTGGAAGATCATTTCAACACCCGCCTGTTCGATCGCACACACAACCGCATCAGCCTGACTGAGGCCGGACGCGCCGTCTTCGCCTACGCCGAACGCATCTTCGAGCTCTATGCCGAGATGGAAAACGCGGTACGCGAGATCACCGGCGCGGTCAGCGGCGCCCTGACCATGGGGGCCAGCACCACCATCGCCGAATATATGCTGCCGCCACTGCTGGGCGACTTCAAGGAACGCTACCCGGACATCGTCATCCACCTCAAGGTCGCCAATACCGAGGGGATCGTCTCCATGGTGGAGAACAACACCATCGACCTTGGCCTGGTCGAGGCGCCGGTGAGCAACAAGAATCTGGTGGTCGAGGTCTGCAAGCAGGATCAGTTGTTCGCCATCGCGCCGCCCGGGCACCCGCTCGCCGACCAGGAGACGGTCGATCTGACTCAACTGCTTCGGTACCCCTTCATCTGCCGCGAGGAGGGCTCCGGCACGCGCGAGGTGATCGTCGATTACCTGCAGATCCAGCATGACTGTAGCGCGACGCTCAATATCGCGATGGAGCTCGGCAGTCCGGAGGCGATCAAGGGCGCGGTCGAGGCGGGAATGGGCGTCTCGGTGGTCTCAGGAACGACCATTCGGAAGGAAATCAAGCTGGGCACCCTGGTGGCGCTGCGACTCGACCCACCGCTCAACCGTCCCTTTTCATTCGTTCACCAGAAACAGAAGTTCCGACTGCGCGTGATGGAGGAACTGTTGGAATTCGCCCGCGACTATTGCCGCGACCAATGCGCGAACCGCTGATCGGCGCAGCGCGCCGTCCGACACCCACGCCAGAGCCCGAAACACAGCCAGCCTGGACCCCAGAAGCATGTTGACCCAGCAACGCGGATCTGCCGACGAACGCCGCCTTTCCAAACTCTTCCGTGCACTCTCGCCCTCAGACCGGGACAGCCTGCTCGCCTTTGCGGAGTTCTTGGTCCAGCGAGACCGGACCGAGCCGACCGAAACGGTCCCGCGCGAGCCGAAACCCACGACTCGGCCCGACGACGAAACCGTGATCGGCGCCATCAAGCGACTCTCCCAGAGCTACGATATGCTAGAGCGCGAGCGGCTACTCAACGAAACATCGGCCCTCATGTCCGCGCATCTGCTGCAGGGTCGCGGCGCGACCGAGGTCATCGACGACCTGGAGGCGCTGTTCGCCCGTCACTACCAGGAATACCGCTCCAAATTCTCGGCCTGAAGGCCTATACCGACACGCCTCAAGCATCAGCCGCCATGAATATCGTCTCACACTGGTTGCAGCGCAATCTCGCTGACCCGCAGATCGTCTTCCTGGCGATGCTGCTCCTGTTCGTCTTTGCCGTCGTCCTGACCATGGGACACATGCTCGCCCCGGTCCTGGCGAGCATCGTCATCGCCTATCTGCTCGAAGGGCTGGTTGTCCAGCTCGAACGGCGCGGCCTACCCCGGCTGCCGAGCGTCCTGCTGGTCTACATCCTCTTTCTGCTGTTCGTGGCCCTGGTGCTGCTAGGGGTCATGCCGCTGGTATCGCGCCAGATCACCGACCTGGTCCAGCAGCTTCCCAACATGATCTCGGACGGGACCCAGGTCCTGATGGATCTACCCGCGCGCTATCCCGAGCTGGTCACCCAGGCCCAGCTCGACGAGCTCATCGCCTCGCTACGCTCCGAGGTGGTCTCTTTCGGCCAGCAGGTACTGTCCTGGTCGCTGTCGAGCGTGGTGGGTGTCATCACCATCATGATCTATCTGATCCTGATGCCCTTACTGGTCTTCTTCTTCATGAAGGACAAGGGGTTGATTCTCGACTGGTTCCGCAATCGGCTGCCTCGGCACCACGGGATCGCGGGCGACGTCTGGAAGGACGTGGATCGTCAGATCTCCAACTATGTGCGCGGCAAGGCGTGGGAGATCCTGATCGTCTGGGGGGTGAGCTACGCGACCTTCTCGGCCTTCGGACTCAAGTACGCCATGTTGCTATCCCTACTGGTCGGGCTCTCGGTCATCATCCCCTACATCGGCGCCGCCGTCGTGACCTTTCCGATCCTCATCGTCGCCTGGTTCCAATGGGGCTGGTCGAGCGAATTCGCCTGGCTGACCTTCGCCTACGGCATCATCCAGGCGCTGGACGGCAACGTGCTGGTGCCGGTGCTCTTCTCGGAGGTCGTCAACCTACACCCGGTCGCCATCATCGTCGCCATCCTGGTATTCGGCGGGCTCTGGGGATTCTGGGGCGTCTTCTTCGCCATTCCCTTGGCGACCCTGGTCCAATCCATCATCACCGCCTGGCCCAAACGCCTGGAGATTCCTGAGAACGCGACCAACGCCCCGTAGCCTGGGTGGAGCATAGCGAAACCTAGAATGACCGCAGCTCGTCGGCATTCCCCGGATTGCGCTCCCGCTCCATCCGGGCGACGGGCGCCCGTTTCACCCGTCGACGCCGCCTCGGTATTTCTTTTCGCAGCGCACGACCAGATCGACCGTGACCAGTGACATACCCTCTTTCGACGCCTCTTTCTCGATGATGCGGCGGATCATGGGACGGATGAACACCGGCGCCTCGTGAACCCGATCCTGCGCATCGGCGTTCCAGCCGATCCCGAGCTTTTTGTTGAACCAGCTTCCTGGCGGCGGCGGCGGTTCGATCGCCTCGGCGATCGAGAGCCCCGGATCGCCGCCGAAGGCCGCCTCGGCCAAGACGTTGGACATGGTCTCGCCAAAGGCGCGGGTAAAGACCGGAAAGGCGGGGTCGTTGCGGAAGATCTCCTTCTTGAGTTCCAGGATGGTCTCGCGACGCGACTCGACCGAGACCGGATCTGAGTCGCGCCCAACCGGCTCGATGTAGCTCTTCACCCAGGTCTCGACAACCGCCTGATAGGCGGCGAAAAAGCCCTCAGGATCGAGCGGCTTGAAGGCGCAGTGCAGCATATAGGGAGAAGAGACCGCACTCAGCCATTCGAGCGGGGTATCGGGAAGATCCAGCGCGGACCGATGGTGCTCGGCGACGGAGCAGAAGGGGCTCAGATCCATCCCCGAGGAGCTGGGTGCCAGATCCAGCGTCAGCAACGTTCGCTCGGGTGGCATACCGCCGACGTGCAGCAGAAAGGCGGGGATGTCGAACTCGATCCGTGGAAAGGCGAAGATCACCAAGCCGACACGCCCAGGTTTGAGCGAATACTGACTCACCATCACACGGTCGAGCTTCTCGCCCTGATAGACCCGCGCTCGGCTCCAGATTCGCTTCCCCGGACTCTCGCGCCGGGCGTTGTATTCGGTGAAATCCTCCAGGTCGAGCGAGGTTTTCAGTCGGTCGAGGAACAACGCCTCATGGCGATTCCAGGTCGTCGCATCGGGCTTAGCCGCTCTGTCCGCGCTCATCTCCACCTCTTGATCGGGCTCAAGGGCGGGGACTATAGCCGCGGCGGGGGGCATCGCCAAGTTAAACCATCAGGCATCCAATCCTGGATCAGAGCGCATGATCCCGAATCAGCGACAGCATCTCATCATAGCTGAGTCGACCGCCGTCCCCCGTGCCCTCCAGCAGTCCGTCGGCAAGGTCGCGCTTGGAGGCGTGCAAGGCGAGGATCTTTTCCTCGATGGTGCCCTTGGTCACCAGACGGTAGATGGTCACCGGACGCTCCTGGCCGATGCGGTGGGCGCGATCGCTGGCTTGGTCCTCGACCGCCGGGTTCCACCAGGGATCCATGTGGATGACGTAGTCGGCGGCGGTCAGGTTGAGACCTGAGCCGCCGGCTCGAAGGCTGATGAGGAAGAGGTCGCCCTCGCCGGCCTGAAAGGCAGCGACGGCGGCCTTGCGCTTGTTCTCGGGCGTGGAGCCGTCGAGGTACTGATAGCTGATCCCGCGCGCATCGAGATAGGCGCGAATGATGGAGAGATGGTCGACGAACTGGCTGAACACCAGCGCCTTGTGGCGGTTGTCGAGCAGGTCGTCGAGGATCTCGCCGAAGGCGTCGAGCTTCGCGCTCGACAGCTCGCTATCGGGCAGGACCAGCTTGGGATGGCAGCAGACCCGGCGCAAACGCATGATCTCGGCAAGCAGCTGCATGCGCTTCTGCCCCGGATTGGCTTCCTCGGTTTCGAGCCGCTCGATGGCCTCGCGACGCACCGCCTCGTAGAGCGCGGCCTCGGCCTGTCCCAGCTCCAGCTCGATAGCGATCTCGGTGCGCGGCGGCAGCTCGGTCAGCACCTCGCTCTTGAGCCGGCGCAAGATGAAGGGACGCAACAGCTGACGCAGCCGCTGGCGCGCACCCGAATCCTGATGCTGCTCGATGGGGGTAGCGAAACGCCGGTTGAAGGTTTCGAGCGAGCCGAGCAGCCCTGGATTGATGAACCGGAACAGGTTCCAGAGTTCGCCCAGATGGTTCTCGATCGGCGTACCTGTGGTGATCAGACGGAATCCGGCCTCGAGCTTCATGATCGCCTGCGAACGCTTGGTCATGGCGTTCTTGAACACCTGGGCCTCGTCGGCGACGATGGTGGCCCAACGCAGCCCGGCGAGCCGCTCGCCCTCGGTCTGCACCAACCCGTAGCTGCAGACGATAAGATCGAAGGGACCGGCCGACTCCAACATCTGCTCGCGGTCGCCGTCGCCGAAGCGCTTGGGGTTCAGGGTCGGCGCGAAACGGTGGGCCTCGGAGATCCAGTTGGAGCAGACCGACATGGGCGCCAGCACCAGGGTCGGCCCCTCAGTCGCGCGCGAGAGCACCAGCGCCAGGGCCTGCAGCGTCTTGCCAAGCCCCATGTCGTCGGCCAGACAGGCGCCGGCGCCCCAGTGGGCCAGACGCGCCAGCCAGCGAAATCCCTCGACCTGATAGTCGCGCAGCTCGGCCTGGAGGGTCGAGGGCAGGCTCGGCTCTAGGTCCCGGACCTCGGCCAGTCGTTTTAGGGTCGCCTGCCAATGGGCGTTCTTCTTGACCGACATCCCGTCCAGGTTTTCGTCGATGACGCCCGCCGCCAGCGGATGGAAGCGCCCGTCCTTGTCGGTCAGCCCGGCGAGATTCTCCAAACGACGGCGCAAGGCGTCACTCAACACCATGAACTCGCGCTCGCCGAGCCGCACGAAACGCCCCGGAGACTCCTGGACCAGCTCCAGGAGCTGCTGCATGTTCAGCACGCGCCCGTCGTCGAGATCCAGCTCGCCATCCAGCCCGAGCCAATCGCGTTGTTTGGTCACGCCGACACGCATGCTCGACGGGGACAGCTCGGAGGTGAGACCGATACGCTTACCCTCTGGCCATCGCAGGGCGACGGCATCGCCAAGCGCATGCAACTGCTCCAGCGCGGAGAGCGCCTCCTCGGGATCCTCCAGGGTCCAGGTCCAGCCGCTGTGTCCGGCAAGGATCGGACAGGCGTCGCGCACCCGTTTGGCCACGCGGCGCTCGCCGACCAGATCGCGGGTGGTCTGAACCGAGCGACCGTCGATCTCGGCGAAGAGCGTGGCCATGCCCTGACCCGGCGCCATGCGCGGTCCGTCGTCACCCAGCGGATGCATGAAGAGTTCGAGCGTCAGGCCCTCGTCGAGGGGATTCAGATGCACGCGCGGCAGACCGTCGGCCTCCTGAGTCTCGGCCAGATGCTCGGTTCCACCGATGGCCGAATGGACCGTGAGCAGCGGGGCGATCGCGGCGATGCCCTCCAGAACCTTCTCCTTGCCGGCATGGGGAACGGCGAGTCCATCCGATCCCAGGATCTCACCGATACGCCGATGCGAGGCGTCGAACTGGATCAGCCTCAGACGCTGGCCCGCCTCGTCCTGAAGCAGCAGATTCGACCCCTCGGGTGGAAATGGAGCGATGCGCAGCAGCAGATCGCGCTCGCGCTCGAGCACCTCCAGCGCAGGCCCAGCCGCCACCAGCTCGATCGGCTTGTCCATGACGCCGGGCCGAAAGAGCCGAGGATGCCCCACGGCACCGAGCAGCGCTCCGTCCGAATCCAGGCTGTAATAGACACGTCCGTAGCTGTACCAGCCGTCCTCGCGCGCCTTGGTCATGCCCGAGAGGATGCGCCGATCCTCCTCCGTGAGGTAGTCGAACTCCTCGCGCGATTCGGCCAATCGCTGCAGCGCCACCGGACGCCCCTGGGTCCAGCCGCCGCGCTTGGTGCGTTTCTGCTCGCGCGGCTCCAGGGTGGCACGGCAGCCATAGCGATTCAGGACCCAGCACATGCGCCGATCGGATGCGTGCTGCGCATCCCCCTTGGCCTCTGAGTTGCCCCCTCCAGCGCCCAGGCCCTTCAGCGCATCCAGCGCGATCTCCCAAGTCGACTTGGGCGAGATCAGACCGGCGAGCGTAGACAGCCCCGCAGGACGCGGCAGTAAGCCGTCCGACAGGGGCTTTCGGTCCAGGGCGGTCATCAGATCCGCACACTCCCAGGCGTACCAATGCACCCCCGCCTTGATGGCGGCTCGACAATGACCGGCCAGCGCATCCAGCGCCTCCTCGCGAGGACATTCGCCCAACCAATGCCGAGCGAGCGATTGGAAGAGCACATCGAGTGGACCCAGCCGCTGCAAATCGCGCGTCAACCAAATCGTGTCCTGAAACCGCACTCGCCCGCCCAGCACATCGGCGAGACTGTCGAGAATCCGAAAGACCGCACCGAAGATCTCTGGCGGCTGGCTGCGCGCAGCGATCTCGGCCTGACGCTTCACCGTGTCGATATCACCCGGCGCACCCCGGCGCAGCAGCGCGAGCAGATAGAAAATGCCAGGCAAGCCGCGAACATGAAGATTGCGCTTGCGTGTTTGACGCTTCAACGTCGACAGATAGAGGTCGAAAACTCCGAGCGCCTCGTCCTGCCGGCCTTGCACGAAATGGAGCCACCCGATCAGGGGCAATGCCTGGGGAACGACCCGATCGGACAGGATGCTCCCAGCCTGACCCAACTCGCCGCACAAGAGATGGCGCTCGGCGAGCGCCAGGGCCGCATCGACATGCTCTTGCGCCAAGGGTGTCAGCATACCGAGCGCGAGGGCGTCGAAGTCGGGATCCAAGGCCAGTGCATAGGCCTCGTCCAACAGCTTGGGAGCGAACGCCAAGATCCGCAGCGACGGCGGCAAACCCTCAAGCCAGTCCGCGTCCGGCGAGCGGAGGCATATCTTGACCAACTCCTGGACCTCAGGATAGGAAACCGGCCGCTCCGCCCCCCTACCCTCCAGCCCCAACAGCCGCCGCACCTCGGGCTCGTTGCCGCCATAGAGCGCATTGCGCAGCCGCCGCGTCACCCGGTAGGTATCCGGGGACTCCCAGGAATTGCGCGGCCGGCTGCTCACCTCGGCCTCGCCCGCCTCACGGATCTTTTCGAAGGTGCCCTCGCGCACCGTCTCGCGGGTCAGAATCTCCACCAGAGACGGGGCGCAGATCAGACCTTGGCGCGCACGGTCGAGAACCCCCGCGTCGAGGAGACGCTCGCGCAGCGGCTTGGCCACCTGCATCGATAAGAACTGCCCCTTCTGATCGCGCCACGCGAGCCGTCGCAGGATCGTCTGCAGGGTCGTCTGGTTGATGGGCTCATAGACCACGGACAGGACGTGCAGAATGCGTCGCTCGTCGAGGGTCAGGGCATCAAGGGCTTCGATCGAACAGGTCATCAATAGGGCCATATAGAGAATTTAGAGTGCGGCCAGCGGCCAGCGGCCAGCGGCCAGCGGCCAGCGGCCAGCGGGAAGTGTAGCGCCCAGTCGCTGCATAGGGGCGGTTGGCAACCGGACGCGTCATGCGGCAGGACAGACATCATGGGACCAGGATCCGATCCCATTCCGGCGTGAAGCCTTCAGGCGCCGCGATGCTGGATGAAATAGTCCAACAGTGCGCGTGTCGAAGGGTCGTGATCGGCTGTCACCTTGCCTTTCTTGATCTCGTCGAGAATGACGTTGGCCAGTTTCTTCCCCAGCTCCACGCCCCATTGGTCAAACGAGTTGATGCCCCAGACGATGCCCTGGGTGAAGATGCGATGCTCGTAGAACGCGACCAGGGCGCCGAGCGTCTGGGGCGTCAGGCTGTCCATGAGGATGCTGTTGGTCGGACGGTTGCCGGGGAAGGTGCGATGGGGTGCGAGAAGACGCGCCTTTTCTTCGGTCATGCCGGAGCCCAGCATCTCGGCCTGGGCCTCGTCATGGGTGCGCCCGCGCATCAGGGCCTCGGTCTGGGCAAAGAAGTTGGCCATGAACTTGGGATGATGGTCGCCCAGCTCGTTGTGGCTGTGGATGGCCCCGATGAAATCGGCCGGGATCATCTGGGTGCCCTGATGGATGAGCTGGTAGAAGGCGTGCTGACCGTCGGTGCCAGGCTCACCCCAAACCACGGGTCCGGTGCTGTAGTCGACCGCAACGCCCTCTCGGGTCACGCCCTTGCCGTTGCTCTCCATGTCGCCCTGCTGCAGATAGGCCGGCAGGAAGCGTAGCGACTGATCGTAGGGCAGCACGGCATGGGTGCGGGCGCCGGCGAAGTTGGCGTACCAGAGCCCGATCAGGCCCATGAGGGCCGGCATGTTCTCGCGCAGATCGGCCGAGCGGAAGTGTTCGTCCATGGCATGGGCGCCGTCGAGCAGTTCGAGAAAACGATCGAACCCGACAGCAAGGGCGATCGGCAGTCCGATCGCCGACCAAAGCGAATAGCGCCCACCGACCCAGTCCCAGAAGCCGAACATGTTGGCGGTATCGATACCGAAGGCCGCGACCTTCTCGGCGTTGGTCGAGACCGCGACGAAGTGCCGGGCGACGGCTGCCTGGTCACCGAGCGCGGTCAGCAGCCAGTCGCGTGCGCTGGCGGCATTGGTCATAGTCTCCTGGGTCGTGAAGGTCTTGGAGGCGACGATGAAGAGCGTCGTTGCCGGATCCAGCGGACGGACGGTTTCAACCAGATGGGTGCCATCGACGTTGGAGACGAAATGCACCCGCAGATTCTCGCTCTGATAGGGGGCGAGCGCGGCGCAGATCATCTTTGGCCCCAGGTTGGACCCGCCGATACCGATGTTGACGACGTCGGTGATGCGCTCGCCCGTGTAGCCTCTCCAGTCGCCCGAGCGCACGCGCCCGACGAAGGACTCCATGCGCGCAAGCACCCGATTGATCTCGGGCATCACATCTTCGCCGTCGACCAGGATCGAACGGTTGGAGCGATTGCGCAGCGCGATATGCAGCACGGCGCGCCCCTCGGTGTTATTGATCGACTCGCCCTCGAACATACGCCGGATCCAACCCTGGAGATCCACCGCCTCGGCGAGTTCGACCAGTCGGTCGAGCGTCTCCTGGGTGACGAGGTTCTTCGAGTAATCGAGGCGCAGCCCGGCGACCTCCATGGTCATGGCCTTGGCCCGTCCAGGATCGTCGGCGAAGAGGTCCTGCATGCGCACCGTCTTCATGGCCTCCCAATGGGCTTGAAGCGCTTTCCACTGCGGAGTCTCGTTTACGAGCGACATCTGATGGGCCTCCTATCGATAAATCTGTTATTTGGACGAAACCAAAGCCGGATAAAACCGGACACGCGACCCGATACGGATCGCACCACATGCGATTCGCGCGCATTGGACCACAGTCGTCTGCGTCAAGCGATGCCGGCGCGGCCATCGCACCGTGCGGCGGTATACCAGGATCTCCGACACCGAGTCTGCGCGGCAAATCAGGTTCAACCCGACGACACCGAAGCGGACCGCCCAGCCAGACGCACAGTTACCGCCAACCCGAGCAAGTGTGCTAACGTGATGTCTACCATGCATTTCCCACCGCGCCCTTAACGCCCCTCCCGCTGGAATTCAGAGACCTCGATGGAGCAGTCACCCAACCATTTCCCCCATCCCGCCTGGAATCGGGATCGTCAACGCATTCTGTTGGCCAGCAGTGAGGCACACCCCTTCATCAAGACAGGCGGACTCGGCGATGTTGCCGCCAGCCTGCCGATCGCCTTGCGCCAACTCGGACACGACGCACGACTCATCCTACCAGGCTATCCACTGGCGACGCGCCAACTGCGCGAGCCCAAGCCGCTGTGCGAGTTCAGGATCCCGAACTGCCACACCAGCGTGCGACTACTGGAGGGACGCCATCCGGATGCCGACCTTCCGGTTTATCTGGTCGATGCCCCCGAGTATTTCCATCGCGAGGGCAATCCCTACACCGATCTCAGCGGACGCGACTGGGGTGACAATGCGGAACGCTTCCTGCTGTTTTGCCGAGTCATCGCCCAGACCGCTCAGGGCCTGCCCGGAATCGGCTGGCGGCCCGACGTCCTGCACTGCAACGATTGGCAGACCGGACTGGCACCGGCCCTGATGCAGGACCTGCCGGAGCATCCGGCCCGCATTTTCACCATTCACAACCTGGCCTACCAAGGACTCTTCGACCGCGCCACCTTCGACCGGCTCGGCCTGCCCCCGGCGCTCTGGAGCCTGTCCGGGCTCGAGTTCCACCAGCGGCTGTCTTTCATCAAAGGTGGGATCGCCTTCTCGGACCGCGTCAACACGGTCAGTCCCACCTATGCCGAGGAGGTGCGCACGCCACGCTTCGGTTGCGGACTGGACGGTCTGCTGCGCCAAGTCGGCAACCGCTTCAGCGGCATCCTCAACGGCATCGACTATGAGGTCTGGGATCCGGCGACCGATCCGCTGATCCTGCAGAACTACGATCGCGAGCGCTTCGGACTCAAGGCCGAGAACAAGCTCGACGCGCAGCGCGAGTTCGGCCTGCCGCGCAGCGAAGACGCCTTCGTGCTGGGCTATATCGGGAGACTGGTCGAACAAAAGGGCGTGGATCTCATCCAGGCGATCCTGCCGGAACTGCTCGACGATCCCCGGATCCAGATCATGATCGTCACCTCGGGCGAGCGCCATGCCGAACAGGCATTGCTCGACATCGCGGACCAATTCCCACGCCAGGTCGGCGTCTTCATCGGTTACGACGAGATCCGGGCACACCGCATCGAGGCCGGCTGCGACAGCTTCCTGATGCCATCGCGCTTCGAGCCCTGCGGGCTGAACCAGATGTATAGCCTGCGCTACGGAACCCCACCCATCGTCCACCGCACCGGCGGACTGGCAGATACGGTCACACAGACCACCCAGGAGACGTTGGCCGCCGGGACCGCGACCGGCTTCCTGTTCCACGAACCGCAACCCCAGGCGCTGCTCGGCGCGATTCGCCAAGCGGTCGCGCTCTATCGCGACGACCCGGACGGCTGGCGGCGGCTGGCCACGAACGGCATGTCCCAAGACCTGAGTTGGGAGGCCAGCGCACAACGCTATCTCCAGCTCTACACAGACGCCATCCTCGAACGCCAATCGCCAGTCGAGGCCGCCTCGGCCTGAACCCTAGCTCGACGCCTGGCGCCAAACGACATGGCCTGACGCCGATCCCTCAGTGGGTCGGCGTCAGGCCATTGGAGCAGGGTGAATCGCCCTGTGGCGTCGATCAGGCGGCCTGAGCAGGGATGGCGTCGCCGGTGCGGATCACACGATTCTGTTCGTTGAGGTAGACCAGGCTCGGCTTATGGGCGTCGGCCTCGGCCTCCGTCATGGTGGCGAAGGCGCAGATGATGATGCAGTCGCCCGGATCCGCCTGATGGGCGGCCGCGCCGTTCACCGAAATGACCCGCGAACCGGCATCGGCTCGAATGGCATAGGTCGTGAAGCGCTTACCGTTGGTCACGTTGTAGATCTGGATCTGCTCGTACTCGCGGATTCCGGCTAGATCCAGCAGGTCCTCGTCGATGGCACAGGAACCCTCGTAGTCCAATTCCGAATGTGTCACGCGAGCGCGGTGCAGCTTGCACTTCAGCAAGGTTAGTTGCATTGACTCAATCCTCTCAAAGGCCCTGATGGCCAAGTCTTCAGGCGCTCGATGCGAAAACGCGATGAAGACTCTGTGTTTCAATTTCCGACAAGTTTACCGCAGCATTTGCTGCAATGCAGCACTTGACCCTTCCCGAAGGGTCGGCACAGTCCCTATCAATCGCCGATGCGCCGAATCCGCAGGTTGTCGATGAGCCGCGCCCGCCCCAGATAGGCGGCTGCGAGCACCACCAGATCCTCGTCCTGCTCGGTCGCGGGCTCCAGATCGATAGCGGACCGGATACTCACGTAGTCAGGCCCGAGGCCCGCCTCGCGAATCATGCCGGTCGTGGCCGCCTCGACCTCGGCGATATCGGCGCCAGCGGCCAGTCTCGACTCAACGGCAAGCAATGCCCGATGCAGTCCAGGCGCCAGGGCACGCTCCTCGGCGGTCAGATAGCCGTTGCGCGAACTCATGGCGAGGCCGTCTGATTCGCGCGCGATCGGCACGCCGACGATCTCGATCGGCATATTCAGGTCGGCGACCATACGCCGAATCACGACAAGCTGCTGAAAATCCTTCTCGCCGAACAGGGCGACGTCCGGCTGAACCATGTTGAACAGCTTGCTGACGACGGTCGTGACGCCGACGAAGTGTCCGGGACGGGTCGCACCGCAGAGGATCGCCGAAAGACCGGGCACTTCGACACGGGTGTGCGACTCCTGGCCATGCGGATACATGACCTGGACCCCGGGCGTGAACAGCAGATCGCAGCCGGCCTCGTCGAGTCGACGCCTATCCTCTTCGAGGGTCCGAGGATAGGCGCCCAGATCCTCGCTCGGACCGAACTGCAAGGGGTTGACGAAAATGCTTGCGACCACGCGATCGGCCCGTCGGCGCGCCTCCTCGATCAAGGAGATATGACCGCGATGCAGGTTGCCCATGGTGGGCACCAGCGCCAGACGCTGGCCGGCCAAGCGCCAGGCGGCAACGCGCCGACGCAGGTCTTGCAGAAGCTCGACAGATTCCATCGAAATCCGCTCTCAAGGGGTTCTATTCAAAAAGGGGTTTCGGCGGCGGCGGGGAATGAACCCTCGCGCACCGCAGCGACATAGGCGGCGACCGCTGCGCCGATCGACTCGCGCCCGGTCATGAAATCGCGACTGAAACTCGGCGGACGGCCCGAATTGAGTCCGAGCATGTCATAGACCACCAGCACTTGACCGTCGCATTCAGCACCCGCACCAATCCCGATCACCGGGATGTTCAGGGTACGGGCGATCTCGCCAGCCAAGGCCGCCGGAACGCACTCCAGCACCAGCATCGTGGCACCCGCATCCTGCAGGGCGAGCGCATCGTGCCGGATCGCCTCGGCCGAGGCGTGATCGCGCCCCTGAAAGCGATAGCCACCGAGACGATTCACGGACTGCGGCATCAGCCCAAGATGACCGCAGACGGGCACGCCCTGATCGGACAAGCGGCGCACGATCTCCATCACGGGCGCCCCGCCCTCGATCTTGACCACCTGCGCCCCGCCTTCCTGCATCAGCCGGGCGGCGGCATCGAAGGCTCGATCCGGGGTCGCACAGGCCAGAAATGGCAGATCGGCGACCAGCAGAGCCCGTTCGCAGCCACGTGAAACGCAGGCGGTATGGTAGACCATCTGATCGAGCGTCACCGGGACCGTCGTGCGATGGCCCTGCAGCACCATGCCCAGCGAGTCCCCCACCAGCATGAGGTCGACCCCTGCGCTATCGAGCAGGCGCGCAAAACTGGCGTCGTAGCAGGTCAGAGAAACGATCCGCTCGCCTCGCGACTTCATCGCCGCGAGGGTTGAGACGGAGATGGGAACGGCAGACATCGATGCCTCCGAGTGAGAGTTAAAGGGTTGGATGCGGGTCACTGTGCGGATATGCCATTGACGCACCCGAACGACAAGCCACCCGCCCCGGAAACACAGCCATTGCTCGCGCAAGAGCCGCGACAGAAGCCCTGGAAGATAAAATTCAGGATGCAGACGATAACGACAGGACCGAAACGGCGCTACCTCATTGACCCGAGTCGAGCCTGACGAGCGCCGGATCCAGGATCCAGCACTCGACCGCCCGGCGGATACCGAATCGACTCAGCCCGGCACCTCGCTGGCGGTGTCCGCCGGCTTACGCCGACGACGACGCGAGCGAGATCTTCGCCGCTTGCCACCGGATTCGGTCATGCTGGCGCGCTCCTGGCTGCTGGCATCCTGGAAACGGGTCCACCAGGTGGCCAACTCGGGATCGGCCTCACCGGCCTCGGCACGCAAGACCAGAAAATCGTAGGCCGCGCGAAAGCGCGGATGGGTAATGAGACGGTAAGGCCGCTTACCCTCGCGCTGAGCCAACCGATGCTGCAACGCCCAAATCTCGCGCATGGGCAAGGAGAAACGCTTGGGGATCGCGACCAGGGACTGCTGGTCGGAGCAGACCGCGCTGGAGGCCGCGTGAATGGCGTCAGCCTCGGCGACGCCGTCCGCCACCAGCCGTTCGTAGGCCAGACGCACCGGCTCCCACAGGATGATCGCAAACAGGAAGGCCGGCGTGGTCGGCTTACCCTCCTGCAGACGCAGATCGGTATTGGCCAACCCGCGACTGACGAAGGTCAAGGGGAACTCCTGATGCTGCTGCGTCAGACAGGCCTCGGTAGCCGGAAAAAGATGCCCGAAGAGCCCGTAGTGACGCAGCTTCTCGAAGACCGCCAAACCGTAGCCCGAATGAAGCAGCTTGATGAGCTCGTCGAACAGGCGCGCGGCGGGGATATCGTGCAGCAGATGCCCCAGGGTAAACAGCGGCGCTTCGGTCGCGGACTCGATGTTGAAGCCCAGCTTGCAGGCGAAACGCACCGCGCGCAGCATCCGCACCGGATCCTCCCGATAACGCTGATCCGGATCGCCAATGAAACGCACGCGACCGGCTCTCAGGTCGTCCAGTCCGCCGGCGTAGTCGATCAGCGAAAAATCGGCGATATCGTAGTAGAGCGCATTGATGGTGAAGTCCCGTCGCAGCGCATCTTCCTCGATGGAGCCGTAGCTGTTGTCGCGCACGATCATGCCGTTTTCCAAACGGCGATCCGTGTCATCGCCCTCCTCCCCACTGCCGCGGAAGGTTGCGACCTCAATGATGTCCCTGCCGAAATGGACATGCGCCAGGCGGAACCGCCGGCCGATCAGGCGGCAGTTGCGAAACACCTGCCGAACCTGTTCCGGGGTCGCGTCGGTCGCGATATCGAAGTCCTTCGGCTCATGTCCGAGCAGGAGGTCGCGCACGCCGCCTCCCACGAGATGGGCCTGAAAATTCTCCTGCCGTAACCGGTACAGCACCTTGAGCGCATGCTCACTGATATTGGCACGGGAGATATTGTGTTCCGGGCGCGGCACGATCCGAGGGAGCGCCGTGCACGGCATATCTGATGATGGGTCGGATTCCTGCATGACCGTAACTAGAAGCGGATTCCTTGTGGCGCCAAGGCGATAACCAGAAGCTCGGGATGGCGTAACGACCATCGACCTACCCAGATATCACCGTCGAAAGGGCGATATTAACAGCACGCTTGTCGTGCGAAAGAATTTGCGTATAATACGCCTTTCTTAAGCGCATTACTGCTCTCTTCGTCTAGTGGTTAGGACGCTGGCCTCTCACGCCGGTAACAGGGGTTCGAATCCCCTAGGGAGTACCAATTCCAAAAAAGGGCCTTGCCGCACGGCAAGGCCCTTTTTTTGTGCGCGAAAAAGACGCGCAACCGCGCTTCGCGAGACCATCCATCTCGCCCCACAGCACCAGATTTCACGCCGACAAAACGCAATCGGCGCCGATTGCCCTAAAGCAACCGGCGCCGATGCGGATCTCACTCGACGCTGACCTCGACCAGATGCTACCCCCCACACCTCACGGTGCTTCGATACATCGATCAGCCAACGCCGAAGTCAGATCACTGCCAGCCCAGACCGACCGAGAAAACGACAGCGTGGACGGCGATAGCCAGAACCAGCACTGCGAAGAAAATAGGCATCAGCCAGGTCGCAGGGTTCACAACGAGCCAGATCTTCCAATCGTCAGCAGGATTGCTAGGTTTGCTCATGATATTGGCCTCGTGTTAACTCGAATTAGAACCAGGGGTTGGCGGCGAGGACGAACAGGTGCGCCAGGGCAGCCAGACCGACGAATGCGGTGTAGGTGACCTTGAACTGCTCGTGGAATTCTTTTGCTTGCTGATCGGTCAAACCGGAAAGACTCATTTGCTCGGTCTCCATGCGGGGTTTGCTGGTAACACCACCCTTAGGGGCGGCAGGGATTCTCTTGTCAGCCACTTAAAGCTGGCCTCCGTACGGGTAACACTGACGCCGCCTTATCATGGTCAGATGGATGGCGCCGTGACGCTGACCGCTGAAACAATGCCCTATCCGATCTCACAAACCGCTGGACCGGGAGGACTGCCGTGCGATCTTGTGTGTCATCTTAGCTTTACACTGGATATTGTCAACATGAATTTACACGCAAATATCACCTGATCAGCAGCGGGATCGAAACACACCAGGTCTCCACCCAGAGGCCACTCACACCAAACCATGTGAATTCTATGGAATTCCAATCAGTTTGTGCATCTGGACGGTCAATCGCCAATGCGGATGCGACTTGCAATACATCAAGGCCGCCTCGGTATTCCCGGACACGTCGGATCCATCCATCGGTTGCAGAAAAAACTGCTCGAACGCCAATCCATCGAAACACTCGGGCGGGGCCTCGGGCTGGGGATAGACCAGCTTGAGTTCATTCCCAGATCTCACTCGCAACTCAGTCCCCGCCTTAGGACTGACGCAAACCCAATCGATCCCTGACGGCACGGGAAGCGTCCCATTGGTCTCGACCGCGATGAGACAACCACGCGCATGCAGCGCCTGGATGAGTGCCGAATCGAGCTGCAGCAGCGGTTCGCCGCCGGTACAGACCACATAAGGCGCAACCGAGTCATCGGGCCAGAGCGCGCGAATGCGCTCGGCGAGCAACTCAGCATCCTCGAAACGTCCACCACCCTCACCGTCAGTCCCGCGAAAATCGGTATCGCAAAAACGACAGATCGCACCGGCACGATCCGCCTCGCGGCCACTCCAGAGATTGCACCCTGCAAAGCGACAAAAAACGGCCGGACGCCCGGCCTGGGCGCCCTCCCCCTGCAGGGTGTAGAAGATCTCCTTGACGCTGTAGCTCATGACGGCAGCGCCGGACCCAGCTCGCCCCAGCAGAGCGAGGCACCGCAGCCCGGGGTCTCGTGCAGATCGATCCGATCCATCTGAGGCAGCACGCCGGCAACCGACTCGCGGATCCAGAGCGCCAAACTGCCCGAATCGGCTGCCGACAGATGCGGCAACCCATCGAGCCGATGATGATCGAGCTGGCGATAGACGGGATTGAAGAGCTGCTTGACGTCACCGTAGTCCACCGTCCAACCGAGCACGCGGTCAAGCGGTGCCGTCAGATGCAGCCTCAACAGATAGCTGTGACCGTGGAGCCGGCGGCGCGAATCACCCTCCGGCGCCCGCGACAGACTGAGCGCGGCCTCGAAGCGCTGCTCCTTCCAGATCCGATAATGGGTCCCGTCGTAATGACAGCCGGCGGTCGCGGTTTCGTAGACCGTTACCCAAGACAGCGCCGGAAGCCGAGACGACAGCCGCTCCCAAATCCAGCGCGAAAGCATCTCGCTGGTCGGATTCTCCAGACCCGGAATCTCATTGAGACAGGCATGATGCAGCTCGGCCTGCAGCGGCGCCCAGAGCGTCGCGAGCCGGTCGAAATCGACGCCCATATCCGCGTCCGCCAGACTCTGATCGGCGTGCAGGATGACCTCGAATCCGTGTCCGTGCATCCGTCCGCACTGATGCCCCTCGGGCACGTTCGGCAGTCGATGCGCAGCCTCGAAACGGAAGCGGCGCCAGACATGCACGCGTCCCTCGCCCTCCAGATCCGCTCCCTGATCGCGCGTGCTCTGAACGCCAATCGAGGCGATCTCAGGCACATCCAGCCGCGCATGCAGCCAGCGCGCCAGATTCTCATCGGTCGGTACCGGCAGGAATTCGTTGAGATCGCGATAGTCGAGCACATCGACCGCGCGCGCGAGCGACTCGGAGAGCGCACCGGCTTCGGCGCCTGGGAAGCCGCCCCAACCACACGGCAACTGCGCGCGGACCTTGGCGAGGAAACTGTGACCATGCAACCGTCGGGCACGATGCCCTTCGGGAAGAATGGCGACACGCCGGGCCGCCTCGAACGGCGCGGCGGCAACATGGAAAAGCTGTTCGGTCATGCCTCTTTCTCGAAACGGACGAGGAGCGGATCGCGAAGACCAGCCTCCGCAAAACCCTTCGCCCGCAATAAACAGGAATCGCAGAAGCCACAGGGCCGGCCATCCTCGCCCGGATCGTAGCAACTGCTGGTCAGCCCATAGTCGACACCCAAACGCACACCGCGCCGGATAATCTCGGCCTTGGACAGCTCGATCAGAGGCGCATGCACATGAAAGCGCTGACGCCCCTCGACGCCCGAGGCGGTTGCCAGATTGGCCAGACGCTCGAAGGCATCGATGTATTCCGGACGACAGTCCGGATAGCCCGAATAATCGAGCGCGTTGACCCCAACGAAGATATCGCTCGCACCCAGCACCTCGGCCCAGGCAAGCGCAAACGACAGAAAAACCGTATTGCGAGCTGGCACATAGGTGACCGGAATCCCATCCGACATCGCATTCGTTTCGCGCCCCTTCGGAACGTCGACATCGTCGGTGAGCGCCGATCCGCCGAATCGTCGCAAATCGATGTCGGCGATCACATGCTCGGCGACCCCCATCGACTCGGCGACGCGCCCAGCGGAGTCCAGCTCCACCGCATGCCTCTGACCATAACGAAAAGAGAGCGCATAGGGGACATAGCCCTCCGATTTGGCGATCGCCAACGCGGTCGTCGAGTCGAGCCCGCCACTCAATAGAATCACTGCGCGCTTCATCGCATTACCTCAATCGCTGCTCTGGAGAGATGGACGGCTTGGCGTCAAACCTCACCTTGGGCGACACTCGCCACATCACTTAATCAAAGACCCGATTCCAAACAGATGCAAAAGAACCGAATCAAACTCTGGGACCTTCCGACCCGCATCACCCACTGGGCACTCTTCGTCCTGGTGGCGATCGCCTTCGTGACCGGGCTGACGGGCGGCAATCTGGTTACCTGGCATGGTTGGGCGGGACTCGCCATCCTCGGACTGGTCGTCTTCCGACTCGCCTGGGGCGTACTGGGATCCACCTACGCCCGTTTCAGCACCTTCGTGCGCGGCCCGGGCGCCATTCTCGACTATCTCAGAGGTCGCTGGCATGGACTCGGTCACAACCCACTGGGCGCGCTGTCGGTCCTGACCCTGCTGGCCCTGCTGGCGTTTCAATGTCTGACCGGACTCTTTGCGACCGACGACATCGCCTTCGAGGGACCGCTCCAGGATTTGGTCGGAGGCGACACGAGCCGCTGGCTGAGCAGTCTGCATCGCCAGGCGATCTGGCTGATCGGCGGCCTCGTCTGCCTTCATATCCTGGCCATCCTCTTCTACAGCCTGGTGCATCGGGACAACATGATTGGACCCATGCTGAGCGGCCGTAAGGAGGTCGAGGATCCCAGCGCCCGCTCAGCCACCGGAGGCGGACCGATTGCCTTCCTGCTCGCCGCCGCAATCGCGGTCGGAGCGGTCTGGATCGCCAACGGCGGCCTGCTGACCACCCCACCTCCAACACCGCCCGCATCCATTCCCACTTGGTAATGCGCAAACGCGAAAGGCCGTCCGCGAGGACGGCCTTTCGCGACGATCAAAAACGCGTCCGATCAGTCGTCGGCGCGATACTTCTTGTGGCACGCCTTACAGGCAGCACCCAGGTCGCCGAACGCCGACTTCACTGCAGCCTTGTCACCGCCATCGGCGACTGAGGCGAGATTGTCAGCAGCCGCCACGAAATCGTGGGCCAACCGACCGACGTCTTCCATGTTCTCGAAGAGCTCCGGCTTCACGTACGTCTTGACGTCTCCGATATCCTTATCGGTGCCCGGCCCGTAGAGCGCACCCATACCCGAATTGGCGATGGCGGCAATGGTATTGGCGGCAGCCGACACCTGATCCGCATTGTACTCGCCCTGGAGATTCGCCTTGATCTTACCCATGTTCCAGCCCATGAAGCTGTAACCAGCCTGACGAATCTGGATCTGCTCCTCGGGCTTGAGGTCAGAGGCGAAAGCGGCACTGGCGAGGACGACGGCGGCAAGACCGACGGCTGAGCTGGCTAGCATTCGTTTCATCGACAATCTCCATTGATTTTTGGAATTTCACTAAGGTCTAGATATCTCGACCCATTCGAGATATCGACAGCGACCCATTCCCCACGAGATCCCACGCAACAGACGATCACGCGTGGACCTCAGCCGGCTCTAACACCGGCAACGGCATGCGCAGGGCCGCGCATATGGCCCGCAAGAGCTCCATCTCGGCCGGCGCCACACGACCATCCTCCACCACGACCGCAGCCATGGCCCCCAAGAGGCACTGCTTGTCCTCCAATCGAAGCTGATCGAGTCGCGCCAGCGCGGCATCCAGCCGCACGGACCATTCCCGTTCGAGCCAGTCAGACTCGAACCAGTCTTCTTTGATGCGTTCGACCGCCCGGAGTTTCGCACCCAAGCGTTTCAATCCAACAATCAGCGCCCGGCGGGCATCTTCCGGCCTGCCGTTGCCATGGTGCGCCAGCACCGTCAGGAGCAAAACGACCTCGCGGGTCGCGCCCACCAGACGACCGGATCCGGCGACACCCGCAGACGCGGGAGACAGCAGATCCCGGATCTGTCTAGCCAACAGCTTCGCCAGAACATACTCGAACAGCGCGACCTGGCCATCGGCCAGAATCAATCGATCGACCAGACCCAGCAAACGCTCAAGCTCTGCTGCCGGACGCCGACGCAATGCTGGGAAGGTCAGATCCAGCAGCGGGATACGCAGCTCGGAGGCCAGATCGGGCACCTCCTTCAGCAGCACGCCCACCTGATGCTCCGCCTCCTGTCCCAGGGTCTCCGACACCATCAGCAACCGCTGCTCGCGCACCTCGGGATCCGAACCCATCAGCAGATAGCAGAGCACGCTGGCCGCCCACTCGGTCGAATGGGCCGCGCGCTCCAGCGTCTTGGGAATGGCCGCCGCAAGCAATCCGGCTGTCAGGATCTGACCAGCGCCCGGCCGACCGATGCCCTCGATCAGCGATTCGGGACTCACCGTCGCACCCCGAGCGGCGAGTGGCACAATCCTGTCGGCAGCCCCAGCCGGCTCAATGGGCTCGCCGGGAACACCCACCGGCACCGGGCGCCGCATCGATCGCGCGATCTCGGCCAATTCGGCCGGATCGAACCCAGGTTCGATGGCGCGGATGCGGTCTTCGAGCGGCGGATGGGTCGCCAGCATTCGGCTGGACAGCCCTTGAGCGAACAGCATGTGCGCGACCTCCTCGGCATCGGTCCGCAGGGTCGACCCCATACCGGCCGCGCCGATCTTCTTCAGCGCGCCAGCAATGCCTTCCGGGTGACGGGTGAACTGAACCGCCGAGGCGTCCGCCAGGAACTCGCGCTGACGCGAGACCGATGCCTTGATCAAGCGCCCGAAGAACAGCCCGACATAGCCGACCACCACCAGCGCCAAACCGAACGAGAGGATCCCGCGCCCCTCGCGTCGTGCCGAAAGGCGTCCGCTATTGAGCAGAAAACGCCCCAGCAACGCCAGCACCAGGATGCCGAACAGCACGCCCATCAGACGGATGTTCAGCCGCATATCGCCATTGAGGATATGGCCGAACTCGTGCGCGACGACGCCCTGCAGTTCGGCGCGATTCAGCGTTTCGAGCGTCCCCTGAGTCACGGCGACCGCCGCGTCCGAGGGACTGTAGCCCGCTGCGAAGGCATTGATCCCTGGCTCCTGATCGAGCACATAGACCTCGGGCACGGGCACGCCCGCCGCGATCGCCATCTCCTCGACCACATTGCGCAGCCGCCGGCGCAACGGGTCCGTGGTATCGGGCGGAACCAGCGTCCCGCCGAGACCGCGCGCCACCGCCCCGCCGCCACCACGCAGGGTCAGGATGCGGATCTGACTCGCCAGCGCAATCCCGCCGCCGATCGCCAAGGAGACCCAGAAGAGCAACGGGAGGTTCGGCCGCACATAGCGATCGAACAACCCGGGCACCCCGAGTTCGACGTAGTCCATGTAACGCCCCGGCTGGGCCAGCTCGTGATAGGACCCGAAGAAGACCAGCACCGCCAGGTCGACCAGGATCACGATACTGACCAGGGCCAGGGCGAAGAGCCCGATCAGACCGAGGGTCCGGCGACGGGCGCGCGCCTGATGCTCGAAGAAGTTCATCGGCATCGACTACTGGAAGGAGATCTCGACCGCCTTGCGCTTCGCCGGCTCCTCGATCTCCAGCAGCTGAGCGGGCTGGAAATTGAAGCTGTTGGCGATCAGGTTGCCGGGGAACATCTCGCGCAGATTGTTATAGGCCATGACCGCATCGTTGAAGGCCTGACGGGCGAAGGCCACCCGATTCTCGGTGCTGACCAGCTCCTCCGAGAGTTGCATCATATTCTGATTCGCCTTGAGATCCGGATAGGCCTCGGACAGCGCGAACAGACGTCCCAACGCACCCGATAATCCCTGCTCCGACTGGGACAGACGACGCATCGCCTCGGCATCGCTCGGATCCGCAGCCGCCTGCTTCAGATTCCCCACCGCCTGATTGCGCGCCTGGATCACCGCCTCCAGCGTCTCGCGCTCATGCTGCATGTAGCGCTCGGCCACCTTCACCAGATTCGGGATCAGGTCGTAACGCCGCGTCAGCTGGACATCGATCTGAGCGAAGGCGTTCTTATAGGCATTGCGACCGCCCACCAGGCGGTTGTAGATGACGATGGCAATAATCACCAACAGCAGAATGACTCCAAGCACGATCCAGATCATGTTGCTCTCCCCCGATTGCAGTGAGTCCGGCGTTGAAGATCGAAAGCGATCGAGTCTAAACCGCCCACCTGCACAGGGGTAGCCAGCAGACCCGACCCGACGCCCAAATGAAACCATCGCGAAATCCAGGAAACCCCGGTACGCAACCGAACGCCCACCCGAATTGGCTCTTTGGCATAGACAGCAAGCCAAGACCCGTTTATGATTCTCCGCTCGCTGTCTGATGCATCTGCATCTCGCAGCACCCGGAGAGGTGCCGGAGTGGCCGAACGGGCCTGACTCGAAATCAGGTGTACGCGCGAGCGTACCGTGGGTTCGAATCCCACCCTCTCCGCCAATTCAATGGCTTGTCTTGACGCCACGTGCGTCGATCGAGCCGAGATCCCAGACAAACCGGGATCTCAGCCGTCCCGAAAGGCGGCAAACCAGACAGATGCGGGGTGGAGCAGTCAGGCAGCTCGTCGGGCTCATAACCCGAAGGTCGTAGGTTCAAATCCTGCCCCCGCTACCACATAGAAAAAGAAACCGGCCTCGCGCCGGTTTTCTTTTGCCCGTCGATCGGGCAAGGCCGCATAGATCAAAACGCTCACAGCATCACGCGAACAGCCCGGCCGCAGCCGGGCTGTTTTCCTTTGCACAGGGAAGACGCAACCTCCCGATCGGAAATCAGAGCAGACTCAATATTTGACCGAGCAGCCATAGGGTCGCGTGACCGGGGTCGTCACCGGCTTGCCGGCCGCCAGGTCGGCCAGGGCCGCGCGGACGTAGTTGTGCGCGCCCTCAATGTCCGCCGGATCGCTCGTCGGCCGGTCGTCGATGCCACCCATGTAGACCAGCGTCCCGGTGCCGTCGATGACGAACATATGCGGCGTCGTCCGGGCACCGTAGGCGCGCCCGATGGTGCCCTCGGGATCCAGCAGCACGGCCGTCGGGGCGGCATCGCGCTCCTTGGTCAGCGCGTTGGCCTCGGCGGGACTGACGTTCCCCTGCTTGCCGGGCGCCGAGGAGATCACCGACAGCCACACCACACCGCTGCCGGTCGCCTCGCGCTGCAGTGCCTGCATGTTGCCGCTGCCGTAATGCTTGCGCACGTAGGGACAGCCATCATTGGTCCATTCCAGCACGAGGGTCTTGCCGGCCAGATCGGAGAGGTTCCAGGTGCGACCGGCCGTATCGGTGCCGCTGAAGTCTGGCGCCGGAGCGCCGATTTCGGGCTTGGCCAGTGCGGTACCGGCGACGAGCAGACCGATCAGAATCAGCGCGGCGGTCCGCGCACCTTGCGGTAAGGTCAGACGAGACATGGCGACTCTCCTCAGTGGGTCGATGGAATGGATCGGTGATTGCGGGCCGGCTCCCCCGAGCCGGCGACATGCTCCCGAACGATGCCCGGGGTCAGGATCTGCGGCAACACATCGGGTTCTCGACCGGGTGCGTAATAGACATACAGGGGCACGCCGGTCCGGCCGAAACCCGCAAGATACTCGGTGATCGCCGGATCCCGGTTGGTCCAGTCCCCTTTCAGATAGACCAGCCGCTGCTCGGCGAAGAGGTCGACCGTCGCGGCGGTCGACAGCGCCACCCGCTCGTTGACCAGACAGGTGATACACCAGGCGGCGGTCATGTTGACGAACAGCGGGCGACCCTCGGCGCGGACCTCGGCCAAACGCTCTGCCGAATAGGGCTCGGCGACCAATGATGTCCGTCCATCATCCGGAGTTCTCGCAGACCCTGCAGCGGATGCAGGAAGACTTGAGGTCGAGATCCCGAGCCACACGGCCGTGACGAGCCCAATGAGAGAGAGAACCCCACCGGCACGACGCACCCGCGAAGAGCCGAGCAGCGTGCGTTCGCGAACCCAGAGCCCAAACGCGAGCAGCAACAGGCCGGTCAATCCCTGTGCGATCCCATCCGCCCCAGTCTGGACGGCGAGCACCCAGAGCAGCCAGGCCGAGGCAGCGAACATAGGGAAGGCGAGCCCCTGCTTCAGGGTCTCCATCCAGGGTCCGGGGCGCGGCAATCGACGCGCAAGCGCCGGGACCAGCGTCAGCACCAGGAAAGGCAAGGCGAGTCCCAGGCCGAGCGCCAGGATCACCAGCATGGCCTCCGCCCAATGAAGCGTCAGTGCATAACCGAGCGCCGCACCCATGAGCGGTGCCGTGCAGGGAGCCGCGACCAGGGCGGCGAGCGCCCCCGTCCCGAAGGCACCCAATAGACCGCTCCCGGTCTGGCCGCCACCCAGCGCCATCAGACGCCCACCGAGCGTCACGACACCGGCCATCGAAAGCCCGATGACCAGAAACAGATCGGCCATCAGGGCAACGAAGGGCGGAGACTGGAGCTGAAACCCCCAACCGACAGCAGCCCCGCCGGCACGTAATGCCAGCAACAGCCCACCCAGCAGCCCGAAGAACAGCAGCACGCCGCCCGTGTAGGCGAAACCGTGCAGCGCACGCCGCCCGGCCCCATCGCCCTGTCCAGCCGTGAGGCTCAGCGCCTTGATCGCGAGCACCGGAAAGACGCAGGGCATCAGGTTCAGGATGAGACCGCCGAGTAGGGCGAAGACCAGTGCGATCGGCAAGGTCAAGGTATCGGGTTCGATCCCGCCCGCCGAGACCGGCAGAACGCCTCGCTCGGCGGTTAACGCAAAGGCACGCGACCCGCCGTCGGGGTCGTCGATCACCAGCACCCCTTCCAGCTCGGCCGTTGCGGCCATGGCGCCGGGGGTCAGATCTATCTCCAGCCGGTCCCCGCCGACCCGCCAAGGCTGGGCGGCGGCATGCTCGATCAGGCCCCAGCTCCCGGCATAGAACCAGACCGATGCCGAATCGGGGATCCGCAGCGCCGGATTCGTCCCGAGCGGGACCGACAATCGCAGCCCTCCGTCACGCTCGTCGAGCATCGCACCCTGAATGTCGCCCTCGGGCAGCGCGGACCGTGCGTCGGCGAAGAGGTCCGACCAGGCCGGATCGACCGGGCCCTGCGTTGCGGCGGTCTCCAGCGTCAGATCCAAAGCGCCGCTTTCGGGAATGCAATGCTCGGCACAGACGAGCCAATGGGCCTCGGCACGGATGGGGATCGGCGTCCCGACCGGCCAGTCCGGCGGTACCGAGAGCGCGACCAGATGCACGGCCCGTCCCGAGTAGCCGTAGTTGGCGAACGGACCGACCCGGACCAGCTCGGGATGGGGCCAGCGAATCGGGCCTGCCGTCACGCCATCCGGGAGGGTCCAATCGATGCGCGGTGCCTCGCCCGAATCACCGGGATTGCGCCAATAGGTATGCCATCCCGGCTGGATATCGAACACCAGCGCCAGCTCGATGCCCGCACCCGGTGCGGTCTGGCTCCGCTCCGCGATCAAGCGCGCCGTCACATGCTCCGTCGTCACCGAATTCGCGACAGCGAACACGGGGAAGGACAGCAGAACCAGAAACACCCACGCCCGAAGGTCCATGGGCCGCACCTTGGAGTCGTTCATGAGGATCGGATATCGGAGCATCGCCATGCGGGAGGTTATTGAGCCATCGGCGGAAACTTCAAACCGAAACGCACCCTGATGCGTTGGCCGACCGGCCCCAGATCGGCATCCGCCGGATGCGCCGATCTAGCTCGCTACCCTTCGCCCAGCATGCAGTCGCCCAGACCAAAGGGCATTTGCATCGAGACCGATGCGCGATCGACCCGAGACATTGAGGCGCCACGGAATAAGCCAAAAACTATCGAAAAAACACAATTGATAGCCTCAGACGATCCATAGGATACAACTAAACGATTGGCCGATCTCATCGGCCACACCTATTCTCTAGCCGTGATCGACGAACCTCATTCAAAGAAACCACGACAGGAGATAGAGATGAGTCACGAAACGATGAAGACCGCCGGCAAATGCCCAGTGATGCACGGCGGAAACACGGCCGTTGGGACATCGGTGATGGACTGGTGGCCGAATGCATTGAACCTCGACATCCTGCATCAGCACGACACCAAGACCAGCCCGATGGGGCCGGACTTCGACTATCGCGAAGCGGTCAAGACGCTCGACGTCGAGGCGCTGAAGAAAGACCTGCGCGCGCTGATGACGGACAGCCAGGACTGGTGGCCCGCCGATTGGGGCCACTATGGCGGCCTGATGATCCGCTTGTCCTGGCACGCGGCGGGCAGCTATCGGATCGCCGATGGACGTGGCGGCGCCGGCACGGGCAACCAGCGCTTCGCCCCGCTCAACAGTTGGCCCGACAACGTGAACCTGGACAAGGCACGCCGCCTGCTCTGGCCGATCAAGAAGCAATACGGCAACAAGATCAGCTGGGCCGACCTGATCGTGCTCGCCGGCACCATGGCCTATGAGTCGATGGGTCTGAAGACCTTCGGTTTCGCCTTCGGCCGCGAGGACATCTGGCATCCGGAGAAGGACACCTACTGGGGCTCTGAGAAGGAGTGGCTGGCGCCCAGCGATAACCCTGACAGCCGTTACTCCGGCGAACGGGAACTGGAGAACCCGCTGGCCGCCGTGATGATGGGGCTGATCTACGTCAACCCCGAAGGGGTCGATGGCAATCCCGACCCGCTGCGGACCGCGAAGGACGTGCGGGAGACCTTTGCACGCATGGCGATGAACGACGAGGAAACCGTCGCCCTGACCGCTGGCGGCCATACGGTCGGCAAATGCCACGGCAATGGCGACGCCAGCCTGCTGGGGCCGGCCCCCGAGGCAGCCGATGTGGACGATCAGGGTCTGGGCTGGATCAACACGGCCGCCCGAGGCATCGGTCGCGACGCCGTCACCAGCGGCCTCGAAGGCGCCTGGACGACCCACCCCACTCAGTGGGACAACGGCTATTTCGCCATGCTGCTCAACCATGAGTGGGAATCGAGGAAGAGCCCGGCCGGCGCCTGGCAGTGGGAGCCCGTCGATATCGCGGAGGAGGACAAGCCGGTCGATGTCGAGGATCCCTCGATCCGCTACAACCCGATCATGACCGATGCCGACATGGCCATGAAACTGGACCCGGCGTACCGGAAGATCTCCGAGCGGTTCTACCAGGATCCGGCCTATTTCTCCGAGGTCTTCGCACGCGCCTGGTTCAAACTGACGCATCGCGACATGGGACCGAAGGCACGCTATATCGGTCCAGACGTTCCGCGGGAGGATCTGATCTGGCAGGATCCGGTGCCCGCAGGTTCGACCGACTATGACGTCGAGGGAGTGAAGTCCAAGATCGCCGCCAGCGGCTTGAGCGTCGCCGAAATGGTCGCGACCGCCTGGGACAGCGCCCGAACCTTCCGTGGCTCGGACATGCGCGGCGGAGCCAATGGCGCGCGTATCCGCCTGGCTCCGCAGAAGGATTGGGCGGGCAACGAACCCGAGCGGCTGGCCAAGGTCCTTGGCGTACTGGAAGGGATCGCGGCCGAGTCGGGCGCCAGCCTGGCCGATGTCATCGTTCTGGCCGGCAACCTGGGAATCGAGCAGGCGGCCAAGGCGGCCAGTTTCGAGATCAACGTGCCCTTCGCGCCCGGTCGCGGCGATGCCACCGAAGAGATGACGGATGCCGAATCCTTCGATCCGCTGGAGCCCATCCATGACGGCTACCGCAACTGGCTGAAGCAGGACTATGCCGTCAGCGCCGAGGAATTGATGCTCGATCGCACCCAGTTGATGGGGTTGACCGCGCCCGAGATGACGGTGCTCGTCGGCGGCATGCGCGTCCTGGGAACCAACCACGGAGGAACCAGGCACGGTGTGCTCACCGATCGCGAGGGCGTGCTGACGAACGACTTCTTCGTCAATCTGACCGACATGGCCAACACCTGGCAGCCGGTGGGCGGGAATCTCTACGAGATCCGCGACCGCAAAACGGACAGGGTCAAATGGACGGCGACCCGGGTCGATCTGGTCTTCGGTTCCAACGCGATCCTTCGCGCCTATGCAGAGGTCTATGCCCAGGACGACAACCAGGAGAAATTCGTCCGTGACTTCGTCGCCGCCTGGACCAAGGTCATTAACGCCGACCGTTTCGACCTGCCCTAACTCTCAGCACGGGACAATTCGGGCCAGGGACTCGGCCCAACCGCCCCCATCAGCACCCGATCTCTCCGAACTGTGAGGCGATCGGCAGCCGAAAACAGGGACGACGCTATACTCAAGGGTCAAGAATACGGCTCGCCAGCCGATAAGATAGATACCCTTTCACTGATATCTCATCGGAGAAATCGCATCATGGATATCTCTTCATTCAGCGGTTCGGCACCTGCGATCGCCCAGCTGAGCACCACCATGAGCAACGGGAAACTCGCCGACGACGTCGGCATTGCCGTACTCAAGAAATCCATGGACATCCAAGAGCAGTCCGCAATGCAATTGGTCGAGTCCATCCCGGACGTCAGTGCGGGCCTGCCGGATGGTGTTGGTGGCAACATCAATGTGACGGCCTGACCTCACGGCTCGCTCGCCATGCACCAGTTCGCCCACAGAGGCGCACGGCCACCCGCGTAACACGCGGCCAACGGCCACCCCATTCACGGGCGCAGACACCCGAACCCCCGTCAGTCGGCTGGGTTCCGAGCGCCCCTGTCACTCGACTTTCTTGACCTCGGTCCGCCCCACCCCAGCCGGCATGGGTCTGGTCGTCGCGGTCATGCCCGGACGATCGTGCCATGCCTTGGTCGTAATGGAGAAAGATCCGCCGCCTTGAGGAACCGGGGTGCCGATGTCGGTGCAATCACGCTCGGTGTAGATGATTCGCCCGTCCGGCTGAAGACATTTTCGCGCGAAATTCCCCGGCCACTGTTCCGCCAAGGCGGCCCCCGTCACCAGAATTGCAAGCGCTGCGATGGTGGCAATCCTCATGCGTCTGCCCTCAATGCTGTTCAAATTAGGTGATCGTCAGCATAAACCGAGCACCGCCCGGTAAATACCCTCAACGCCTCCCCAAGGAACGATTCGCGGTCCTCGAGTGTCGATCCGAAACGGAATCCAGATCGCGATCGACCGGCGAGAACGCAGGGCACCAGACCGCCCATCCCGCTGAAAGGCACGCACAGCGAGCGACGAATCCCCTGCAGCCCCTGTGGAATGTCCCCGTGTGCCACCATTTCGCGACACAATGAAGGCCCGGGTGTCGGACAGCCTTGTGCGACAGCCCGAGCTGCGGTTACCACGACCAGAACGCGGCAACCGCGACGATCAACGCAACGACTCGTACTCAAATGGAATTCAAAGACTATTACGCCATCATGGGGGTCGCGCGCGATGCCACGCAGGACGAGATCAAGCGTGCCTATCGCAAGCTCGCCCGAAAATATCATCCGGACGTCAGCAAGGAGCCAGACGCCGAGACCCATTTCAAGGAGGTCGGCGAGGCCTACGAGGTCCTGAAGGATCCCGAAAAGCGCGCCGCCTACGACCAACTCGGAGCCGATTGGCGGGCCGGGCAGGACTTCCGTCCGCCACCGGACTGGGACCAGGGATTCGAGTTCCATGGCGGCGGCTTCACCCAGGCGGACCCGGACCAATTCAGCGACTTCTTCGAGACCCTGTTCGGCCGAACCGGTTTCTCCGGCGCGCATCCCCACCAGTCGCGGCGCGAATTCCACGCCCGTGGCGAAGACTCGCACGCCAAGGTCCTAATCGATCTCGAAGACGCCTACCGAGGCACGACGCGCACGCTCACACTCCGCCACACCGAACTGGGACCGGACGGTCGACCGCGCATTGCCGAACGCACGCTCAACGTCTCCATCCCCAAGGGCGTGCGCCAGGGGCAGCACATCCGGCTCGCCAAACAGGGCGGTGCCGGTATCGGACGAGGCGAGGCGGGCGACCTCTTCCTAGAGGTCGAATTCAGCCCGCATCCGCTCTATCGCGCCGAGGGCAAGGACGTCTATCTGAGCCTGCCGCTCGCACCCTGGGAGGCCGCACTCGGGGCGACCGTGAAGGTGCCGACGCCGAACGGCGCGGTCGACCTGCGCATCCCGCCCGATTCGTCCGGCGGACGCAAGCTGCGCCTGAAGGGTCGAGGCATCCCAGCCAAGGAGCCTGGAGACCTCTACGTGGTGCTGCAGATCGCACTGCCGAAGGCGGATTCCGAATCCGCCAAGGCCGCCTACACCGCATTCGAGCAGGCGCTCGGATTCGATCCGCGCGCGCATCTGGGGGTGTGAAGGATGAACAATACACACATCATCGAACTGCTCTCCGGCGAACTGCTGGAGGAAAACAGAGAGCTAACCCTGGCGGAACTGTGCCGCGCCTGCGGGCTGCCCGCAGACCGGGTCGTCGAACTGGTCGAGGAAGGGGTCGTCGACCCGACGGGGCAGGATCCGACACGCTGGCGCTTCAGCGCCATCAGCATCCGGCGCGTGCATAGCGCACGGCGGCTGGAACGGGATCTGGGCGTCAACGCCGCCGGCGCCGCACTCGCCCTGGATCTGCTGGAAGAGCTGGAGCGACTGCGCGCGCGACTGCAACGGCTCGAAGACTGAGGAAAGACCATGAGCGACACGCTTCACATCGTTTGCCCCGCCTGCGACGCAGTCAACCGCATCCCAGTCGCGCGGCTCGGCGAAGGCCCCAAATGCGGCAAGTGCCACGCCCCGCTGTTCGCTGGGCATCCAACCGAGTTGACGGCGGCACGGTTCCAACAGCACATCGACCGCAGCGACATCCCCGTCCTGGTCGATTTCTGGGCGCCCTGGTGCGCCCCCTGCCGCATGATGGCTCCCGCATTCCAGCAGGCTGCGGCCCAGCTCGAACCCCGGGTACGCCTGACCAAGGTCGACACCGAGTCCGAACAGGCACTCGGCGCCCGCTACGGCATCCGCAGCATTCCCACGCTCGCGCTCTTCAAGAACGGCCGCGAGATCGCGCGCCAGCCTGGAGCCATGGGGGCGGCGGACATCGTGCGCTGGACGCTCGGACATCTATGACGGGAACCGGGAGCGCCGAGCAGCGCTCGGTGCTCCCCGGAACCTCCGCGCCCGATTGCATCGTCCCGCATCACGGTCATACACTGCCGCCCACATCTTCCGAGTGCCGCCGTCGCCGATGGCCGACAGCCCCGAGACGCGGGCGACACCGCCCCTGACCATACAGACCCACTGAAGACCATGACATCCAGCCACCCGATCGGTGTCTTCGATTCAGGAGTCGGCGGACTCACCGTTCTGCGCGAGATCCGCCGCGAACTGCCCCACGAGGATCTGCTCTACATCGCGGATTCAGGCCACGCCCCCTACGGCGACAAGCCCAAGGACTTCATTGAGGCCCGGGCGATCGCCATCACCGAATTCCTGATCGAGCGGGGCGCAAAGGCGATCGTGGTCGCCTGCAACACGGCGACCGGCGCGGCGGCACGGGTGCTGCGAACGCGTTATCCAATCCCATTGGTCGCCATGGAGCCGGCCATCAAACCCGCCGTGGAGCGAACCCGATCCGGCGTGGTCGGGGTGTTGGCGACACGCCAGACACTGGCCAGCCACAACTTCTCGGTCCTGCTGCAACGGGTCGGTCAGGACGCGGACATCCAGCTACAGCCCTGCCCCGGCCTGGTCGAGCACATCGAGTCCGGCGATCGGGACAGCGACGCCATCCGCACGCTGCTGATGCGCTATCTCGCGCCGCTCATGGAGCGTGGAGCGGACACGCTGGTGCTGGGCTGCACCCATTACCCCTATCTAACCCCGCTGATCAAGGAACTGATCGGCGATGGCGTAACCGTGCTCGACTCGGGCGCCGCCGTCGCGCGTCAGGTGCGTCGCCGTCTGGACGAGGCCAACCTGCTCGCGCCCGCCGAGCGCAACGGCCAGGAACGAATCTGGACCAGCGGACAACCGGCCAAGATCCAACCCCTGATCGACCAGCTTTGGAGCGCCGGGATTCGGGTGGAAAGGCTGCCCGAAACCATGGACGAACCCCACACCACGCCCTTCCCGAATCTCGTCCTGGAACGGGCATAGGGCACCGCCAGTCGGAGCGATCGGCTATCCTGTCCGGAATTCATCAGGCGAGATGGGATGCCATGGGCTGGAGAAGCAGCAGACAGATCGGAATCGTGGCACTAACGACGCTGGCCCTGCTTGGCACCGATGCGCGGGCGGACGAACCCTGCCTCAAGCTGGTATTCGGCCGTTATTGTCTCGGTGGCGACGTCAACGCGATCCTACAAACCACGCCGCCCCCGCTCGTCCGTCAAAACCAAGGCGACAGCCTGGCACTGGTCTATCCCGACGGCGCCAATCGACTCTACGTCCTCGCCTTCACCAACCGTATCTACAAAGTGGTGAGGGCCTACAACGTCGCCACTCAGCTACGCTTCGACGACCTCTACAACAGCCTGCGCGAAAAATACGGACCGGGCGAGGACCGCAGCCGCTTCCCCGAGTACGCCTCCACCCCAACCTCCCGACTCGCCTCCATCCGCCGCGGCGAGGGACGCGCCATCCACCACTGGACGGCCTCCTCATCCTGGTTCATCGAACTGTCCTGGACCCGAGAGATGGGCATCTCGCTCGCCTACATCGCCACCGACCTCAACGCCCGACGCGCCGCTCAGGTCGAGGGTGGGCTTTGACTGTCGGCTCGGATTATGAGTGGGTCGGGCGATGGCTTTGTGGACCACGTGCTCTAGCACCTCGCGGGCTCGGAACAAAGGATAGCTCCGTCGATGCAGATAATCACACGGGACGTAACACTCCAACTGATCCCGATACCTGATCAATCTCGGTGCACATTCTCCCCAGTTGTTTGACCCAAGGTACAACGCGGGACCCCAAGGCGAAGTCATACGAGCGGCGATCGTCAAGTAGCGACTTTCAGGCTCATCACCGATTGTGAGAGCGAAGGTCTTCAGCCACGTCACGCAGTACCTTGGGGTTTCGTCTGGCAATCGCGAGTAGCGTCCGTGCAGCACCGCTTGGCTGTTTTCTACCCTGTTCCCAGCCCTGTAAAGTACGAACAGACACGCCGAGCAGCTGAGCAAACTGGGCCTGAGAGAGTCCCGTTTCCTGTCTTGCGGCAAGGGCTGGAGGCCATACCACGCATCCTTCCCCGGCCTTCATCTCTTTAACGGCCTGGAGTAAATCCGCCGCGAGATCACGTTTGGCCTCGTAAGCCTCGATCTCTTTTTCGTTCAATGGATCAACGTTCGAGGACACAGCGTATCTCCTTGAGTTTTGGGCCAGTGAGGTTATCTGTCTTCGACTTGGCGTACAACGTCAGAAGAATCAGCTCACCGGCGGCGGTTCGCGTGTAATAGATGACTCTGACACCACCGGATTTACCGGATCCAGCCCGTCTCCAGCGTACCTTACGTAACCCTCCTGAGTCCGGAATCACATCTCCAGCGTCAGGATTATCGGCAATATAAGCGGCGAAGCCACCACGTTCGTCCTCCGTCCAATACAAAGGCCATTGCTTCTGAAACAAAGGGGTCTCGATCACGGTCAGCATCAAGCCAATGTACGCCCAAGGAGTAGCTCCGTCCATCGCGCCGAAAGAAGGTGGTATTGCTGCAGATACGAGCGGAGCGTCGGTTGACGGAAGCAACGCAGTATTAATTCAAGCCACTCGCAAATTGCTTGTCGAACGGCTGCCCCGATCAGAACGGCATCTATCACACCCCACCACACCTGTCGACCGGCTCGGCGATCAGGCTTGCGCCGGTTTCATCGATTGCAGTAAGACGCACGTCGCACAGTTGATTGCTTGCGATGGGCAGACCTGGGGCGATGCGCACGGGCAGATAGTTGGGGGTGTAGCCGCTGCGGCCGACGTCGGGTGGCAGAGCCGGCGGTCCCTCGAACAGCACCTGGGCGCGGGTGCCGATCTGTTCGCGCAGTCGGTCGAGTCGCAGCGCATCGGCCAGGGTCTTGAGTTCCTGGCAGCGCCGCTTGCGGGTCTCGGCGTCTACCCGATCCGGCAACCCGGCCGCGAGCGTGCCGGCCCTGGGCGAGAAGCCGAAGACATGGATCTGGGCGAACCGCATCGTACGGACGAAGTCCAGCGTCTGGCGCCAGTCGTCCTCGGTCTCGCCGGGGAAGCCGACGATGATGTCGGTGGTCAGGTTCAGATCGGGCACTGCGGCCCGGCCCGCGCCGACCAGCCGCGCAAACTCGTCCGTTTTGCAGCGGCGCGCCATGCGCTTCAACACCGCATCCGATCCGCTCTGCAGCGGCAGATGCAGATGGGGCATGAGCCGGCCGTTCTCGAACAGACGCCAGAAGCCCTCGGGCAGATCCCAGGGTTCGAGCGACCCCAAGCGGATGCGGGCGACATCGGTCTCTGCCAGCAAGCGCGCGATCAGATCGGCCAGATCGGTCCCCAGATCGCTGCCGTAGCCGCCCAGATGAACGCCGCTCAGCACCACTTCTTGGATGCCGTTGCTCGCCAGCCGATTGACGGTCTCCAGCACCTCGGGAATCGCGCGGCTGCGCTCCTCGCCGCGCGCCTGGGTGGTGATGCAGAAGGTGCATTGGTAGCGGCAGCCGTCCTGAACCTTGACGAAGGCACGCTGACGCCCACGGGTGAAGAGCGAGGCCGCCGCGTCGTCGATCGCCAGTTCGGGCATGGCCGGAATCGCCAATGCGTCGAGCGCGATCTCGACCAGCCGATCCTTGTCGCGGTTGCTCACGACCAGATCGACGCCCGACTCGCGGGCCAGGGCCTCGGCCTCAAGCGCCGCCAGACAGCCACTGACCACCAGACGCGCCGCCGGGTTGGCGCGATGGGCGCGGCGCAGGATCTGGCGCGACTTGCGGACCGCCTCCTGGGTGACGGCGCAGCTGTTGATCACCACCAGATCGGCCGGCTCGCCGTCCCCGACGACGCGGAATCCACGACGCTCGAACTCCCGGCTCCAGCCTTCGAGCTCGGCCTCGTTGAGACGGCAGCCGAGCGTTTCGAGACGCACGCCCCTGGAGCTGGATGGGCAAGACAAGGCCTGCCGCCCCTCGAACTGCACGGACATTAGGCGACCGCCGTGCTTCCGTCACCCGCCATGCCGGGCGGTGGTGGCGGAGTCGGCGAATTCTGATGCAGCACCAGTCGCCATCCGTCGGTATCTCGACGGAAGACGTTGGTGGCATAGATGGGCGGAGGCACCTGAGCCCCCGGCGCGGCGACGACACGCTCCTCGACCAGATGGATGGCCAGGTCGCCATTCTCGATCCAACCGAAATGCCGCACCTCTAGATCGAAGCGCCCGCCCTGCTCGAAGAGGGTCCGCCACAAGAGCGGCACCTGCGCACCGATCGCCATCGGTGTCATGGGCAGCAGACAGGCGATTCCGTCCTCGTCGCCCCAAACGCGGGACATCGCCTCGGCGTCCCCGGATTCGAGTGCGTCGTAATAGGCGTCTTCGGCATCTTGCGGTGTTTCGTAGGTCATGCGGAGAGGTTCCTCGTCGCGGACAAAAGGCTAAGTTGAACCGCAAAGACGCAAAGAGCGCAAAGGATTTCGCTCCCTCGTCCGGTCGCGGGCCGACACCCGTCCGAGAATGCCTCGCGTCTTTGCGGCCCCAGCCTCAGGGTCGAGCCGGCCAGCCGCCGTTCGGGGTGGCGGCGCGCGGGATGCGCACTTGGATGACGCCATCCTCGATCTCGGTGGACATGGCGGACAGATCGGCATCGCGCGGCAGACCGACCCGGCGGCTCGCCGCGCCGTGCGAGACACTGTAGCTGCTCGCATAGCCGCCATTGGGCAGTTGATTCTCGCGATCGACGCGGCGCTCGGTATCGTAGCGGATCAACAGGCCCTGTCCGGCGGGACGAATCTCGACCGCATCGGGTTCGATGTTCTGTAGCAAGACGTCGACGACATAGGCATCACCACGCAGCGCGCGGCGAATTTCGAGTTGGGGCCAGAGCGAGAGGGTTCTTTGCGGGAGTCCCTCGGGCAGGGTGCGCGCCTCGGGAACGGATGGAGCGGATCGGACACCCGGCACGCCGGGAGGCTGAGGAACGACGCCAGGCGCGCCCGGATATCCCGGCCATGCTGGACCATAGACGGGCACGGAAAAGGGACCCTGGGGCTCGGGATAGCCATAGGGTGCTGGACCGTAGGACGTCCAGGCGAGGGCCAGGCCAGGCAGACCGATAAGGGCGACGGCGATCAGCGGGATCTTGCGCATGGGCAACTCCGGATAGGGTGAGATGGACACATGGGCGAGACTCGGGGGCCGCCAACTGGCGGCTTTCCCCGATGAAGTATAGGTTGGCCGCTCTCAGAGACGCACCCGCCAGGTCGGGCGGTCCTGGTCGTCGATCAACCCCTCGGCCAGCAGCCAGGCGCGGGCGTCCTCGGCATCGCGCTCGAACCAGTCGCGTGTCGATCCCAAACGAAAGCTGTAGCCCCAGGCGTCCATGTCGGCGAACAGACGTTCGCGACCGACACCTGCGATGGCATCGGCCAGCAGCACCTGGAGATAGCAGACCGCGTTCTCCTCGGCGTCGTCGCCACCGGCATCCGTATGCAGTCGCTCGCGGCGTTTCCGATCGAGACAGATCCAGTGACAGGCCTCGTGCAGGATGGAATGCAGCGGCGTCTCGGGCTGCGCATAGAGACAATCGCCGACCAGACCGGCCTCGGGATCGCCCCAATAGGAGCCCGGGATGGGCGTGTCCTGGCTCACAATCCGGACATCGAGCCCGAAACGTCCAAGCAGTTCACGGACGATAGCTTCCTCGGCGAGAATGAACACGCGCGCCCTCCCCTTCATTACGAATCGATGCGACCCACGGCCATGTCAAACGAACCGCTCTACCAGTTGCTCGCCACCACCGATTTCGCCTGGAGGCGCGAGCCCATCCAACCACCGCGATTGACCAACATCCAGTGGCGCGCGGACAGTTGCGATCCGGGTTCCATCCTCTTCTTTCGGCGCTTCGACGACGGTCGGAGCGACCGCGAGATCCTGGAACGCTATCTCGCACGCAGCGCCTTCTCGGTGCTGGTCGTCAACCGCATGCTGGACTGTTTCGACCGGCTGCCCGGCAAGGCGATCTATGTCACCCGCCAGCACGACTGGGCCGAGACGGTGAGCCGTTTCTGCGATCTCGCCTATCCGCTGGACACCACATCGATCGACTTCATCGGCGTCACGGGCACCAACGGCAAGACGACGACGGTCAAGTATCTCGAATCCATCCTCTCCGCGCACGGACGGCGGGTGCTCTCGATCGGCACGCTGGGCGTCTTTCTCGACGGCGCACGCCTAACCGAGACCGGATTCACCTCGCCGCCCCAGATCGAGCTGCGCCGCCTGCTGCATGACCATCGGGAGCGCTATGATCTGGTGGCGATGGAGGCCAGCAGTCATGCCTTGGACCAGGAGCGGATCCATGGCATTCCCTTCCAGAATGCGGGCTGGACCAATTTCACCCAGGATCACCTCGACTATCACCATGACGAGGCGGCCTATTTCGACGCCAAGGCACGCATCCTGGATCTGATCCAGCCGGATGGACGGCTCTATTGCTCCAGCGCGGCGGTCGTCGAGCGTCTGCAGGAACGTGGCGCGCCCAGGGTGGCGGTCGAGCTGCTTCATCCGGATCCGCTCCCACCCGAGGCGCTCGCCGCCAAGCCCTTTCTGGCGCTGGAATACAACGGTCAAAACTATGCACTGGCGTGCGCGCTGGCGGACGACGTGCTGGGCGACGGCGAGGCCGAAAACCCGCACTGGCGCCATCTCCAGGCGGTGGACGGGCGCTTCGAGTGCCAGGTGATCGGCAATCGCACCATCGTGATCGACTTCGCCCATACGCCGGATGCGCTCGACACCATCCTGCGCGCCATCCGTGCCGGCTTCCCCCAGGCGCGCGTCCTGACCCTCTTCGGCTGCGGCGGCGACCGCGATCACGGCAAACGCCCGCTGATGGGGGCTGCGGTCGCAAGGTACTCGGACCAGATGATCGTCACCTCGGACAACCCGCGCACCGAGGATCCGGCGACCATCGTCGCCGACATCCTGACCGGCATGCCCGAGGAGGGACACGAGGTCATCCTCGACCGCGCCGCCGCCATCGCCCATCTGTTCGACTGGCTGGACGCCCGCCCGGCCGAGGAGCCGTGGGTCGCCCTGATCGCCGGCAAGGGACACGAGCGCTATATCGACCGCGACGGACACAAGGTCTATTTCAGCGACCAGGACGAGGTCGCGCGCAATCTGCGGCGTCTGAACTGGAGCTGACGAACGGCATCGCCACGCAACCCCGAGGACAGGAGACGCCCGCATGCGCCGACTCTATTCCATCCCAGCCGGGCTGCTGCTCGGGATTCTGCTCGCCCTCCTCGTCCCGGCCGGGGCACCCTATGTCGCCTGGCTGGGTCAGATCTTCGTCTCGCTGCTCAAGCTGCTCATTCTGCCGCTGATCCTGGTCTCCATCTATGCCACGATCTCGGACTCCGCCGATCTGAAACAGATCGGCGGACGCGCCCTGCTCTACTATCTCTTCACCTCGACCATGGCGGCGGGCCTGGGCACCCTCCTTGGCCTGACGCTCTCCCAGGGCATTCCGGCCGGACTGCTGGACCTGGAGCAGGTTCCGACGAGCGGAGCGGGCTTCAGTCTCGACTATCTGATCGGCAACCTGATCCCGACCAACCTCTTCGCCGCGCTGGCCGAGGGCAACGTACTGCAGATCGTCTTCGTCGCCCTGGTGGCGGCGCTGGCCTCGCGACATATCGCCGAATCCCACCGAAAGACGCTGATCGGTGGCGCCCAGGCGCTGGATGCGCTCCTGATGCAGCTGCTGCAAGGGGTGCTGCGCGGGGCGCCGATCGGCATCGCGGCGCTGGTCTATGCCAGCCTCGCCGGGATGGATTGGGACGGGATCTTCGAGCTGCGCGCCTTCGTCTGGGCGGTCGCGCTCGCCGCCGGTCTGCATGCGTTGGTGGTCCTGCCGGGCCTCTATCGCGTGCGCACCGGGCGCTCGCCCTGGGCGTTCAGCCTCGCCTGCCGCGCACCGCTGACCACCGCGCTGTCCACCGCATCCAGCTCGGCGACCTATCCGGTCTCCAAGCAGGCGCTGGAGTCGGCCGGCGTCAGCGAGCGCGTCACCAGCTTCACCCTGCCGCTGGGCGCGACGCTCAACATGGACGGCTCGGCGCTCTATCAGGCGATCCTGCTGATCTTCATGTCGCAGCTCGCCGGCGCCGACCTGAGCGTTGCTCAGGCGCTCTTCATCGTCCTGCTGACCATGGCCTCCTCCGCCGGAACGGCCGGCATTCCGGGCGGAGGAATCGCCATGATGGCCTTCATGCTGGACCTGCTCGGACTGCCTCAGACCTATCTGGCGCTCTATCTGGTCGTCGACCGCTTCTTCGACTATCCCATCACAGCGATCAACGTCTGGGGCGACCTGATCGTCGCCGCCGTGGTCGACGGGGATCTTGCCAAAGACGCGGCAAGCGCCCCCGGATGACTGACGCGTCGCCTGGGTAGAGCGCAGCGCAACCCAGGAAACCGCGCCAGCCCGAAGTCTCGCCGGAAGCTGACAGGATGTGAATGACACCCGTGAATAACGCGATACACTCTGGTGAATGTCGACGACTTGGCCTCCAGCGACCGCTATGTCAGCACAGAGATTCCTGAGTTCACGATGGCTCCTCGCGCTTGCGCTCGGCGGGCTGCTCGCAGCGGCCGACGCCAATGCTGCCGACGACTGCCGACAGGGTCGCGAGACGCATATCTGGACCGCCCCGCTCAACCCTCAACCGGGCAGTCCGCTGGAGGTCTTTGCGATCGCCACCGACGGCGCGCTGGAACAGGTTCTCATCACCGACCCGAAAGGACGTCAGAGCCGTCTGCGCACCGAGGCCCACGGCGGACCGCCCTGGAGCCTCTACGGCACCCAGTTCAGACCCGTGGCGGGGACCTATCGGATCGAGGCCGGACGCTACGGCCAGGTTGCGGCCTGCGCCGAGGTGACGGTGGGAGGACGGGACAACCGGCGCGAACAAGCCGACTGGGATCTACCGACCGAGGCACTCTACTCGGCCTGGATCGAGCATCTGTTCGCGGCCCCTCCTGACGCCTCAATGAGCTTCGACTCGCTGGGACCCGTGCTGGGCGACCCGGCGCGCAACTTCCTCTTCAACTATCTCGGGGCGAACGAGGACAATCGACTCACGGCGGAGCCGGACTGCGCCGACCTCCCCTATTTCCTGCGCACCTATTTCGCCTGGAAACTGGGTCTGCCCGTCTCCTATCGATCCTGCTCGCGCGGCAGCCGCAGCGCGCCCCCGAGCTGCCAATCGCCGATCATGGAGGCCCGATTCATGGACGATCCGGCGCCGCTCGCCACCTTCCGCGAGTCGGCACGGAGGCTGGTCAATACGGTACATTCGGGCAGCGCGCGCACAGCGCTGAACGCCGAGTCGACCGATTTTTATCCGGTTCCGCTCGATCGCAACGCGCTCTGGCCCGGAACCCTCTATGCCGATCCCTACGGCCATGTGATGATCCTGGTCGAATGGGTTCCGCAGCGCGCCGGGCAGAGCGGAATCCTGTTCGCCGTCGACGCCCAGCCGGACAATTCGGTGAGCCGCAAGCGCTTCTGGGAGGGGAACTTTCTCTTCGCCAACACGCCCTCGGCCGGACCAGGATTCAAGACGTTTCGGCCACTGGAGCGGACCGCAACCGGGTCGCGACTCCTGTCCAACCGGGAGCTGGACGGGCGCAACGGTCTGCCACGCTTCTCGCTGGAACAGGCGTCGCTGACCCCGGACGATTTCTATGCTCGCGTCGAGCGTCTGATCAATCCATACGGACTGGACCCGCAGGCCGCCTACACCGCGACCCTGGACGCGCTGATGGAGCAAATGGAGGCGCGCGTGAACTCGGTCAACAACGGCGAACGCTACGTCCGAGACCATCCGGGCACGACCATCCCCATGCCATCGGGTCCGGCCATCTTCGAGACCACCGGCCCCTGGGAGGACTACGCGACCCCATCGCGCGACATGCGCCTGCTGATCGCCATGAAGGTCCTTGAGGCACTGCCCGAGCGGGTGCGGCGCTATCCGAATCTCTACCGCTTGAACGGTGAGACGCCCGAGGGCGCTGCGGCGCGGATCGAGAGGCTCCACGCGCAGAAACTAGAAGAGCGTTCCATCAGCTACCGACGCAGCGACGGCAGCGACTGGCGCTTGAGCCTGGGAGACATCTATCGACGCCGCGCGGGACTGGAGGTCGGCTACAACCCCAACGACTGCATCGAGCGACGCTGGGGCGCAACGGCAGACAGCCCGGACGCAACCACATGCCAACGTCGCGCACCGCGCGCTCAACAGACCAAGATGGAATCCTATCGGGCCTGGTTCCGCGACACCGTCAGACCGCCCCGCTGATTCAGCGACCATCGCCGGGCAACAGAGCGCCCGGCTGCATTCCAGCCAGCACGCAACACGGAGTCGAACAGGTGCCGACCCTCAACAGTCCCCGAATCAGGGTAACGGCAACGGCCACCCTGCTCTGTCTCCTACTGCTCGGCTGTGCGGCCCCGACGCCCGACGAAACCAAGGGTGGATCCGGCACCGCCCCCCTCTGGGCCGGACGTCCCATCGGCGCACCGCCCTCGCCCAACCCGCGACTCAGACAGCGCATCATCGATCGCGCACTCGGCGAATGGAACTACTTCGGCCGCCAGACCATCGTCTTTCAGGGCGACGACGAGAGCATGCCGCACGTCGGCTATTGGGAGGATGATGATGGCTCGCACAGCCGGCGGGTCAACAGCTACTGGCGTGCCGCCGGGGAGCCGAACCTGAACGGCATGGACTGCCAGAAACCCTGGTCTGCCGCCTTCATGAGCTGGGTCATGCAGAGCGCCGGTGTTCCCGAGAGCCAGTTCTCACGCAGCATCGCCCATTGGGTCTATCTCGCGCGCATAGTCGATGCCGCGTCACTCCCCGGCCGATATTTCGTGCCGCGACGCCTCAAGGACTACAGCCCGAGGCCGGGCGATCTGGTCTGCGCCTCCCGCAACCCTTCGCGGGTCTTCAGCGCGGACGTTTACGTCACCTCGCGCATGCTCTATAGCCTCAGCGCACACTGCGACCTGGTGGTGAGCAAGCAGGGGCGGACACTGGAAACGATCGGAGGCAACGTCCGCAACTCGGTCTCCAAGAGCCGCTGGGAACTGGATCCTCGCGGCCTGGTGAAACCCAATAAGCGCCGCCCCTGGTTCCTCATCATGGAGAACCGCCTCTGACCGCTATCCAGCAGACAGGCTCCTTCAAAGATCGAAGCTGGCCCAGACCGGACAATGGTCCGAGGGCTTTTCCATGCCTCGGATCTCGTAGTCGATGCCGACGTCGAGCAGACGCTCGCGCAACGGGGCCGTGACGAGCAGATGGTCGATGCGCAAACCGTGCTTGGGATCGCGATCGAAACCACGAGAGCGGTAGTCGAACCAGCTGAAGCGGTCGGCGGACTCGGGGTTCAGGGCGCGATAGGCATCGATCAGCCCCCAATCGGCAAGCGCCTGGAACCAGTCGCGCTCCTCGGGCAGAAAGCTGCACTTACCGGTCCGCAGCCAACGCTTGGCGTTGTCGGCGCCGATGCCGATGTCGAGATCCAACGGCGCCACGTTCATGTCGCCGATCACCACCAGGTTCTGATCGGGCGTGAAGGATTGGCGCAGATAGTCGAGCAGGTCGGCGTAGAACTTGCGCTTGCCGGGGAATTTGACCGGATGGTCGCGACCTTCGCCTTGCGGAAAATAGCCGTTGATGACGCTGATCTCACCACCGCCCGGCAGGGCGAAACGCCCCGTGATCAGCCGCCGCTGGGCATCTTGCGCATCCCCGGGAAGCCCCTTGACCACCTCCAACGGCTCGACCTTGCTCAGAAGGGCGACGCCATAGTGGGATTTCTGACCGTGGAAATGGGTCGCGTAGCCAAGCCCGCGCGCCCAATCGAGCGGAAACTGATCGTCGGCCACCTTGCTTTCCTGGATACCGACGATGTCAGGATCCTGCGACGCCTGCAGCGCCTCGATCTGATGAGGACGGGCACGGATTCCATTGACATTGAACGAGACGATCTTGAGCAACTTGAGCCACCTCCGGCAGGGCCAATTCGCGGGCAGGCTAGCATGCGGCGCCCGGCGCTCCAAACGACCTGCAGAGAATGAACCGAAGGGGCGCTATGTTCAGGTTCATTAAAGTTTATTAATATAGATACGGTCTCTCAATATATTCAGGATTGATCGGGCTCGACCCTCGCCCACCGGCGAGCCGCGCCCCAAACCGACGCGATGACCGAGGCACGCCCTCAGAAAGCCCGGCATCAATCTCTGGACCAGGACAGCTCCCCCGATATGATGAAGCCGTTTCGCTCGCTCGACATGAACGAGTTGGCCCGTCAGTCGCTCAACGCCTCGGCTAAGGCCGCGCGCTCGATCGATTGGTCATGGCTGACGCCTTACAAAACCTGGCTGCCCGGCGTCGGTCCGCGCGATGTCCGGGCCGATCTGCTCGCCGCATTGACGGGTGCGATCGTGGTGCTGCCGCAAGGCGTCGCCTTCGCCACCATCGCCGGCATGCCGCCCGAGTATGGACTCTACGCGAGCATGATTCCGGCCATCATCGCGGCCTGGTTCGGCTCCTCCCGCCATCTGGTATCGGGTCCAACCACGGCGGCCTCGGTCGTTCTCTTCTCGACCCTATCTACCATGGCGGTGCCCGGCACCCCGGACTATGTCGCTCTGGCGCTAACGCTGACCTTCATGGTGGGCCTACTGGAGCTGATGCTCGGCTTCGCCCGTCTGGGCGCGCTGGTCAACTTCATCTCGCATTCGGTGGTGGTGGGCTTCACCGCTGGAGCGGCGGTGCTGATCGCGGCCAAGCAGGTCAAACATTTCTTCGGCATCGAAATGGACAGCAGCGGACATCTGCACGAGATCATGTTCCATTTCGGCAGGCATGTGCTGGAACTCAATCCCAGCGCCACCCTGGTCGCGGCAGCCACGCTCGCCCTGGGTATCGCCTGCAAGGTCTGGGTGCCCAAGATCCCCTATATGATCGTCGCGCTTATGGGCGGCAGCCTCCTGGCCCTGGGACTGAACCACTTGTTCGGCCCGGAAACGACCGGTATCGCCACGGTCGGCGCCTTGCCGGCGACCCTCCCGCCCCTGTCGTCCCCCTCGCTGACCTTCGAGCACATCCGTCAGTTGGCGCCCTCGGCGCTCGCCGTCACGCTCTTCGCACTCACCGAGGCGGTCTCGATCGGGCGCGCGCTCGGCGCGCGCGGCGGCTACCGCATCGACGGCAACCAGGAGTTCATCGGACAGGGACTCTCAAATCTCGCCGGATCCTTCTTCTCGGGCTACGTCGCGACCGGATCATTCAACCGTAGCGGTGTCAATTACGAGGCCGGCGCCCGCACACCGCTGGCCGCCATCTTCGCGGCCTTCATGCTGATGGCGATCGTCCTGCTGGTCGCGCCCTATGCCGCCTTCCTGCCGAAGGCCGCGATGGCCGGAATCCTGTTCCTGGTCGCCTGGGGTCTGATCGACCTGAAAGAGATCGGACATATCCTGCATTCGTCCAAGCGAGAAACCGCCGTCCTCGGCGTCACCTTCTTCTCGGCCGTGTTCCTGGAACTGGAGTTCGCCATCTTCGCCGGCGTCCTGCTCTCGCTCGTGCTCTATCTGGAACGCACCTCCAAGCCGCGCATCGTGACCATGGCGCCGGATCCACGCCTGCCGAACCACGCATTCGGGGAAGACCCGGAGACGCCACAGTGTCCTCAGTTGCGCTTCCTGCGTATCGACGGCTCGGTCTTCTTCGGCTCGGTTGCGCACGTCGAGCAGTATTTCGACCGTATACGCGCCGAGCATCCAGAACAGAAGCACCTGGCGGTATTCGCCAACGGCATCAACTTCGTCGATCTACAGGGCGGAGTGGCGCTGCGCAACGAGATGACCCGACGCATCGACGCAGGCGGAGGCGTGTATCTCATCCACGTCAAAGAGGGGCTCTGGAATGCGCTGGAGGGCTGCGGCTGTCTCGACGCCACGGGTGGACGCAACGTTTTCCAGGCCAAGACGGCGGCGATTCGCGGCATCTATCAGAAGCTCGACAAGAACGTCTGCGCCACCTGCACGGCACGTATCTTCCGCGAGTGCAACGCATGAGCATGCGCGCCATGATCCTCGCCGCCGGACGCGGCAACCGCATGCGTCCCTTGACCGACCATTGTCCCAAGCCACTGCTGCGCGCGGGCGGCAAGCCGCTCATCGTGCACCACATCGAGCGCCTGGCGGCGGCGGGCATCCGCGATCTGGTGATCAACCACGCCTACCTCGGCGAGCAGATCGAAGCGGCGCTGGGCGACGGTTCGGCGCTCGGCGTTCGCATACGCTATTCGCCGGAAGGCGAGGCACTCGAGACCGGGGGCGGTATCTTCAAGGCGCTCCCGCTGCTCGGCCCGGAGCCGTTCCTGGTCGTGAACGGCGACGTCTGGACCGATTGCCCGGTGCCGGAGACCAGGCTGACCGAGGGTGATCTGGCCCATCTGGTCCTGGTCGACAACCCACCCCACCACCCGGCGGGCGATTTCGCGCTGGAGGCCGGACGCGTCCGGCCCGAGGGATCGCCGCGTCTCACCTTCAGCGGAATCGGCATCTATCACCCGGATCTCTTCGTCGACTGCGTCCCCGGCGCCTTCCCGCTCGCCCCACTGCTGCGCGATGCCATGACGCAAGGTCGGGTCGGGGGACGGCATCACAGCGGGCTCTGGTTCGACATCGGAACGCCCGAGCGTCTGGTCGAACTGGACCGCATGCTGACCCAGGGCTGAGACCCAAAACGCGCCCCGATCCGGCAGCGACAGCTCCAGGGCTCGACCATACTGACTCTGGGAGTCCAACCGACCTCGGGGGAGCGTATGGGTCAGAACATCGCCGAATCGCATTTCAGCGCACGGAATTTCACCGAGTTCTCGGCGCGACTGCGTCGTGAGACGCATCTGCTGGCACGCTGGTTCGAAGAATCACGCTTCGAATCCGATCCGCCCACGATCGGATTCGAGGCCGAGGCCTGGCTGATCGACGCCGACGGATCGCCCGCGCCCAAGGTGGAGACGCTGCTGGACTCGCTGGCGGATCCGCTGATCGTCCCGGAACTCGCGACCTTCAATATCGAGTTCAACGGGACGCCCGCCGCACTCGAAACGGATGCCTTCTCGCGACTGGCCGCCGAACTCGACGCCACGCTTGAGCGCACCAACCGCGCCGCCGCCAGCGCGGATATCCGAGTCGCCATGATCGGCATCCTGCCGACGGTTCGCCAGGCGCACCTGACGCTCGATGCCATGACGCCGCGCAAACGCTATCGCGCACTCAACGAACAGGTCTTTTCGTTGCGACATGGACGCCCGACGCGACTGCTGATCGAGGGACGCGATCGACTGGACCTGAACTGGCACGATGTCATGCTGGAAGCGGCGGCCACCTCCTTCCAGGTTCATCTCAAGGTTTCGCCAGCCGAATCCGCACGGGTCTACAACGCCTCCAAGATCCTGAGCGGTCCCATGGTCGCGATCTCGGCCAATTCGCCCTTCCTGTTCGGCCATGACCTCTGGGAGGAGACCCGCATCGCGCTCTTCGAGCAGGCGGTATCGGTCGGCGGCGCGGTACTTCAGGAACGCGTCAATTTCGGTTTTCGCTATGCCCAGCACTCCATCCTGGAGACCTTTCAGTCCAACGTCGACCGCTATCCGGTCCTGCTCCCCCAGCTCATGGACGAGCCGCCCGAGCAACTGGCCCATCTGCGACTGCACAACGGCACCATCTGGCGCTGGAATCGCCCGCTGATCGGGTTCGACGCGCACGGCACGCCCCATCTGCGCATCGAGCACCGGGTCATGCCATCCGGCCCGTCGGTACCCGACGTCATCGCCAACATGGCGCTCTATGCCGGGGCGGTATGCTCGCTGGCACGGGAAGAACCGGCGCCGGAATCGCGGCTCATGTTCCTGCATGCCCAAAAAGGGTTCTACGATTGCGCGCGCGACGGATTGGACGCCACCATCCCCTGGCTCGATGGCACCGAATTGCCTGTATGGCGCATCCTCGCCGAGGATCTCATCCCACGGGCGCGGATCGGCCTCGCCAAGCTCGGGATCGACCCGGCGGAGATCGCGCATTGGCTCGGGATCATCGAGCAACGTCTGAGCAGTCGCCAAACCGGCGCACGATGGCAGCGGACCTGGGTGGCCAGACACGGACCCGACCTATCCGGCCTGTTGGAGTCCTATCTCGAACATCAGCGAGCAGGAAATCCGGTCCACGAATGGACACTGGACGGCTCGGCGTGAGTCCCGGGAGGCTATCCGATCGACGCACTCGACGAGTAGACTGCCGAGGTGGAATCGTCCGTCGCTCCTCCTTCATCATCGCTTCCTTGGCGCCCTGCCTGGTGGGGCGGCTGGCTGCACCTGCCGCTTGCGCTTTTCGCCATGCTGCCCTATCTGGATCTGGCACTCGAACGCCGCCCAGACTGGCCCGAGTACGCCATCGGCATGACCCTGCTCGGTCTTTTCCTACTCGGCGTTTTCAGCCCCAGGCTTCAGGCGTTCGGTCCCGTGCTGTGCGGCCCTCGACCGGGAGCGCGGCCTAGGGTCGCGCTCACGTTCGACGACGGACCGGACCCGGAGACGACCCCCAGGGTGCTCGATGCGCTCGGCGAGCATCGAGCCACCTTTTTCGTCATCGGCGAGAAGGCCAAGCGATACCCGGAGCTGGTCGCCGCCATGCACACGGCCGGCCATCAGATCTGTAGTCACGGGATCCGGCACTCATGGTCGCTCGTGCTCTCGCCCTGGCGGGCGCGAAGACTGACGCTCGGCGGTCTGCGCGCACTGAACCAGGTCGGAGTCCAGGATCGGCGGTTTTTTCGTGCACCCTACGGACTCATGACGCCGCCCCTGATGTCGGTGCTGCGCGAATCCGGGATCACGCCGGTCGGCTGGAGCCTGCGCTCCTGGGACAGCATCCACCCTGGCCCGGCGGACACCTTCGCGATTCGACTCGCCCAACGCGCCCGCAATGGTGACATCATCCTGATGCATGACGCCCCCGAGCATCCGGGCGGAAGACGTCCGCTCGGCATTGAGGCGACCGCTACGCTGGTGCGCACGCTCACGTCCAGGGGATTCGATCTGGTGACGATCGAGACGCTCTATCGGGGCGATGAGGCGGAAGCCTCCCCGGAAACGGGAACAACGACCATTGGAGGACGCACGGCGCGCAGATCGCGCGGCAGGCGTCGCAACAGAACCGCCCGAACCCAGACAGCGGCGGGCGAACGCACCCTGGAGCGCGACCGTTTTGCACGAACTCCTTGAGCCAATATCCATGCTACAAGAATTCGACCGACTGCCCGAAGGACTCCTGGATTGCGACAGCCGCCAACTGGCCGAGCAGCTAGGTATGCCCACCCTCATCCATCTCTCCGGCGCCCGAGAGCCCGCGCTCTTCGTCTCGGTGCTCATGCACGGAAACGAAACGGTCGGCTGGGATGCCATGCGCGAGCTCTTGCGCGACCGCCTGACGCGATTCGGCGAGCTGCGTCTGCCGCGTTCGCTGAGCCTCTTTATCGGCAACGTCACGGCAGCCGCCTGTGGCGTACGCCATCTTCCCGGACAACCAGACTACAACCGGGTGTGGCCAGGCAGCGACCTGGAACCCTGCATCGAGCAGGAACTCATGGCCCGGGTCACGGAGATCATGCGCCAACGGGGCATCTTCGCCAGTCTGGACCTGCACAACAACACCGGCATCAACCCGCATTACGCCTGCGTCAACCGGGTCGAAAATCCGTTTCTTCGACTCGCGATGCTCTTCGGCCGAACCCTGGTCTATTTCACCCGCCCCACCGGCGTCCAGTCGATAGCCATGGCAGAGCTCTGTCCGGCGGTCACGGTGGAATGCGGCAAGGTCGGCGATCGGCAGGGCATCGAGCACGCGCGGCGTTTCGTCGATGCGGCGCTGCATCTGACCGAGCTGCCCGATCATCCGGTCAAGCCCCAGGATATCGACCTCTTCCATACCGTCGCACGCGTGAAGGTCCCGGAGACGGTGCGCTTCGGTTTCTCACCGGCCGATGCGGACCTGCTGCTAGACCCGGAGCTGGAGCGATTCAATTTCCGAGAGCTACCGCGCGGAACGCCCTTCGCCAGGCTGCGCAACGGCGAGGTCCGTGGGTTCGAGGTACGGGATACGGAGGGAGCGGATGTCGGCGAGCGCTATTTCCGCATCGAGGATGGCGAGATCCGTCTGCGACGGCCCATGATGCCCTCCATGCTCACGCTCGACGAGACCGTCATCCGTCAGGATTGTCTCTGCTACCTGATGGAGCGCTACGCGGGAGGGCTTCCAAAACTCAGCCGATGACCTCGCCGGCCTGCTGGTCGGCATGGTAGGAAGAGCGCACCATGGCACCGCTGGCGACGTTGACGAAGCCCATGCGCTCGCCTTCGACGCGCAATGCCTCGAACTCGTCCGGAGTCCAATAGCGCGCCACGGGGAGATGATCGCGCGACGGTTGCAGGTATTGCCCGAGAGTCAGCATCTCGCAGCCGTGCGCGCGCAGGTCGCGCATCACCTCCAACACCTCGTCGCGCTCCTCGCCGAGCCCCAGCATGATTCCCGATTTGGTCGGGACTCCTGGATAGCGTTCCTTGAATGCCTTGAGCAGACCCAAAGAACCGGCATAGTCGGCACCGGGACGTGCCTGGCGATAGAGCCTGGGCACCGTCTCCAGATTGTGATTGAAGACGTCGGGCAGCGCGCCCTCTCCGGCGAAGCAGTCCAAAGCGATCGCTTCCCGACCGCGGAAGTCCGGAACCAGGATTTCCAGACGCGTTTCTGGATTCCTGACCCGCACGGCGCGCAGACAGTCCGCGAAATGTCCGGCCCCGCCATCGCGCAGATCGTCGCGGTCGACCGAGGTGATGACCACATAACGAAGCCCCATCAGGGCGACCGATTCGGCCAGATGCTCGGCCTCTTCGGTGTCGACCGGACTCGGCCGGCCGTGGGCCACGTCGCAGAATGGACAACGCCGCGTGCAGACGTCGCCGAGGATCATGAAGGTGGCAGTGCCATGATTGAAGCACTCGCCCAGATTGGGGCACATGGCCTCCTCGCAGACGGTCGCGAGCTTGGCCTCGCGCAACAGACGCTTGATGCGCTGCACGCCCGGCCCGACCGGCGCCTTGGCGCGGATCCAGCTCGGTTTGCGTAGCGGCTCGACGGAAGGCACAACCTTGACCGGAATGCGGGAGAGCTTGTCCTTACCGCGTTGATGGGTCTCGGGGTTCGCCCGCGAGGGCGCATTCAAGGTCGGTCGTTCTTCGGACATGGATGGCCTGGATAGCGGATCTTGGATGCCCCTGAAGATGGGGATGACGGACCCGAATCGGGATGGGCGAGAGAGGAGGTCACCCAAACTCCGATCCGGCCGGGAACTCAGTTGGGGAAGAGTCGCTCGATCAGCAGATGGAACCAGGGCGTGAACCAGTCGGGATGCATCCGCAGGGCGCGCCGAATCGCTGGGATGGACATCCAGCGCCAGGCACCGATTTCGGAGGGGTCGGGACGGGGATCGCCCGCGTGGACGCCATAGAAAATGTGCAGATATTCATGCTCGATCAGCCCTGAAGACCGGTCCTCGGCCCGATACAGCATCTGCTCGTGCTCGGCGAGCGGAACGCGAATGCCGAATTCCTCCTTCAGACGTCGCCCGGCCGCTACCGAGGTCGATTCCTCCGGGCGCGGATGGCCGCAGCAGGTGTTGGACCAGCGGGTCGCAAAGTGATATTTGCAGTCCGCGCGACGCTGCAGCAACAGACGATCCTCGGCATCGAACACCAGGATGGAAAAGGCGCGATGCAGCTGACCTTCGCGATGCGCCTCGAACTTGCCCGCCGTTCCCAGAGGGAGGTCCTGCTCATCGACCAGGATCAGCTGTTCCAGAGACTCTTGCTGGCTGAGCCGTTCGAGCTCGTCAGCCGCCAATGGTGGAACGATTCTGGCGCTCACGACTCACCCCCAGTGTCTTGACCTTCGAATCGACCGGTCGCCATCACGATCGGCGACCCCCAAATGCCGTCATGGCGGCCTCCAGTTCAGTATGTGTCTTCGCCCGCTCATCGAGCGACACGCCCGCGACAATGGCGTCCCAGGCCTGCCGAATGCTCTTGGCACCCCCCTGGGGCCCCATTGGATGCCCGAAGACGCCGCGACCGGGAACGAAACCGAAATCGACCGTCCCGACCTTGTCGTGGAGGGTCTTCAGCGTCCCCGCCCAGTCACTGCCACCGGGCACCGGCAGGCTGCGCTTCAACGACCCCATCGGCCCCAGACAGGCATCGACATTGGCCAGCACCTCCTCATCGGAGGTATGCATGCGCTCGCCAAAGCCCGGCATGATGATGGAGTCGAATCCAGCCAAGCGCTGTAGTTTGGAAAAGACCTGCGAATGGATGCCAAAGTTCCCCAACCGACTGAAGGGCGCAATGAAGGGAAAATGGGCGATCAGCGGAACGCGCGCATGCTTACGCAGCATTCTGACCGCGCTCAAACCGACCGGCATGGCATTGATCAGCAGGGCGTTGGCGCCGTTTGCGACCGCAAGGTCGTGCTGTTCGATGAGACGATCCACCTCGTCGGTGATGTTGGCGAGATAGATCTTCGGGGTTCCGGTCTCGACCTCGGCGCGACGCCGAGCCTCGCCGAGCAGACGCGAGCGTTCCTGCAGCGGACACCAATCGGTATCCCCCAGCATCTCGTCGTCCTTGGCGATGTCCAGGCCGCCGAGCCAGCTCTGATAACCGAGATCGCTGAAGACATCGGGCGGCAAACCGATGTTGGGCTTGATGACACCGAAGAAAATGGGACGATCGTAGGCCTGAAGCATGTCCCGAATACCCTCCACGCCAAATCTCGGTCCCTCGAAATGGGCGAGATAGGCGTCCGGGAAATGGACATCCAGCAGCTTGACCACGGCGGCGCCCGGCGAGAAGAAGGTCCCCTCGCCGCATACGGCGCTCAATAGGTTCGGGATGCGCGGACCGAAATTGCCATGCGGATGGGCGATGGTCACCCGACAGGCGTGCACCGGCTCGCCTTTGGCGTTGCCGATACCGTAGCTGAAGTCAGGCTGCGTACCCAGCACCTCCAAGCCGATGACCCGGGCGCCGAATCGCGGCCTCAGATCCTCGTTCGAACCGACCCGACGCCACTGCGCGGTCGATTGCTCGGCACAAAAATGCGCGGCGGCAAGCTCAGGATCTCCGACGCACTCCAGATAGTATTCGAGTTTGATATAGGCGTCGGAGTCCAACGCCTGCGGATCGGCGAAGAATCCCGCCCAATCACTCTCTTGCATGCCTCAGGATTCCCCTGCGATCTGGATTCTCAGCAGCCGCTGGTCGCGTGGACCATCCAGCTCGATAAAAAAGATGGATTGCCAGCCACCTAAGAGCAGTTCGCCATCCGCGATCGGGATGATCTCGGAGGCGTTCATGAAGAGGCCGATCAGATGCGAATGCGCGTTCGGCCGGCCATCGACAGGATCCCGGTCGTGGCCGTAGCCGGCGCCGGGCGGCGCGACGCGGGAGAGAAAATCCAGCATATCCTGCTGCAGCATCGTCTCGCGCTCGTTGAGGGCGACGAAGGCAGTGGTATGGGATGAGGTCAGGATCAGATGGCCGTTGCCGACCGGATGCGCCTTCAGCACATCGCGCACCCTATCCGTCACGTCGATGATCTGGATCGGAGCGCTCGTCGGGATCGACAGGCTTTCGCAGTGAAATCGCATCGAACAGCGCTCAAATAAAAACGGGCGGGGTATGCTGAGCATTCCCCCCGCCCGTCGAGTTCCTTAGTCCCAAGTTCACTTGGCGACTGGCAGAGGGGTAATCTGTGCGGCAGCCTCTGCGGAGATCGGCGGACCCTGAAGGAAATCGTAGTAGGACGAGCTGACCATCAGGATGTAGTGGATCGCGAATGCGAGCACAAGCAAGAAGGCCGCCAAGCCCATGATCGCCATACGCGGGTCGAAGACCAGCCAAATCTTATGCATCTAGATGTCTCCTGAACGAAACACGGGACGCCGGTGAGGTACCGGCCTCCCGTCTTTATTTCCACCCGAGGGCGGAAGCTTGGCAATTACAGCCAGGGGCGCCAGAGCCAAGCCAGGATGTGTGCGATAACCACGATCCCGAAAAACATGGTCATGCTCTGGGTGAAGATGCCATGGAACTCTTGAGCTTCAGCCTCGGTCAGTCCAGTCATGCTCTTATCAGCCATTGAATTACCCTCAATTTCTCTTCTTCGGCCCGTTGGCCATTAACCGCGATCATTCACGCGGCAAGTAATACCGGTGGCGCGCCAGAGACAACTTCAAAAAGCGTCTCGGACGCTGCCTAAACCAGCTCGTGGCTCAGGAGCCACTCAGCCAGTTGAAGGCCGGGCTGCTGAGCAGGATGAAGTGGATCAACAGGCCCAGCACGAACAGGAAACCAAAAATGGCAACCAAGGTTCTACGCGGATCGAAAATCTGCCAGATCTTATGCATGTGTATTCTCCGGTCTCTTACTGGTGGGCGCTGCTATAGCAACAATCGCCCGATCGGTCAACAACACTAAAAACCCAAGGCTGTTACAGCCAAGGACGCCACAACCACACGAGGATGTGTGCAACGACGACAATCCCCGTGAACGCGACGAAACTGGACACGAAGATGCCATGGAATTCCTTGGCCTCATCCTCTGTTAGTCCAGACATCGAGCGGTTCTCGCTAGCCATTAGATGACTCCTTACAGATCGTCAGGATGGCTCTACGAATTCGACACTAAGGCCATTCTCACTCTCTCCGCAACCATGTCCTCCAAGGGGTCACCTTGGCTGCGGCTTCGAACCGGCGCCACGCGTATCCATCGCTGGCGCCACTCTGGCGTCCCTGCCAGCAATCGGGTCCCAGACTACAGCTTTTGTGGAGCTGGAGCTGCGGCCTCGACTGGAGCCGGTTCCACAGGGGCAGCCGCTTCAGGCGCTGCCGCCTGCGAGGGGCCTTGGAGAGCCGGATAGTCCTTCATCATCTGTGCTGCATAGAGCGGCTTGTAAGCGCCCTGATGGCAGGTCATACAGCTGATCTTGAAGGGATCGCCGTAGGGACCCTTACGCGATGCCGGCAGCACGTCGTTCAGAGGCCAGATGTAGTTCTGGTTCATGTCACGAACGTGGCGAATCGCATACCAGGCGGTGGTCCGCTTCGGGGTACTCTGATCCCAAGCGTAGAACGAACGGGTGTTATGGCAGAAGGTGCAGTTGACGCCGAGTGCGTCGGAGATCTGCATCATCAGACCATAGGTCCATTCGGCTTGCTTGAGCGAGGTCTTGTTACCCTCGGGCAGAGCGGTCTGGCCGATGACCCGAATCTCGTTCGCCTGATCGAGGAACGGAGTGTAGGGGTCGTAAGGCAGAGCAGCATAGGCCACGGTGGACGCACCATAGTTCTGACCGGTCGGCGTCATGCCAGAAGGCTGACCCGGACCCGGATCGGTGGTCCAGACATACTTCGGCACGGGGTTGCCACGATGACAGGTGTAGCAGGTCACACCGGTGTTGGCCACGTGCTTCTTCCAGTCCGCGTTGGTCGCACGGACCATCTCGAACATCCGACGGGACACCTTCTTGGTGTAGATGTCGTCGGAGGCCCAGTTACCCGGAACGTGGCAGTAGTTACAGCCTTCCTTCGGCGAAACCCAGGTGGTCACGGCGACCATGGTCCGGGTGAACTCGGCAACCGTCAGATCGCCGAGGACCTGGACGTTCTCGTACACGCTAGAGACCTTGGGACCGCCGGGAGCCGCAGCCGGAATGGCGGCGGGCGGAAGGTTCTCCTTGATGGAGGCCTCCAGCAACCGTGGGTTGTAGTTCTGCTGCATGGCAAGACCGCGATAGCCGGTCTGCACGATCTCTGGCGACGGACGCTCGCAGCCGAAGAGGACTACCGAAGCGACCAGAGCGACAAAGGGTACTGATGCACGCTTTCCGATCTTCATTGCGACACCCCCGTCAGATATGGGTTTTCAACTGTCACAGTGCTCGGATAGCTCGGAGCAACACCGTGCTTCACCGCCCAGAGATACCAGTTCTCGACCACAGTTCCGGTCAGGAGGATGCCGATACCAGCGGTGATGACGGTCAGAACCGCAAACCACCAAGCCCAACGGTGGATCGACTCCATGGAGGCATTGAAGCCCATGGTCCAGCGCCAGAAGATTGCCGCGCGCTCTGCAGCGGTACCACGATCGACGATCTGATCGATCTCACGGTCGCCACCAAAGCGGCTCACGGAGAGGATCGTCGCGCCGTGCATGGCGAACAGCAGAGCCGAACCGTACAGGAAGGCGATCGACAGCATGTGGAACGGGTTGTAGTACAGGTTGCCGTAACGGATCGAGAAGGCAGCCGTCCAGTCAAGGTGCGGGAAGATGCCGAAAGGCACGGCCTCTGCCCAGCTTCCCATCATCACCGGGCGAATGAAGCCCAGAACCAGATAGAAGAAGATCGCCGAAGCGAACGCCCAAGACAGGTGCTGATTCATCCCGAGCGCCTCAGCGCGCTTGTAGGTACGAACCCACCAAAGAATGATAGCCATGGTCAGGAAGAACCCAGCCATCAACCACCAACCGCCCTCAGAGAGAGGCGGAATGCTCAGACCATACTGAGGAGCAGGTGGCTCCAGCGCAAGCCAGAAGAAATGCTTGACGAACTGAATGACATTCCAGTCCACCGACGCCAACATATTGAAGCCGATGATGAACAGGGCCACGAAACCGAAAATCAGAGACAGCGTCCCGGTGAAACCAAGGTAGAGCGGACCGATCTGTGCGTCACCGATCTTCCCAAGCCAGTAGGAAAAAATGGGCTTGCCAATCCGCGGCAGATGGCCTTTCGGCAACGGCACCCCGGGATAAGCCGGAGAGCGTACCTGCACGCTGGTAAAAATATTTTGATATTCAGGCATTGTAGTCTCCTAGTTCCTACCAGAGCGGGAGCTCAAGCCACCAGTTCCACCATTCCGGCCAACCGCGGGTCCAGAAGGGTCCACTGATAACGATACACACCGCGCTCCAGAAGACTGCACTCAGAGCCAGGAACAAGCCCAGGCGATGGATAGCGAGCGCACCGATGGAGTAACCGACGATATCGCGGAAGAAGGTGTTCTCGTGCTCGCCCGTCTTCACGCACTCGCCTTCTTGCGGATTCGTCACCGACAGGATCAGCGAGCCATGCATCGACAGCGCCAAGCAGTTGGTGAAGAAGAACGCAATCGCGAGCATGTGCGCCGGATTGTAGTGGAAGTGCAGGTACTGGTAGCCAGTGTTCGACACCCAGTCAAGGTGACTGAGGATCCCGTAGGGGAACCCATTACCCCATGCACCCAGCAGAATCGGACGCACCACGACGAGCGTGATGTAGGCGCCGATGGCGAAGCTGAACGCAAAGGGAACATGGAAGCCGATACCAAGCTTGCGGCAAATCTCGACTTCTCTCAGAGCCCATGAACCAAAAGCGCCGATGGCGCATATGGTGATGATCTGCCAAAGACCGCCTTCGGTCAGCGGCGCCATCCCAAGCCCGTAACTGAGATCCGGCGGATTGATGCTGATCTGCCAGATGTTATAGGTCTGAAGCTCGGGGGTTGGACCGATGGTAGCGCCCCAAACGATCAGGAGCGTTCCCAGCAATGCGAAGAAGAAGCCCGACACTCCGAAGAAGCCGACGTAAAACGGCCCCACCCAGAAGTCGAATAGGTCTCCCCCTATTAGCGTCCCGCCACGGACGCGATATTTTCTCTCAAAACTGAGCATGGCCATCGTAAAATCCTCTGCTGGGGAGGCATCCTGGCCGGCTGCCCCCTCTTAGCACTGCGGCGGTAGGTGAGGCTGCCCGGTCGACAATGCCTCGCCTGCCACCCCCGTCAAGGACGCGATTACCGTTGCGGGACAACCGGCGTCACTTGCTGGACCGAAGCGGCCGGAACGCCATCTTCGAGCCAATTGAACTCAGCAGTGCTCAGCAGGATCATGTGGATCGCGAGACCAAGAATGATCAAAAAGACGCCCAGAGCGATCAGCACGCGGCGGGGGTCGACCAGCAGCCAGATTTTCCAAAGATCAGGAGACATCATCGTTTTTTCCTCTAGTCAATAACGGATGGGGCGATTCGAGTTAGCCGGCACGCTCTCGCGCGGCTCAGCCATTACCCAGAACGATTACAGCCAGGGGCGCCACAGCCATGCGAGGATGTGCGCAATGACAACGATCCCGAAGAACGCCGTCATGCTCTGCACGAAGATGCCGTGGAACTCTTGAGCTTCTTGTTCGGTCAGACCGGTCATGCTGGTGTTGTCAGCCATCGTTAAACCCTCCGAATCTGGAGATGAATCATAAAGTTACGCCGCACTCAACCCGTGCGGCACGGGAACGCCGTGGATCAATCCGCCACGACAGAGAAACAGCCCGCTGCGGCAGGCACATCCTCAATCCGCGACCCCCTGTCACAGCGGATCGCAAAATTCGGTTCACCACTTCCCTGGCACCACACTCACCCTTGATCGCCAGCCTGAAACGAAACGGCCGGATCAATCATCCATCAGAGTGAGATAAGGTCTCGGGACATGCCGTCGCGAGCCTCACTCCGCTCGCGCTACGACCTTAACCCGCCGAGAATTGCCTTACGGGGTGCCCGGATTTGCGTGTCAGTCTAGCTTGACTGACACAGATGTCAATCTACATTTACACCTGTTTTGAGCACAAACTGATCGAGGACAGGATGGAGTCAATGGGCATGGCCCGAGAGGGGTGGTCGCCGCGAACGAACGCCCACATCGACGGGAAGTCGGCGACCTAAAACGGGAAGCGAAACCGGCAGCCGCGCGGGAGAGAAGCAATTAAAAGGGGCACCATCCGAAGAGGATGACTGGGCGAGAGACAAGGACCGCCACACACGATCGGCACCACAAGGCGCCCCGCTAAAGACCAAGCAAGGCATGAATCAGACATCAGCGCCACTCAGGGGCCGTCTAACGACCCCTGACGCACTCACACCAAGCGAGCGTTAGACCGCACCCGACGCCAGCGCCTTCTGCGTTTGCGTCACACGCTCGACGGTGACACGCTCCTCGCCATCGGTACGGGCGCCTCGCTCAGCGGCATCGCGCAAACGCTTCGCGGCCGAAATTCGCACCAGAACCGGCTGAGACTCGACGATCCGATCGAACAGGGCACGCGCGCCCTCATCCCAAGGCAGTTCGCGATGCAATCGCGCGGGTGTCGCGTCGACCTTATCGAGATCCGTGCCCAGCGGCAGGATATTGAAGAGCGCGTCGAACAGGGCGTTGCAGACCTCCTGCACCAGATAGGTGGCGCCGGAATAGCCCATGAAGGGCGTCCCGGTATGGCGCCGGATCACGGTCCCAGGGAAGGAGGCGGGGATATAGGTCGCGCGCCCGCCGATCTCCGACAGATACATGCGCTCGTTGTAGCTGCCGAAGACGATCAGAGGCGTCTTCTCGTGCACCGCCTTGCGGATGAGGTCGTTGTCCGGTTTGACACCTGCCTTGCGCTCGAAGGCGAAATTGCAGGGCAGCCCCATCTCGTCCTCTAGGAAATGCCGCAGACCGCGCGCATAGGTCTCGCTCGCCGCCACACCGAAGCTCGCCGTGCCGAAGAAGTCCTGGGTCACCGAGCGCCACAGATCCCAGATCGGCTTGATCGTGGTGTGCTTCTCGCGCTCGATGAAGGGCTCGGGATCCAGCTCCAGCAGTTCGCCCAAGGCGCGCAGGAACTTGGTCGTGCTGTGCAACCCGATCGGGGCCTGCAAAAAGGGCCGATCCAGTGCCTCGCACAGCGTTCGACCGAACTCACGGTACATGCAGATATTGACATCCGCATCCGCCAGCTTGGCCACATCGTCCAGATGACTGCCCAACGGGAAGGTCATATTGACCTCGGCGCCGACACCCTCGACCAGACGCCGGATCTCGGCCAAATCGGACGGCGAGTTGAAGACACCGTACATGGGTCCAATGATGTTGACCTTGGGGCGCTCACCGGCCGCGCGCGGCTTGCGCTTGGGCGCCGCGCCCTTCTTGGGACCGAACTGGGTCCAGAGCCAATAGATGGCGCGATTGGCGCTCTGCCACTGATCCTCGTCGATGGTGCGCGGCAAGAAGCGCAGGATGCCGGTCCCCTGGGGCGTCACACCACCGCCGATCATCTCGGCGATGGAACCGGTCACCACCACGGCCGGACGCGAGGGATCCAGGGTCTCGAAGGCCCGGCGCATCGCCTCCTCCGTCCCCTTCTGGCCTAGCTCCTCTTCGCCGAGCCCCGTCACCACGACCGGCAGCTCATGGGGCGGCAAGCCGTCGGTGTAATGCAGCACCGCCGTGACAGGCAGGTTCTCGCAGCCAACCGGGCCGTCGATGATGACCTGCAGCCCCTTGATGGCGGCGAAGGCATAGACGGAGCCCCAGTAACCGCCTGCGCGGTCGAGGTCATTGATCAACATCGGAAAATGCTCTCTCGTCAAAAACCGCGCCGACCGAGCCGTCGCGATCTCGCTCTTGATTCTGAATAGGGCCGATCAACCGGTCAGGGCCGCGCGGAGGATGCCGGTCGGACAGCCACCGCGTGAATCTGCCAGCCTCATCGGCCCCGCGTCGATCCGCATCAGGCGCGCTTGGCCGCCGGGCGCTTGGTTCCGCGCTTGACCGGCATCTGCTGCCACACGCCACTCGTCTCACCCTCGCCGACGCCCTCGAAGAAGGCGCGCATGGCGACGAAGCGCTCCTTGTTGGCCAGAGCCGCGTTGATCACCTGGGCCAGCGAACCCGCACCGGCCGGCCCCATCAAGGGACGCGCCGAGATCAGATTGGTGAAATAGAGCGCCGGGATCTGGCGTTCCTTGGCCGCCTGCACGACCGGCGTCGTGCCGATGGCGAGATCGGGATCGAGCGACTTGACCGCCGCCAGATCCTGCTCCAACGAGGCGCGGAACTGCACCGGAACGCCGCGCGCTTCAAGCCAGGCGCGGTCGCCTTCGTTCCAAGGCGTGCGCGGACAGGCGGTCCCGACATAGGGCACCTCGGCACCCGACTCGATCAGCAGACGCGCCACCAACAGCTCGGAGCCCTCGTAGCCCGAGACGATAATCCGACCCTTGATCGGCATCGCCGCCAGCGCACCACCGATGGCCGGCAGAAATTTGTTCTTGGCCGCGTCGACCTTATCCTGGGCGATTCCGCAGGCTGCACCGATGGCATCCAGCCAGGCCGCCGTGCCTTCGCGTCCGACCGGAGCCGAGCCCACGATGGGACGACCGGCTGCGGAGAATTCGCGACAAGAGGCGGCATACTGTGGATGGATGGCGGCCACGGCCTGACAGTCCAGCGCGGCATAGAGTTCGCGCCACTCGCGGGTCGGCACCACCGGACCGACCGCCAGACCCAGCGGTTCCAGCATCATGCCGATGCCCACCGGATCCGCCGGGAACATCTCGCCCAGCAGGGTTACCGTGGGACGCTCGCTACGACCGCCGCGCGGGGCCTGAACCGGCCCCTGCTCGGCCTCCAGACGGGCGTACTGGAGCATGGCGCCGGCCAGCACGTCCTTGGCCTCGGCATGGGTCGGAGTACCGAAACCAGGCACATCGATCCCCAGGATACGCACACCATTGAGCTGCTTCGGCAGCAGACGCAACGGCACGCCCGAGGCGGTCGGCACGCAGAGATTGATGGCGACGATGGTGTCCACCCGCTCAGGATCGGCCAGTTTGAGCACCGCGTCGCGCGCGTCCTCGAACAGCCGGCCCGAGACCAGGGACTCCGAGTCGAAGGGCACATAACCGATCGAGCGGCGCGCGCCGTAGAAGTGCGCGGTAAAGCTCAGACCGTAGACACAGCAACCCGAACCGACCAGGACCATGGCGGTGCGACGCATACGCAAGCCGACCCGCAGCGCGCCGAATGCCGGACACATGGTTTGGGGCTGATCGTGCGGCCCCATCGGATAGTCGGCCGTGAGACGCTCGATCAGTTCGGCGTTGCCCGCAGCCACAGCGGCCGCCTTGAGCGTCTCGGGATTGCCGCAGGCACCCGTTTCAGGCACCTGATCGTGTGATGAATCGCTCGCCATACCGGTGCTCCGCTCAGGCTCAGACATCGTCGTAGACGACTTCGAGCGACGGCTTGGCGATCGCCGCCGCGTCGCACATGTCCTCCGGACGCGCCGGCTCCAGCACCACGTGACGGCCGACCTGGTCGCCCTTGAAGAGATTCAGCAGCGCCTCGTGCGCGAGCGGTTTAGGCCGCACCGGAGGCGCCTCGGCGACGTTGGTCGCCAGCTCGGCGAACAGGGGTCCCCACTCGCCATCGGGGATACCGATGATCTCGTAGTTGGCGCTCTTGCGGCGGATCTCCTCGTGGGCCGGAATGGTGGCCAGAATCGGGATGTCGACGCCCTCGGCGAAGGCCTGAGCCTCGCCGGTGCCATCGTCCTTGTTGATGACCATGCCGGCCACGCCGACGTTGCCACCGAGCCCGCGGAAATATTCCACCGCCGAGCAGACGTTGTTGGCGACATAGAGCGACTGGAGGTCGTTCGAGCCGACGATGATGACCTTCTGGCAGAGATCGCGCGCAATCGGCAGACCGAATCCACCGCACACCACATCGCCCAGGAAGTCGAGCAAGACATAGTCGAAGTCCCACTCGTGGAAGCCCAATCCCTCCAGCAGCTCGAAGCCGTGGATGATGCCGCGACCGCCGCAGCCGCGACCGACCTCGGGACCGCCCAGCTCCATTGCGTAGACGCCGTCACGCTTGAAGCAGATGTCGCCGATCGCCACCGACTCGCCAGCCTTCTTCTTCTCGCTGGAAACGCCGAGGATGGTCGGACAGTTGCGCCCGCCGAACAGCAGGGTCGCAGTATCGCTCTTGGGATCGCAGCCGATCAGCAGAACCTTTTTGCCCTGCTGCGCCATCATGTAGGAGAGGTTGGCCAGCGTGAAGCTCTTGCCGATACCGCCCTTGCCATAGATGGCGATGACCTGAGTCTCTTTGATGGCCGGCGCAGCGGCCGGATCCGTGGCGGCCTGGGATGAGGCGCTCGGCACGGGAGCATTGACGGGTACATTCACGCGATGGATCTCCAATCAAGAATCATCTTCAAGCATGTCGGATCACCGAATGCCGTTCGGTAGGCCGAATCGGCCTCGGCCGCCGGGACGCGATGGGTAATGAGCCCATCGAGCGAGAGCCGGCCAGACTCCAACAATGAGCGCACCGCCGCCAGATCGGACGGCTGGAACTCGGCGGCGATACGGAAGCGCGCCTCGCGCATGAAGGCCGGCGGAAAGGTGAAGGACACCGGCTCATGATAGAAGCCGGCGAGCACGATCTCGCCGCCGCGCGCCATGCGGGCGACCAGGCTGTCCAAAATCTTGGCGTCGCCACTCATGTCGCAGATGGTGCGGTAGTCGCGGCGCGGATCCTCGTCCGGGGTCATGACGTCGTAGTCGTAGCCCTCGGCACCGGCATGACGCACCGGGTTGGTCTCCCAGACGACCGGGCGCGTCCCCTCCCCTAGCGCAGCGATGCGCGCCAGCAATCGCCCGAGCACGCCGTGACCGACGATCAGCTCGACATGCGGCGAGGGTCCGGCGATGGCGTGATAGGCAGTCGCGGCCAGGGCCAACAAGACGCCCTGCTCGCCGAGCGAGTCCTCGACCGGCATCAGCCGCGCCGCAGGAACCACGACCCGCGAGGCCGCGCCACCGAAGAGTCCGCGCACCTCCCCATAGCAGAGCGCACCCGGCACGAACACCCGCTGACCCACGGCGAGCCCGGCCTGGGGACCGGCATAGATGACATGACCGACGGACTCATAGCCCGGAACCAGCGGATAGCCCATACCAGGAAATGGCGGCATCCGCCCAGACCAGAGCAGGCGCTCGGTACCCGTGCTGATACCGCTCCATTCGATATCGACCACGACGTCCGCATCGCCGGGAGGCGTCAGCGCCAGACGCTGAAGAGAGAGGCGTTCGGGTTCTTCGAGAACGACGGCGAGTGCTTCGAGTTTCGGCGTATCTGGGTTCAAAATGTGACTCTGGACAAGTTGAATCTGACAGGCCGCCCAGTTTAACGAAAGTTGACAGCCAGTCTAGGGCGGCGACAGCAGGGGATTTAGCGGGAGCAGGGTCGAACGAAGGGATTCAGGCAACACACTCCAGCGCTCAGCACTCCGCACCGGAGCCACGCTGCGCGAGCATGAGCTGGGTCAAAAAGGGACGACGGGGCGCCAGCTGACGCACCTGACCGAGATCGGCTGCGCGCAGCATGGCATCCAGTTCGCGCGGCGAGCGCGCCCGCCCGCTACCCATCGCCAGCAGATAGAAACCGAAATAGGCATCCCCAATGGGCTCCGCACCTGGCGTCTCCGCCATGGGCTCGGCGACCATCAGCGTGCCCCCGGAGGGCAGCGCCTTGGACGCTGCGGCGATAAAGGATTGCGCCGCCGCATCATCGTGATCGTGCAGCACCCGCACCAGCGAGACGATGTCCGCCCCTTCCGGCAGCGGATCGCGCAGCACGTCGCCTCCAACGGCGGTCGCACGATCGGCCAACCCCTCGCGCTCGAACCGGGCGCGCGCCCGCTCCGCCACCGCAGGCAGATCGAAGAGGATGACCCGCAGATGCGGCCAGCGCTTGGCGGCCGAGACCAGGAAGGTTCCGTCGCCGCCCGCCACGTCGAGCAGACAGCGATGATTCTTGAGCGAATAGGCGTCCAGCACATCGTCGGCGATGAACTGCTGCGACTCGGACATGAGGTTCGTGTAACCGCCAACCCGATCCGCATCCGCCGAGGCTGGCGCCTCTGCGTCGACATAGGCCCAGTAATCCTTGAGCGAGCGACTCCGGGCCTCTCCGCGCAGCAGGGCGACCGGGTCGGCCAGATCCGCATAGACCATGTGATGATGCTCGACCATCGCCGCGATCCCCGGGTTGCCGACCATGGCCGCACCCAGCGTGCCGAGCGCATAGCGCTCCCCGTCCAAGGACTGGACCAGACGCAGGCTCGCCGCCGCACGCAGCAGCCGGCGCGCAGCGTCCGGCGACAGCGCGAGCCGATCGCTCAGCTCATCGAGCCGCCGAGGCCCCTCGGAGAGGATCGCGAAGAGATCCAGACGCACGCAGGCGAAGAGAACCTGGGAATAGACAAAGCCCGCAACGATATCGAACAGCGCACGCGCCCGACGTTGCGCAATGAGACGGGTCAGAGGAAAACTCGCCGCCCAGCGTTGAAAGCCGGGGCTGGAGAGCACACGATTGCGCAGAGCCAGCCAACGATCCAAGACTCGCACGAATGAATTCACCAACAGCGGAGGAACGGCACCCGAATGGGCGCCTCGGGACCGAGATCTTGCGCTCAGGCAGCCCTTTGCGCGAGGTTCTTCGGCATGATGTGGCGCGATTCGGCCATCAGCACCTCGGCCAACTGCTCGGCGCCTGGACAGGGCGGAATGGCATCGATCGCCCCCTTCATCAGACCGCGCAGACGCTCGATGGCGCCGTCGATACCCAGCTCGCCGGCCGCGCTTGGACGATTGAGCAGGGCATCGCGGCCGACCGGCTTGCCGACCTCTTGGGCGCTGGCCGCAACGTCGCGCAGATCGTCGGCGACCTGATAGGCCTCGCCGATACGATCGCCGACCACGCGCCAGGCATCGGCGTCCGCGCCAGCGACTTGAGCACCGGCGGCCGTCGCTGCGGCGAACAGCGAACCGGTTTTGGTGCGATGATATTCCTCGACCGACACCGTCGGCTCGCACTCCCAGGCCTGACCGGCGGTGATACCGAAGGGCATGCCGACCGAGCCGCTGACCGTGAGCAGCAAGGGCCCGAGACGTTCGGACGGGATACTGCGCGCCAGATGCTCGAAGGCGAGGATGATGAGCGCGTCACCGGCCAGAACGGCCAGCGGCTCGCCGAAGGCGCGATGCACCGAAGGCACGCCTCGACGCAGGGGAGAATCGTCGAAACAGGGCAGATCGTCGTGCACCAGGGAGGCACAATGCAGCAACTCGATCGCGGCGGCAACGGCATCGGCGGCTGCGTAATCCTTACTGCCGCAGGCGGCGGCGACGGCGAGACACAGGCGCGGACGCACGCGAGCGCCACCAGGGAATACCGAGTGCCGTACGGCCTCGGCCAGCCGCGGAGGACACCCCGGGACCACGTGATCGATGGCTGCCGCCAAAGCCTGCTCAATTCTTGTCGTGGCATCCATCGATGCACTCCCCCGGTAACCGCAGTTCAATGTAAGGATTAGTTGACACTCAAGTGTGTCATGTACAATAGACATCAATACCAGACGCGTCAATGCGAATCAAGGGAGGCTGCAACCTGATGCCCAGAGACAGGGTAATCGTCATCGGCGCCGGTATCGGAGGCCTCACGTCCGCCGCCCAACTCGCCGCCCGAGGCATGCGAGTCCGCGTTTTGGAGAGCGCGGACTATCCCGGCGGAAAGATGCGCCAGATCGACATCAACGGACGGGGAATCGACTCCGGCCCCACCGTCTTCACCATGCGCTGGATCTTCGAGGATCTCTTCTCGGACGCTGGCGCGTCGCTCTCGGACTATCTGAGACTTCAACCGCTTGAAATCATAGCACGCCATGCCTGGAGCGAGCATGAACGGCTGGACCTCTTCTCCGACCACGAACGCTCGATCGAGGCGATCGGCGATTTCGCCGGAGCGGCCGAGGCACGCGGCTATCGCGCCTTCAGCGAGCAGGCCCGCATCATCTATGAAACCCTCGACAAGACCTTCATCCGCGACACCCGACCGAGCATCCTGGGACTCGTGGGCCGCTGCGGCATACGCGGCTTCGGCAATCTGAGCGGGATCAAGCCCTACGACAGCCTCTGGCAGACGCTGGGACAGTATTTCAAGGACGAGCGGCTGCGGCAGCTCTTCGGACGCTATTCGACCTACTGCGGATCCTCCCCCTTCGAATCGCCGGCAACGCTCATGCTGATCGCCCATGTCGAACAGCAGGGCGTCTGGAGTATCGAGGGCGGCATGCACCAGCTCGCATGCGCCCTGGGGCGTCTCGCGCAAGAACATGGCGCCGAATTCCGCTACGGAACCCGGGTCGAGGAGATTCTGGTCGAGCATGGCCGGACCACCGGCGTCCGACTCGCCGACGGCGAGGTCATCCCAGCGGACGCCGTCATCTTCAACGGCGACCCGGCCGCGCTCGCCGCAGGCCACCTCGGCGCCACGGCCGCAAAGGCGCTGCCGGGCCACAGACACGCGACTCGCTCCCTGTCCGCCATCACCTGGAGCCTGGTCGCCAAGACCGAGGGATTCCCACTGGCACGGCACAACGTCTTCTTCTCGCGGGACTATGCTGCCGAGTTCAAGGATCTCTTCCGTCACGCCCGCCTCCCCGACGAGGGCACCCTCTATATCTGCGCCCAGGATCGCGGCGCCGAGCTTGATGGGAACTCGACCGAGGGTGAGCGACTCTTCTGCCTATTGAATGCCCCGGCACGGGGCGATGTACATCCTTTCGATGCCTCGGAGATCGACCAATGCGAACAGCGGGTATTCTCACTCTTGGAACGTTACGGCCTGAGGGTGTGCAAACGCGCCCAGGAGACCCAGGTCACGACGCCCGCACGCTTCGACCAACTCTTTCCGGCAACCGGCGGAGCACTCTACGGACAGGCGACCCACGGCTGGAGGGCATCGTTCAATCGTCCGGGCTCTCGGACCCGAATTCACCGACTCTATCTGGCCGGGGGCAGCACGCATCCGGGAGCGGGCGTGCCGATGGCGGCGATGTCGGGGCGCCTGGCGGCGAACTGCCTGTTCGAGGACCTCGGTTCGACCTAAGCATCGACAACAACGGCTATGTCTGGTGGTACCTGGACGCCTTGAGCGACGACGGCCAGCACGGACTGACCCTGATCGCGCTCATCGGCAGCGTTTTTTCGCCCTATTACGCCTGGTCGCGCCAGCGTGGTCAGGCCGATCCGCTCGACCATTGCGCAATCAACGTCGCGCTCTACGGGCGCAACGGCAAGCGCTGGGCCATGACCGAACGCGGACGCACATCACTGCACCGCACCGGAGACAGCCTGACGATCGGACCCAGCGCGCTGGCCTGGGACGGCGACGCACTGGTCATCGACGTCGACGAGATCGCAGCGCCCATCCCCGCCCGCATTCGCGGGCGGATCAAGGTCCACCCCGAGGCCATCAACACGCAGGACTTCGCGCTCGACGCAGACGGCCGGCACCGCTGGTGGCCGGTCGGCCCCGTGTCGCGCGTGGAGGTCGAGCTCAAACATCCGAATCTGCGCTGGAGCGGTCCCGGCTATCTGGACTCCAATCGAGGCAGCGAGCCACTGGAGGACGCCTTCCAGGGTTGGGACTGGTCGCGCGCCGAACTCAAGCAGGGCGCGGCCATCCTCTATGACGTGCGTACGCGCGAGGGACGCGGACCCGGTGCCGAGCTGGCGCTACGCTGCGACCATCGCGGCCAACTCGACCGCTTCGACCCACCGCCGCGCGTGCCGTTGCAAACCACCCGCGTCTGGCGCATCGGACGCGGCACCCAGAGCGAGCCAGGGCACGAGACCAGGGTCGTCGACACGCTGGAGGACACCCCCTTCTACGCCCGTTCGGTGATCGAGAGCCAACTGCTCGGCGAGCACGCCACCTCGGTCCACGAAAGCCTCTGTCTCGACCGCTTCAGCTCGACCTGGGTCAGAACGCTGCTACCCTTCCGCATGCCCCGCATCGCCCGCTGAGATCCGCGTCGTCAGGCCGAACGGCCTGACGACAGCTAACGCTCGTCCGTGTCCGCGCCCTCGCGCTGCTGCAACTCCCACATAGAGGCATAGAGTCCGCCGCCCTCGAGCAGCACGCGATGCGTGCCCTGCTCGCGAATACGTCCCTGCTCCATGACCAGGATCCGGTCGGCGTCGACCACGGTCGACAATCGGTGGGCGATGATGAGGGTGGTGTGATTCTCGGCCACCTCGGACAGGGTCTGCTGGATCGCCTGTTCGGTACGACTGTCGAGCGATGAGGTCGCCTCGTCGAAGACCAGGATGCGCGGCTGCTTGAGGATGGCCCGAGCGATCGCGACCCTCTGCTTCTCGCCACCCGAGAGCTTGAGCCCGCGCTCGCCGACGACCGTATCCCAACCGTCCGGCAGGCTCTCGATGAAGGTGCGGATATGGGCCATCTCGGCGGCGCGCTCGATCTCGGCGCGGCTCGCGTCGGGACGACCGTAGACCAGGTTGTAATAGATGCTGTCGTTGAAGAGCACCGTATCCTGGGGAACGATGCCGATCGCCGCACGCAGGCTCTCCTGGCTGACCTCGCGCACGTCCTGTCCGTCGATGAGAATGCGCCCGGCACTCACGTCGTAGAAGCGGAACAGCAGACGCGACAAGGTCGACTTGCCCGCCCCGCTGTGCCCGACCACGGCCAGGGTCTGACCGGGCTCGATGGAGAAATCCAGATCATGCAGAATCTGGCGTTCGGGCTGGTAATGGAAATCCACATGCTCGAAGCGGATGCCGCCCTCGCGCAACGCCAGGGATGGAGCCTCGGGCCGGTCCTGGATCTCGGGCTTGCGATCCAGCAACTTGAAGATGAGGTCCATGTCGGCCAGTGCGTATTTGATCTGGCGATAGACGATCCCGAGGAAGCCGAGCGGGATGAAGAGCTGGAGCATGAGGGCGTTGACCAGCACCAGATCGCCGATGCTCATGGTGCCCGAGACCACCCCATGAGAGGCGAACGCCATGATGATGGTTACACCGACCGCGATGATGGCACCTTGACCGAAATTGAGCACCGACATGGAGGTTTGGCTGGCAACCGCCATCTCTTCCCATTCGGCCAGGGTATCGTCGTAGCGACTGAGTTCGAGCCGCTCGTTACCGAAATATTTGACCGTCTCGTAGTTGAGGAGACTGTCGAAGGCCTGGGTGTTGGCCTGCGAATCCAGACGGTTCATCCGGTGCCGGTATTCCATCCGCCACTCGGTAATGGCGAAGGTGAAGGCGAAATAGACCGCCACCGTACCGAAGGTCACCAGCGCGAACGAGAGCGCGTAATGGCTGAGCATGATGATCGCCACCAGCGAGAACTCGACCAGCACCGGCAACACGCTGAACACCAGATAGTTCATGATGGTCGAGACTGAGCGCGTGCCACGCTCCAGGTCGCGGCTGACCGCCCCGCTCTGGCGTTCCAGGTGATAGCGTAGCGAGAGACGATGCAGATGTTCCAGCACTCGGGTCGAGAGTCGGCGCATGGCGCGATAGCGCACCCGCGCGAAAACCACGTCGCGCAACTCATTGAAGAGCGAGGCGCTGAGCTTGAGCGCGCCATAGGCCAAGAGCAGGCTGACGGGCAGAACCAACATCTGCCGAGACGGATTCTGGAAGGCGTCGACGATGTCCTTCAGAATGAGCGGAACGCCGACATTGGCGGTCTTGGCCAACACCAGGCAGCCGATCGCGAGCGCGGCGCGACCGCGAAACTCCCACAGATAGGGCAGCATGCCGCGCAGGTTGTACCAATCGCGACGGTTCCCGTGGACCCGCTCGGTCGCGAAGACCCGGTTCATCTGACCTTGTGTTTTCATGCCCTGAGTATCATGCCCCTGTCGATTCGATCATGTCGCCAAGCGCGCGCCAAGAGCCGACGCGTCGCCTTCGCGGCAACGAGAAATATTAAAGAGGACGAATGATGTCAGATCCTTCCCTGGACAGCACGGGTTGTGCCCTACAGGAACCCTATGCACTGCAGGTGCTGGGCGATGAAATGGAGCCGGAGTTCCCGGATCGCTGCATCGTCATCATCGAGCCGAGCGACAGCTGCCACCACGGGCACTACGTCTTCGCCGAGGTGGAAGGCGTGCGCTGGTTTCGACAGTATCTGGAAGAGACGCCCGGATCCGCACGCCTGGTCGCGCTGAATCCGCTCTACCCCGAGATCGAGCTACAAGGGCTGGAATGGTCGGTCCTTGGGCGCATCATCCAGCGCAACGTGAGACGCAAAATCAAGCATTACGATTATTCTCAGACACCCGAAACATCCTGAGCGGAGGCCGATCGCCACCCGCCACTCTCAACGAGGCCACGCATGGATATCGAAACCCTATACGAAGCGGTCGAGCTGGTACGCAAGAGCGGATATCACGGCAACGCCAGGGAGACGACATTCATGCGCACCTATCCCCTGCTGCTGACGACGGCCGCCCAAGCACCGAGCGACAGTCCGGTCGAGAGCTTCCTGCGCGTGGCGACGCTCGCCTACGGCTGGATGCCGCGCTCGCTCTGTATCGACGCCAACCATCTCGACCAGGCCGCGGAGGCCTGCGTGAGCGCGCGCCAGGACGGCACCTCGATCTCGCTCGACTGTATCGAGCCCGTCGCCGCCTGCCTCGGATCCCTGGTCGGAGCCGCCAGGGTGCTGCATCTCTTCAGCCCCTCGGTCTTTCCGCTCTGGGGCCCCAGAGTCGAACGCTTCCGACTCGGCGACATCCCGTCCAACTACCACATGACCCAGTCCCGCAACTATCTGGCCTTCATCGACGAGGTCCAGAGCATCGCCTCCCACCCGCTGTTTCTGACCTTCCACCACGAATACTGCACCGCCTTTCAGGCCAAGCTGCAACGGCTGCAAATCCCGGCCTATCCGCTCACCCAGCCCAGAGTGATCGAATCGGCGGCCTGCGAGCTGGCGCCGCCGATGGAGGATCAACGCACCGGCGGCTGGACCCTATAGCCCGGCGCCGAAGACGTTTACTCCAACGCATGAAGGCCGGGAAAAGATCCCGGCCTTCATTCCCGCTCGGACGTCCAGCGACGTCCATTTAAGGAATCGTCCAACAACCGATTCCCGATTTTCGTAGGTGCGACTGTATTCGCATCGACATCAAGCCGCCCTGTTTCTGAAACGTCTGCAGCACCGAGAGACACCCATTCAGCCAACCCTCAAGCGGCCTTGAGCATCCCACGGACATTGGCATGGAAGATGGACTTATGGACATCGCCCAGACTCAGCATGCCGACAAGCCGCCCCTCCTCCGTCACCGGGATACGACGAAAGTTGTGCCGGACCATCTCGGTCGCGGCACGCAGCAGATGCATCTCGGGACCGACCGAAATCGGATTACGCGTCATCAACTCCTCGGCCGGCAGGTCGAGAATGTCGGAATAGCGCGCCATCTCACGATCCAAATCCACATGATGCATGCCCTCGGACATCAGGTCCTCCAACTTGGGGAACAGACAATGCAGCACATCCTTCTCTGCGATCACCCCAATCAAACGATTTTCCTCGTCGACCACGGGCAGACCATGGAAACGATAGAGGCACATCAATGAAGCGACCTCGGCGATCTTGGCATTGGGCGCAACGGCTCGAACCGAACGGCTCATGGCATCTTTGACTTTCATCTCACGCATCCTCCTCTCATCGTTGTGTCGTCATGATCCACCTCTGTCTATATTCAAGCTCAGGCAGGCGGATGCGATTCAGTATAGTCGGCGCAACTGTGAAAACGTTGAGTGCACACCCAACACCCCCAAGGCCCGGCGCCCTCACAGAAACCCTCCAGGCGTAAAGACCACCGCTCGCCCCTTCAAGCTCAAGCTTCATTCAGCTCCGCTCCGCGACCGGCAGTGGACATCGCCCGCCTCCGGTAGTCACGTCAAACCGAAATGGCCCGATCGCGGATGAGCCGCACTCGCTCGGCCCGAGCGACGCTTCCTCGCCGAACGCCGCGTAGCGCCAGCAACGGCGCGGCACCCGCCGATTTATCCACAAACCTCCCACAGACAGACCACACCTGAGACGCCCAAATATCACAACATCTAGTGGTTGACTCATAATTCATCGCGTATATATTGACGCCATTCCAGGCCCAGCGCGCGCCTGCCGACGCCCGCGTATCTCGCCCGACACAGGCCGAGAAACCCAGACCAAACCACCAGGAGGAGCCATGTCCGCCACCCAAACGCCGCCCGCGAACCCGATCCAGAACGTCACCAGCATCGCCAAGAACGAGGCGCAAAACGACGCGGGGATCGAGATCGCCGCGCATGCCCCCGGCACGGTGCAGGTCATCCGGCGCAACGGCAAGGTCACCCATTTCGATCCCAACAAGATCATGGTCGCCATGACCAAGGCCTTCCTGGCCGTTGAGGGCAACTCGGCTGTCGCCTCCAGCCGCGTCCACGATCGTGTACGCGAACTGAGCGAACAGGTAACAGCGGCCCTGACCCGTCGCCTGCCCGGCGGCGGCACCGTGCACATCGAGGACATCCAGGATCAGGTCGAATTGGCACTGATGCGCGCCGGGGAGCACAAGGTCGCGCGCGACTACGTCCTCTACCGCGAGTCCCGCGCCCGCGAGCGCGCCGAGAAGACCGCCGCGACCGCCGAGGTCCAGGAGACCACCACACTCAACGTCACCCTGGACGACGGCAGTACCCGCCCGCTGGATGTCGAGCGCATGGCTCGGCTGGTCGACGAGGCCTGTCGCGACCTGGACGCCGTCGACGCCCCGGCCATCCTCGCCGAAACCCTGCGCAATCTCTTCGACGGCGTGCGCGAGACCGACGTGCGCCAGGCGCTGGTCATGTCCGCACGCACCCTGATCGAACGCGAGCCCAACTACAGCCAGGTCGCCGCCCGGCTGCTGCTCGACATCCTGCGCCGCGAGGCACTCGGCTTCCTCGACATGGCCGCCGGCGTCGAGACCCAGGCCGACCTGGCAGAACGCTACTCCGATTATTTCGCCGCCTACATCAAGCGTGCCGGCGATCTGGAGCACCTGGACCACCAGCTCGCCCGCTACGACCTCAAACGGCTCGGTGCCGCGCTCAAGCCCGAACGCGACCTCCAGTTCACCTATCTGGGCCTGCAGACACTCTACGACCGCTACTTCATCCACACCGCCGAGGGCATTCGCTTCGAGCTGCCACAGGCCTTCTTCATGCGCGTCGCCATGGGGCTCGCCATCAACGAGATCGACCGCGAAGAGCGCGCCATCGAGTTCTACGAGCTGCTCTCCAGCTTCGACTTCATGTGCTCCACGCCGACCCTGTTCAACTCAGGCAGCCTGCGCCCCCAGCTCAGCTCCTGCTTCCTAACCAGCGTCCCGGACGACCTCGACGGCATCTACAGCGCCATCAAGGACAACGCGCTCCTGTCCAAATTCGCCGGCGGACTCGGCAACGACTGGAGCCGGGTGCGCGGCATGGGCGCGCATATCAAGGGGACCAACGGCAAGAGTCAGGGGGTGGTGCCCTTCTTGAAAGTCGCGAACGACACGGCAGTCGCCGTCAACCAATGCTTCGCGCCCGAAACCACCGTTTTCACGGCCGACGGCCCCAAACCTATTGAGGACGTGAAGGTCGGCGACCTGGTGCTCGGCCAGCGTGGACGCTATCGCGAGGTGACCGAGCACTTCGTCTACGACCAGAAGGACGCGCCCATGGTCCAGGTCGCCGTCAAACACTCAATCAACGACCTCAAGGTCACCGCCGGCCATCCCTTCTGGGCGATCCGGGGCGTACCGATGGAGCAGAGCATCGAGCGCACCCTGAGCCAGATCGAGCATGCGCGCTTCAAGCCAGACTGGATCGATGCCGGCCAGCTCGCGCGCGGCGACTATGTGGCGCAGGTGATTCCATCCGAGGTCGTGCCGGTTGACGGCCTCAGCGAGGACGATGCCCGCCTCTACGGCATTTTGCTGGGCGATGGACACCTGACGCGAGGCCGCGAATTCGGCGTCTCGGGCAACCCCAGCGCAGACGCCAGCCATCTCCAGTTCGTCCGCAACTACCTGACCGAGCGCGGCATCCACTTCTGGGAGAACGGTCGCGACGCAACCTATCTGCAGATCAAGTGGAGCGTCGGCCTGGGTCTGGCGCGCTGCGCCACCACCGGCCAGTACGTTGGATTGGATCAGGCACACCTGCCCTTCAGCTACGAGGATCTGTACGACGCGCAAGGCAACAAGCGCATCGCGCGGCGCTTCAGCCATCTGCCGCACAACCAAACACTGGCGCTGGTCCAGGGTCTGCTAGAGACCGACGGCGGCATCTCGCGCGGCAAGGAAATCTATTTCACCTCCACCTCCGCACCGCTGGCCGAGGGTCTGCGCTACCAGTTGCTGCGCCTCGGCATCCCCTGTGCAGGGCAGTACCGCGCGCGCGACAACGCACACCAGGGCACCCGCAGCGACGGCTCCGTCGTCTCCTTCACCGGCACCACCCGCGCCTTCGACCTGCGCATCCCCGCCACGCCCCAGATCGCCGATCTCATGGGCGTCCCGGCGCTGACCAAGCACAACTGGTTCCGGCTCGGAAACTGGATCTTCACCCGCGTCAAATCGGTCACCGAGATCAAGCCAGTCGCCCAGGTGCACGACCTCAAGGTCGAGGGCGACGAGACCTACATGACCGCCGCCGCACTGGTCCATAACGGCGGAAAAAGGAAGGGCGCCGTCTGTGCCTATCTCGAAACCTGGCACATCGACATCGAGGAATTCCTCGACCTGCGCAAGAACACCGGCGACGACCGCCGCCGCACCCACGACATGAACACCGCCAACTGGGTGCCGGACCTGTTCATGAAGCGCGTCGCCGAGGAACAGCACTGGACCCTCTTCTCCCCGGACGAGACCCCCGATCTGCACGACCTCATGGGCCAAGACTTCGAACAGGCCTATCTGGCCTACGAGGCGCGCGCCGAGCGCGGCGAGATGAAGGTCAGCAAGCGCATCAAGGCCGTCGACCTCTGGCGCAAGATGCTGGCCATGCTGTTCGAGACGGGGCATCCCTGGATCGCCTTCAAGGATCCCTGCAACCTGCGCTACACCAACCAGCATGTCGGCGTGGTGCACAGCTCTAACTTGTGCACAGAAATTACCTTGCATACCAATGACTTAGAGATCGCAGTCTGCAACCTGGGCTCGATCAACCTGGCTGCGCACGTCACCGACAAGGGGCTCGACACCAAGCGGTTGCAGAAAACCGTGCGCACCGCCATGCGCATGCTCGACAACGTCATCGAGTACAACTTTTACAACGTCCCCCAGGCGCGCAAATCCAACCTGCGTCACCGCCCGGTCGGACTCGGCATCATGGGCTTCCAGGACGCCCTCTACCGGCTGCGCCTGCCCTACTCCAGTCTGGAGGCGGTGCAGTTCGCCGACCAGAGCATGGAATATCTGAGCTACTACGCCATTGAGGCCAGCTCCGAGCTGGCGGGCGAGCGCGGACGCTACCAAAGCTTCGAGGGCTCGCTCTGGAGCCAAGGCATCCTGCCGATCGACTCCATCAAACGACTTGAGGAAGGTCGCGGCGGCTATCTACAGATGGACACCGGAACCACGCTCGACTGGGACAGCCTGCGCGAGCGGGTCAGGAGCGTCGGCATGCGCAACTCCAACTGCATGGCCATCGCCCCGACCGCGACCATCAGCAACATCGTCGGCGTCAGCCAGTCGATCGAGCCGACCTATCAGAACCTCTACGTCAAATCCAACCTCTCGGGCGAGTTCACCGTGGTGAACCCCTTCCTGGTCGCCGACCTCAAGGAACGCGGACTCTGGGACTCGGTCATGGTCAACGACCTCAAATACTACGATGGCTCCGTCCAGCAGATCGACCGCATCCCCGACGAGATCAAGAAACGCTACGCCACCGCCTTCGAGGTCGACGCCCGCTGGCTCATCGAGGCCGGCAGCCGGCGCCAGAAATGGCTCGACCAGGCCCAGAGCCTCAACCTCTACATGCAAGAGCCCAGTGGCAAGAAGCTCGACAACCTCTACAAGCTCGCCTGGGTGCGAGGATTGAAGACCACCTATTACCTGCGGTCCATGGGCGCGACGCATGTCGAGAAGTCGACCATGGCGGATTCGAACAAGGCAAATCGATTGAGTGCGGTTGGTGGGAGTTATATCGCGATGGATAAAAGCACGCCGGATGGAAAGGGAAATGGGGCGGCTGCGCCGAGTGCTTGTTCGATATTGGATCCGGAGTGTGAGGCTTGTCAGTAGCCGAACCCTATTGACAGGTTATCGTTTAATATATTATTTGCGACCAGATGCATGAGAACCTGACCGCAATATAGAAAATACACCCGGAACACAAGAGACTAAAGCGAGAGAAAATTCTATGGAAAAAACCAAAGAAATGCTATTTATGCTTCAGCGCTTTCAAATACTAGCGCTGTTCACTAATTCCGCGACTGAAAAAAACGTCACACCAAGCTATGCCTTTGCATGGTTTGATAGCGTCTACCCTTTCCTCAGCGAAAGCGCCCCGTGGCACAAACCATACGCGGACTGCTTCAAGGTCCAAGAGCCTGAACTAGAAGAATTACACTCATTTCTCTGTGATAAATGGGACGCGAACCAGCCGATCTCATTCTATGACCTTGAAAGTCATTATGGAATTCATGGCTCCAGCAGCCCAGGTCCAGTATGGAGCCGACACAGCCTTCGGAGTGCATGTCGATATATCTACCTGTTGGAAAATAACTTCGATAACGCCTTTTGGACCGCACTATGCAAGAATGGACATTGCCCTATGGAAGCACATAGTATCACCAGTGAATTCGGACCTAAAAACATCTACTTCGAGTAATCCCGCGTAGGGCGCAATAGCGATAGCGTATTGCGCCGCATGGTTTGAAAATGCTCACATCAAAACCCGACCAACGTCGCATGCTGCTCGGATTTCGAGGGTGTTCCTGGTTCCGCCAACCTGATCGACCTGTGCCAATTTCCATTCGGCGCAATACGCTTCGCTATTGCGCCCTACATGGATCAAGGCGAGGCTGACGCGCGTTCTTTCGGCCGCCCCTCCGCTGGAGACGATCGAGCCCCACACGGACAGACTGACACATGACACTCGAACGCAAGATCGCGTCGATCTTCCGGTTGACCGACGAAAACTGGATGCGACACGCCAATCCTCTCAGCGTGTGGAGCCGCTATTCCGTGCTGCCGCTGCTCATGCTGGCGATTTGGAGCCGGACCTGGATCGGCTGGTGGTTTCTCGTTCCAGTTGCCCTATCGATCACCTGGACGCTGATCAATCCGGCGCTGTTTCCAAAACCGGAATCGACCGACGCCTGGGCCTCGAAGGCGGTGCTCGGCGAGCGCCTCTATCTGGATCGCGATCGGGTCGAAATCCCCGACCATCATCGCTCGCCCCTATTCGCCATTCTCAAGACCGTCGCCTTGGTCGGCTTTCTGATCGCCCTCGGGTCGGCACTCGTCTACTCGATCCCTGGCGCCGCCAGTGGCCTAGCGCTGACCTATCTTGCAAAAAGCTGGTTCCTGGACCGGATGGTCTGGCTCTATGAAGATATGCGGCGCAAACGCCGCCTTCATCCATGAACGTTCAGCCCGCGTAGGGCGCAATAGCGATAGCGTATTGCGCCGCATGTTTGGCAAGCGGCTCAGGTGATCGCCACACCAACGCTGCATGCGGCTCGGATTTCGAAGTTGCTCCTGGTTTCGGCAACCTGATCGACCTGTGCCGACTTCCTTTCGGCGCAATACGCTTCGCTATTGCGCCCTACATTTGGCGGAGTGGTTGGCTCGGACACGGAGGAAATATGCCGGACTATCGTCGCGTTCGGGTTCCGGGTGGGACCTATTTCTTCACGGTGAATCTGCTGGAACGCTATCCGAACGATCTGCTGGTCCGGCATATCGATGCGTTGCGCGAATCGGTGCGGCGGGTTCGGGGTCGCTATCCCTTCCATATCGACGTCTGGGTGGTGCTGCCGGATCATCTGCATGCCATCTGGACCCTGCCGGAGGGCGACGACGATTACGCCAATCGCTGGCGAACCATCAAGCAGCATTTTTCGCGTGCGATCGAGCCGACCGAATCTCGCTCGGCAGTGCGGATGCGTCGCGGCGAGCGGGGTATCTGGCAACGACGCTTCTGGGAGCATGCGATTCGCGACGACCGCGATTTCGCGACGCATTGCGACTATGTGCACATCAACCCGGTAAAGCATGGCTATGTGGAACGGACTCGGGATTGGCCGTTTTCGACCTTTTCCCGATTCGTCGAGGCGGGGATCTACTCGGAGGATTGGGCGATCAATCCAACGTAGGGCGCAATAGCGCTAGCGTATTGCGCCGCATGGTTGGCAAGCGATGCGTCTCGATGCTCGACTGACGTCACATGCCTCAGATTTCGAGGTTCTGGTGTCGACAACCTGATCGACCTGCGCCTGCTTCCTTTCGGCGCAATACGCTTCGCTATTGCACCCTACGGTTGGAGCCGCCCGCGTAGCTCAGGCGACGGCGAGACGGCTCCGCTCTCGGATGAGATCAGCCCCCGAGCACGTAGCGCCGCTCGTGGCTCAACCCCATGTAGAGCGCGACACACATGGCGAGCAGCACCAGGGTGAAGGGCAATCCGACGCTGATGGCCGCCGCTTGGAGCGCGCCGAGTGCGTCGGCGCCGCCGCCGAAGAGCAGGGTCGCCGCGATGAGTCCCTCCATGACCGCCCAGAAGATACGCTGCGGAACGGGTGCGTCGAGCTTACCGCCAGCGGTGATGCTGTCGACGACGAGCGAGCCGGAGTCCGAGGAGGTGATGAAGAACACCAGCACCAGGACGATGGCCAGGAAGGAGGTGATGCTCGCCAGAGGCAGGTTGGCCAACATCTGGAACAGCGCCAGTGAAACCTCTGAGATGCCATCGGCCAGCTCGCCGACGCCCGCCTGCATCTGATCGATGCCGAGTCCGCCGAAGGCGCTCATCCAGACGATGGTCACCAGGGTGGGCACCAGCAGGACGGCGGTGATGAACTGGCGCACGGTCCGCCCCTTGGAGACGCGGGCGATGAACATGCCGACGAAGGGCGACCAGGAGATCCACCAGGCCCAGTAGAAGACGGTCCAGCCGTGATAGAACTTTTCGTCGTCGCGTCCGATCCAGCTGCTCAGCGGAATCAGGTTCTCGACATAGTCCATGGCGGTGGTGGCGACACGCCAGAAGATCCCAAATCCGGCACCGACGGCGATGACGAACACCAGCAAAATCAGGGCCAGCAGCATGTTGATGTTGCTCAGCAGTTTGACACCGCCGTCGAGCCCGCGCATCACCGAGATGACAGCGACCGAGGTGACGCCGACGATAATGGCGATCTGAAGGTTGATGGTATTGGGCAGATCGAAGAGATAGTGCAGCCCGCTCGCCGCCTGCTTGGCGCCGAACCCGAGCGAGGTGGCCAACCCGAAGATGGTGGCCATGACGGCGACGATATCGATGACGTGACCGAACCAGCCCCAGGACTTGTCCTTGATGAAGGGGTAGAAGGCCGAGCGGATGGTCAGGGGCAGCCCCTTGTTGTAGGTGAAAAAGGCGAGCGAGAGCCCGACGACCGCATAGATGGCCCAGGGATGCAGCCCCCAGTGGAACATGGTCGCCCCGAGCGCCAGATCGGCCGCCTCTTGAGTCCCCGCTTCCACGTTGAGCGGGGTTCCGTACCAGTCGCTGAAATAGGCCGCCGGCTCGGCGACGCTCCAGAACATGAGTCCAATGCCCATGCCGGCCGCGAACAGCATGGCGAACCAGGACCAGAGCGAGAACTCGGGCTTGGCATCCACGCCGCCCAGACGAATCGAGCCGACTGGCAAGACGATCAGGGCGATGCAGAAGAGCACGAAGATGTTTCCGGCGACCAGAAACAGCCAATCGAAGTTATCGATCGACCAGGCCTTGGAGCCTTCGAATGCCTGCTTGGCCTCGTTGGGAAACACCAGTGTGCCGATGACGAAGGCCAGCACCAGCAGGCTGGAGATAATGAAGACGGGGTTGTGCAGATCCATGCCCCAGGCACGGATGTTGTCCTGTCCGATTTCGTAATCGGTATTGTAACGTTCTGGCATAGGCGTCGACTCCGTTGCGGTCTTGAAGGAAGCGACGCGCGCCCGCGAGGCGAAATCGGGATACGAATCCCTCTCCTGCCCCGACCGGCAATGGATCGACGTCCCCTGCTGCGGAGACCGCCGAAGGCGAGTGATGACCCGAAAAACCTTGGTGCGATCTTGTCTCGGAGCCCGTGCAGAGTTGCCCTGCCCGAGGGCAGCCTTCGCCAGTAGATAACGGACTCGACCTTGAACCGAGACTTGAAACGAAGACGGTCTAGCGGTCAGCAGACCGACCAGAATCGAAGGCACGCGCTGCCGGGCCGCGATCATCAGGCACGAGCGAGCGTCAGTGTTGACTCGACCTTTTCACCCTACAGACTCGAAGCGAGCGCTTCAAGGGCGACGGGGAGGCGAGAGGGGAACGCATGGGTTCGAATGCGGAGAGGACCTCGGCGCATCACCATGCGGCCGAGGCACCCTGAATCATTGACAGCCCGAAACGCAGACCTCGCGGCTATCCACGATTCCGCCGCAGTTGCTGTAGCAGACGCGATAGTCGCCATCGCATTGCGAGGTATTCACCTGCTCGTTGCACGCATAGCTGCTATCCGTGCATTTCGCGCGCTCGGAGTCGCTCTTGGCCGTGCTGATGCAGGCCGTATAGTTGACCATAGCGCTTTGCTGGCAGTTCGATCGATTCTGGGCCGCCCGCCCCTCGGCGTTGGAGCGGCACATCTCGCGCATCGCCAGACATTGATTGAGACACCGCTTGCCCTCGAGATTGCTAGGCGGCGTATAGGTATAGACGGTGCGGTACATGGGTCCACAGGCCGTCAATAGTGGGATCAAGGCGCCCAGAACGAGGGCGGATAGAAGCGGTCGTTCGATCTTAACCATGGTCGATCCTTGGAGTCGGTTGAGGCTGCCCCGCTCGACATGGAGGACGCAGCGAGCGAGCGGCGAAACAAGGGGACATGCCGCCCGTCCCTTAGCCTAAATAAAGGTCTCGACCGGGTAAAGCACACCGCGCCGCGCCGCGTGGCACCGACCCCCACTCCAGATTCACGCAGGGTTCATCCCGAGCATGCACCCAAGTGCCCGATCATGCTATGAATTGGGGGCCGTGATCCAAGCGCGCGGCCGGCTCCCAAGAGATCGCGAGCCGAACCCCATCAACCGATCGAGAGGATTCAGCCACATGTCGAGAAAACCCTTGCTTGTCGCGACCTTGGCCGCGGCGATGACGGTCTTGCTGGGCAGCCAGCCTGCCATCGCGGTCCAGGACGAAGACATCGACTTCGATACCACGGAAGATCTCTATCAGGTGTGCTCGGTCGAGCCCGGCGCACCGGAATACGTCCCCGCCTCCTTCGCATGCCGGGGCTTCATCCACGGAGCCGTGCAATATCACGACGCAGTCACGGACCGTAAGAAGCTGAAACGTTTGATTTGCTATCCGAAGAACGTGACCACCGACGATGGGCGCATGGCATTCGTCGCCTGGGCGAAGAAGAACGCCGGGAATGAGAAACTGATGAACGAAACACCCGTTGTGGGTCTCGTGCGCGCGCTTGCCGAGAAATATCCATGCAAGTAGCGCTCGCGAGCCATCCCCTTTCATCTCATCAGGAGCGTCCAACCATGCCTAAACTCGCCATCCCATTCGCGCTCGCCGCTGTTATCGGTATCGCCGGCTGCGGCACTACCACGGGAGAACGCGCCGGTAGCTCCGCCCTCATGGGCGCGGCCGGCGGCGCACTGATCGGATCGCTGAGCGCAAACGCCGGGGCCGGGGCACTCATCGGAGCCGGTGCTGGAGCGCTCGGGGGCTATCTGTACGATCAGCACAAAAAGGGACACATCGACTGAGTCCAGAGGGGGCGGCGCCGCATGGGCCAACAAGGCGCCGCCCCTGATCGACATTGCCCCGCCGGCCCATGTCTCGTAGTATCAAGGGCGTGCTCCACCCGGAGCACGCCAGTCGCTTATTCTCAGGGCAGGGTGAAATTCCCGACCGGCGGTGATTCCGCGACAGCGGAGCAGCCCGCGAGCGCCTGCCGCAAGGCAGGGTCAGCAGATCCGGTGCGAATCCGGAGCCGACGGTTAGAGTCCGGATGGAAGAGGATAAGGCAGTACCGACAGCGTCCCTTCGGGGACATAGCTCCCTATTGCCCGGTATTTATACCAGCCGTTTCCAAAACGCCCTGATTCTGGCACATCGACAAGCCGGTATCAGAGAGCCATGAATCAGATCGAATCCAACCAGACTCATTCGACGAGTCTCTTGAGCCGTTTCGGCTCACCCCTGGAACGCGTCCAGATCGCGATCGAGCATCTCCGTCAAGGCGGCGGGATCCTTCTGGTCGACGACGAGGATCGCGAGAACGAAGGTGATCTCATCTTCCCCGCCCACACCATCACCGCGCCGCAGATGGCGATGCTTATCCGCGAGTGCAGCGGAATCGTCTGTCTCTGTCTCGACGAGGCACGGATCCAGCAGCTCGAACTGCCGATGATGGTCGAGCACAACACCAGCCAAAACGGGACGGCCTTCACCATCACCATCGAAGCGCGCCACGGCGTGACGACCGGCGTTTCGGCCGCCGATCGAGTAACGACCATTCAGGCGGCGATCGCAGACAATGCGCGACCGGAGGATTTGTCGCACCCAGGGCACGTCTTTCCGCTGCGCGCACGTGCCGGAGGCGTTCTAGCCCGACGCGGTCATACCGAGGGCACGGTCGATCTCATGACGCTCGCGGGATTCGGACCAGCCGGGGTGCTGTGCGAACTGACCAACCCGGACGGCACCATGGCGCGACTGCCGGAGGTGGTCGCGTTCGCCGAACGCCACGAGATGCCGGTGCTGACGATCGAGGACCTGGTCGCCTACCGCCAGGGCCGGCTGGGCCAGCGGTCCGTAGTGACGGCGAAGACATCGGCCGCAAACGCGGATGATTGCGCCGAAGCCGAGCCCGTGGAAATGAATCAGGCCGTCTCAGCCTGATCGGAGTGGTTGGCGGAGGCCGAAACATGCCTCCGCCAACCGAGCAATACCGAAACGCCTCGCGCTCAATCGTGAGCGTGATCCTCATCCTCACTGTCCATGTCGGCCCGCATGAACTCGGCCCAGGATGACAACTTCGCGTAGTCATCCGGCGGATTCAAGGACTCGGGACGGAAATCGGATCTCTGCTCGACCGAGATCACCTCGATTGTTTCGCTCGCCTCGTCGGCAATGGTCGGCGGCACCATCATACCCATCATATCTGCCGCCGCATTGGGCACGATTTTGACGGGGTAACCCTTGGCCACGATGGCGTCGAACGCCTCGGCCATCGGATCGGCGCCACTCTGTTGAGCCCCGAGCTGATGGGTCATGGCATCGATCTCCTCGCGCATCTTGCGTTCCCAACGCCGGAAGGCGTCCAGATCGAACTCCTTCTTGATCGCGGCCTCAAGATTCGAAGAGACCCAAACCGAGCTATAGGGCGTGTCGTTGATCGTAATGAGGTAGGATTCAGCCTCGTAGCCCGCAACCGTCCCCTCTCCGTCACGCTTGAAGCCAACCTTGCCGCGACCCGTGCCCTGGATCATGGCACCGACCATCGCCTGCATCTGCTCCCGCTGCTCGGGGGACAAGGTCGCGATCTGACGCTCGAATTCCGCCTTCAGAGTGGCCATCAGTTCGTCGAGCCCACCCTCGCATGCGCCCTCGAAATAGACGCGTGCCTCGTGGTTCACCATGAGACACCGATCCTGCTTGAGGTCGATGCGATTCATGAGACGCCCGGATTCGACCTCGAAATAGGCACCGTCATGATAGATCCGCGTCTGCGGCTCGCCATCCAGATTCTCGGTGACCACCAGGGCCGCCTCGCTGCTCGCCGACATCAATCCGGCCGCCATAGCTAGCGGCAATAGCCAGTGTCTCGACATGTCATCTCCTCGTTGTATCGATCGGTATCGGCGATGTCGCATCACCATGGGAGCGCCATTCTATCTTGAATCGATGGGGACAAATTTCCGCGGCCGATCCTGTTCGGACTATCTCGGAAATCGGTATGGACAGGCCGCTGCGGGCGCACTAGCCTCGGTCATCCAATCGACCCGGAGGCCAGCATGAACGGATCCAATACCATCATCAGAACAGGTCTCGTCCTCGCCGCATCCCTGTCACTGGGCCTCGGCGCCAGTGTTCGAGCGGACTGCGATCCCGGATCAAAGAGTCTCTTCACCTGCCAGACTCGGCACAACGGCAAGCGGATCGAGGTCTGCGACGACGGCAAGACCATCCGCTATTCATTCGGCAGGGACAAGCAGCCCGAGATCCTGCTCAAGGTACCGCGCGATCAGGCCAGCAGCTATCAGTGGAGCGGCTTCGGCCGCGCCATGACCTATTCGGTCAACATCCCTAACGGTCGGTTCGAATATCGCGTCTTCGCGGGTGCGGAAAAGGATGCGACGGAGGGTTATGCCGGAGTCAATGTCGTGAAGGACGGGGAACAGATCGCAACCGTCGAGTGCGACCCCAAGCGGGTCGAAGAGCACTTGCAGGGGCTTGACCTCAAACGCGCCGAGGAATGGTGAGTGGGCGCAGGATCGGAAGCAACGGTCGAACCTTGGCGCAGTCTGCTGCCCGGAGTTTCGCTGCACTCCACCCCGGCTACGAACCCGTAGCCGGATGAAGCGCAATCCGGGTAGACCGCCAGGGCGGGAACCCGGGCGGACATCGCCCGGAGTGGAATGGCTCTACCGTTTCAGCTCTTCGAGACACTGCGTCAGCGAGAGACGCCAGTCGGGCATCGACAGTCCGAAGGTCTCTTGGAAGAGACTGTTGTCGAGCACCGAGTACATGGGACGCATGGCCGGGGCCTGATATTCGGTCGAGGGAATGGGAATGAGGCGCGCATCCAGGCCGCTTGCCTCCAGGATAGCGCTGGCGAAGCCGCACCAGCTCACCTGCCCGGCGCCGGTGAGGTTGTAGAGCCCACCGACCTGGTCCAGGTCCAAATCGCCGTGCAGCACGCGATAGAGCACCATGGAGGTCATCTCGGCCAGCATGCGGCTCCAGGTCGGCGAGCCGATCTGGTCGTCGACCACCCGCAACTCTTCACGCTCCTTGAACAGACGCAGCATGGTCAGCAGAAAGTTGGCCCCGCGCGCGCCATAGACCCAGCTGGTGCGGAAGACCAGCGCCTTGGCGCCCGACTCCAGCAGTGCGCGCTCGCCGCCGAGCTTGGTCTCGCCGTAGACATTGAGCGGATCGGGCGTGTCGTCCTCGGTATAGGCGCGGTTCAGATTGCCGGAGAAAACGAAGTCGGTCGAATAATGGATGATCGGCGTCCCGGTCTTCGCCAGCAGAGCCCCCATCTCGCCCACGGCGTCGGCGTTGATGCGCTGGGCGATCTCGCGATCGGCCTCGGCCTTGTCGACCGCCGTGTATGCTGCGGCATTGATCACGGCATCGGGCTTGGTCTCGCTGATGAGCCGGGCCAGAGCATCTGGATCCATGAGATCGATGACGGGACCGCATTCGCCCTCGATCGAAGCGGCAACCACGTCACCGATGCCAGCCAGCGTGCGGCGCAACTCCCAGCCGACCTGTCCATTCGAGCCAATCAGCAGCAACGTGGGCCGACTGCCCGAACAACCTGTATTCTTCATGCGTAATCCTCGTAACCTGGCAGGCGAGACGCTGGGATGTCGGCGAGAGGTAACGCCTCGCGGTCCTTGCGGGAGAGTTCTGGACTGGCCTCAAGAGGCCAGTCGATACCGATCTCGGGGTCGTCCCAGCGCACGCTGAATTCTGTTTCTGGACTGTAATAGTCCGTGTTCTTGTAGACGAAGAGCGCCGTCTCGGCGGTCACCAGAAAACCGTGGGCGAAGCCGGGCGGAATCCAGAACTGACGTTTGTTCTCGCCCGAAAGCGTCGCCCCGACCCATTGTCCGAAGGTGGGGGATCCACGACGGATATCCACGGCGACGTCGAAGACCTCGCCCGCCAGTACCTGCACCAGCTTACCCTGGGCATGCGGATGCTGGACATGAAGCCCGCGCAGCACACCCTTGCGGGAAAAGGACTGGTTGTCCTGCACCATCGGCTGAGGGATACCGAACTCGGCATAGCGATTGGCGCGATAGGTCTCCAGGAAATAGCCGCGCTCGTCGCCCCAGACCTTGGGCTCGATGATCAGGACGCCGGGCAGCTCGGTTTCGATGACCTTCATACCCGCCCCCGCTGGATCAGGCTCAGCAAATAATCACCGTAACCGCTCTTCTGCAGCTCGGCGGCCTGTTCGCGCAAGGTGGCCTCGTCGATCCAGCCGTTGAAATAGGCGACCTCCTCGGGACAGCAGATCTTGAGCCCCTGACGTTTTTCGATGGTCTCGATGTACTGCCCGGCCTCCATCAGGGAGGCATGGGTGCCGGTATCGAGCCAGGCGGTGCCGCGCCCGATGCGAATCAGCGAGAGCTCGCCCTGGCGCAGATAGCAATTGTTGAGATCCGTGATTTCCAGCTCGCCGCGCGGCGAGGGGGCGAGGCCGGCGGCCAGATCGCAGACCTTGCCATCGTAGAAATAGATCCCGGTCACCGCCCAATTGGACTTGGGCGACTGGGGCTTCTCTTCCAGGTTCACCACTCGTCCCTCGGCATCGAACTCGGCAACGCCGTAACGCTCGGGATCGGAGACGTAATAGCCGAAGACGCTCGCCCCCTGCTCACGGGCACTCGCCGCCTTGAGCTGATCGACCAGTCCATGGCCGTAGAAGATGTTGTCGCCGAGGATGAGACAGGAGGGCGCATCGCCGACGAAGTCGCGGCCGATGATGAAGGCCTGCGCCAACCCGCCCGGATGCGGCTGCTCGGCGTAGCTCAACGAAAGTCCCCAGCGCGAACCGTCGCCCAACAGGGCGCGGAACATGGGGAGATCCTGCGGGGTAGAGATGATGAGGATCTCGCGAATCCCCGCCAGCATGAGCGTCGACAGGGGATAGTAGATCATCGGCTTGTCGTAGACCGGCAGCAGCTGCTTGCTGAAGATGCGCGTCAAGGGATAGAGCCGGGTGCCGGAGCCGCCGGCCAGGATGATGCCTTTACGATTCATCGTGTGTCCTTACTGCTCGGTGCCGAGACGCTCGCCGCGATAGCGCCCGGAGGTAATGCCCTGACACCAGTCGGGATGGTCCAGATACCAGCTCACCGTCCGGCGCATGCCGGACTCGAAGGTCTCCAGCGGTTCCCAGCCCAGCTCGCGTTTGAGCTTGCTGGCATCGATCGCATAGCGGCGATCGTGGCCAGGGCGGTCGGTGACGAAGCGCTTGAGCTGGACGTGCGGACTGTGCGGCGCGTCGGGCAGCAGCTCGTCGAGCAGGGCGCAGAGGGTATCCACCACCTGCAGATTGGTCCGCTCGCTGTTGCCGCCGACGTTGTAGACCTCGCCGGGCGTGCCCGCCTCCAGCACCCGCCAGATGGCACGGCAGTGGTCGGTGACGAACAGCCAGTCGCGGATGTTGCCGCCGTCACCGTAGATGGGCAGCGGCTCGCCACTCTGAGCCTTGAGGATCATCAGCGGGATCAGCTTCTCGGGGAACTGATAGGGACCGTAGTTGTTCGAGCAGTTGGTGGTGAGCACCGGCAGCCCGTAGGTATGGAACCAGGCTCGCACCAGATGATCCGAGGCCGCCTTGGAGGCCGAGTAGGGCGAATTGGGCGCGTAGGGCGTGGTCTCGGTGAAAAGAGCGGTCGGCCCCAGCGAGCCGTAGACCTCGTCGGTCGAGACGTGCAGGAAGCGGAAACCCTCGCGCGCACTGCCGCTGAGCCGATTCCAGTGGGCACGGGCGCAGTCGAGCAGATTGAAGGTGCCCACCACATTGGTCTGGATGAAGGCGCCCGGCCCGTCGATGGAGCGGTCGACATGGCTCTCAGCGGCGAAGTTCACCACCGCGTCGACGGCATATTCGGCCAGCAGACGACTCACCAGCGCGGCATCGCCGATGTCGCCCTGGACGAAGACATGCCTCGGGTTACCCTCGAGATCGGCCAGCGTGTCCAGATTGCCGGCGTAGGTCAAGGCGTCCAGGTTGACCACGCGGACATCGGTCTCGTTCAGCAGATAGTGAACGAAGTTGCCGCCGATGAAACCCGCGCCACCGGTTACCAATAGGGTACGCATGAAGCCCTCCTAGAGCCACGCGAGAGGATGTGAATCCTCTACAGAATCGTCTTCAGAACGGGATGTCGTCGTCGAAGTCGGGGCCGCCGCCGTAACTGCCGCTCGAACCACCGGCCGGGGCCGAGGGCTGCTGCTGCGGAGCGCGGCCACCACCGCGCGGGGCCGACATGGACTCCTCCGGATAGGGTGCGGCGGAGCCGCCGCCCATCCCCTGACGACCGTCGAGCATCTGCATGGTGCCGTTCATATCCACCACGACCTCGGTGGAATAGCGGTCCTGACCATCCTGCCCCTGCCATTTGCGGGTGCGGAGCTTGCCCTCGACGTAGATTTTCGAACCCTTGCGCAGATACTGTTTGACGATCTCGGCGACCTTGCCGAAGAAGACCACGTTGTGCCACTCGGTGCGCTCCTGACGCTCACCGGTGTTGCGATCCTTCCAGGTCTCGCTGGTCGCGATCCGCACATTGGCCACCGCGTCGCCGCTCGGCATGTAGCGAACCTCGGGATCGGCCCCGAGATTGCCGATCAAGATCACCTTATTGATACCCGCCATACCTTCCTCCCGCTACACGCCGTGCGTGAGCGATTGTTGTCTCGCAAAAAATCAAACGGCCAGCCAGACATCGGCATCGGATGCCGATTCTCAAGCGCTGGCCGAAAAGGCCTGCAATCTTGCCCAATCGAGCTGGCGACTGTCCACTTTGAGGTAGGCCACACCCTCATCGCGGGCGATCACCGCCTCCTCGACGCCGGGCACATCCAACAAACGCTGCTCCACGTCGGGCACCGCATCCTCGGGCAGGATACCGAGAGTCAGTATGTGGCGTGTCAGGTTGGCCGGAATGCGCATGGTCGCGACGACGCCGATCCAGGCCAGCGAGGTCATCGCGCCGACCAGATAGACGGCCTGCGGACCGAAGCTGCCATGCGCCCAACCGCCGAGCAGTCCTCCCAGGAAGGCGCCGACGAACTGGGAGCTGGAAAAGACCCCCATGGCCGTTCCCTTAGCCCCGGCCCGGGCGGCCTTGGACACCAGCGACGGCAGCACCGCTTCCAGCAGATTGAAGATAGTGAAAACCACGACCAGCAGGAAGGCCGCGAGCCAGAGCGACCAATGGAACAGATAGAAGCCGAACATGGTTGCGCCCAGCGCGATCACGGCGCCGAGCAGGACCGGCTTGACCTTGCCCAGACGCTCGGCCATGACAATGAAGGGCACCATGGCCAGGATGGCGAGCAGCACGGCCGGCAGATAGATCATCCAGTGATCGACCGGAGCCAGCCCGGCCGACTCGACCGAGAGCGGAAGCACCACGAACATGCTCACCATGGTCAGATGCAGCATGAAGATGGACAGGTCGAGCCGCAGCAGGGTCGGGTTGCGGAGCACGCCCGAGAGCTGATCCAGCACCGGCTGGGCATCGCGATGGACCATGGAGCGATCCGGGTCCGGAACCACATAGGCCAGGATCAGCATACCGACGATCGCCAGCACCGAGGTCAGGGCGAAGATGCCCGAGATGCCGATCCAGCGCGCGATGGGCGGACCGATCACCAGGGCCGCCGCGAAGGAGAGCGCGACGCTGATGCCGATCGCCGCCATGCCCTTGGTGCGGACCTCATCACGCGTCAGGTCGGCGGTCAAGGCGATGATCGCTGCAGCGATCGCACCGCTGCCCTGAAGCGCGCGACCCAGGATCACCCACTGGATGCTATCGGCCAGCGCCGCAACCAGGCTGCCCAGGGCGAAGAGCGCGAGCCCGCCATAGATGACCGGCTTACGCCCGATACGGTCGGACAGCAAACCGAGCGGAATCTGTAGGATCGCCTGCGTCAGTCCGTAGGCGCCGATCGCAAGGCCGATCAAGAGCGGCGTCGCACCGGGAAGATCGTCGGCGTAGAGCGCGAAGACCGGCAGCACCATGAAGAGGCCGAGCATACGGGTGGAAAAGATGGCAGCAAGGCCCATCGCGGCGCGGCGCTCGGTGGGCGAGAGCGGAGTCTTGGGGATTTCGAGATTTGGCGTATCTGATGACTTCACGGCCGATGGCCTTTGCTTCTTGACGTCGAAGCTCCGCATAATAGCAGCTCGGCTTGGACGGAAGCAGACGCTCCGCCGCCGTGATCCGCACCAAGCCTCGCGAACCTCGCGACCAGGCACCCAATCCCCCGGCAGACTCCATGGACACCATCCGCATCCGCGGCGCACGCACGCACAACCTCAAGGGCGTCGACCTCGACCTGCCCCGCGACCGGCTCATCGTCTTCACCGGGCTGTCCGGATCCGGCAAGTCGTCGCTCGCCTTCGACACCATCTATGCCGAGGGACAACGGCGCTACGTGGAGTCGCTCTCTGCCTATGCCCGCCAGTTCCTCTCGGTCATGGAGAAACCGGACGTGGACCATATCGAGGGGCTGTCTCCGGCGATCTCGATCGAGCAGAAGACCACCTCGCACAACCCGCGCTCGACCGTCGGCACCATCACCGAGATCTACGACTATCTGCGCCTGCTGTTCGCCCGCGTCGGTCAACCCTGCTGCCCAACCCACGGCGAACCCTTGGCGGCACAGACCGTCAGTCAGATGGTCGATCAGGTGCTGAATCTGCCCGAGGGCGACAAGCTGATGCTGCTCGCCCCCGTGGTTTCGGCCCGCAAGGGCGAGTACCAGCGACTGCTCTCAGAGCTGCATGCCCAGGGCTTCATCCGCGCACGCATCGACGGCCAGCTCCACGAACTCGACGATCCGCCGGAACTCGACCTCAAGAAAAAGCACGACATCGAGGTGGTGATCGACCGCTTCCGGGTCCGCGACGACCTGACGCTGCGCCTGGCCGAGTCCTTCGAGACCGCGCTCGCGCTCTCCGGCGGCACCGCCCGGGTCGGCTGGATCGACGAACCGGAATGCCCGGAACTCACCTTCTCGGCCCAGTTCGCCTGTCCGGTCTGCGGCTACAGCATCCCCGAGCTGGAGCCCCGGATCTTCTCGTTCAACAATCCGGCCGGGGCCTGCTCCACCTGCGACGGACTGGGCGTCGAACAGTTCTTCGACCCGTCCAAGGTCGTGGTTCACCCAGAACTCAGCCTGGCCGGCGGCGCGGTGCGCGGCTGGGACCGACGCAACGCCTATTATTTCCAGATGATCCGCTCGCTCGGCGAGCACTACGGATTCGACGTCGAGACGCCCTGGAATGAACTCCCCGAGCAGGTCCGCTCGGTCGTGCTCTTCGGCAGCGGCAAGGAGAAGATCCGGCTCAAGCTGCCGCACGAGAAGGGCAGCGCCAAGCCGCACACCTTCGAGGGCATCATCCGCAACATGGAGCGTCGCTATCACGAGACCGAATCCAACACGGTCCGGGAAGAGCTGGCGCGCTACATCTCGCACCAGCCCTGCCCCGCCTGCCAGGGCTCGCGGCTCAACGAGGCGGCGCGTCACGTCTTCGTCGGCGACTACAACCTACCCGCCATCTCGCGCATGCCGGTCGGCGAGTCGCTGCGCTTCTTCGAGTCGCTGGAACTGCCGGGCAAGCGCGGCGAGATCGGCGCCAAGGTCATCAAGGAGGTCGCCACCCGGCTGCGCTTTCTGGTCGACGTCGGACTCGAATACCTGACCCTGGAGCGCAGCGCCGAGACGCTCTCGGGCGGCGAGGCTCAACGCATCCGGCTCGCCAGCCAGATCGGTGCCGGCCTGGTCGGCGTCATGTACATCCTCGACGAGCCCTCGATCGGTCTGCACCAGCGCGACAACGCCCGTCTGCTCAAGACGCTCGTCCATCTGCGCGACATCGGCAATACGGTGATCGTGGTCGAGCACGACGAGGAGGCGATCCGCGCCGCCGACCTGGTGGTCGACATCGGACCCGGCGCCGGCGCCCACGGCGGCGAGATCGTGGCTCAGGGCACCGCAGAGGCGATCTCGTCCATGCCGGAATCCCTGACCGGGCGCTATCTCGCGGGCGACCTGCGCATCCCCATCCCCGAGCGACGCACACCCAACGATCCCGAGCGGCAGTTGCGCATCCTTAGCGCGCGCGGCAACAACCTGCGCGCCGTCGACGCCGCCATTCCGGTCGGAACCTTCTGCTGCATCACCGGGGTCTCTGGATCGGGCAAGTCGACGCTCATCAACGACACACTTTTCCCAGTCGCCGCGCGCCATTTCAACGGGGCGAGTTTGCGTCCAGCACCGCATGGCGCCGTCGAGGGGTTGGAGCTGTTCGACAAGGTCGTCGACATCGACCAGAGCCCCATCGGTCGCACGCCGCGCTCCAACCCGGCCACCTACACCGGACTCTTCAATCTGGTCCGCGACCTCTTCGCCGCCGTCCCCGAGGCGCGCTCGCGCGGCTATACCGCCGGACGCTTCAGTTTCAACGTCAAGGGCGGACGCTGCGAGGCCTGCAAAGGGGACGGACTCATCCGGGTCGAGATGCACTTCCTGCCCGACATCTACGTCCAGTGCGACACCTGCAAGGGCCGGCGCTACAACCGCGAGACATTGGAGATCCGCTACAAGGGCAAGACGATCGACGAGGTGCTAAACCTCACGATCGAGGACGCACTGGAGTTCTTCGCACCTGTGTCGGTCATCCACCGCAAGCTCCAGACGCTGAAGGACGTGGGACTCTCCTATGTCCGGCTCGGACAGAGCGCCACCACACTCTCGGGTGGCGAGGCCCAACGGGTCAAGCTCAGCCGCGAGCTCAGCAAGCGCGACACCGGACGCACGCTCTACATCCTCGACGAACCCACCACCGGACTGCACTTCCACGACGTCAAGCACCTACTCGACGTGCTGCACCGCCTGCGCGACCAGGGCAACACCGTGGTGGTCATCGAGCACAATCTCGACGTCATCAAGACGGCCGACTGGATCCTCGACCTGGGACCGGAGGGTGGCGACAAGGGCGGTCAGATCATCGCCACGGGTACGCCCGAAACCATCGCCGCCGACGCGGCATCCCATACCGGACGCTTTCTGCGACCGTTACTGGACCGGGGATGGTGAGCCCATCGTTCCCCGAATCTCAACCGTCTGGTGGTTTTGCGCCACCCCCTAGTCAAATGCCCCACCCCTGACCGCCGCCCGACAACGCCAATCGCGATGGGCGACGGCGCATGCGGGACATCGAACGACTCAGGTGCCCCGCTCACGCGCCTCAACTAATTGATAAACAGATCCTCGACTTGATAAACAGATCCTCGACGCGGATCAACCAAGTCCACCTTGGCGTTTCATCAGGGCACAAGCCCTATGGCACGATAGTTGTTATTTAATCGACTTCACCCTTCCGCTCACATGATCAGCCCAAGGGAGTCGTCCATCCGTGATCTCCGCTCGCCTCGCCCGTCTTTCCTTCATTGCCCTCGCGCTCGTCTGCTTCTCGCTTTCGACGCTCGCACAGGACACCCCTGACGCAGCGGCGGCGGATGCCACCGCAACCGATACCCCAGCCACGCAAGCGCCGGAGGCAAAGAACGGACTCGACCCCGCTCTGGTCGGTCTCCCCGCGCTTCCTGGACAGGACGCGTCGGCCGAGGATATCGACAAGACGCTGAAGCGGATCGATGACCGAATCGCAGAGGTCAAGGACGAGGACGCACCGCCGCCCTCCACCAACCAAGACGAAGGACCCGCTCCTGATCCGAGGCTCGAACCGCTGCGCGACCTGCGACTCTCGCTGCAACGTCGAGCGACCCTGCTCTCGCGACACCAGGAGCTGCAGCGCTCGCTGACCGAGCTACAGGCCTCACAGGAGGCATTACAGCAGAAGGGCCTGCCTGAAAAGCCGCCCTACCCGATCGCGGAAATCGATCGCTTGTATAGCGAGCATCGACTGGCCAGGCATGCCGCCGAGGCGGCCGAGCGCGCACTGGAGATCGCGCGTCAACAGACCGAAGCGGCGACCAAGGAGATCGAAACCCAGGAGCAGGAGCGCCGACGCGCGCGCAGCCAGCTGGAACAGGCCGCGCCCGAAAGCGACAAACTGCAGCTCGAGCGCCGACTGGAAGCCGCACGACTCGGCGTACTCGCCTCACGGCAACGGCTGGCAACGGCGCAGCGCACCCTAGAGGTCGCGCATCTGGAGGCGAAGGTCGACCGACAGCGTAGCGACCTGCTGAGCGCCAAAATCGCGCGCATGAAGGATCAGGTCAGCTTCACCAAACAGATGTTGGACGAACGGCTCGCGGAGCTGAATGCACACGCAACCCAGATCCGCCAGCGGATAGACGCCTTGACCCGGACCGGAAACCAGGCCGAAAGCGCCCTGTTCGATGCCCGCCAACGGCTGGAGCGCAACCAGGACGAAGCTCGCGCACAGTTCCTAACGGAAGCGGTCGCGGCCAGCGAGGCCGAGCTCGCATCCTCGCGCAAGGGCATCGGCTATCTGCGCCATGCGCTCACGAGCATCGCTTCGGAGCGCACACTCTGGGAGCGTCGCTATCGACTCTATCAGGAAGACGAAGCGGCCTCGCTGGTCAACTGGCTGAAAGAGACGACCGACCTCGCCGACAACATCGAGGCCGAAACCCGCTATCTGCAAGACGAGCTTGCCACGCTGCGATCGATGCAGCTCGCGCTCACCCAGCGGCTCGGCGACTCAGGTCTCGCGGATGATCTGCGCACCGCACTGAAACGCCGACTCGCGGCCCTGGATGCGCAGGAAAAACGCGCCGAGGAGTTGCTCGGCGTCGAGGACCAGGTCAGCGCCCTGGCGGACCGATTCAAGGACGAGCTCGATCCGCTGGTGAGCCGTCGCACCCTGTCTCAGCGACTCGACGACGCCGAGAACTGGGTCTCGTCCTGGTGGAACCGGGAACTGTTCGTCTTCCAGGACCAGGGGTTCTATCTGCGCGACATCGTCACCGGCGGCACGGTCTTCCTGCTGGTGATCCTGGCCGTATCCCTACTGAAGCGGCTTCTGAGTCGCACGGTTCTGCCGCGCCTGGTCTCCGCCAGCAACGGCGAGAAACGCGCACCCCGGGCACTGGTCCTGGCGCTGGTGCGCAATACCAGTCAGCTGTTCGTGGTGATCATCGCCTTCTACGCCTCGATGGCGGTCTCCGGCCTGCTTCCAGGACGTCTGCAAGACTGGCTCTGGACCATTCTCGTCGTCGTCTTCTGGCTCCAGATCGGAATCTGGGCCAGCGCGGGCGCAGTCGATTATCTCAACCGCCAACGCAGTCGCCGCGAGCGGCAGGATCCCTCGGCGGTCAGCGGCTACGGACTCATTCTCTTCTTCATCCGCGTCGGCATCTGGAGCATCGTGCTCATCTCGGTGCTCACCCATTTCCATTACCCCATCACCGGGCTCATCGGTGCGTTGGGGGTGGGGGGCATCGCGGTCGCCTTCGCGGTGCAAAACATCCTTGCCGATATCTTCAGCTCCATGGCCATCATCCTGGACAAGCCGTTCAGGGTCGGCGACTTCGTGGTGACCGGTTCGACTCTGGGCGTCGTCGAGCAGATCGGTGTCAAAACAACCCGGATCCGCAGCCTCTCCGGCGAGCAGGTCACCATGTCGAACACCGAACTGCTCAACAGCCGCATCCACAACTACAAGCGCATGGAGGAGCGCCGCGTCGTGTTCAGGCTGGGCGTGGTCTACCAAACCGAGCCGGATCTGCTCGAGCGCATCCCCGGAATGATCGAGCGCATCATTCGCGACCAGGCGCATACACGATTCGATCGCGCCCATTTCTTCGAGTACGGCGACTTCGCGCTGCTGTTCGAGATCGTCTATTACGTCCAGGGACCGGACTACAACCGCTACATGGATATCCAGCAGGCGATCAATCTGGCGATCAACCGCCGTTTCCGAGAGGAAGGCATCGAGTTCGCCTATCCGACACAGGAGCTCATCCTCAGACATGCCGGCCCGCAGCCGGGCAGCGCGGACACGGGCAACGCCTGATCCATGACGGGCGACATCATTCGGCCGGTCGAGCGACGCTCGACCGGCCCCTGCTCAGGACCTCTCCAATGCCTGCTGGAGAGGCTCGCAAGGTGACGCTGGAATCAGGCCGAAAGCAGGTCTCCCCGGCCACGCCCGAGTTTGCCCATGGGATGCAAAACGGCTAGACTTGCGAAAATTCGCAAATAAACCATGGACTTCAGGAGTCAGTTTCCCGTGTAGACAGCCCCGGCTCGCCACGCGTTTGAGCCAAACGCCCATATCCAGATCTCGACGCGATGCCGCACCTGATGCCTGCGCCTCCCTCCGACTCCCCCGGTTCTCAGATCGCTCCCCTCGCCGCTTAGGCGGCCGGCCTTCGCGTTTTTCATCCATCGCCGATCCGCTCGGCTCTCTCCGCGAAGGTTCCGACTCAGCATGAAATCCATCCGCCAGGATTGGCTCTCCAACGTCCGCAACGATCTGCTCGCCGGCCTGGTGGTCGCGCTGGCGCTCATCCCCGAGGCGATCGCCTTTTCCATCATCGCCGGCGTCGACCCCAAGGTCGGGCTCTACGCCTCCTTCAGTATCGCCACGGTCACCGCCTTCGTCGGCGGCCGGCCCGGCATGATCTCGGCAGCCACCGGTGCCATGGCCCTGGTGATGGTCACCCTGGTCAAGGACCATGGTCTGCAATATCTGCTGGCCGCAACCGTGCTGACCGGCGTGCTGCAGATGCTCGCCGGCTGGCTGCGTCTGGGCAATCTGATGCGTTTCGTCTCGCGCTCGGTCATCACCGGATTCGTCAACGCACTCGCCATCCTCATCTTCATGGCTCAACTTCCCGAGCTGATCGGCGCGACCTGGCAGGTCTACGCCATGGTGGCCGCCGGTCTGGCGATCATCTATCTCTTCCCCTACCTGACCAAGGTCGTTCCCTCACCACTGGTGACCATTCTCGTGCTGACCGGCGTGGCCATCTGGCTCAACCTCGACGTGCGCACCGTCGGCGACATGGGTCAGCTACCCGACAGCCTGCCCATGTTCCTGCTGCCCCAGATCCCGCTCAATCTGGAGACGCTTCAGATCATCTTCCCGGTGTCGGCCACGCTGGCCGCCGTGGGTCTGCTGGAATCGATGATGACGGCCACGATCGTCGACGACCTGACCGATTCGTCGAGCAACAAGAACCGCGAGTGCGTCGGTCAGGGCGTCGCCAACGTCGCGACGGGCTTCCTGGGGGGTATGGCCGGCTGCGCCATGATCGGCCAGTCGGTCATCAACGTGAAATCGGGCGGACGCGGACGACTCTCGACCCTCGCCGCCGGCGTCCTCTTGCTGCTGATGGTGGTCTTCGCCGGCGACTGGGTGGCGCAGATCCCCATGGCCGCTCTGGTGGCGGTCATGATCATGGTCTCGATCGGCACCTTCAACTGGGCCTCGATTCGCAATCTGCGCGACCATCCGCTGTCGGCCAACGTGGTGATGCTCTCGACCGTGATCGTCGTGGTGGCCACACACAACCTGGCGCAAGGCGTCCTCGTCGGTGTGCTGCTCTCCGGCTTCTTCTTCGCCAACCGGGTCGGCAAGGTGCTCTATATCGGATCGGTCTCGCTCGACGAGGGTCGCACGCGCGCCTATCTGGTCACCGGACAGGTCTTCTTCGCCTCGGCCGACCGCTTCGTCGCCTCCTTCGACTTCAAGGAGGTCATCGAGCGCGTGCGTATCGACGTCAGCCGCGCCCATTTCTGGGACATCACCGCCGTCAGCGCACTCGACCAGGTGGTCATCAAATTCCGCCGCGAGGGCACCGAGGTCGAGGTCATGGGTCTCGACGAGGCCAGCGCGACCCTGATCGACAAGTTCGCGGTCCACGACAAGCCCGATGCCGTCGAGCATCTGATGGGACACTGAAGGAGATTCGCCATGCAAGAGGAAAACAAGATCCTGGCCTGTGTCGACCGCTCGGACTATGCAGACACCGTGACGGACGCGGCAACCTGGGCGGCATGCCGTCTGGAGGCTCCGATGGAGCTGCTGCACATCCTCGACCGACATCCCGAAAGCGCCAGCGGCAAGGACCATAGCGGCACGATCGGCTTCAACGCCCAACAGCACTTGCTCGAGGCACTGTCCGAGGAGGATGCGGCGCGCAGCAAGGCCGCGCGCGAGCAGGGACGGCTCTTTCTCAATCGGTTGCGCGAGCGCGCCATCGCCGCCGGGGCCACGGCGCCCGACGTGCGCCAACGCCACGGCGAGCTCGAAGAGGTGCTGGTCGAGCAGCAACCCGGAGTGGGTCTGTTCGTGCTCGGACGCCGGGGCGAATCGGCCGAGGCCACCCAACGCGATCTCGGACGCAATGTCGAGCGCGTGGTGCGGGCGCTCAAGCGGCCCATCCTGGCGGTCACCGAGCAGTTCCAGACACCGCGACGGGTGATGCTCGCCTTCGACGGCGGCGGCATGGCGCGACGCGGCGTGGAGCTGGTCGCCAAGAGCCCGCTGTTCACCGGCCTGCCGATCCATGTGCTGATGTCGGGCAAGACGACCCGGGATGGCGCGAAGCAGCTCGAATGGGCCAAAACGACGCTGGAGACGGCGGGCCTCGAAACCCAGGTGGATCTGGTTCCGGGCGACGCCGAGAACGTCATCGCCCGCTCGGTGCGCGAGCGGGAAATCGACCTGCTCGTCATGGGCGCCTATGGTCACTCCCCGATCCGCGCCCTATTGTTCGGCAGCAAAACCTCCGATCTGCTGCGCTCAGCCAAGATTCCGACACTGCTGCTGCGCTGATCAAGGACCGGAGAGCCACGGGCGGGATCCTTGGCTTTCCGGCCCCGGCGATTTCCCGGCGGATGAATGGAGTCGATGCGGCAGAAAAACAGGGACGACGACCACACAGCGTCCTCGCGCTCGCCGGCGGCAACTTGAGTTCATCATGAATCCGCCATAGTTGCTGCATGTCCGGCAGCAGGCATTCTGGGTTAGGATCTTCCGAGCCGCAGCCTTCCCTCGACACGCATCGGACACGAGACGCACATGCAGCCGCCCCATATCGCGGCCCCCAGTCTCCAGGTCCGCCAAGGAAGGCAGCGCTCATGCGCGCCCTAACACGCACTTATCCGGCTGCGTCAATGATCGCGGTCGTCCAACCCTGCACCTTGGACAGCCCTCCCGGATCAGACTCGGGGGGGCCGCCGATCAGGATCAGAGCCATGCCCCGTATCGAGATACGTAAGGAGATTCCATGCTCATTCGCCATAAACTCTACAGTTTGTCCGCATTGTCGGTCGGCGCGTTGCTGATTCTGATGCTCGGCGTCTGGTGGTCTTGGACGGAGCTGAATAGGCTCGACGCAGCCAAGGAAATCGCGTACGAGCTGCACCAGCACCTGCTGCATACGCGTCTCGATCAGCAGGCGTTCCTGATCCAGCTCGACGAAACGCATCCCAAGCAGTTACGCCAGGAGGCCGCCCAGTTCGACGAACATCTCGCCGAGCTGCGCGACAGAATCGCAGGTACAGGTAAAGGTCTGGACGCCAGCGATCTCGATGCCTTAAAGGACGCCTTCGATGGGTATCTGAAGACATTCGAGCAACTGGTCGGAGAATATCGAACGATCGGCTTCGATCCGGAATCCGGCCTCTACGGCAGCCTTCGCGAGGCCGTGCACCAGGCGGAGAAGAGCGTCGACGCCCGCCAGCGCGACGACCTCCTAGCCGGGATCCTACAGCTGAGACGGCACGAGAAGGACTTCATGCTGAGATCCAACACCAAGTACGTCGACAAGTTCGAAAAGGACTACCGCAATCTGATCGATCTAGCCGGAAACGACCAGGAGCTGATCTCCACGCTGACGGGCTATCGTCAGGATTTCCTTGCGCTGGTCGAGGCGAAGGAGCGCGTCGGCCTGGCCCCCGATCAGGGCATCCGAGCCGAGCTCGCCGCCAGGATGCAGAAGACTTCCTCCCTGCTCGGCGGGCTCGCGGACCATCTCGAAAAGACGCTGAAGAAGGAAGGGAGCGCCATCGTTTGGAGACTGCTGGCACTCTCGCTCCTGGTCACGCTAGGCGTCGCCTCGCTCACATGGTGGATCGTGCGCAGCCTCGATCGCGGGCTGGGGCGGGCGATCGGTGTCATCAACGACATCGCGGAACACCACGACCTGACGCTGAAACTCGGCCTCGAAGGCAAGGACGAGCTGGCCCAGATGGGGCGCGGATTCGACTCCATGCTCGCCAGCATGCGTCAGGTCATCCAGCAATGCCGGGACGCGGTCGATCACCTCACTCAAATCACCGCCGAACTCTCGGCCAACGCCGACGAGACCTCTGAGGGAGGACGTCAACAGCTCGCGGAAGCAGACCAGCTGGCGACCGCCATCACCGAGATGGGCGCAACCATTGAGGAGATCGCGCGCAATACCGAGATGGCCGCCGAACGCACCCGCCGCACCAGCGAGAACACCCAACAGAGCCATCATCAGGTGGAGGAGACCATCCGGCGCATCCAATTGCTGTCGCAACGGCTGGAGGAATCCAACGCGGCAGCCTCGAAACTGGCGCAGAGCGCAACGACCATCGGCTCTGTACTCGACGTCATCCGGGGCATCGCCGAGCAGACCAACCTGCTGGCGCTCAACGCCGCCATCGAGGCCGCCCGCGCCGGCGAGCAGGGACGCGGCTTCGCCGTCGTCGCCGGCGAGGTCCGGACGCTGGCGATGCGCACCCAGACCGCCACCGAGGAGATCGCGGGCATCATTGCCAACCTGAACCAGACCACGGACAACATCGTCCAGCTCATCGACCACTGCCATACGGAAGGACAGGAAAGCGCGACTCAGGCCACCCAGGCTGGAACCTTTTTGGCCGAGATCGCCGCAGACGTGTCCTCGGTGCTCGACATGAGCACCCAGATCGCCGCTGCGATCGAGGAGCAGAGCCATGTCGCCTCGGAGGTGAACCGCAACGTGGTCGCCATTCGGGACGTCGCCGAGCGCTCGGCGGAGGCCGCCCACACCAACGCCGAGAGCACCAACATGGTCGCAAGCCAGTCCGAAGGTCTGTCCCAGGTCATCAGCCGGTTCCGGGTATGATGCGCCGTCCCGGGGCCGTCGGATGATCGGCGGCCCCGGGAGGCCTCTCATTCATTCCCGACGAACCATTCCATGCTGCAAGAAACCCACATCATCACGGCCGCGCACGTCATACAGCTCGCGGTCGCACCGGTCTTCCTCATCACCGGCATCAGCGGCATGCTGTCCGTCATGACGAGCCGGCTCGGACGCATCGTCGACCGAGGGCGCGTCGTCGAAGCCTCCGCCGCCGACGGGTCCATGGACGCCAAATGCGCCGAGGACGAACTCAGGCACCTCTCGCGCCGAGGGCGTTTCATCACCGTATCGATCGGCCTCTGCACCCTCACCGCACTGCTGGTTTCGGCCATCATCGCCATGCTGTTCATCGGATCCTTTCTCTCTTTCGACGTCTCCCTGTTCGTCGCCCTCTTCTTCGTGGTGGCCATGCTCGCCTTCATCGTGGCGCTGCTGTTCTTCCTGCGCGAGGTCTTCATCGCCATCGGTGGACTCGAATTCCGCCAACGCGGCTGACGGAACGCACCCAGAACGTCCCCCCCTATCACACGCGGAGCGGATCCACATGTTGAGCTATCTGCACGGCTTTCACGCCGGCAATCACGCGGACGTCCTCAAGCACGGCGTCCTCGCACTTCTGATCGAGACACTCACCGCCAAACCGAAACCCTTGGTCTATCTGGACTCTCACGCCGGGGCCGGTCTCTACGACCTGGACGGCGAGCAGGCCGCCAAGACCGGCGAATTCGCGAACGGCATCGGCCATCTCTGGCCCATGCGCCACGACCTTCCCGAACTCGCGGGCTATTTCGACAGTATCGCCGCGCTCAATCCGGACGGCGGTTACGTCCGCTACCCGGGCTCGCCCGAGCTGGTCCGTCGACTGCTGCGCCCGGACGACCGGCTGATCCTGATGGAATTGCATAAGGCCGAGGTGCACGGACTGCGCGCCGCGCTGGATGGGGATTCACGGGTCCACATCCATCATCGCGATGGATTCGAAGGGCTGCCGGCACTGCTACCGCCAAAGCCGGCGCGGGGACTGGCTCTGATCGATCCACCCTACGAGGTCAAGACAGACTACGCGGAGGTCGCCCGCTGTCTCGCTGCCGCCCATGCGCGTTGGCCGACGGGCGTCTACGCCATCTGGTACCCCAGACTGGGGCTCGACCGCGATCAATCGGAGACATTGCTGCGTGGACTCCTCGACAGCATCCCCCGTGTGCTGATCGCAGAACTCTCGGTTAGCCCCCAGACGCGGGACTTCGGCATGCATGGGTCGGGAATGGCCCTGGTGAATCCACCCTGGCGGTTCGAAGAGCGCCTCAAGACGCTGCTGCCGCGACTCGCGGCGGCACTGACGCTCGAAGGAACAGGTGGGGACAACTGGCGCGTCGCCTGGAGAGAGGCGACGGCCTGAGGAAGGGAGCGACGAGCACGCGACCGAGACGTCTCGGTTTTTCGTAGGCGCGAATGTATTCGCACCTACTTAAGCTTAGTCTTCGTCCTCCGAGACATGCTCGGAGTCGGGCGCATCCAGGCGCTCGATGCTCAGAAGATGCACGCGACGGCTGTCGGCGCGCATCACCGTGAAACAGAATCGACCGAGCTCGACCGATTCGCCACGTTTCGGCAGGTGCCCCAAGGCGTTGACCACCAGACCACCGATGGTATCGAAGCCCTCGTCCGAGAAATCGCTGCCGAAATACTCGTTGAAGTCCTCGATGGCGGTGCGGGCCTTGGCGCTATATTCGTTCTCGCCGCGCTGGAAGATACCCGACCCCTCATCGTAGTCGTGCTCGTCGTCGATCTCGCCGACGATCTGCTCCAACACGTCCTCAATGGTCACGAGTCCGGCTGCGCTGCCGTATTCGTCGACGACGATCGCCATGTGGTTGCGGCTGGCACGGAATTCCTTGAGCAGGACGTTGAGACGCTTGCTCTCGGGGACGAAGACGGCGGAGCGGAGCAGATCGCGAATGTTGAAGGCACGACGCCCCGAGTTGAGACAGAATGAGAGCAGGTCCTTGGCCAGAAGGATCCCGACCACCTCGCCCTTGTCGTCGCCAGTGACCGGAAAGCGTGAATGGGCGGATTTGACCGCGATCTGGAGAATCCGCTCCAGAGAGTCGTCCCTCTTCAGAGACACCATTTCAGCGCGCGGAATCATGATGTCACGGACGCGCAGATCGGATACCTGCAAGACGCCCTCGATCATGCTCAAGGCATCCGTGTCCAGAAGCTCCCGTTCCCGGGCGTCCTTCAGCAACTCCACGAGTTGCTCCTTGTCCTGTGGTTCGCCTCCAAGCAAATGGCCAAGTCGTTCGAGCCAATTGCGTGAACGCGAACCCTCGCTAGATCGATCGCTCGCCATGAGGTGTCAATGATCCTCCAGGTCAACCTGGTTTTCGTAGGGAGGCGCGAATCCTAACCCGCGCATGATGTCTGTTTCCAGCGTCTCCATCTCGTCCGCCTGCTCGTCGGTAATATGATCGTAATCAAGAAGATGCAAGACCCCATGCACCACCATGTGCGCCCAATGGGCGAGCGGTTCCTTGCCCTGTTCCAGGGCCTCGCGCCGCACCACATCGGCGCAGATCACCAGATCGCCGATGAGGTCGGCGATGGAAGCCTCGGAGGCCACGCCGGGAGGTAGCTCGAACGGAAAGGACAGCACGTTGGTCGCATAGTCGCGCCCCCGGTACTGCAGATTCAGCGCGGCGGCCTCGTCCGGATCCACCACCCGAATCGTCATGGCCGCACGCTCCCGACGCCCGACCAATGCGGCCTTGGCCCAGCGTTCGAACTGGGGCGGCAAGGGCAGATCCGGGCAGTCGGTCGCCACCTGCAGATCCAGATCCAACGACACGTCCACGAAGACGCTCATGCCTGCTCCTCCTGCCCGGCACCGCGTGGCGGCGGATTTTCGAAGGCGTCATAGGCATTGACGATGCGCTGAACCAGTGCATGACGCACCACGTCGCGCGCACTGAAGAAGGTGAAGCTGATGCCATTCACGTTCTGAAGGATATCGATCGCCTGACGCAGCCCCGATAGTTGGCCACGCGGCAGATCGACCTGGGTGATATCGCCGGTGATCACGGCGGTCGAACCGAAGCCGATGCGGGTCAGGAACATCTTCATCTGCTCGGGCGTGGTGTTCTGGGCCTCGTCGAGGATGATGAAGGAGTCGTTGAGTGTGCGTCCGCGCATATAGGCCAGCGGGGCGACCTCGATGACGTTGCGCTCGATCAGCTTGGTGACCTTCTCGAAGCCCAGCATCTCGAACAGTGCATCGTAGAGCGGACGCAGATAGGGATCGATCTTCTGCGCCAGATCGCCGGGCAGGAAACCGAGCCGCTCGCCGGCCTCGACCGCCGGACGCACCAGCAGCAGACGCCGCACCCGGTCCGACTCCAGAGCCTCGACCGCGCAGGCGACCGCGAGATAGGTCTTGCCGGTACCGGCTGGCCCCACCCCGAAGTTGATGTCATTGCGCACAATGGCGTGGAGATATTCCTGCTGATTCGCTCCGCGCGCGCGAATGAGCCCGCGCTTGGTCTTGATGACGACCTCGGGAAGACGCCCCTCGACCTCCTCCGCCAGCCCATCGGCTCCGGATTCCTGGAGCGCGAGATGGATCTTCTCCGGCGTCAGCACCTCGTTCGCCGTATCGGCGTAGAGGTCGCGCAGCAGGCGCTCGCCGAGCATGACCGAGGGGTGCTCGCCGACGAGACGGAAGGAGAGACCGCGATTGTTGATTTCGATGCCCAGCCGGCGTTCGAGCTGGCGCAGGTGTTGATCGAGTTGGCCGCAGAGGTTGGCGAGACGCGCGTTGTCCTCGGGCGCGAGCTGTAGGTCCAGCGTTTCAGGTTGAGTAGACAATGGGACTCAGGACGTCAGATGTCCGCGAAGTGAATTGGGAAGGGCCTCGCTGATACTGAGGTCCACGAAGGTGCCGATCAGATCCGAAGGGCCATCGAAGTTGACCACCCGGTTGTTCTCCGTTCGGCCGGAAAGCTGGGCGGGATCCTTGCGCGAAGGTCCCTCGACCAGCACGCGCTGCACCGTACCGACCATCTGCCGGCTGATGCGCTGCGCGTTGGTGCTGATCCGCTGCTGCAGACGCTCGAGACGCTCCTTCTTGACCGCCAGCGAAACGTCGTCCGAATAGTCGGCCGCCGGGGTGCCCGGACGTCGGCTATAGACGAAGCTGAAGCTGTGGTCGAAACCGATCTCGTCGACCAGAGCGAGCGTATCGGCAAAGTCTTCCTCGGTTTCGCCCGGAAAGCCGACGATGAAATCCGAGGAGATGCTGATGTCCGGACGGACCAGACGCAGACGGCGGATCTTGTCGGCATACTCAGCGGCCGTGTGACCACGCTTCATGGCAGCCAGAATGCGGTCCGAGCCGGACTGCACCGGCAGATGCAGGAAGCTTACCAACTCGGGCACCTCGGCGAAGACCTCGATCAGGTCGTCCGAGAACTCGACCGGATGACTGGTGGTGAAGCGGATGCGTTCGATGCCCTCGATCGCCGCGACATAGCGGATCAGCAGGGAGAGAGCGCCCGTTTCGCCTTCAGCATCCGCCATCTCACCACGATAGGCATTGACATTTTGTCCGAGGAGATTGACTTCGCGCACTCCCTGCTCGGCCAAACCGGCCACCTCGGCGATCACATCGTCGAGCGGACGGCTGATCTCCTCGCCACGCGTGAAGGGCACGATGCAGTAGGTACAGTATTTGGAGCAGCCCTCCATCACCGAAACGAACGCGGTCGGACCCTCGGCCTTGTGTGCCGGGAGACAGTCGAACTTCTCGATCTCGGGGAAAGAGACGTCGACCTGAGCGCGCCGCTCTGCCCGCAGGTCCTTGAGCATCTGTGGCAGACGGTGCAGGGTCTGGGGACCGAACACCAGATCCACGTAGGGCGCCCGATCGCGGATGGCCTCGCCCTCCTGGCTCGCCACGCAGCCGCCGACGCCGATGACCAGATCGGGGCGAGCGGCCTTCCAGGGACGCCAGCGTCCGAGCTGCGAGAAGACCTTCTCCTGCGCCTTTTCGCGCACCGAGCAGGTGTTGAGCAGCAGCACGTCGGCCTCTTCGGGCGTCTCGGTCAGCTCCAGTCCCATCGACTCGTGCAAGGCGTCCGCGATGCGGGCCGAGTCGTATTCGTTCATCTGGCAGCCAAAGGTTTGAATATAGAGCTTAGAGGGCATGAAAATCCGCCATCGGAGGCAGTGGGTCGAGGGCCTTCATACAGGCTTGGATGGGGGTAAGCAACGGGTCGTCAATCCCAAATCAGGATCGAGATTGGGGTAGCAAGGGCGCGTATCCTGCTAAAACAGCGGTTTAGTGTCAACCCTCCGCACCGGGGCGACGTACTGCCCATCTGCGTCCTCAATAGCGGGTGAAGGAGAAATCGCCAACCTCGTTTCGATATTCCTTGTACCAGTCGCCGTCGATGAAAATCCAGGTTTCCTCGCTTCGGGTCAGAGTCGGTGGCTTGGAATAGGTTCCCCCCCGGGGAAGCTTCAACGCCGGAATCTCATAGCTAAACTCCACGGCGACACGCGCCACCTTCCCTTCCATCTGGGCATCCAAGATCTTGAAATCCCACTGCTTGACCCGCCCCGACTGCCCGACATAATCGGTCACAGGCATCCGACGGCGGAAGTAGGGATCGAACAAGGCATAGGCCGTCTCGTAGTCGCCTTTGACCAAAGCGCCCCAGAAATCCGCAACACGCGCTTCGAGGCGCGCCTTGTCGGCTGCGGGTTTCTGGTCTGACGACTCCCGAATGGTCGAGTCGGCAGGCAGGTCATAGAGATAGAGGTCCGGTATGGCCAGGTCGTCGGTGCGGTAGCGCGAGCCAATCAGCCATAAATCAGGACCCGAGGCACGCAGATTGTCGACGAAGGGAAAGAGCACGTCCTCGAATCGGCCCGGGGCGTCCACTGGGACATCCTGCTCCAGCCAGGTCGAACCCGCATCGGCCGAGCGGTTGTAGTAGAGATCCCCGCGAAGATTGCGGTAATCGTTCCAGGCCACGACGACCTGACCATCCTGCCCCAACGCCATTTGGGGAAAGTTGTCCTGAGTGATGTCGAATGGATAGTGGCGCAAAGGCCGGATCGGCTCCCAGCTCACACCGCCATCCGATGAGCGGGTGAAATAGACGTGGTTCTTGCGCGGCTGGCTCGTCTGCTGGGCGCTGCGGGCGCTGAACGCCAGATAGACATGCGCGTCGCGCGCGATCAGGTAGAGATGCCAGACCCGTGTTGGTGGTGCTGAACTGAACGCCTCCATAGGGAGCCAGCATCTGCGGATCATTGAACAGGGGTCCGCTACCCTCGCTGGACAGGAAGACACCGGAGGCATCAAACGTCAACATATCGTTTGCACGACCGGATGCGGACACTTGCTTGATACCCTCGTCAATACAGGGCGAGGCGAGGTCTGCCGACTTGGTGAAATAATTGAGATTCACCACCCCCTGGGGATCCTTGTTGACCACCGACACGATAGTCGCCACCGTCGGGCTGCGTGTCATCACGGGAAACAGCATTGCATCCGCATGGCTCGGTCCGGGAACGACGGCGGCCAAGGCAACAAGACCTGTCGCGCCGATCGTTGTGACAGCCTCAAACCCTACCCTTAAGCTTGGTTTTTTCATAATTATGACCCTAAGGTGCGTCGCTCGGTAATGATGGGATCAGCGTGAAAAACGGCGCGCCATGGAGGACGCCATCGGAAGGAAGCTCTTTCAAGGCTAGTCGCAAATAACGGATCCGCAAGACGTTGACGGACTCGAACCCATATCCGCCAACCGAATGACGGCAACCGCACCGAGCCACCAGCAGAACATGCCACCGAAGACCAGGCCCGCCCGAGCGCAAGATGCGGATGCGTCCGGGTTGATCTCGATCAATGAATGCAATACCCAGTCGACACACCATCTAGTTGACGTTAAACTTTGCGCCAACAAGATATAGCGTCACCTTTTTTAGAGAGTCTCCATGGGCACCGGTCAACCAATCTTTCCAACATTGCCGACACGCGTCAGTAAACGCGACGGCTCCGAGGTCCGTTTCGACGCCTCCAAGATCGAATCCGCGATCCTGCGCGCCGGACAGGCAACGGGAGAATTTGGACAGATGGAGACCGGTCTGCTGACCGCTCAGATCGTCAAGGTGCTGGCGCATCGTTTCGGCGACGGACGCCTTCCCGAAATCGAGGACATCCAGGACGTCGTCGAGCAGACCCTGATCTCGGCCAACCATTTCGAGACTGCGCGCGCCTATATTGTCTATCGCGAGCAACGCAAGAAGCTGCGCACCGACACCCGCGTCCTGGTCGATGTCACCGCCTCCATCAGCGAATATCTGGACCGCTCGGACTGGCGCGTCGCCGCCAACGCCAACCAGGGCTACTCGCTCGGCGGGCTCATCCTCAACACCTCGGGCAAGATGATCGCCAACTATTGGTTGAGCCATGTCTACCCGCCCGAGATCGGTCAGACCCATCGCGAAGGCGATCTCCACATACACGACTTGGATATGCTTTCCGGCTATTGCGCCGGCTGGTCGCTGCGCAACCTACTCAACGAGGGGCTGAACGGCGTACCCGGGAAGGTCGAGGCCAGCGCGCCCAAGCACATGTCCTCGGCGATCGGCCAGATCGTCAATTTCCTCGGCACCTTGCAGAACGAATGGGCCGGCGCCCAGGCGTTCTCCAGCTTCGACACCTACATGGCGCCCTTCGTGCGCGTCGATGAACTGCCCTACAAGCAGGTCAAGCAGTACATCCAGGAACTGATCTACAACCTCAACGTGCCGTCACGCTGGGGAACCCAGACGCCCTTCACCAACCTGACCTTCGACTGGGTCTGCCCGGACGACCTCAAGGAGCAGGTGCCCGTGATCGGCGGCGAGGAGCAGCCCTTCACCTACGGCGACCTCCAGGCCGAGATGGACATGATCAATCGAGCCTATATCGAGGTCATGACCGAGGGCGACGCCAAGGGCCGGATCTTCACCTTTCCGATCCCGACCTACAACATCACCCCGGACTTCCCCTGGGAGAGCGAGAACGCCGAACTGCTGTTCGAGATGACCGCGAAGTACGGCCTGCCCTACTTCCAAAACTTCATCAACTCCGAGCTCACCCCCAACATGGTGCGCTCCATGTGCTGCCGTCTGCAGCTCGATCTGCGCGAGCTGCTCAAGCGCGGCAACGGACTCTTCGGCTCGGCCGAACAGACCGGATCGCTCGGCGTGGTCACCATCAACTGCGCTCGTCTCGGCTATACCCACAAGGGTGACGAGGCCGGACTGATGGCGCGGCTCGACGAGCTGCTCGACATCGCTCGCAACAGCCTGGAAATGAAGCGCAAGGTCATCAAGCGCCACATGGACGCGGGGCTCTTCCCCTATACCAAGCGTTATCTGGGCACACTGCGCAATCATTTCTCGACCATCGGCATCAACGGGGTCAACGAGATGGTCCGCAACTTCAGCGGCGACGCGGACGACATCACCACCCCGAACGGCCACGCGCTGGCCTGCCGACTGCTCGATCACGTCCGCGAACGCATGCTCGAATTCCAGGAAGCGACCGGCAACATGTACAACCTGGAGGCCACCCCGGCCGAGGGAACGACCTACCGCTTCGCCCGCGAGGACCAGAAGCGCTATCCGGACATCATCCAGGCCGGCACCCGGGAGACCCCCTACTACACCAACAGCTCGCAGCTACCAGTCGGCTACACCGACGACCCCTTCGAAGCGCTGGCCATGCAGGAGGATCTGCAGACCAAGTACACCGGCGGCACCGTGCTGCACCTCTACATGAGCGAGCAGATCTCATCCACGGATGCCTGCCGTCGTCTGGTGCGCCGCGCGCTGGAGAACTTCCGCCAGCCCTACATCACCATCACGCCGGTGTTCTCCATCTGCCCCAAACACGGCTACATCGCCGGCGAGCACCATTTCTGCCCGATCTGCGACAAGGAGCTGATCGCGCGCAAGCAGGCCGACACCACGACCACGGCCAACGAAGCACACGCCTGACCGACCATCGAGTCGCCAACCAAAACGCACCAACTAAGGAAATCACTGACATGAACGACGCACGCACCCAACTCAGCAACGAAGAGCGCACCCCCTGCGAGGTCTGGACCCGCGTCATGGGCTATCACCGCCCGGTCTCCGCCTTCAACAACGGCAAGCGCGCCGAGCATGCCGAACGCTGCTACTTCAACGAACAGCCCAAGGGTTCGGTGCAGCGCCGCGAGCAGTTGGCCGCCTAAGTCCCCTTTTCCCCCGCGATGCGTCGCCGTTTTCAACGGCTGTAGGCGACAGGAAATCATAGGAACATCGTCACGTTCCGATCCCGAATCGTCACTACCCAGGGATGGGCTATCGCGATGCGCTCAGGGGGCGAACCAGAAGATAGGGAAGCAGGCCGAACTCTAAAGACGGCCTACCCCCGAGCAAAGACAGACCCCGCGCTCATTCATAACCAGCCTCCACGAGGCAGGCAGTACCCGATCACATGAGCCACCCCGTCAGCCCCTCAACGCAGCAGACGCCCACACCCGACCTCGAAGCGCTATCGACAGCCGCGCACATCTCCAGCGCCGACCGTTTGCGCATCGGCGGATTCACCCGACTCACCACCATCGACTACCCCGGCGAACTGGCCGCCGTCGTCTTCTGCCAAGGCTGCGCCTGGCGCTGCCGCTACTGCCACAACACCGATCTGCTCGACGCCCGCGCCCCCGGACTCATCCACTGGACCGACATCCGCAGATTTCTCGAACAGCGCATCGGTCTGCTCGACGGCGTCGTCTTCAGCGGCGGCGAGCCCACCGCACAGAGCGCCCTCGGCGCGGCCATGCAAGAGACCCGCGCGCTCGGATTCAAGGTCGGACTCCATACCGGCGGCGCCTACCCAGATCGTCTCCGCGACCTGCTTCCGCTCATCGACTGGGTCGGCCTCGACATCAAGGCCCTGCCCCACGACTACCCAGCCATCACCGGCGTCGCCAACTCCGGCCAGCGCGCCTGGGAGAGCCTGGACCTCCTGCTCACCGCCCGCGTGCCGATGGAGGTCCGCACCACCCTGATGCCGAACTGGACACCCGAGCAGATCGCCGAACTTGCGCATGCGATCGCCGATGCGGGTGTGACGCAGTACTGCATTCAGGGGTGCGATACGGATCGAGCGTTGGATGAAACGCTGCAGGGGTCTTTGGTGGGGATGGACGAGCGGATCGGATTGATTGATAAAAACCGGTTCGCAAACTTCGCGATTCGCGGAGATTGAGAAAGCCCGCGTAGGGCGCAATAGCGATCGGCGTATTGCGCCGCATGCGGGGAGACCAGCGTCCTTTGGGGCACAGCCAAACTCACATGCTGCTCCGGCTCGGCTCGGTGACAGCACGGGATTCGTGGCCAAACAGTGACCTCGGCACCCACTTCCTTTCGGCGCAATACGCTGCGCTATTGCGCCCTACGCCGCTCGATCACAGACAGGTCTGGCAGGGCTATCGGATTGCGGATGGACGGATCGGCTTCCGCCCATGCGCAATCGGATCAGAAGAGATCGATCATGATCTGCTGTGCGGCCGCGACCGTGAGGGCGGAGCGGGAGGGAGTCTTGGCTGTGTCGTCATTGAGGATTTTCAGCTCGACCGGAGCGACGCCACGCCCCAGCATGCCAAGCTTTCGCGCGGCGGCCTTGGACAGGTCGATGGTTCGACCGCGAACGTAGGGACCACGATCGTTGACGGTCACCTCGACGGAGCGCCCATTGGTCTTATTGGTAACTATGAGACGGGTTCCGAATTTGAGGGTCTTGTGGGCCGCCGTCAGCGCATTCATGTTGAATCGCTCGCCACTGGCGGTTTGACGCCCGTTGAATCGTTCCCCGTAGTAGGAGGCAACGCCTTGAGCCACCATCGCGTTGGCCGGGGCGAACGGCAGCAGCGAGCAGAACAGCAAAAAGGGTGTGATCCAGATGCGTCGTTTGACCAAAACGCTTTCTCCACGTGTCATTTGGTGTTCAGGCGCCTAGCAAGGCCCCCTCGGATGTTGGCAAGGGCGGCATTCTAACCGGCAATGTGGACCTGAACCAGCCAAAACTCGCCGTCGCGGAGATGAAGATTCGTTCATACATATCGCGTCTAGCCCACTGGAATATCGATTATTCCGGTGTGCGAAGCGCGATGTGGACAGGAGGCACGCTCGGGCCAGGCCTCCCACTTGGGTCAATCCCCCGAACGGGTCAGTCGAACACCATTCGGAGACGCATCATCCTCACCATCGGATGGATTCACGGAAGGCACCTTGCTGTCGTCGGCGGGCTCGGGAAAGACGATGCGGACATTGAGCGAGGGACCACCGAGGAAGGCGTCACGCAAGGCCTGATCGCGTCCATAGACATCCGGGCGGAAATGCACGCCCGACGCGTCCGCGTAGGCCGTGAGGTAGTAGAGAAGGACGGGCAGCTCCTGGTCGAGATTGACGTAACGGGTGCGCTTGGCCCCGATGACGCGGTCGATCGCGGCACGATCCCAAGACGAGCCTTGTAGCACGAGTTCGGCCAGATGCTCCGGATTCTCGACGCGCACGCAGCCATGGCTGAGCGCGCGCCGCGAGCGTCCGAACAGCGACTTGCTCGGCGTGTCGTGGAGATAAACCGCATGACGGTTGGGAAACATGAACTTGACCCTTCCCAGCGCGTTCTTCGGACCCGGCTGCTGCACGACGCGATAGCGTTTGTAGTTGCTCGCATTCCCCCCGGAAACCTTGTGCCCAGTGCGACGGTCGACCAGCGTATAGCGGGCCGAGACCCGTCCCATGGCCTTCTGAATGGACACCGGCACGGTCCAGGTCGGATTGAAGACGAGGTGTTCCATGGAATCTCGGAACATGGGCGTCTGCGCATCGGGCGTGCCGACGACGACGCGGGTCGTCCAGAGGATCTCACCAGCACGAATCAGCCGTACCTGATAGTCGGCGACGTCGACGAAGAGATAATCCGCCGGCAGGTCCTGATAGAGCCAGCGCATGCGCTCCAGGTTGATACGCATCTGGTTCAGCTTCTGCTCGTCAAACGGGCTATTCAGCGCCGCGATCGTAGCCGGCCCCACAACACCGTCGTGCGATAGCCCCTGGCGACGCTGGAAATCCATCACGGCCTGACGCAGATCCGCGTCGAACCGAGTGGGATCGAGTGGATCGGCCAGGCTATCGGCGCCGAGCAGACGCAAACGCTCGCGCACCATGCCGACCCGGGGGTCGCGGTCCCCTTGGGCCAGGAGCCTTCCGCCGGGTAGCGACGAAAGATCCTTCAGATGCGCCTTGGCCAGATAGCTGGCGAGCGATTGCTTGAGATCGCGATACCAAAAGGGCTCTTGGATACGGGATGCCAGAAAGGTGCTCATGGACTCGGCGTCCAGGGCACCGGACATCTCGGCGATGAGCTTATCGGCAGACACCGGAGGTCGATCGTTCCATTTGGGATCTAGGATCACCGGGTCGACCTTGCCATAGCGGGTGTGATGGACGTAGCGCAGCAGCGCGTCGCTGAGCAGGATATCCATAGCGATCCGCTCGGATTCGCCCGATGCGGTCAACGCCCCGCCCGCGCTCATGGCCTTCAGCGTTTCGGCGTGGAAATCGCTCGGCGAGAAGCCATCGGACTCGGATGCCTCGATTAACGCCAGGAGGGCACGAACGCGCGCCGGATCGGTCCAGACGAAGGCATCGTCGCGCTGGGCGTAAAAATCGGCCAGAAGACGCCCGGAAAGCAAGGGAACACCGGACAGCGCGGCCGTGCGGCTGTCTTTCAGGGCACGCAGGGTGTTGGTTAGAAGATCATTCGAAGAGGCCAAAGCCGGCGTAAGCGCCAGGCAAAAGCAGACGAACCGCAGATAGACACGCACTTTCATCGGCCGCTCTCTGATGGGGAGTCAAACGATCGTCAGACTGTGGATTTTACCCGAGATGTGTTCACAACAGAATGGACCTCGACACATAACCGGCAACGGCGACTGGACGGCACCTGATCAGATCGCCTCTCCGACCAACTGAACACGCCCCTGCTCGTCGACGCTCTCCAGCCGGACCGCGAACCCCCAAAGCCGGCGGATATGGCGCAGCATCTCCTCGACCGAATCGCCCAACGGACGCCGGTTGTGGGTGAAATGGCGCAGCGTCATGGAACGATCGCCGCGCCGGTCGACGCTGAAGACTTGGATATTGGGCTCACGGGTACCGAGGTTGTACTGCTCGGCCAGTGCCTGGCGCAGTGCTCGATAGCCCTGTTCCTCATGAATCGCCGTCACATTCAGATGCTCCTCGCGATCGTCATCGCAGATGGCGAAAAGGTGAAAGTCGCGCATCAGTGTCGGCGAAAGAAATTGGGCGATGAAGCTCTCGTCCTTGAAGTTGCGCATGGCGAAGTCCAGCACCTTCTTCCAGTCGCCACCGGCGAAGTCCGGGAACCAGTAACGATCCTCTTCGGTCGGGCTCTCGCAGATACGACGGATATCGCGCATCATGGCAAAGCCGAGCGCATAAGGGTTGATGCCGTTGTAATAGGGCGCATCGAACGGCGGCTGCAGCACCACGCTGGTATGGGATTGCAGGAACTCCATCATGAACCCATCGCTGACGAGACCGTCGTCGTAGAGATGGTTCAGGAGTGTGTAGTGCCAGAACGTAGCCCAACCTTCATTCATCACCTGGGTTTGGCGTTGCGGATAGAAATACTGACCGATCTTGCGCACGATCCGCACCACCTCGCGCTGCCAGGGTTCGAGCAGCGGGGCGTTCTTCTCGATGAAATAGAGCAGGTTTTCCTGCGGCTCCTCGGGCCAGCGTATCTCGCCGCCCTCCTCGGCGGAGCCCTCCTGACGCGGCAGGGTCCGCCAGAGATCGTTGACCTGATACTGGAGATAGGTCTCGCGCTCGAGCTGCCGCCGCTGCTCCTCGGCCATGCTGAGCGGCGCCGGGCGCTTGTAGCGGTCGACGCCGTGGTTCATGAGCGCGTGACAGGAATCGAGCAACAGCTCGACCTCCTCATGCCCGTAACGCTCTTCGCACTGGGCGATATATTTCCGCGCGAACACCAGATAGTCGATGATGGCATCGGCGCTGGTCCAGGTACGAAACAGATAGTTGCCCTTGAAGAAGCTGTTGTGACCGTAACTGGCGTGGGCGATCACCAGGGCCTGCATCGGCAGGCTGTTCTCCTCCATCAGATAGGCGATGCAGGGGTCGGAGTTGATGACGATCTCGTAGGCGAGCCCCATCTGCCCGCGCCGATAGGTCTGCTCGGTGGCGACGAACTGCTTGCCGAACGACCAGTGCTGGTAATAGATGGGCAGCCCGACCGAGGAATAGGCGTCGATCATCTGCTCTGAGCTGATGACCTCGACTTGGTTGGCATAGGTATCCAGGCCATAGACGTTATGGGCACGTTCGGCGATCTCGCGGTCGAAACGCTCAAGCAGCGGGAACGACCACTCGGAGGAATCGGTGATGAGTCGCTTGGTCATACATCCTGCCTCTTGAAGAGCTCCCGGAACACGGGATAGATATCGTCGGTGCCGTCGATCTGCTGCATCGCGAAGTGGGCATGGGCCGCCATCACCTCCTGATAGGCATACCAGAGGCTCTGATGCTGACGCGGCGTAATCTCGACATAGGCGTAGTAGCGCATCAACGGCATGATCTGCTGCATCAGGATGTCGCGGCAGACCCCGGAATCCGAATCCCAGTTGTCGCCGTCCGATGCCTGTGCGGCGTAGATGTTCCAGACGCTCGGATCGTAGCGTTCACTCACAACCTCGTAGGCCAGATTCAGCGCGCTCGACACCACGGTCCCGCCCGTCTCGCGCGAATAGAAGAACTCCTGCTCGTCCACCTCCTGAGCGATGGTGTGATGGCGGATGAAGACGACCTCGATCTTGTCGTAATTTCGCTGCAGGAACAGATAGAGCAGGATGAAGAAACGCTTGGCCAAGTTCTTGCGGACCTGATCCATGGATCCAGAAACATCCATGATGCAGAGCATCACCGCCTTGCTGGTCGGCTCGGGCTGCTTGACGAAGCTCTGATAGCGCAGATCGAAGGTGTCGATGAAGGGCAGCGCGGCAATGCGGGTCTTGAGCCGGTCGATCTCCTCGCGCCGCTCGCGAACCTGGATATCGTCCTCGCCGATACCCGTGGCCAGCAGACCCTCGATCTCCTCCTCCAACTCGCGGATACGTGCCCGTGACGGCGCGCCGAGTGCCGTGCGACGCGCGATGGCGCCCTTGAGCGAGCGCACCACGTCGATGTTGGTCGGCGCGCCCTGGGTCGCGTAGCCGGCGCGAACCGTCTTGAACTCGGTGGTGCCGATCAGCTGGTTGCGCACCAGATTGGGCAGTTCCAGGTCATCGAAGAGCAGGTCGAGAAATTCCTCGCGCGACAACTCGAAGACGAAGTCGTCCTCGCCGGTGCCTCCCTTCCCCGCCTTGCCCTGACCGGAACCCTCGCCGCTTCCGCCCTCGGGACGGCGGATCTTGTCGCCGCGCATGAACTCCCTGTTCCCGGGGTGGACCATGTCGCGCACGCCACCCTTACCGTGGTGAAAGACCGGCTCGGAGATGTCACGGGAGGGAATGCCGACCTTCTCGCCCGAATCGATGTCGGTGATGCTCCGTTTGTTGACCGCATCGGCAACGGCCCGCTTGAGCTGGGTCTTGTAGCGCTTGAGGAAACGCTGGCGATTGACCGTGCTCTTGTTCCTGCCGTTCAGGCGCCGATCGATGAAATGTGACATAGGGGATGCGTTCTCTGCGTCTAGGCGGTTCGATCGCCCGAGGAGCCGCCGGCGATCGGCCGACAACACTCGGATCGATTCGCTGTCTCTGGGCACCCCGAGCCGGACGCTCTCGCACCCAGCCCGCGCGCCCGTGACGAATCACTGCGACTTTCTGACCCGCAGATACCACTCGGACAGAAGCCGAACCTGCTTGGGCGTATAGCCCTTGTCGGTCATGCGGTCGACGAACTGGTCGTGCTTCTTCTGCTCGTCCACCGACGCCTTGGCGTTGAAGGAAATGACCGGCAGCAGATCCTCCGTGTTGGAGAACATCTTCTTCTCGATCACCACGCGCAGCTTTTCGTAGCTGGTCCACTTCGGATTCGCTCCGCCGTTGTTAGCGCGGGCGCGCAGCACAAAGTTGACGATCTCGTTGCGGAAATCCTTGGGGTTGGAGATGCCGGCAGGCTTCTCGATCTTCTCCAGTTCCTCGTTGAGGGTGGAGCGGTTCATCATCTCACCGGTATCCGGATCCCGATATTCCTGATCCTGGATCCAGTAGTCGGCGTAGGTCACGTAGCGGTCGAAGATGTTCTGACCGTACTCGGCGTAGGATTCCAGATAGGCCGTCTGCAACTCCTTGCCGATGAACTCGGCGTAACGCGGAGAGAGATACTGCTTGAGGAATCCCAGATAACGCTCCTGGGTCTCGGGCGGGAGTTGCTCGCGGGCGATCTGGCGCTCCAGCACGTAGAGCAGATGCACCGGGTTGGCGGCGACCTCGGCGTGATCGAAGTTGAACACCTGCGAGAGGATCTTGAAGGCGAAGCGAGTCGAAATACCCGACATGCCCTCGTCGACGCCCGCGTAATCGTGGTATTCCTGAACCGACTTGGCCTTGGGGTCCGTGTCCTTGAGGTTCTCTCCGTTGTAGACGCGCATCTTGGAGAAGATGCTGGAGTTCTCGGGTTCCTTGAGGCGCGTCAGGGTCGAGAACTGGGCCATCATTTCGAGGGTCCCCGGTGCGCAGGGCGCCTCGGCGAGCGAGCTGTTTCGCAACAGCTTCTCGTAGATCTGCACCTCCTCGCTGACACGCAGGCAATAGGGCACCTTGACGATGAAGACGCGGTCGAGGAAGGCCTCGTTGTTCTTGTTGTTGCGAAAGCTCTGCCACTCCGACTCGTTGGAGTGCGCCAGGATAATGCCCTGGAACGGCAGGGCCGAGAGCCCCTCGGTGCCGTTGTAGTTCCCTTCCTGAGTCGCCGTCAGCAAGGGGTGCAGCACCTTGATCGGCGCCTTGAACATCTCGACGAACTCCATCAAGCCCTGATTGGCCCGGCAGAGCGCGCCCGAGTAGCTGTAGGCGTCCGCGTCATTCTGGGCGAAGCGCTCGAGCTGGCGGATATCGACCTTGCCGACCAGCGCGGAGATATCCTGATTGTTCTCGTCGCCCGGCTCGGTCTTGGCGATGGCGACCTGCTCCAAAATCGAGGGATAGAGCTTGACCACCTTGAAACGGGTGATATCGCCATTGAACTCCTGAAGCCGCTTCACGGCCCAGGGCGACATGATGGTGCGCAGAGAGCGGCGCGGAATCCCATAGTCCTCTTCGAGGATGGCGCCATCCTCCTCCGGCGAGAAGAGACTCAGCGGCGACTCGAAGACCGGCGAGCCGTGAATGGCATAGAAGGGTTTCTCCTGCATCAACTCCTTGAGCTTCTCGGCCAGGGAGGACTTGCCGCCACCCACCGGACCAAGCAGATAGAGAATCTGCTTTTTCTCTTCCAATCCCTGCGCAGCATGTCGCAGATAAGACACAAGGTGCTCGATCGACTCCTCCATACCGTAGAACTCGGAGAAGGCGGGATAACGACGCAACACCTTATTTTGAAAAATACGACTCAGACGGGGGTCGTCGCGCGTATCGATCGATACCGGCTCGCCGATCGCCATCAGCAGACGCTCGGCCGGACCCGCGTAGGCGCTCGGGTCCGCTTTGCAGAGTTCCAGATACTCGTGCAGGCTCATCACCTCCTCGCGGGAGGCCTCAAAACGTGCCTGATAGCGTTCGAAGATCGACATAGACGTTACCTCACTCGGAAGCTGATGATGCGTGCCCGATCCAGAGTCGATCACCTTGCGCACCCGCCAAATGTGGGGCGGCAGTGAGAGAGGATCAGACATGCAGATTTCCGCAAAAATCGCGCCACTTGAGCGCGCCCGGATGTAGCATCCTCGCCACCCATGACGGCCCCCCACAGATAAGGCAACCTCATGTTGGCGGAAAATCTCGCCCGCACCCTTGCGGTGCATCCAGCGTCGAAAGCCGCACCAGGACGATTCCTGGCGCCTGTCGAACCGGCCTCGGCGTGCCGATTCCACTAGGATCCTTTTTCTCGATACTGGTTCTAAGGCGCCCCGCAATGGAGCGACGACGAAACCAGAGCGAATCACTCATACACTGACATGGTGACCGACTGCCCAAGGTCCAAGGACGGATTCGGGTCCCCGACGAAAGATGTGACGACATCGAAGGGTTCGAGCGAGAACCGCGAACACGAAATACAGCCGCGAACCTTGTCTCGACGTCCAATCCTGTAACATTCGGTCATCCCCCGGCAGTACCGAGATTCCCCATGCCCGACTCCTATATCGAACGCATCCTCAAGGCCCGCGTCTACGACGTCGCCCACGAAACACCCCTGACTCGCGCCCCTCAGCTCTCCAGCCGTCTCGGCAACGAGGTCTTCCTCAAACGGGAGGACCTGCAACCGGTCTTTTCGTTCAAATTGCGCGGGGCCTACAACAAGCTCATTCATCTGGATCCGGAGGTGCGCGCCAAGGGCGTGATCGCCGCCAGCGCCGGCAACCACGCGCAGGGTGTCGCACTCGGCGCCAGCCGACTGGGCGTTCAGGCCACCATCGTCATGCCACGCACCACGCCGGCGATCAAGGTGCGCTCGGTGCGCGCCTTCGGTGGCAAGGCCGTGCTGCACGGGGACTCCTACGACGAGGCCTACGCCCACGCCATGACCCTGGTCGAAGAAAAAGGTCTGACCTTCCTGCATCCCTTCGACGACCCGGACGTGATCGCCGGCCAGGGCACCATCGGCATGGAGATCCTGCGCCAGCATCCCGAACCACCGCACGCCATCTTCGTACCCGTCGGTGGCGGCGGACTGATCTCCGGTATCGCGGCCTACGTCAAATGGATGTATCCGCAGGTCAAGATCATTGGAGTCGAACCGGCCGAGGCGCCGACGCTGCATGACGCCTTGGCGGCCGGCAAACGCGTCGAGCTACCACAGGTCGGGCTGTTCGCCGACGGGGTTGCGGTGCGACTGATCGGAGAGGAATGCTTCCGCGTCGCCCGCAAGCGGGTCGACGAGGTGGTTCTGGTGAGCACGGACGAGATCTGCGCCGCCATCAAGGACATCTTCGACGACACCCGCGGCATCGCCGAGCCCGCCGGGGCACTGGCGGTCGCTGGCCTAAAACGCTGGATCGAGACCAACGGCACCCAAGGCGCGCACTTGGTCGCCATCGAGAGCGGTGCCAACATCAATTTCGATCGACTGCGTCACGTCGCCGAACGCGCCGAATTGGGCGAACACCGTGAGGCACTGCTGGCCGTCGAGATCCCGGAACGCCCCGGGAGCTTCCTCGCCTTTTGCCGCACCCTGGGCAAACGCCAGATCACCGAGTTCAACTATCGCTATGCCGACGCACGCAGGGCGCAAGTGTTCGTGGGGGTCGAGCTGAGCCGAGGGAGCGAGGAGCGCGCCGAGCTGATCGCCCGCTTCCTGGAAAAGGACTTCAAGGTGGTCGATATGACCGACAACGAGACCGCGAAGCAGCACATCCGCTTCATGGTCGGCGGACACGCCCCCGACATCGACCAGGAGACGCTGGTGCGCTTCGAGTTTCCCGAGCGCCCCGGTGCCCTGCTGAACTTCCTGACCGCGCTCGGCAAGCGCTGGAATATCAGCCTCTTCCATTACCGCAACCACGGCGCAGCCTATGGCCGGGTACTCATGGGCGCCCAGATCCCGCCCGCCGAGCAGAACGATTTTCTCCGCTCGCTCGACGACCTCGGCTATCCCTACTGGGAAGAGACGGGCAATCCGGCCTACCGGATCTTCGCTGGCGCGGGCAATGGAAAGGACACCAAAAGCTGAAAGCTGGCGGCTGGCGGCTGGCCTTAAAACGCAAAACAGCGGCGCACCCCCAGGATGCACCGCCGTTCGAAAGGGACTGAACTGGACTCAGTTCAATCCGCACATGCCGCCGGAGCAGCAGGAACCGGAGGGACAGGCCGGCGCCATACCGCTACCGAGACTCGAACTCGAAATGACGTTGCCGCCGGTCGCCAAACGATGGACCGGGGCGTCCGCAGGCGTATCGCCCGTCTCCATGCCGACGCGAGCACAGAGCTCGCCCCAGGTGGAAAGGCTCTCGCTCATCCGATGGCTGACCTCGATCACGCGGTCGTTGCTGTCGCAGCGATAATCGTACGTGGGCATGTTCCGTCTCCAGCTATATCGATGATTTCTAATGATGCGCGCGATTATAGGCAAACCGATTCAGCGCGCAAAGCCTAGAGATCCGCGTGGTTTTATCGCGCCGCCGCCCACCGGACAGGCCCTCTGAGCGACGGACACGATCGACCCTTGAGCCCGTCAGCCGACCTCGGCCTTGAAACGTCTGCGCATGGCGTGCAGCGTCGGCTCGGTATAGCCGTTCGGGACCTCGCAACCCTTGAAGATCAGATCGCGGGCGGCCTGGAAGGCGATGCCGTCAAAGCCGGGGGCCATCGGCCGATAGAGCGGATCGCCGGCGTTCTGCGCGTCGACGACCGCCGCCATCCGATGCAAGGATTCCATCACCTGTTCCTCGTCGACGACCCCGTGTCTCAGCCAGTTGGCGATGTGCTGGCTGGAAATGCGCAGCGTAGCGCGGTCCTCCATCAGGCCCACGTTGGCGACGTCGGGCACCTTGGAGCAACCGACACCCTGATCGATCCAGCGCACCACGTAACCGAGGATACCCTGACAGTTGTTGTCCAACTCCTCCTGGATCTCCTCGGACGTCCAGGCACACTCCGGATCCAGCGGAATCTGGAGGATGTCGTCCAAGGTGGCGCGACGCCCCCCCTTGGCCAATTCGGTCTGAACCGCTGACACATCGACCTGGTGATAATGCAACGCGTGCAGGGTCGCCGCCGTCGGCGAAGGCACCCAGGCGCAGTTGGCCCCAGATCGGGGGTGGCCGATCTTGGCCTCCAGCATGGCGGCCATCTCGTCCGGCATGGTCCACATGCCCTTGCCGATCTGGGCGTGGCCGGGCAGCCCGCAGGCCAGACCCGTGTCCACGTTCCAGTCCTCGTAGGCGACCAGCCAGGTGGCACCCTTCATGGCACCCTTACGCAGCACCGGTCCGGCCTCCATGTCGGTGTGGATCTCGTCGCCGGTGCGGTCGAGGAAGCCGGTATTGATGAAGATGATCCGGTCTCGAGCGATGCGGATGCATTCTTTGAGATTGACCGTGGTGCGGCGCTCCTCGTCCATGATCCCGATCTTGAGCGTATTACGGGCCAGGCCGAGGGCATCCTCGATGCGTCCGAACAGGTCGACCGCGAACTGGACCTCCTCCGGACCGTGCATCTTGGGCTTGACGATATAGACGCTGCCCGAGCGCGAGTTGCGCCGCGCGCCGAATTCGGGATGGACGTCATGCAATGCGCAGAAGGCGGTGACCATGCCGTCGAGCATGCCCTCGGGGATCTCGTTGCCCTCGGCGTCGAGCACCGCATCGGTGGTCATGAGATGGCCCACGTTGCGCACCAGCATGAGCGAACGACCCGGCAGGGTGAGGCTACCGACCCCGATACGCGAATAGACCCGATCGGGCTCCAACGTACGCTCCAGCATGCGACCGCCCTTGCTGAAGGACGCCGTGAGATCGCCCTTCATCAGACCCAACCAGTTGCGATAGACCCCGACCTTGTCCTCGGTGTCGACGGCAGCGACCGAATCCTCGCAATCCTGGATACTGGTGATCGCGGACTCGACCTGGATGTCGGCGATGCCGGCCGCGCTGTCTTTTCCGATCGGATGCTCGCGGTCGATGCGCAGCTCGATATGCAGTTCGTTATTGACCAGCAGAACGGCGTCGAGCCGGTCCGGATTGCCACGATAGCCGACGAATTGCTCAGGCGCCTTGAGCATGGTCTCGCTGTTATCCGGAAGCTGCACCACCAGCTTGCCGTTGCCCAGACCGTAACCGCAGGCATCGGCATGGGAGCCTCGATTCAGCGGCACCACCTCGTCCAGGAAGGCCGCAGCGCGCGCCACCACGGCCGCCGCTCGACGTGGATTGAGCTCGGCAGTCCGCTCCAGCCCCTCATCCTCCGCAATGGCGTCGGTGCCGTAGAGTGCATCGTAGAGGCTGCCCCAGCGGGCATTGGCCGCGTTCAGCGCATAGCGGGCATTGCTGACCGGCACCACCAACTGGGGACCGGCGATTTGGGCGATCTCGGGATCCACGTTGCTCGTGGAAACCGAGAAATCCGGACCCTCGGGAACCAGATAGCCGATCTCGACCAGGAAGGCGCGATAGGCGTCGAGCGAGATCGGGCGTTCCGGATGTTCGCGGTGCCAGGCATCGATCTGGGCCTGAATCGCGTTGCGTCGCTCCAGCAGCGCGCGGTTGCGCGGCGCGAGTTCGCGAACCATGTCGCCGAAGGACGCCCAGAAGGTGTCCGGGTCCACTCCGGTCCCGGGTGCGATCTCATCCTTGACCAGATCGTAGAGGGCTTTTGCGACCTTCAGGCCGCCCACATCCAAGCGTTCAGTCATCGTCTCGACCTCCGTTTCCCCCGGACAGCGAGGGACTTGTCTCAGTGAGGTATGGCAGGATTGATCGTGCGGAATCGAAGCAATGTCAGGTCATGTCGGCACGGGCGCAACATTAGCCTGATTGATTACCTCAAGGCAAAGCATCGGAAAAAGGAAATAATAGAGGAAAACGCCAGTCGAGCGCGCTTGCCGCGCTGAAGAGTCGGCGCCGCTCGGCGACCATCATCCCCCAGCGCAACAGTCCGATCAGTATCAGCCTGGCCTTGATCCGCATAGAGAGTCGACTCGACAACCGGGCGAGCGAGACCCCGCCCCGGCGCCCAGCGTTCATCACGGGGGCGCCGGGAGCGGGACGGAACCTGACCGAGACGACTCCCCGAGTCGGATCAGGACTCGACCATCTGATCTAGACCATGACCGGGAGGCACCATGGGAACGACGTTCTCGGCCTTGTCAATCCAGATATCGACCAGCACGGGACCTGGCTCGGCGAGCGCACTGGCGATCCCCTCGCGCAGCGAGGACGGATCCTTGATGCGCAGGGTTTTGAGACGAGGATAGACGTATTTGAGTCCGGTGAGATTGGGGATTTGACGCCTGCAACCCTGATCCAGGTCGATGCAGTCCGGATCGCAGTCGATGTTGCGGGCCAGACAGGTCTCGTAATGATGGCCGCCGTCCATCATGTCCTCCCACTGACGCACCATGCCAAGGAAGCTGTTGTTGAGGACGAACATCTTGAGCGGGATGCGATTGGCAACGACCGTGCCCAGTTCCTGGATATTCATCTGAAAGCTGCCGTCGCCGTCGATCAACACCACCGGGCGGGTCGGGTCGGCGTACCAGGCCCCCACGGCGGCCGGCAAGCCGAACCCCATGGTGCCGAGCCCGCCCGAGCTGACCCACTGACGGGGACGCCGGAAGCGGTAATACTGGGCGGACCACATCTGATGCTGTCCGACCCCCGTGGCCACGACGGCGTCACCCTGCGTCAACTCGGAGATGATCTCGATCGCCTCCTGCGGTTTGATAAACTCCGAGCGCACATAGGGTTTGGGCATCTGCTGGCGCCAGGCCGCGACACGGGCCATCCAGTCCGGATGGGTCGCGGTACCTTGCGAGGCCAGGGCATGCGCCAGGAAGGCATCGAGCCCCGCCACCAGATAGAGATCGGTCGAGATGGTCTTGTCGATCTCGGACGGATCGATGTCGACGTGTGCGATACGCTTGCCATCCGCAAACCCGCGCACCGCCACCCGGTCGTCGAAACGCCCGCCGAGCGAGAGGATGAGATCCGCGTCGCGCAGTGCATAGTTGGCCGGGATGGTGCCGTGCATTCCCGGCATCCCGAGATTATGCGGCGCCTCGAACGCCATAGCGCCGAGCGCGTTGAAGGTGGTGGTGACGGGGACATCGAAACGCTCGGCGAAACGCCGCAGGGCCTCGGTCGCATTGGCATGGATCACGCCGCCACCCGCCTTGACGACCGGACGCTCGGCGCGTGCGATCGCCTCCAAAATGGCGTTGGCGCGCGCCGCATCGAACGGCACCTCCTCGCAATGACGGGAGCGCGACGCGTTCCTCTGTCCGGCGAGCGCCAGCTGGACGTCCTTGCAGATGTCCACCACCACGGGCCCCGGACGCCCATGGATCGCCAGGTCATAGGCCTCGCGCAACACCCATTCCAGGTCGCCCACGTCCTTAACCAGATAATTGTGCTTGGAGATGGGTCGCGTCATTCCGACGGTATCCACCTCTTGGAAGGCATCGGAGCCGATGGCCGCGCTCGGAACCTGGCCGGTGATGAAGAGGGTGGGCAGCGAATCCTTGTGGGCGTCGGCGATAGGCGTCGCCAGGTTGGTCGCGCCCGGGCCGGAGGTGACCAGAACGACACCAACTCGACCGCTCACCCTGGCATAGCCTTCGGCCGCGTGCCCCGCGCCGCCTTCCTGCCGACAGAACACGAATGTGGGAACGCGTTCGCCGCGACGCAGACGCTTGTTGATTTCGACGTGGATGGGGATCACAGCCCCACCGGTGTGCCCAAACAGGTAGTCGACGCCAAGGTCGGTGAGCACATCGAGAAAGAGGGCAGCCCCGGTTGGGGTCGGGCTTGTCATAGTGGTGATGATGAACGGCGAACTGTCGTGTTGAATCGAACCCCATCATAACGCGAAGACAGGGAGCCTAAGGAGACGAACCCTCCATGGCCCGCGCGGGGGTCGCAATCGATCGACCTAAATCCAGGAAGTAAAACCGCAACGCACACACAGAAGACAACGGCCTGCTTCACCCGGACAGCGAGCCTCGACATTGGGACAAGGCGTTGAAATCCCCTGCGCTCTTGGCGCGCGTTGCGGTTCAACGGACCGTCTGAAGATCCAGCTTCCCTAACGAAAACGCCGCCGAAACGGCGGCGTAGGGTTCAGTCCGATCGCGCCCGATCGGGCTAGAGGGTTAGATATAGAGGCAGATATCGCTCTCGCCGGCGAACTCGAAGAAGGCCGCAGCCCCCGCGTACTCGACACCGTCGATGAAATCGGCCGTATTCAGGTCGAACAGATCGACCGTCATCTGGCAGGCGATGAGCTTGACCTCCGCCTCCTGACACAGATCGCGCAGTTCATCGACACTGGCCACGCCCTTGCTCTGCATCTTCTTCTTCATCATGGAGGTCATCATGCCCTGCATGCCAGGCAGGGTCAGACCCAGCACGGGGAACCACTTATCCATCCCCATCGGCATGGGCATGCCCGGGTTGCCAAGCGGGGTGACCTCCAGGGCCAGCTTCTTCTTAAGCAGTTGCAGACCGTAGAAGGTGAAGAAAATCTGCACCTCATACCCCAACGCGGCTGCGGTCGAGGCCAGAATGAACGGGGGATAGGCCCAATCCAAAGAGCCCTTAGTGGCGATAATCGCCAGTTTTTTCTGTTCCATCGAGTCCTCCTCGCGGGCTCAGCGAGCTCGCGAAGTCATGTTTGATCGGAAAAAGAAAGATCGATTGCGCGAGGACTCTGGACGATCAGGACTTCTTGATGAGGAAGTGGAACTTGCCGCTGTCCTCCTTGGACTCGACGAGTTCGTTGCCGGTCTGCTTGGCGAAGGCGTCGAAATCCTTGACCGAGCCTGGATCGGTCGCGATCACGTGCAGCACCTGACTGCTCGCCATGGCGTTCAGGGTCTTCTTGGCGCGCAGGATCGGCAGCGGACAGTTGAGGCCGCTCGCGTCGAGTTCTTGGTCGAAATCTGCCATGAAATACCTCCGGTCGAGATCTGTTGTTTTAGAATATCAGTAGACACAATAATTGATTTTATAGGGTACAACCATAGAAAAAACAAGCTACACCCTGGGCGATCCTACAGCTATCTCGCACAGCGCAGCATCAGGCGGCATCCACGATCGGATAGCCATGGCGCGCCCAGGCAATGACGCCGCCACGCAAGTTCAAAACCCGACCGTAGCCTTGTTGCATCATGAAAGAGCACGCCTGATATGAGCGGGCACCACTGCGGCAATAAAGCACCACATCCCGATCCTTCGGCAATTCGTTCATCCGTACTGGAATCAGATGCATCGGCATCTGTAGGGCGCCGGGAATGACGCCCTGCGCCATCTCTGCCGGGGTGCGAATGTCCACCAGGAGCACATCCTCACCGTCCAGAAGCCGCTGGCGCAGCGGCTCTGATTCGATTTCGTTGACCACGCTGCCGTCCTACCATAAAACTAAGCAATTAAGTATATTAAGGACTTTTGAATACCAACTCAACGACCCTGTGGGCGCAACACCACCGAGACCACTGAGATGACCATGGAACTCCTCCCGATCTTTCTCGACCTCAATGGCAAGCCCTGTCTGGTGGTCGGTGGCGGCACCACGGCGGCCCGCAAGGTGGGTAGCCTGCTACGCTCAGGCGCAGCCATCACCCTCGTCTCACCGACGCTCTGCGAAACGCTTGCGTGCAAGGCCGAGGCAGGTGAGTTCCGCTATCTCGCACGCTGCTTCGAGCCGCAGGACCTGCCGGGCAACCGACTCATCATCGCAGCGACCGACGAGGACGAGACCAACCGCCACATCGCCCAGCTCGCCAACGCGCTCGACATCCCCGTCAACGTGGTCGACGACCCAGAGGCCTGCTCCTTTCTGCTGCCATCCATCGTCGACCGCTCGCCGGTCACGGTCGCCATCTCGACCGGCAAGGCGTCTCCCGTCCTGGCGCGCCTGCTGCGCACCCGACTGGAATCGCTGATCCCCGCCGGTTACGGCCGGCTCGCCGAGTTCAGCGGACGCTATCGCCATCGCGTGAAGACGCGCTTCACCGACCAACGCGACCGTCGCCGCTTCTGGGATCGCGTGTTGCAGGGGGCGGTCGCCGAACGCGTCTTCGCCGGCCAGTTCGAGGAGGCCGAGGCCATCATCGAGCAGGAGCTGGCACCGGACGCCCTGGACCAGGACATGGGTGAGGTCTATCTGGTCGGCGCCGGCCCGGGCGATCCGGACCTTCTGACCTTCCGCGCCCTGCGTCTGATGCAGCAGGCCGACGTAGTGGTCTACGACCGCCTGGTCGCCGCGCCGATTCTGGAGATGACCCGCCGCGACGCCCGCCGCATCTATGTCGGCAAGCAGCGCGACCATCATGCGATGCGTCAGGAGGAGATCAACCGGCTGCTCGCCGACCTGGCCAAGGACGGGTTCCGCGTGCTGCGGCTCAAGGGCGGCGACCCCTTCATCTTCGGGCGCGGCGGCGAGGAGATCGACACCCTGGCCGCCGAGGGCATCCCCTTCCAGGTCATCCCCGGCATCACCGCCGCCTCGGGCTGCGCCGCCTATGCGGGTATCCCGCTGACTCACCGCGATCATGCCCAGTCGGTCACCTTCGTGACGGGCCATCTCAAGGATGGCAGCATCGATCTCAACTGGTCGGCGCTCGCCCAGCCGAACCAGACGGTGGTTTTCTACATGGGACTGGTCGGATTGCCCATCATCGTCGAGCGACTCATGGCCCACGGCGTCCCCGCCGAGATGCCGATCGCTCTGGTCGAACAGGGCACGACCCATATGCAGCGGGTCCACACGGGGACGCTCGCGAACATCGGCGACATCGTCACCACCGCGCAACCGCAGCCACCGACACTGGTCATCGTGGGCGAGGTGGTCAAGCTGCGCGACAAGCTCAACTGGTTCAGCCCGCCGGACGAGCCGGTGCAGGGCGCTACCGCGCCGATCCTCTAAATCTCAGCCACACCGAGCGCCGAGGGTGTGGCATCGTTCTCCCGCCACAGGCGCTCGATCTCATCGCCCGGCATCGGTCGGGCGAAGCAATAGCCCTGGAGCACATCGCACTCCATCCGGGCCAGCATTTCAGCCTGCTCTAGCGTCTCGACTCCCTCGGCCACAACACCCATTCCGAGCGTCTTGCTCAGATTCACGATGGTCTTGACGATGGCCTCGGCACCCGCGTCCTCGACCGCTTCGTGGACGAACGATCGATCGATTTTGATGACGTCCACCGGCAGGCGCCGCAGATAGGACAGGCTCGAATGGCCGGTACCGAAATCGTCGATGGCCACCGTGACACCCATCGCCCGAAGCGCCGCCAGGATGGGCGAAGTCTGGCCTGGATTCGCCATGACACAGCTCTCGGTGACCTCGACCTCCAAGAGTGTCGGGGAAATCCCCTGCCGTTCGCACTCGATCCGGATCATGCCGGCCAGATCGTCATGCACCAGCTGGCGCACCGAGACATTGATGGCGATCTTCCGCCAGCCATGACCGGCACGATGCCAGCGTGCGATCTGAGCACAGGCCTCGGCCAGCACCCAGCCCCCGATCTGGCCGATGAGCCCGCAATCCTCGGCGACCGGCACGAACCGATCCGGCGGCACGAAGCCCTGCTCGCCGCGATTCCAACGCAACAATGCCTCGAACCCAAGAAAGGCATGATCCGAGGCGGTCACCTTGGGCTGGTAATAGAGCGATAGCTCCTGGCGCTCCATGGCCTCGCGCAAGGCCAGCTCCAACTCCAGACGTTGACTGGCCTGATCGGCGAAAATCGGCTGAAAGAAATGATAGGTGTTGCGGCCGGCCGCTTTGGCGGCATAGAGCGCCATATCGGCGTTCTTCATAAGGACATCCGGATCCGTGCCGTCGTCCGGATAGATGGCGATGCCGAGCGAGGAGCGCACGTGCATCCGGTTATTCGGAAGCTCGAAGGGGTGCGTAAAGGCATCCAGCAGTTCGTGCGCCAATACCACGGCATCCGCCGGCTGATGAAGGTCGGCCATCAGCACCACGAATTCGTCGCCGCCGAGCCTGACCAGGGTATCGCTGGCGCGCAGCCGAAACTTGAGACGTTCGGCGATCTCACACAAGAGCTGATCGCCCACGTGGTGCCCGAGGCTGTCGTTGACGGCCTTGAATTGATCCAGATCGAAGATGAGCACCCCAAATCGACTGCCATGACGCTGCGATCGAGCAATACCGTGCTCAAGCCGGTCCCGCAGCAGCTTACGATTGCCCAATCCGGTGAGTGGATCGTGCAGCGCCTGGTGCAGCAGCTGCTGGTCCTTGTGATAGTCCTGGGTGACGTCGCTGAAGACGGAAACGTAGTGCGTCGTCTGTCCCTCGGCGTCGCACACCACGTCGATGGCACGCCGCTCCAGGAAGACCTCTCCATCCTTGCGACGGCTCCACATCTCGCCATCCCAGCGCCCAGTCGAGCGCAAGCGCTGCCAAAGCTGGTCAAAAAAGTCCTCTCCGTGCCGATCTGAGCGCAACAGCTTGAAGGATCGTCCGATGACCTCGTCTGACGCGTAACCGGTAATGCGCGTGAAGGCGGGATTGACCTCAAGGATGTCCCCATCGACCCCCATGACCATGATGCCCTCGGCGGTATTCTGGATCACCGAGAAGGCGAGCCGCATGCGTGCCGTCCGCTCCTCGACCTCCGCCTCCAGCTCCAGGCTGTGCTCCAGAAGCCGCTGCTGGGCGGAAAGCAATTCCTGATTGAGCCGATCGACGACCGAGCGTTGCTCACGCATCTCACCGAGCAGCGCCTGATTCTCGATCAAACGCTGCTGGGCCATGACCAGGACATCGCGCGTGCGGGCATGGCTGAACAGCGACAGGGCCGTGAAGCCGATACCGAGCACGAAGACGACCGGACCCGAGCCCGGCGTATCCAAGATCATGATGGAGGCCGGCACCATCAAACAGAGGATGTAGAGACGCGCCGACCAGAGCACGGGTGCAAGCACTGCGGCACCGCCTCCCGCGAGACCGGCGATGATGGCGATGAGGGCGAGCCGCTCGACCGGCTCGGCGGACGGAAAGACCAGGATCGGCAGCGCCGCCCAAACCAAGCTGTTCAACACCAACGGCCACTCGAACATGCGCGCGCGGGTCCGGGTGCTCAAACCCTCCCGATATGACTCATGGACCAAAAGCAGCAGCATGCGCAGCGCGAAGACCGCGAGTCCCGCGACGAGCCAGAGCGGTTCGATCAGCGCGTGGGTGTGGAGCCAGTGGATGCCCGCCATCCCGAGCATAGAGATGGCCGTCATTGGGATGCCTGCTCGCCCCTGACGGAAGGCCTCGTCGATCAACGCCGAATGCAACTGCTCGACAGCCGCCGCACTGGATTCGGGGGCAAGCGCGCTGAAGCGCCCTCCACACGCCGGTGAAGAGCGAGTCGCACATCCATCGTCGCCGACCTCGTCACGAGCGACGGCGACACCATCGATTCGATTGGGATCCCCCATTGACCACCCCATCCTTGCTACCGAATACCCCGCACAACGCCGGGATGCATCGCCGTCGTCAACGACCGTAAGCCGCTAAAGGAGAACGGAAACCCAGACATCGCGGTCGTCGAACCCCGAGCACGAAACCCGTGAAAAAGCCGTAACGACATCCTCACACGGCGAGAAGGAGACGCCCGAAACAACACAGGGCGCAACGAGGCGTCTCTACACCTATTGTGCAGGCGCGTTCGGATCCATAGCAATAACCCTGCCCGAGCGGCCCCCGACACCCCGTCGCCGGAACATCGGCCCAAATGTGCTGTCTCCTGGTGGGCGATAATCTGCTCGCCTCATCCACGAACCGGGACGACCGACGGGGATCGAGCGAGAGCGCGAAGGCTGTACCGCGCCGGTTAGGACTCGACTAAACTAGTCGGGTCCCACGCCAGAAACACAAGAGCAACAGAGCGAGAACGGGCGATCCACCGAACGCGCACTTCGAGCAGAGGCGACAGCACCGCCCGGGCACCTATCGATCGGCGGCGAGCGCCGGACGGCCGATTCCAAATTCCCGAGCGTTCAGCCACCATCAAGTTCAATCGCCCGATTGAAATTCAATCACTACTAATAAGGAGAACTACATGGCCATCAGCCTGCAGAAAGGCGGCAACGTCAGCCTGACCAAGACCGATCCCGGCTTGACCAACGTCCTCGTCGGACTGGGTTGGGACGCACGCTCCACCGACGGCGCCGCATTCGACCTGGATGCCAGCGTCTTCCTGGTCGGCGAAGACGGCAAGGTGCTGTCGGACGGGCATTTCGTCTTCTACAACCAGAAGACCTCGCCCGACGGTGCCGTGGTCCATGCCGGCGACAACACCACCGGCGAGGGCGAGGGCGACGACGAGACCGTGAGCATCAACCTGCCCGGCGTCGAGGCCGGCGTGCAGCGCGTCGTCTTCGCCGTCACCATCCATGAGGCCGAGTCCCGCAAACAGAACTTCGGCATGGTCCGCAACGCCTTCATGCGCGTCCTGAACAAGGATTCCAACACCGAACTGGCCCGCTTCGACCTCTCGGAAGATTACTCTACCGAAACCGCCATGGTGTTCGGCGAGATCTACCGTCACGGCAGCGAATGGAAGTTCAAGGCCGTGGGCCAGGGCTTCGCCGGCGGTCTAGGCGCGCTGGCAAAGGATCACGGGGTCAACATCGGCTGATGTTCAGCGACCAGCCGCCAGCTTCCGGCCTCCAGCACAATGCTGGTCGCTGGCAGCTGGTCGCTGTCTCTGATCGCCCCCATTTAGCCGAGAGGTGAATGCCATGCCGAACTTCACGATCACCGGAGAAATCGATCCCTTTCTGCACGTCAGCATGCAGAAGGGCGAGCGGATCTACTGCGAATCCGGCGCCATGGTCATGATGGAAGAGGCGCTGCAGGTGAAGGGACAGATGCGCGGCGGCCTGGGACGCGCGCTGATGCGCCGACTCGCCACCGACGAATCGCTGTTCCAGCAAGAAATCGAAGCGGTCGGCGGCAACGGCGACTGTCTGCTCTCGCCCACCCTGCCGGGTGGCATCGAGCTGATTCAGATCACTCCAGGCTCACCCTTCACCCTGTCCGACGGCAGCTTCCTCGCCGCCGATCACGGCGTGGACGTGCGCTCGCGGATGAACAGCCTCGGCGGCGGTCTATTCGGCGGCACCGGCGGCTTCGTCATCATGGAGGCGGTCGGACAGGGCACCCTGGCCGTGTCCGGATTCGGCGCACTCTTCACGCTCGACATCACGCCTGATCGCGACACCGTCATCGACAACAGCCACGCGGTCGCCTGGTCGTCCAACCTCCAGTTCGAGGTCGGCATGCCCCGCACCGGGGGCGGATTCTTCGGCAACGTAGTCAATTCGGTGACCTCGGGCGAGGGGCTGGTGATCCGTTTCCGCGGCCAAGGCAAGGTTGTGGTCTGTTCGCGCAACCGGTCCATTTTCACTCCCCAGACACACTGACGGCGCACAGCACACAAGACGCCGACGACACCACATTTCGACGACACGAGGTATTTCAGAGATGGGCATCAGTCTTCAGAAGGGTCAAAAGATCTCGCTCGACAAAGAGGCCGGCGGCGGCCTGACCCGCATCGTCATGGGACTCGGCTGGGATGCCGCCCAGGCCAAGAAAGGAGGGTTCCTCGGAGGCATGTTCGGCGGGGGCGGCGACGACAGCATCGATCTCGACGCCTCCTGTCTCATGTTCGACGAGTCGGGCAACCTGCTCGACGCCGTCTGGTTCCGCCAGCTGCACAGCAAGGACGGCAGCATCACCCATACCGGCGACAACCGCACCGGCGAGGGCGAGGGTGACGACGAGCAGATCATCGTCGACCTGTCCAAGGTTCCGGCTGGGGTCAAGAGCCTGGTCTTCACCGTCAACAACTACACCGGGCAGGATTTCTCACAGGTCGCCAACGCCTTCTGCCGCATCGTCAACGGCGCCAACAACGCCGAGATCGCCCGCTACGACCTCAGCTGCCAGGGCACCCACAACGCCATGATCATGGCCAAGGTCTATCGCCATAACGGCGAGTGGAAGATGCACGCCATCGGCGAGGTCGGCCAGGGCCGCACCTTCGAGCAGATGCTGCCCCAGATCAAGCCGCATCTCTAAGAAGGTCTGCGGCACACCTCGCATGACCCCAGACGGGTTCAACGGAACGGCCCCCAATGCGCGCGCCCTGCTCGATCCGATTCGGCAGGGCGCCGCCGAATTCAATCCACCCTATCTGGCGCTGCACGGCCAGACGCATGGCGTTCAACGGTGCAAGGCGTCGATAGTCGCAACCGAGGGACGCATTCTGGAGGCGCCCGGCTACCGCCGCGTCGAGGTTCATTCGTGACGACACGCCATATCCAACTGGACACCGGACGGCTCTCCGTCCGGGTCCGCGAATCCGCCTTTGCGCTCGACGAACTCTGCGGTTTCGCCGCGCGCAACAACCTCAAGCGCGGCTTCCTCTTTCTGAGCAAGGTGCTCGGCAAGCACTGGCCGGCCCGCCCGAGCCAGATGCGACGTATCCACCGCCATCTCGCCGCCCAGCTCGCGCCCGCCATCGGACCCAGGGCCTTTATCGCCATGGCGGAAACCGCAACCGGGCTCGGCCAGGGCGTCTTCGAAGCCGCCTTGGAGCAGGATCCGCACACGCCCGGCCTCTTCGTCCACTCAACCCGCTACCGGGTCGAGGGGCGCCGTTTTCTGGAGTTTCTGGAACCCCACTGCCACGCGCCGGACCAGACGCTCTATCTGCCCCTGCGGCCCGAGCATCTCGACACCTTCGCTCAGGCGCGCGAACTGATCCTGATCGACGACGAAATCAGCACCGGGACCACCCTGTGCAATCTGGTCGAGGCCTATCGTTCCTTCAATCCGGCGATCGAACGGGTTCAGTTCGTCTGCATCACCGACTTCAGCGGGGCGGACAGCGCCGAGCGCTTCAGCGAACGTCTCGGCTTACCGGTGTCCTGTCGGTCTGCGCTGCACGCCGACTTCGACTTCCAGCCCGGACCGCCGCTGTCCGCCGAGATTCCGCCAACAGCAGTCGGGGCCAATCGGCGCGAGCCGGGCCAGATCGCCGATACACTGGGACGTTTCGGCATCGACCGGGCGCTCCAGGTTCCGACCGAGGTCCTGTCACAGACGACCGATGGACTGGAACCGGGCGCCCCCATTCTGGTCCTTGGAACCGGAGAGTTCATGCACGCGGCCTTTCGCATCGGACTGGAGCTGGAGGCGCACGGTTTCACCGTTTCGGTACAGGCGACCACCCGTTCGCCCATCCTCGTCGGGGCCGACGTGCAACGCTGCCTGATCTTCGGGGACAATTATGACGAGGGCATCGCCAACTATCTCTACAACGTCGATCCCGCCGACTATGCGCGCATCCTCGTCTGTCACGAGACGCCGAGTGAGGGACTCGATGAACTTATGGAGGCCCTGAATCCAAACGAACAGATGCGGTCCAACTGCATGACCTACCGTTACCCGGATGCCCCCGACTGAGGCAGGACATCCGGAATGGTCGCCCTCCCCGCCCGCCTGGCGTGACGCTTCACCCAGCGGTCACCGGGCACGGGCAGAATAGACAGCCATTCATTTTCGATAGCGAACGGAGACTCTCATGGCCATCAGCTTGAACAAAGGCGGCAACGTCAATCTGAGCAAGGAGGCGCCCAACCTGGTAAACGCCCTGGTGGGCCTGGGCTGGGACGCGCGCGCAACCGACGGACAGGCATTCGACCTGGACGCCAGCCTCTTCATGGTAAAAGAGGACGGCAAGGTCCCAAGCGACGCCCATTTCATCTTCTACAACCAGAAGACATCCCCGGACGGCTCGATCAACCATACGGGCGACAACCTGACCGGTGCCGGCGAAGGCGACGACGAATCCATCAAGGTCAATCTGCCCAAGGTCCCGCCAGAGATCCAGCGTCTGGTGATCGTGGTCACCATCCACGAGGCCGAGGCTCGCCACCAAAACTTCGGACAGGTCAGCAACGCCTTCGTGCGGGTCGTCAACGAGGACACCAATCAGGAGGTGGTCCGCTTCGACCTCTCCGAGGACTACTCCACCGAGACCGCCATGATCTTCGGCGAGCTCTATCGCCATAGCGGCGACTGGAAATTCCGCGCCGTCGGCCAAGGCTATGCCGGCGGACTGCGCGCGCTGGCGCTCCAGCACGGCGTCAACGTCGGCTGATCCCTACCCTCAGATAAACCGCAAAGGCGCGAAGAACGCAAAGACTTCGATTCCTGGGTAGGGCGCAATAGCGATCGCGTATTGCGCCGCAAGGACGTCGGCTCGGCGCCCGTTCGGTGCAATAGGCTTCGCTATTGCACCCGACAAGATCCAACCCTGTGCGCCTTTGCGGTTCGACTCCCCTTTGAAATCATCCACCGAGGTAATTGAGCGGATGAACTTGACACACGGACAACGGGCGAAGGTCGCCGATCTGGTACCGAACGGCCTACGTTTCACGCTCGGGGTCACGGTGAACGCGCCGGGCATGAGCATCGACATCGCCTGTTTCGGTCTAGACGCTAACGGCAAGCTGTCGGACGAGCGTTACATGACCTTTTTCAATCAACCGACCACACCCTGCGGCGGCGTCTCGCTCGCCACGCCCGCGGGCGACACGGCCGGCTTCGCGCTCGACCTCGCCCGATTGCCGCCGAGCATCGAGCGCCTAACCCTCACCGCCGCCATCGACGGCGCCGGCACCATGTCGCAAATCGCCAGCGGACATGTGCGCTTCCTCGACGGAGGCACCGAGGCCGGACGCTTTGCCTTCAGCGGCAGCGACTTCGCCAAGGAACGCGCGCTCATACTGCTGGAGATCTATCGCAAGGACGGCGTCTGGCGCACCTGCGCGCTCGGCCAGGGCTTCAACGGCGGGCTGGAGGCGCTGGTCACCCACTTCGGCGGCACCGTCGCCGAGACCCCGCCACCGCCTCCACCGGAGCCGCCCAAACCGCAGGCACCGCCAGTGGATTTGAGCAAGATCACACTCGAAAAGCGCGGCAACTCGGTGGCACTGGAGAAGGCCGCCAATGCAAGCCACGGCGAGATCCTCATCAATCTCAAATGGCGCAGCCTGCCACAGCCAAAGAAGAAGGGCCTGTTCGGCGGATTCGGCCCCCAGCGAACCGACCTGGACATCGGTTGCCTCTACGAACTGGCCGACGGCGACAAGAGCGCCGTCCAGGCACTTGGAAACACCTTCGGCAGCTACAACACCCCGCCCTACATCGCACTGGACGCCGACGATCGCACCGGCACCCGCTCGGAGGGCGAGAACCTCCGCATCAACGGCCAGCAATGGGACCGGATCCGCCGGGTTCTGGTCTATGCCTTCATCTACGAGGGCGCGCCCAACTGGGCCGAGTCGGACGCGCGCATCACGCTCAAGACCCCAGGACAGCCCGAGATCGAGGTCCGGCTCGACTCGCACCGCAACGACCGCCCCATGTGCGCCATCGCGCTTTTGGAGAATCAGGACGGAGCGGTCAAGGTCACCAAACTGGTCGACTATTATCGCGGCCATGTCGACATGGACCTGGCCCATCGCTGGGACCTCGAATGGGCGCGCGGGCGCAAAGACTGAACGGCGTGGCTCGCCCGGCCTATGTGGCCGGGGGACTCTGCTAGAATCCAACCTCTGAGCAAGACGAACGGGGCTCCCGCCCCTTCGAGACATGGAGGCGGATCAAAAGGTGCAGAATAGGGAACTCCAAGGCGCCAAAACGAACGAATTCGAGCGCGGCTGGACCAAGTTGGATGCGGACGATCCACGTCCGATGCAAGAACCGGCCCAAACGCCGTTGTCAATCCACTGAGAATCATCACACAGGTGCCACCATGGCCTTTCAAGACTTCCTGAACAACCTCAAGCAGAAAGCGGGCGACCTCAAGAACGAGGCGATGAAGTTCAAGAACAAGGACTTCCTCAACGCCGCCGTGAGCGGCTCGGTGCTCATCTCCATGGCCGACGGCAACATCTCCTCCGAGGAGAAGCAGAAGATGATGCGCTTCATCGAGAACTACGAGCCGCTCTCGGTCTTCTCGAGCAAGGAGCTGATCGAGTCCTTCCAGAACGCGGTCACCCAGATCGAGTTCGACAAGGACCTGGGAGAGGCCAAGGCCTACGACGCCATCCGCAAGATGAAGAACAACGACGCCGCCTCACGCCTCATCCTGCGTCTGATCATCTCGATCGCCGGCGCCGACGGCAATTTCGACGACGACGAGAAGCGCGTCGCGCGCAAGATCGCCATGGAGCTGGGTCTCAACCCGGCCGAGTTCGAACTGGCCTGAGCGTGCGGACACTGGTCTTCCTCGACCTGGACGACACACTGTTCCAGAGCCGCCCGAAATGCCCTCCCGACGAGGAACCGCACCCGGTCGCCTATCTGAAGGATGGCTCGGCCCATTCCTTCATGACCGAGGGACAGCGGGCATTCTGGCGGCTGCTGGACGGCAACGCGACCCTGATCCCGACCACCGCGCGGGATCTGGGCGCGTTGCGCCGCGTCGATCTGCCGTTCAACAGCTGGAGCATCATCGACTATGGCGGGATCATCCTCGATCCCCAGGGCGATCCGGATGCCCGCTGGATGGAACGGATGTCCTCGGTTTCGGGGGAGGCCATCGACGAGCTGAGCGGACTACGCGATACGGCAGAGTCCTTCGTCACCCGATCGGAGCTGTCGGTCCGCATTCGCGTCATCGAGGATTACGGGCTGCCCTTCTATCTGGTAGCCAAATACCGATCGGGTCGCAGCGCCGACCTGGATCGGCTTCAGCATGAGGTCATACAGCCTTGGGTGAACGCGCGCCAGGACCGCTACCGCCTGCACCGCAACGCCAACAATCTGGCCGTGTTGCCCACCAGGCTCGGCAAGGAGCACGCAGTTCGCTATCTGATCGAGCGTCTGAGCGAGTCGGGAGAGGCGGTCATGAGCATCGGTGTCGGAGACAGTCTGATCGACGGAGCCTTCATGGCTGCGTGCGACTACGCCATCACCCCGCGCGGTTCGCAGATCTTCGATGCAACGCTCGGCCGGTTCGCCCGCTGAGTTCGCACCCAACGGCCTCGCCATGATGTGCCTGAACGCGGCCATTTCGGGCCTGAGCAGTCGCCCCCCGATCGAGGACTGGCTTGCGCAGGGCGTTGGTCGACGCCCGCTTGCGCGCGATCCGCAGCCCGGACAGGAGCGCCACATCCCACTCGAGCTGGACCCATCGCGCCCCTATCAGGCCGTCTTGCTCAAACGAGGTCTTTCACATGCTTGAGGCATACCGTCTGCGCGGATCTCTCTATGTCCCGGTGACCCACAAGGATCTGCTGGATATCGCGAGCGGAACGCGCTGGTCCGAACTGCGCTCGGTCATCTTCTGCACCGAGGATGCCGTATCGGAAGAGGATCTGGAGCTTGGCCTCGACAATCTGCAGATCTGTCTGGACCAGATGTCGGCCGACTCCAAGGCACTGCGCTTCGTGCGTGCGCGCAACCCCGAGATTCTCGCCAGATTGCTGGCGCTGCCGGGCGTGGAGAAGCTGAACGGCTTCGTCCTCCCCAAGGTCGAACTCGGGAACATCGACGACTACATGGGTCTGCTCGCCGATACCCAGCATCGCTGCATGCCGACCCTTGAAACGCGCGACGTCTTCGACGCCGGACGCATGATGGCGTTGCGCGATCACCTGCTGGAGCAGGACTATCAGAGCCGCATCCTGGCGCTACGCATCGGCGGTAACGACCTGCTGTCCATTCTCGGCATCCGCCGTCCGCGCGACCGCACCATCTACCGCACCCCGCTTGGGCACACCATCGCCCAGCTGGTGACCATCTTCAAACCCTATGGATTCCAGCTCACCGCGCCGGTCTTCGAGCATATCGACCACCCGGAACTGTTGAACGAGGAACTGAGCGAGGACATCGCCCACGGTCTGTGCGGCAAAACGGCCATCCATCCGGTCCAGATCCCGGTGATCGAGGCCGCTTTCCGCATCTCGCCCAACGACCTGGAGGCAGCCCACCGCATCCTGACGGGAGATCGAGCCGTCTTCAAATTCGGCGGATCCATGTGCGAGGTGGCGACCCACAGCTCCTGGGCCCAACACATCGTGGCACGCACCTCGATCGACTCCTGAGCGGCCGACACGCAGCCTCCCATGATCCAGGTGCTGATCGTCGATGATGACCCAGACATCCGGGAGATCGTCTCCGAGGAAGCGCGACAGCAAGGCTGGAGCCTGATCGAGGCGGGCAGCGAGGCCGAGCTACGCTCCAGCCTGGAATCGGTCACACCCGACATCATCCTGCTCGACATCCGCCTCCCGGACCAGGATGGCCTCACCATCGCCCGCCAGCTCCGCGCAACCTCGGCGATTCCCATCATCATGCTCACCGGAATGGGCTCGGACGTCGACCGCATTCTCGGCCTGGAAATGGGCGCCGACGACTATGTCGTGAAACCCTTCAACCCGCGCGAGCTCACCGCCCGCATCAAGGCCGTCCTGCGGCGCACCTCCGGCGAGCTGGCCAGTACGCCTCACAGCCCTGCCCCGAACCACGACTACCGCCGCTTCGCTGGCTGGACACTGGACCTCTCCGCGCGAATCCTCACCGATTCCACAGGCAATCCCGTCTCGCTGACCAACGCCGAATACCTTCTGCTCGAAGCACTGGTCGAATCCCCCAAGCGCGTACTCACCCGAGAGCAACTGCTGGAGCGCACCCACAACGACGATGCGGAGGTCTTCGACCGAACGATCGACGTGCTCATCCTCAGACTCCGACGCAAGATCGAACCTAACCCCCACGCCCCCAGACTCATCCGCACCGAACGCGGTGCCGGGTACGTCTTCGACGCCGTCGTCGAAAAACGCTGAAGACAGCGAGATCGGACCGAGGGACGCGGAGTGGACTCAATACGGCGGTCCCCCGACCGAGCGATCGGCGACGGGACGGCAATGCACCGTCGCCTCGATTTCACGAGACGTCGCTTTTCTCACCCTGGGCGATCGCCAGCTTGCGCCGCATCGCCTCCACCTCGGCCTCGTGGATTTCGTTCAGGATCGCGTCGAGATCGACCGTCTGATGCTGACCTTTGAAATGCCCCGTGAGCGTCACATCCGGCGTCAGATGGCCATGTTCATACAGGTGCCAAATTTCCTGGGCGTAGCTGGTCGTGAGCAGCTCGGGCGCAAACTGTCCGAAATAGGCGGCCAGATTGTTGACATCGCGCGCCAACATCCAGGAGGCATGATTGTTCGCCGCCGCATCCACCGCCTGAGGAAGATCGATGATCACCGGACCCTGCGGATCGACGAGCACATTGAATTCGGACAGGTCGCCATGCACCAGTCCGATACACAGCATCTTCACCACGTCGGCGATCAGTGAGGCATGATAGACGCGCGCCTGATCGGGGCTTAGATCCACGTCATCCAGACGGGGCGCGGCGTCGCCCTCGTCATCGGTGATCAACTGCATCAGCAATACGCCGTCGATAAAGTGGTAAGGCTGCGGCACGCGCACCCCGGCTGCGGCCAGACGGTAGAGCGCGTCGACCTCGGTGTTCTGCCACACGTCTTCCTGCTCCTGGCGTCCGTACCTAGAGCCCTTTGCCATCGCCCGCGCCTGGCGGCTATTGCGCACCTGACGCCCTTCCCGATACAACGCCTGCTTGTGAAAACCGCGCTGTTTCGCTTCTTTATAGACCTTGGCACAACGCACGACCCCTTCGGATCGCACCACATAGACCGCCGCCTCCTTGCCGCTCTTGAGCGCATAGAGGACTTCGTCGACCAGGCCTTCCTGGATCAAGGGCTCGAGACGTTTGGGGACTTTCATGGCTACCTTATTTGGAGGGAGGGCGCGCGGGTCGCCGGACCGGGAATCATCCAACGCGGATCACGGCGGACGCGATACGGCACGTGAACGACATAAACGGCTTATGCGCACTATGGTCCCACGACGGCAGTCATATCACCATACTGTTCCAATCATCCAGGGCCGGCGAAACACGGGACATCGGGCGGGTACATAACGCAAAAACGATGTGCAATGCCCGTTAGGCGCATCCTCCGCAGCGCCAAAAGCGGCGGCTTCGAGACGCCTGGCCAACCTCAAGCGGAGAGCAGACGCGCAACGGTCCTCGCGAGCAGATCGAGCGGCACTGGCTTTTTCAGCAGCACCTCGGCGACCTCCAAGCGGTCATGGTCCTGACCCGAGGTATAGAGCACCCTCAGCCCCGGTCTCTGTTCCCGTGCCTTGTCCGCAAGCGCGAAACCGTCCCAGGGCGCCGGCAAACCGATATCCGTGTAGAGCAGACGGATGGAGGAATCGCCCCTCAGCACGTCCAACGCCTCGGCACCATTCCCTGCAATCCGCACAGAGTAGCCCAGCGATTCGAGCTGAGTAGCGGTCAGATCGAGCAAAGCCGGGTCGTCATCGACGACGAGCAGTGTCTCCCCATTGCCCTGGGGGCAGTCCGCAACGGCGCCTTCCTCCTGCAACGTGCCCGAGTCCGCTACTGCCGATTCGGCGCAAACCGGCAGCCGGATACCCACACGAGCGCCCTGCCCCGGCTCGCTCTCGATCGTGACGCCACCGCCAGACTGACTGACGAATCCATAGACCATACTGAGTCCCAAACCGCTGCCCTTGCCGCCGGATTTGGTGGTGAAGAAGGGCTCGAAGACACGATCGATGAGGTCTTGCGGGATGCCGCAGCCGGTGTCTTCGACACGGATCTCGACCTCGGCATCGCTGAGCCGCGCCGTCTCGATGCGAATCTGCCCCTGCCCGCCCATCGCATCCCGCGCATTGATCGCCAGGTTCATCAGGGCGTTTTCAAGCTGTCCGGGGTCGATGCGAACCAGCGGCAGCGCGACAGCCAGTTCGCTGTGCAGCACGATCCCGTCGCCGAGGCTGTATTCGAGCAGGTCCAGCATGCCGGTCACCAGTGCGTTGACGTCGACCAACTGCGGATCCAAACGCTGGCGGCGCGAAAAGGCGAGCAATCGCTCGACCTGTCGGGCTGCGCGATCCGAAGCGCCCATCGCCTTCTTCCAGCGTGCATAGAGTTCCGGCCGATCCTTGAGCCCCTCTTCGAGATAGGTCAAGTTGCCCTGCAGCGCGGCGAGAATGTTATTGAAGTCGTGCGCGATACCGCCGGTGAGCTGTCCGACCGCCTCCATCTTCTGCGCCTGACGCAACTGGCGCTCCATGGCGCGCCGCTCGCTGACATCGATATGGATGGTGACGAAGCCGCCGGTCGGCACCGGATTGCTGCGCAGCTCGACCAGACGTCCGTCCGGACAGCGAACCTCGTATTCGCGGGTGAGCGAGCGGCGCTCGCTGACGAGCTCGGCCAGCGCAACCTCCTCGCCCAACGGTGTGAAGGCCCGCGTGCCACGCGCGGCCAACCGCGCGTGGATGTGCGCGAGCGAGACACCGTATTCCAGCGCGGCATCCGACAGTCCATAGAGTTCGAGATAACGCGGATTCCAGGCGATCAGGCGCTCCTGGGCGTCGAAGACGGTGAAACCGTCGTTCATGTTGTCGAAGGTCGCGAGCAGCAGGTTCGACTTCTCGGTGAGCTGACGATCCAGCGTCTCCATACGGAAAGACTGCTCCTTGAAGACGTTGAAGACGCGCGCCAGGTCGCCGATCTCGTCGTCCCGGTCCATCGCCGGGACGCGGGCCTGACGCTCCCCTTCGGCCAGCCGCTGCATGGCCTGGGTCACCGCACGCAGATTGAGGCTGATATCGCGCACCACCAGACGATAGGAGAGCAGGGTCGCGATCAGAATGGCGGCGACGCTGACCGCGACGAACAACAGTGTGTTGGCGAGTACAGTCTCGCCCATCACCGCCGCGACCTGTGCGATGTTCGCGTTGGCCGAGCGGACCAAGGCATCCACCCGCGATTTGAGCTGGCTGGCGATCCGTCGATTTGCGACCTCCAACCGCTCGGCCTCGGCGATCGCCGCCAATTCGCCCGAGCGCAGCGCGAAGACACCCGCCGGCTCCAACTGTCCCGCGAGATCGGCGATCGCGGCCCTCAGCTCGTCGCGAAGGCCGGAGGGAATCCTGGGCACCAGGCCGACGAGACGGTCGCGAATACGCTCGAAGGTGCGCCGGGACTGGCGGACCTGATCCAGACTCGACGCCTCGGTCGCGATCAGCAACTCGCCAAAGGCGAAGCCGGCCAAACGCTCCGCATCCAGCAAGGCACCTTGGGCGAGCGCAGCGCGCCGAAACAGCGGTTCCGGCGCGCTCGGCTCGCGGTCGACGACATCCGTGACCGCCAGGATCGAGGGTCCGAGAATCTGCTGCACACGCTCGCGCAACTGGATCAGACGCTCGCGCTGACCGATCGCTGCGCGCCCCAGATCCGCTTGACGTTCGATCAGGGCCGCGATCTGACGCAGGTTGTCGGCCAGTGCCCGGGTCAGCCGGGAGAAACTCGCTGCATCGGAATCCTTGCCCGGATGGAGCCGGTTCAGGTGCTCGGCCTCGCTGGCGAGGGATTGCAGATCCTGCTCAATCAGGTCCATCTGGCGTCGCCGCGCATCCGCATCCTTGAGCACCATGAGCGCGGGCGTGCGGTCCTGCAGTCGTTCGCCGATACGCGCGAGCAGCAGGGCCGCCTCGGAGGCCGGCAGCTCCCGATCGGCAACGGTGGCGACCTGACTGCGGATCTGCGTCAGGGCAACCAGCGCGACGGCGCTCGCGATGGCGATGGCCAGCATCGCCAGGCCGAGAATGAGCAACAGGCGGGACTTGATGCCGGAGCGACGATGGCTCGGGGCGGTGTCCGGCCTCATGGGCGCGGTTCGGGCATAGGCCGTCTCGTGGCCGTTTTCCGTGTCATCGCGGCGCTCCACTCGGGAGGGCGTTCTCCAGTCCCATCGCCTGACGGTAATAGCGACGTTGCGCCTGGCGTCCGAGCCGGTCGGTGAGCGACTCCCAGTCTTCCGCCGCTGCCGCCAGACCCGCCTCCGGCGAGATCTCTCCGGCCATCACCCGATCGAGCTGGTCTTCGAGCGCGGCGATGTAGGCGCGATAGCCGGGCAAGCGCAGATCCCTGGCGATGGTGTTGGCGGTCAGGCTCATTCGCAGTACCCGCAGATAATCGTCCGCCTGCTGCTCGCCCAGCAGTTTGCGCCAGGGTTGCGGGTCGGCGAGCTGCGAGGGACGGTAGGGATTGATTCCGGAGGTACCGTCGAGTACGTCCTCGGTGCTGTGCTCGGGGCTGGCGAGCCAGGCGAGGTAGTCCCAGGCTTGGTCTATGTTTGTGCTGGAGGCCGGGACGACACCGATCCAACCACCGAAGGCGAGGAAGGTGACGGAGCGCGGCGCGGGCAGCCTGTCCCAGCTGCGGGTCGCCGGATTCCACACCTCCTCGCTGCCTGGAAGCGCAAAGAAACCGACCTGACCGGCGACCGCAGATGCCGCGCCACCCTGCAGCGCCCCCGCCAAAACACCGGTGTCCGCCCAGTCGATGTCCATCGACGCCTGCCCAGCTGCGAAGCGGGTCCGCACGGCTTCGCTGTCGAGCGAGGCGACATCCGCCGGTCCGGCGTGACGGAGCGCGAGAAATTCGGTCAGCGCCCTGACCCAGCCGGGGTTGCCGATGGCCGGCGTCATGGTCTCGGGATCGAAAAACATGGCGCCCGGATGGTCGGGGTGATTGGTGTAGGCGGCGGCGTGGCTGAAAAGGTACCAGATGCGCTGTCCGCCTCGGGCGTAGGCCTCCAGCGTTCCGGCCAGCGGCTGGCCGTCCGAGCCGGAACGGCCGCTGAAGAAGGCGGCGATCTCCCGGTACTGCGACCAGGTGCTTGGCGGTGCCAAGTCGCGACCGTAGGCGGCCGCAAAGGCGGTGCGGGCCTCGGGATCCGCGAAGAGATCGCGCCGATAGGCGCCCAGATGCAGGTCGCCGTCGATGGTCAGCGCCATGACGCGATTGCGCCAGCGCATCAGGGCATCGCGGTAGACCGGATAGATGTCTTGGACGACCGGACCTTCGAGGATGCGATCCGGCACCGGGGCGAGATAGGGCGCAAAGTCCGGCAGCCAGGCCGAGGGGATGAGCAGTACATCGTAGGGCATCTGGGCCGTGACGAAGCCCAGCATGATCCGCTCGTAGAGCTCGGAGAAGGACGTGCGCGAGAGTCGGATCGAAACGCCGGTCGCCGCCTGGAAGCTCGCGGCATGACGGGCCGCCGGACCGCCGATGGCGCTGGTATCGCGGGTCAGCACCGCCAAGGGGGCGCCTGCGGCCGGCACCACAGCGCCTACTATGACAATTGTTACAAACAGAGTCGTGAATCTGTTCATCGTCCATTCATCTGGCGGGTTTCAGATACCCCCCAACAAGAGCGGCGCTGATCTCGTCTGGAGTTGGCGCCCAGCCTAGCGGGCCAGGGCACGGCCTGTCCACGGTGGCGAAGCCCGGAAGGATCGCGCCGCAGAGCGGCACAGGGCCGCCGCACGACGTCCTTGACGACAACGATAACGAACGAGGATCACGATGAATCACACCAGAATCGGACTCACCGCCCTCGCGGCTGCAATGCTGCCCCTCTCCACGATCGCCATCGCGAGCGATTGGCGCTCTGGCGACACGCTGACCGGCGACTGGGGCGGCACGCGCACCCAGCTCAAGGCCGAGGGCATCGACGTCTTCGCCTACTACAACGCCATCGTGTCCGCCAACGTCAGCGGCGGCAACGAGGACGCGAACGCCTATGCGGGTGACCTCTTCGCCGGCGTGACGCTGGATCTGGGCAAGCTGTTCGGTGCGGACGGCTGGACCTTCAACCTGAGCGGCATCGACCGTCACGGCGAGAGCATCGACCCCGAGGTCGTGGGTATCTACAGCGTCATGCAGCTGGTCGGCGGCCAGACCTGGTTCCTCTACAACCTCAGCCTGGAGAAGACCTGGGACGAGGGTCGCCATGCGCTCAAGTTCGGCCGCATCACCGCGACCGACGACTTCGCCGGATCGCCCTTCTACGGCTACTACCTGTCCAACAGTATCGACGGTCAGATCCGCGCCGTGCTCTTCGACGGGGTCATGACCTCCTATCCCTACGGCGTCTGGGGTGCGCGCTACAAATACGCGCCGACCGACGACTTCCGCGTCAAGATCGGCGCCTATCAGCTCACCGAGCGCATGTGGGACCCGGACCTGCACGGCACCGACTTCACCTTCCGCGACAGCGACGGGATTTCGGTCATGGTCCAGCTGGAAAGGGACTGGCGGATGGGCACCAAGCCCGGCCACTTCGGCCTCGGGCTCAACAACGTCTCCTTCGACATGCCCAACTTCAACGCCGACGACACCACGGACACCTTCATTCGCTACTACGCTCAACTGGACCAACAGGTGACGCAGGAGCGCGAGGGCTCGGATCAGGGGCTCTATCTCTTCGGCACACTCGCCTACACCAACCAGCAGGAGCCCGCGCTGGTGCCCTTCCAAACCAGCTTCGGCGCCCAGTACGTCGGCCCCTTCGCGGGACGCAATCAGGACCGTCTCATCTTCGGGACCACCTACGGCACGCTGAGCGACGACTACGCCGACGAGCAGGAGGCGCTCGGCACGGGGCGGCCCGATTACGAGTGGATGTTCGAGCTCGGCTATCGCATCCAGCTCACCAAGTTCGCCTACGTCCAGCCGGACATCCAATACGTCGTCCAACCCGGCGGTACCGGCGACATCCCGGATGCGACCGTGATCGGCATGCAGTTCGGCGTGTCGCTTTAGAAAGCCACCAGCCGCCAGCTTCCAGCGACCAGCCAGACGTGCTGGAGGCTGGCGGCTGGAAGCTGGCCGCTCAATAGCTAGAGGAGGCTCAACATGCTCTCATTGGACGCATCGGCCGTTCGCCTTGGGGCGAGTGCCGAGAACAAGACGGACGCCATCCGCCAGGTCGGCCAGATCCTGATCGATTCCGGCTATATCGAACCCGGCTATGTCGACAGCCTGCTGGCGCGCGAGAAGGTCGCCAACACCTTCCTCGGCAACGGCATCGCCATCCCGCATGGAGTACCCAAGGACCGTGGACTGATCAAGCGCACCGGCGTCGCGGTGCTCCAGGTACCGGACGGCGTGGACTGGAATCCGGGCGACCGGGTCTATCTGGTGGTCGGGATCGCCGCCAAATCGGACGAGCACCTGCAGATCCTGACCAACCTCACCGACGTGCTCGGCGATCCGACCGAAGCCGAGCGTCTGGCGCATACGCACAACCCGGTCGACATCGAGCGACGACTCTCCTCGGGCGCCGAGCCGACGTCGCCAACGACCACCAAGCCACTCCCCGACGACCTGCCCAACCACTTCGACATCGCCATCGACAGCCCGCACGGTCTGCATGCGCGCCCGGCGACGGCCCTGGTGGACATCGCCAAGGAATTCGACGCCACCATCCGCGTACGACACGGCGATCGGGCGGGCGATGCCAAAAGCCTGATCGCACTCCTGAACCTGGGGATCGGGTCGGGCGCGACGATCCGTGTCATGGCCGAGGGTCCGGATGCGGATGCAGCGCTCACGGCACTGCGCGAGGCCATCGAGGCCGGCTTGGAGGAAGAGGAAGACGCACCAGTCGCGGGCGGAGAGATGGCACCGATCGACTGGGAGGGTCGGAGCATCGCCGGTGTCGCGGCCTCGCCCGGCCTCGCCGCCGGTCCTGCTTGGCAATATCAGCGCGGCAAGATCGTGGTCGCGGCGACAGCACGCGATCCGTCCGCCGAGCTGACCCGGCTGGACCGCGCCATCGAAGGGGCCAAACGAGAGCTGGCCGAGCTGTACGAAGAGGTCAAGTCCCGCTACGGCGCGGGCAAGGCCGCCATCTTCCGGGCGCATGCCGAGTTCCTGGAGGACCAAGGAATCATCGAGGCCGCCAAGACGCGCATTCGGGACGCGTCACGCAGCGCCGGGTACGCCTGGGAACAGAGCTATGGCCAGCAGGCCAAGGACCTGGCCGCGCAAAAGGACGCCCTGCTCGCCGCCCGCGCGGTCGATCTGCGCGACGTCGGCCGGCGCGTCCTGCGTCTGCTCGCCGAGCGGATCGAGGACGCTCCCAAGCTGCCGGACACCCCGGTGATCCTGGTCGCGGACGATCTCAGCCCGTCCGACACCGCGAAACTCGACCCCGCCCTGGCGCTCGGCATCTGCACCGCCTCGGGCGGACCCACCTCGCATACGGCCATCATCGCCCGCTCGCTCGGCATCCCGGCCCTGGTCGGTGCCGGCGACTCGGTGCTGGAGATCGCCGACGGCACCGACATCGTGCTCGACGGCAACAGCGGGACGCTGGTGCTTACGCCAACGGATGCCGATCGGGCCACTGCCGAGCGTGTCCAGGCCGACATGGCCAACCAGCGCGAAGAAGAGCGCCGCGCCTGCTATCAGCCCGCCATCATGACCGATGGGGCGCGGGTCGAGGTGGTTGCCAACATCGCCGCGCCCGAGGAGGCGGCCAGGGCGGTCGAGGCCGGTGGCGAGGGCGTGGGCCTGCTGCGCACCGAGTTCCTCTTCCTGGGCCGCGATCAGGCCCCGACCGAGGAGGAGCAGACGGACGCCTACACGACCATGGTCGAGGCCCTGAACGGCCTGCCCATCATCATCCGCACCCTGGACATCGGCGGCGACAAATCGGTGCCCTATATGTCGATGCCGGTCGAGGAGAACCCCTTCCTCGGCGAGCGCGGCATCCGGCTCTGTCTCAACCGGCCCGAACTGTTCCGCACCCAGCTGCGCGCCATCTTCCGCGCCTCCAAGAAGGGTCCGGTCCGCATCATGTTTCCCATGATCTCGACCCTGGAGGAGCTCAAGCGCGCCAAGGCGCTGACCGAAGAGGTGCGCCAGGAGATCGGTGCCGATCCGGTCGAGATCGGCATCATGATCGAGGTGCCCTCTGCGGTCATGATGGCCGAGGAACTGGCCGCCGAGGCGGACTTCTTCTCGGTCGGCTCGAACGATCTGACCCAATACTGTCTGGCCATCGACCGCATGCACCCCATGCTCTCGCGCCAGGCGGACGGTCTGCACCCTGCCGTGCTGCGCATGATCGACCAGACCGTGAAGGCCGCCGAGAAGGCCGGGAAATGGGTCGGGGTCTGCGGCGGCATCGCCGGCGATCCGCGCGGCGTCGTCATCCTCACCGGACTCGGGGTCAAGGAGCTGTCGGTCAGCATCCCCAGCATCGCGGCAGTCAAGGCACAGATTCGCGGGCTCTCGATGGAGAAGGCGAACGACCTGGCCAAGCGGGCACTCGCCTGCTCCAATGCCGCCGCCGTGCGGCGGCTGCGCTGAGGAAATGACGAACATGAGCCATCCAATCCGTATCGCCACACTGAGCCTCAATCCGGCCATCGACCAGACCGCCCGGATCGCCAACTTCGCCGCCGGGCGGGTCAACCGGGTCGAGCGGGAGCAATCCGACGCCGGAGGCAAGGGGGTCAATGTCGCCTCCTTCCTGGCCGACGCCGGCATCCAGGTCGCCGCGACCGGACTCTTCGGCAGCGCCAACATCGAGCCCTTCGTCGAACTGTTCGCGCGCAAGGGCATCGACGACCGTTGCGTCCGCCTGGAGGGTCGGACCCGAGTCAACGTCAAGATCACCGACCCGGCGCTCGATCAGGTCACGGACATCAACTTTCCGGGGCTTTCGCCGACGGCGGCCGACCTCGTCCGGCTGACCGAGACGCTCGACCAGCTGCTCGCCAAGATCGACTGGCTGGTGCTCTCCGGCAGCGTCCCGGCCGGGATTCCGAATGCCATCTATGCCGAGCTGATCGACCAACTTCAGGCGCGCGGCAAACAGGTGCTGCTGGACGCGAGCGGCGCGCCCTTTGCCGAAGCGGTCAGCCACGGACCTGACATCATCAAGCCAAATATCGACGAGCTGGCCGAACTGGTCGGGCGCTCACTGGACGGACCGGACGCCGTGCTGGACGCGGCCAGATCGCTGATCGACACAGGTGTCCGGCTGGTGGCCGTGTCGATGGGTCCGGACGGCGCGATCTTCGTCGAGGGCGACGCAGCGGTTCATGCCATCCCGCCGTCGATCCAAGTCAAGAGCACCGTCGGCGCGGGAGATGCCATGGTCGCCGGCATCCTGACGGGCACCGCGCGCGGATTGGACCTCGCGGACCGGGCCCGGCTGGGGACCGCCTTCTCGCTCGGCGCGCTCGGCCAGGTGGGCCCCCACCTGCCGCCCATGTCGGTCATCGAAGAGCTCGCGACCCGAGTCGAGATCAAGAGGTTGAAATAGGAACCGCAAAGACGCGAAGGACGCGAGGTCTTCGAATGCCGGGTAGAACGCAATAGCGACAGCGTATTGCGCCGCATGACAGACCGCGCCACCCCTATTCGGTGCAATACGCTTCGCTATTGCACCCTACGAGGAACAGGCATCGATTCAGCCTTCATGTCCTTCGCGCCTCAGCGGTTCGAACCCTTTCCGGAGAACAGCATGGCCAAGCTCATTGCAGTGACATCCTGCCCAACGGGCATCGCCCACAGCCTCATGGCTGCGGAGGCGATCAAGCGCACCGCCGATCTCATGGGGCACGAGATGCAGGTCGAGGTCCATGGCGCCGAGGGCACGACCAATCGACTGGATTCAGAGACCATCGCCGCCGCCGATGCGGTGCTCCTCGCGGCCGACATCCATGTCGAGACCGAACCCTTCGAGGGCAAGCCGATGCTCACGGTCTCGACCGGTCGCGCCATCCGCGAGACCCAGGCGGTGATCGAGGAACTGATTGCCCTGGCGCCTGGATTGGCGGTCGCCAAACCCGCTCAGTCCGACCCTTCGCCCGCCGATTCGGACACGACATCCGGCGGTCGGCGCATCGTCGCCATCACCGCCTGCCCAACCGGCATCGCCCACACCTTCATGGCCGCAGACGCGCTCAAAAAGGCGGCGGGCGCGGCGGGCGACAGCATCAGCGTCGAGACCCAGGGCTCGGTCGGGGCCAAGAACCAACTCAGCGACGAAGACATCGCGGCAGCCGATCTGGTCATCATCGCCGCCGACACCCACGTCGACCCCTCACGCTTCGCCGGCAAACCGCTCTACTCGACCTCGGTCGGCGCCGCGGTCAAGGGTGCCGCCGACGTCATCGCCAAGGCCAAGACGGAGGCGAGCGTAGCCGGAGGAACGGCGCCTGCGGGCGGCACAACGGACAAACCCGCCAAGCAGAAGATCGACGGCCCCTACAAGCACCTACTGACCGGCGTCTCCTACATGTTGCCGATCGTGGTCGCGGGCGGACTCTGCATCGCCCTGTCCTTCGTCTTCGGCATCGATGCCTTCAAGGAAGAAGGCACCCTGGCTGCGGCCCTGATGGCGATCGGCGGCGGCGCGGCCTTCAAGCTGATGATCCCGATCCTCTCCGGCTATATCGCCTATTCGATCGCCGACCGGCCGGGGCTCACGCCCGGCCTCATCGGCGGCATGCTCGCTGTGAACCTGGAGGCGGGCTTTCTCGGCGGCATCATCTCCGGCTTTCTCGCCGGCTACATCGCACTCGTCATCCGCGACCGGATCAATCTGCCCAAGAATTTCGAGGGTCTCAAGCCGGTGCTGGTGATCCCGCTGCTCTCGACCCTGGCGGTCGGTCTGCTGATGATCTATGTGGTCGGCGCACCGGTGAAGTTGATCATGGATACCATGACCACCTTCCTGCAGGGCATGGGCTCGACCAACGCGGTCATCCTCGGACTCATCCTGGGCGGCATGATGGCGGTCGACATGGGCGGGCCGGTCAACAAGGCCGCCTACACCTTCGCCGTCGGGCTGCTCACCAGCGACACCTACATGCCCATGGCCGCCGTCATGGCCGCCGGCATGACCCCGCCCCTGGGCATCGCCATCGCCACCCTGATCGGCGGCAACCGCTTCACCCAGGCCGAGCGCGAGGCCGGCAAGGCCGCCGGTGTGCTGGGGCTCTCCTTCATCACCGAGGGCGCCATCCCGTTCGCGGCCAAGGATCCGCTACGGGTCATCCCCGCCGCGATCCTCGGCTCGGCCGCCGCCGGCGCCATCTCCATGTACTTCGGGGTCGGATTGCACGCACCGCACGGCGGGATCTTCGTGCTCGCTATCCCCAATGCCGTGAGCCCTCTCGGCTGGTACTCGGTGGCCATCCTGACCGGCACGCTCATCACCACCCTTGCGCTGCTCGTCCTCAAACCGTCGCTGGAAGAGCCCAAGACCAGCAGCGGCTTGAGCAGTGCCGCCAGTCGGTGAGGGTTGCGCCAAGGGTGAATCAGGCCGCTTCGAAGGGGCGGTAATAGGGATGATCGGCGGCGGCCAGCATCTCGCGGTCGCCGGCCGAGTCACCGTAGGCGTAAAGCTCGACGTCGGACAGATCGCCGAGCAGCGCCTCAAGCCGGCGTACCTTCTCCGGACCGCGACAGTTGGGCCCTTCCAGACCGCCATCGAACGCCGACTGATCGCGCGAAGGGGCGGTGCAGAGCAGGTCTTGAAAGCCCAGATGCTCGGCGATCCCCTCCAGATAGAGATCGAGCGAGGCGCTGACCATCACCAGATGGTGTCCCTGGTCGTGATGCCAGCGAATACGCTCCAGCGCCGCTGGACGTATCAGCGACTCGATGCGGCGCGCATGCTCGCGGCCCACCGCGCTCAGACGCGACACGGAGGCATCTCGAAACAGCTTGGCGACGATCAGCTCCTTGAAGCGATCGCGGGTCGAGAGCCGCAGCCAGACCTTGACGCCTTCGACGGCGAGCACCGCGAAGGCCAGTGCGACGCGACGCCGACCGAAGGCCAGAGAGAGAAAGGGAACGAAGGTATCCCGGGTCGTGATGGTGCCATCGAAATCGAAGGCGGCGACCACGGGCTTGGCTGAATCGGCCATGGCGTGAAATCGAGTCTATTGAGTGGGATTGAAACCAGCCGCCAGCTGAAAAGCCGTAACGGGCCGCTGAAAGCTGGCGTGCCTCTCCGTGCCGGGTAAGGCACCGGGGCATTGAGCCGCCCCGGTGCCCTCGGGCACGCGCGGTCTATGCCGCCTCGTCCTCCTTAACGGGGAAGAGCAGCGAGGCGGCCACACCGACACCCAGCGTGCCGAGCACGATCAATAGACTGGCGGCCGGGCTGATATGGATACCGGTGTCGCCGATCGCATGATTCCAGGACTGGATCACCATCTTGCCGGCGATAAAGAAGAGCAGCGCGATGACCGCCTTTTCCAGATGGACCAAATAGCGCGTCAGCGCCGCCAGCACGAAGTAGAGACTCCGCAGACCCAGAATGGCGAAGATCATGGCCGCGTAAACCAGCAAGGGCTCCTGGGTCACGGCAATGACCGCTGGAACCGAATCGAACGAAAAGGCCAGATCGGAGGTCTCGATGGCGGCCAGGCAGAGGAAGGCCGGGGTGACATACATCAAGCCCTTGCGGGTGACCGACTCCATAGCGGCACCGCTGTCGACCAGTTCGCGATGTTTGACGAAGAAACGCTCGTGATAGAGCTTGGGGAAGATAGGCATGAGCTTGCCGGTCAGACGTACGCTCCAGTGATTGGAGTAGTCCTCAATCTCCTCATCGTCACCACCAGCCTTGAGCATCTGCACGGCACTCCAGGCGACCAGGGCAGCGAAGAGAAAGCCGACCCAGGGACTGGCCATGAACAGACTGGTCCCGACCATCACGAAGATGGCGCGGAAGACCAGGGCACCGATGATGCCCCAATAGAGGATGCGGTGCTGCAGACCCGACTTGATGCCGAACGAGGCGAAGATGGCCATGAAGACCATCAGGTTGTCCACCGAGAGGCTCTTTTCGAGCGCATAACCGGCGAGATAGAGATCCGCCCATTCCTTGCTGAAGCGCAGCCACAGATAGCCGTAGAAGCTCAAGGCGAGACAGATCCAGAAGACCGACCACTTGGCGGCGTCGGCGACACTGATCTCCTTGACCTTTTTATGGGCGAAGAGATCGAGATAAATGGACAGCCCGATGGCTGTCAGGAAGATCACGATGGCTTCCAAGGGAAACCCGAAGTGCTGCATGAGAGGCTCCTGACTGAGCTTAGATAAGGGAAAGATCGCCCCCTGGGCGCCGGGCAAGCGACTTTCGATGAATCGGCGGAAAAAGACAAGATCGGCGAGCGGTTGGTTCCGTCACGGCTTGGCCGCATAGGCCGTGTCGAAGATGGCCTCCAGCCCCGCATGGGTTCCGCGCAGTTGGTCCACCACGTCGCGCGCCCAGTCGAAATAGGCACGTCGGCGCTCCAGGTCCCAGCCGCTTGGCGGGCTGTTGGCCATATCCCAGAGATTGCAGATCTTGTCGGCCAGTTTCACCAAACGGGCTGCCTCACTCAGTCCCTTGGCGTGTTCGATCTGCAGTTGTTTGCGCTCGGCCTTGGAAAGCGACCGATCGTCGGTGACCTCCATGACGACGGAACGGATCTCGGCTCCGAAACAGGCGTCCAGCTCCTCCGGAGTCGTCTGGGTATCCTCGACCGTGTCGTGCAACAGCGCCGCGCAGAGCACGACCGGGTCCAGGACCCCCGCCTCTGCCGACAGCAGACGCATGAGCCCGATGGGGTGATTGATATAGGGTGAGGCCTCGCGATCCTTGCGTCTCTGATCCCGATGCTTGTGCGCAGCGAAGCTCAGCGCCTCGGCCACGCGAGTAAAGTCAGCTCGGTCCATGCATCCTCCTCTGTGTGTAGGGAACGATCATTCAGCGCCCAGCACCAGACAGCGAACGGAACAGCGCCTGATGCCCCGCGTCCAGATAATCCACCAAGACCGCCTGGCAGGCGGCCCGCATCTCCTGTCGGCGCGTCAACAGATGCCCGACCAGAGCACCCATGGCCAACAGGGTTTCGGTGCCTGCGGCACCCTCGTCCCGCATACGCCTGGCCGTATCGGTCAGGAATTCGACCTGAACGGACAGATCCTGGTAGACACCGAGTCCGTCGAGCACCCGCTTGAGCGATTTGATCAGCCGACGGGTCTCGCTCTCGGGAAAGAGGGGCGCAAAGAACTCGATCAGATAGCGCAGCTTCTTGCAGCTCTTGCGCAGCTCATGCAGCTGTTCGGGCAGCGAATCGTCTCGGATGCCGCGCGCCTCGCGGCGCACGCGCTTGGCCAGACGCCAGACCCGCTCGCCGGCCAGGGCGCCGATCTCGCGATCGGCGTTCGGCGCCTCGATCGCATCCGGGCTCTCATCGGCCAGAAAGGCACGCCAATCCAGAATCAATCGCTGAAAGGCATCCGAATCGAATGCCGCGACCAAACGCCCGCGCTCGGCCTCGTAGCGGTTCATCAGATAGCGGCGCAGGGGCTCCAAAGCCTCACGCATTTCAGGCGGCAGGCTCGCCTCGTCATCCTCGAATCCATGCAGATAGACATCAAGGTCGCGGGTCGGCCCGGTCACCTGTTGCAGCCAGGCGAAACGCGACTTGAAATCCGCCGTGACCGCTTCATCAAAGACCCCTTTGATCTGGCCGAGCGCCGAGCGCGTACGGCGCGTCGCCACCCTCAGGTCATGCAGACATTCTGGATCCTGGTTATCACGCGCCCCATCGAGATTGTCGATCAGGATCTCGAACTGACCCGCGAGAATCCGCCTGGTAGCGACATCGGCACGCTCGTCATGCCCAAATACCAGTCCGATCCCACTGGATTTACTCATCTTCTGGCCTTTTCGTCAGCGAGCGGAGATGGCCGAAGGGTACGCGAGTCATTCGCGAGATCAAACCCATTGCGATTCACCCTGTCGTAACTGTCATAGAGATGGACTATGTTCGAAGACGAATGCTCGTCAAGGCTACGAGCGAATGACACCCACAGCCACACCGGAGGCACCAACCCATGAGCCGACTGGCGCAACTCAAGAACATCACCACGGTGGTCGCCGACACGGGCGACTTCGAAGCCATCGCGGACTACCAGCCACAGGACGCGACCACCAATCCGTCGCTGCTCTTCAAGGCCGCCCAGATGCCGCAATATCGTGAACTGGTCGAGGACGCGGTGCTGTTCGGCAAGGAGCGCGGCAAGGACAACCGCATCGCCCAGGCACGCTCGACCATGGACAAACTGGCGGTCAATTTCGGCGCCGAGATCCTCAAGATCGTCCCGGGACGCGTCTCGACGGAGATCGACGCCCGACTCTCTTTCAACACCGAGGCCACGGTGCGCCGCGCCGAGGAACTGGTGACGCTCTATCGCGACGCTGGAATCGACCCGAGCGAACGGGTGCTGTTCAAGATCGCCTCGACCTGGGAGGGCATCCGCGCGGCGGAGATCCTGGAACGCCAGGGTCTTCATTGCAACATGACCCTCTTGTTCAGCTTCGCCCAGGCAGTGGCCTGCGCCGATGCCGGCGTGACCCTCATCTCGCCCTTCGTCGGACGCATCCTCGACTGGTACAAAAACGCAGAGAAGGTCTCCGGCTATCCGGCCGACGAGGATCCGGGCGTCCAGTCCGTGACCCGTATCTACAATTACTACAAGCGTCACGGCTATCAGACGGTGGTCATGGGCGCGAGCTTCCGCAATCTCGACGAGATCCTTGGGCTGGCCGGGTGCGATTATCTCACCATCGCCCCCACCCTGCTGGGCGAACTCGCCTCCACCGACGGCGAGGTTCCCCGCAAGCTCGACCCCGAGAAGGCGCTCGCCATGGACATCCCCAAGGTCGACTACGACGAGCCCAGCTTCCGCTGGGAACTCAACGAGGACGCCATGGCGACCGAGAAGCTCGCCGAAGGCATCCGGCTGTTCGCCGCAGACACCCGCAAACTGGAGCAATTCACCCACGAGGTCTGCCAGACCTGCTGAGAACGCCGATCGGACCGGACGTGGGACTCGAACGTTCGATTGCCACGTCACGGCACCGTCCGCACCGCAACCTCGGGGTCTACGCGCGGACGGACCTTTCGGGTACTCTTGACCGATGGAACACCAACCTCGCAAGCGCTTCGGCCAAAATTTCCTCCATGATCCATCGGTCATCCAACGCATCCACACAGCGATCGGCGCCAAACCAGGCGATCGGCTGGTCGAGATCGGCCCGGGACAGGGGGCCATCACCCAGGGACTCCTGACCGCCACCGGCGCGCTCGACGTCGTCGAGCTGGATCGCGACCTCATCGAGCCGCTGCGCGCGCGGCTTGGTCCGCTAGGCGATCTGCGCATCCACAACGTCGACGCACTCAAATTCTCGCTCCGCGACCTCGCCGGAGAGACCGGCAGGGTGCGGGTCATCGGCAATCTGCCCTACAACATCTCGACCCCGCTCCTATTCCATTTCCTCGATCAAAGCGACTGCATCCTGGATCTCCACCTGATGCTGCAGAAGGAGGTGGTGGACCGCATCGTCGCGGATCCCGGGGACAAGATCTACGGCCGACTCTCGGTCATGGTTCAGACTACCTGTAGCGCCAGCAGTCTGTTCCGCATCGGACCGGGCGCCTTCACGCCAGCCCCCAAGGTCGATTCCGCCTTCCTGCGTCTGCGCCCGCTGCGCCCCCGGCCACATCCGATCGAGGATCCGGCACTGCACGCGCGGATCGTCGCCGCCGCCTTCGGCCAGCGACGCAAGACGCTGCGCAACAGCCTCTCGACACTGATCGACGCCGCGACATTCGAGGCGGCGGACATCGACCCAACGCTGCGGGCGGAGAAGCTCGACGTGGCCAGCTTCGCCAGACTGGCGAACGTCGCTTGCAATTCCCTGTCGAAGACATGAAATTTACCGATCGATCATCGACGATCGATCGTCAAGACATTTTTTGAACGAGGACATTGTTGTAATGGTGGACGAGGAATACGCGGAAGAGATCCAGGAAAACGACCCACAGGAGCTCGACGAGGACGGGGTGGCGCAGACATCTGTTCAGCTCGCGCGCGCCAACGACGTACTGCCGACCGATATCCATCTGCTTCCGGTCGCCGCGCGGCCCTTCTTCCCAGGCCAGGCCGTCCCCTTGATGATGACCGCCGAGCACTGGGAGCCGACCATGAAGGCGGTTGCCGAGACCGATCACAAGATCATCGGCGTGGTACTGGTCGACAGCGAAACCTCCGAGACAGCCGAGCCCCATAACTTTCGCCGTATCGGAACCGCCTGCCGGGTCCATCGTATCCACAAGCAGGACGGTCATCTGCAGGTCCTGGTCGAGTGTCTGCAACGCTTCAGACTCACCGACTGGGCCAACCGCACCACACCCTTCGTCGCCCGCGTCGCCTATCTGCCCGAGCCGGAGGGTCCGCCGAGCAGCGAGACCAAGGCCTACGCCGTCGCCGTCATCAATACCATCAAGGAGCTGCTGCCGCTCAATCCGCTCTATGTCGAGGAGCTGCGGATGTTCCTCGATCGATTCGGTCCGGAGGATCCGTCCCACCTGGCCGATTTTGCCGCCAGCCTGACCACCTCCTCCAAGGATCAGCTCCAAGAGGTGTTGGAGATCGTGCCGCTGCTCCAGCGCATGGAAAAGGTGCTGGTGCTGCTCAACAACGAACTCGAACTCGCCCGCGCCCAGCAGAAGATCCGGCGCACGGTCGAGGAGAAGATGCACAAGCAGCAGCGCGAGTTCTTCCTGCGCGAGCAGCTCAAGGCGATCCAGAAGGAGCTGGGCATCGCCAAGGACGACCGCACCGCCGAGATCGACAAATTCAACGAGCGTCTCGAAGGGCTCACCCTGACCGAGCAGGCCCAGAAGCGGGTCGACGAGGAGCTGACCAAGATGGGCATGCTGGAGACCGGCTCGCCCGAATACTCGGTCACCCGCAACTATCTGGACTGGATCACCCTGCTGCCCTGGGGCAAGCACTCCAAGGACAAACTCGACCTCAAGCGCGCGCGCCGCGTGCTCGACCGCGACCATTACGGCCTTGAAGACGTCAAGAAGCGCATCCTGGAGTTCCTTGCAGTCGGTATCCACAAGGGCGAGATCGCCGGATCCATCATCCTGTTGGTCGGTCCGCCGGGCGTCGGCAAGACCTCGATCGGCCGCTCGATCGCCGACACGCTCGGACGCCAGTTCTACCGCTTCTCGGTCGGCGGCATTCGCGACGAGGCCGAAATCAAGGGCCATCGCCGCACCTACATCGGCGCCATGCCGGGCAAGTTCCTCCAGGCCATGAAGGACGCCGACACCGCCAACCCGGTGATCCTGCTCGACGAGATCGACAAGATCGGCAACTCCTACCACGGCGACCCGGCCTCCGCGCTGCTGGAGGTCCTGGATCCCGAGCAGAACAGCGACTTCCTCGATCACTATCTCGATCTGCGCTTCGACCTCTCCAAGGTGCTCTTCGTCTGCACGGCCAACCAGCTCGACACCATTCCCGGACCGCTGCTGGACCGCATGGAGGTCATCAAGCTCTCCGGTTACATCGCCGAGGAGAAGCTCGAAATCGCCAAGAAATACCTGCTTCCGCGCCAGATCGAGCGGGCCGGACTGGACAAAAAATCGGTCAAGCTGGACGTCAAGACACTGCGCGCCCTGATCGAGGGCTATGCGCGCGACGCCGGGGTGCGACGCCTGGAGAAGCAGCTCGGCAAGATCGTGCGCAAGGTCGCCGTACGCATGTTGGAAGGCGAGGAGACGCCGATTCAGGTCAGCCGCGACGATCTCAAGGACTATCTCGGCAGCCCGGTCTTCCGCGACGAACGCAAGCTCTCTGGACCGGGCGTGGTCACCGGGCTGGCCTGGACCTCGATGGGAGGTGCCACCCTATCGATCGAGGCGGCTCGCACGCACTCATTCAATCGCGGCTTCAAGCTGACCGGCCAGCTGGGCGATGTCATGAAGGAGTCCGCCGAGATCGCCTACGGCTATCTGGTCAGCCACGCCGCCCAATTCGGCGCCGATGCGGCCTTCTTCGAGAAGTCCTTCATCCATCTGCACGTGCCCGCTGGCGCAACGCCGAAGGATGGCCCCTCGGCCGGCATCACCATCGCCTCGGCACTGCTCTCGCTCGCCCGAGACAAGCCGGTGCGCCGGATCGCCATGACCGGCGAGATCACGCTGACCGGCGAGGTCTTCCCGGTCGGCGGCATCCGCGAGAAGCTGATCGCCGCACGCCGCGCCGGGATCAAGGAGCTCATCCTGCCCGCCGACAATCAGGGCGATTTCGAAGAGGTGCCCGAGCACGTCAGCAAGGGGCTCCATGTCCACTTCGCCTCGCGCTTCGATGACGTGGCACCGCTGCTGTTCAAGGACTGACTCTCGACCTCGCCACGAGCCCCCATCACGACAACGCAGCGTGCTGGGGGGCTCGATCCATTTCAGCAACCTGGACCGAGGACCTGTCCCCGTGGCTCCAGTGCGCGAGGCCGAGCAAGGCGATACAGAGATACCCGAAGACCACGGCCGGCATCTGCATGCTGAAATCGACCGAGGAGTGGATGGCGATCTGGGTCGTCGCGGCGACGGACAGCAGGGCATATTCGTAGTCGGTGCGTCGTCGGCTCAGATACCAGGCGAAGAGAAACAGCAGCGCGACGGCGAGGAAGACCATCAGGGCCGCCGGCCAGCCGACATCCATGATCATCTCCAGATAGTCGTTGTGACCGCGATCGAAGAAGGCGGTGACGGATCCGTCCCGGAACAACCGGAAGGCACTCTCGAACGACCCCAAGCCATAGCCCGTCCAGGGCCGCTCGGAGATCGCGTCCAGCATGAGCGGATAGACCAGAAAGCGACCGTCGCCATCCTCGAACAGCCGGGAGAAGCGCTCGGTCGTCAAGGCCCCGCTCAAGACGAAATTGAAAAGGAGAAATCCGAGCAGGACCCCAAGCATCATCGATCCGAGGGTGCGCGCCTGACCGCGCTGGAGCCGCACCGTCCAGGCGGCCAGCAGCAGGCTGGACGCCACCAGCATGGCCGTCAGGCCCATGCGCGATCCGGTCAGGAGAACCGCGACGAAACACATGAGCATGACCATCGGCGGCAGCCAGCCCCGCGAGGTCAGGGTTTCGATGAACTCGCGCAGCTTGGTGCGATGACTCTTTTCGGCAACCAGGGTCTGTCTCAGATAGCGCAGCACCAGCGCCAATGAGGCCAGAACACCAAGCCCCGCATAGGTCGCGTAGCTATTGCGATTGACGAAGGTGCTGGTCAAGACACCCCGATAGGCGGTCTTGTCGAACCAGAGGATAGTCTCCAATCCGGAGAAATAGACGCTGAGACCGTAGAGCGCATAACCTGCCTGGGCGGCAACGAAGATCTTGAGCAGAAGCTCGACATTGCGCTGGCGCCGGGCATGCCAGACCACCAGTAAGCCAAAGCCGATATAGCTCAGATACTTGATGGCAACCGTCAGCGTGCGCTCGGGCGTCAGGGACAGATAGCCTTTCAGACTGGGATCGCCTAAGACGCTGGCCGTCTCCGCCCAGATCGGATGCTGCCATGCGGGGAAGAGCCCAGGCACGGCCTGGAGATACCCCCAGAGGGCGACCAGTGCCATCAGGATGCCCGCAATGCCGAGCGGCCAGGGAACGCCCGGCATGGCCCGCCCCGCGCGCCAGCGGTCGAACACATAGGCGAGCAGCCCGACCGCAACCAGCACCGCATAGAGATGCGACCAGACCGGACGAACGCTTGCGAACGGCAGGGGGCTGAAGACGATGATCCAGAAGGAGAGCCCTCGCATGGGGCGTGATCGATCGCTAGCGGTTGACACTCCATTTCCTCACGCTGACAGGCCCCGTCTAGCGGGAGCTCGATACGGAGCGCAAATTGTACACTCACGGACGGTCGATGCACGCGGCGTGCATCGCGCAAGACGAACCGCACCGGAACACACATGAGCAACGAAACGCATACCCGCCCCATCCTGGTCCCGGTCGACTTCTCCAGCCATTCCGAGGCGGCCCTGTTGTGGGCGGTCGAACTCGCCAAGTGTCACCACAGTCCCTTGCTCATCCTGCATGTGGTCCATGATCCGGGAACCATGCAGGGCTATTACAGCCGCGCACTCAAGAAAAAGCAGCTGCACCGGATCGAGGACGGCGCAGCGGACATGCTGACCGACTTCCTACGCACCCTCGGCAAACAGCATCCCGAGCTCGGAAAGCCGAACGACCTGGAGTCGCTCCTGGTCAAGGGACTTCCCAGCTCTCGCATTTTAGAGATCGCCAACCAGCGCTCGGCCAGCATGATCGTCATGGGCAGCAAGGGGCTGACCGGGCTCAAGCACCTCTTGATCGGCTCGGTGGCCGAGCGCGTCATGCATCGCGCACGGATCCCGGTCACCATCGTCAAGTCCGCGCCCCCCCAGACGGGAACCGATTCACCATGAGTCGAACGACATTCAGCATCGCTCCTGGCCGCGCGCCGCTAGGTCGATGGGGCCTCATGGTCGCCCTGTCGATGGTCGGGATCATGAGCGCGGCGAGTGCTGCTGACGACCTCTCGGGGACGAACAGCATCGACTGGACATTCATGGGGATGGGTCTATTCGGCGGTCTGGCCCTGTTCCTGTCCGGCATGGACCAGATGGCAACCGCGCTCACGGCAGTCGCTGGCGAGCGCATGAAGGGCATCCTGGCCAAACTCACCACCAACCGCTTCATGGGGGCGCTGACCGGCGCCTTCGTGACCGCCATCATCAACTCGTCATCGGTCACGACCGTGCTGGTGGTCGGCTTCATCAGCGCCGGACTCATGTCGCTCGCCCAATCGGTCGGCGTCATCATGGGTGCCAACATCGGCTCCACCGTCACCGCACAGCTCATCGCCTTTCGCATCGATCAGGCGGCGCTGCTGATGATCGGCATCGGTTTCGCCATGCCCTTCGCGAGCAAGCGCGAATCGGCCCGGCACTACGGCAGCATGATCATGGGGCTGGGGCTCATCTTCTTCGGGATGACGGTCATGAGCGACGCCATGGCCCCACTGCGGACCTACCAGCCGTTTTTGGATTTCATGACGACGCTTGAACGGCCAGTGGTCGGCATTCTGGTCGCTGCCGTCTTCACCGGACTGATCCAGTCCTCGGCCGCCACCACCGGCATCGCGATCGTCATGGCCAGCCAAGGCTTCCTGACCCTGCCGGCGGGAATCGCGCTCGCCTTCGGGGCCAATATCGGCACCTGTGTCACCGCCATGCTGGCCTCCATCGGCAAGCCGCGCGAGGCCGTGCGGGCCGCGCTGGTACACGTCATCTTCAACGTCGCCGGGGTCATCATCTGGTTCGGGCTGATCGACCAGCTCGCGCTCTTCGTCCAGTGGATCTCGCCGGCGTACCCAGAGCTCTCGGGCAGCGCGCGACTGGCCGCCGAGGTCCCACGCCAGATCGCCAACGCACACAGCATCTTCAACCTGGCCAACACGGTGATCTTCATCGGCCTGACCGGACAGTTCGCGCGCCTGGCCGAATGGCTGATCCCGGACAAGCCGCTCGGCGAACAAACCTTCATCGTCCAGGCCAAGTATCTCGACGAGGAACTGCTCACGACGCCGTCGCTCGCGCTCGATCGGGTGCGGCTCGAAATCCTGCACATGGGCGAAAGCGTTCAGACCATGATGAGACGCATCATGCCGGCCATCCTGAGCGAAGACCGCCAGGCATTGCGCGAGATCGAGCTGTTGGACAACGACGTCGACACGCTACACGCACAGATCATCGCCTATCTGGGCCAAATCAGCCGCAGCACGCTGACCGAGCGACAAACCCATGAGCTGTTGCGCCTGCTGGACGCGGCCAACGACCTGGAAAACATCGGCGACCTGATCGAAACCGACCTGGTGGACCGCGGACGCGAGCTGATCGACACCGACGTCTCGATCAGCGAACCAACCCGAGAGGTCCTGCTCGGACTGCACCGCACGGTCAGTCGCGCGCTGGCCGCCGCACTACAGGCGGTCGCGCAGAACAACGAGATCGCCGCACGCACCGTCACCTCGATGAAACAGGAGATCACCCAGATCGCCGAATCGGCAGCCGCCCACGAGGCGCGCCGCCTGGTCGCCGAGGAGCCGAACCGCATCCCCGCCTACACGCTCGAAATCGACATTCTTGAAAAGCTCAAGCGCATCTTCTATTTCGCCAAGCGCATGGCCAAGACGGTCGACGGAGACGAGATGGGGAATGAAGCGGCTTGAGTCAGCCGCCAGACGCCAGGGCAGTCTGACCGCTGGCGAAACGTCGTGTCCTAGTGAACCTGTGCGCCCTCAACCATCCTGGAACTGGAGCGTGGCGAGTCGGGCGTAGAGCCCACCCTCGGCCATCAGTTCATCGTGCCGGCCGGAAGCGACGATGCGGCCCTGATCAAGGACCAGGATGCGGTTGGCATTGCGCACGGTGGCCAGACGGTGGGCGATCACGATGCTGGTGCGTGCGTGCATGAGGCGCTCCAGCGCATCCTGGACCAGACGCTCGCTCTCGGCATCGAGGGCGCTGGTCGCCTCGTCGAGCAGCAGCAGGGCCGGATCGCGCAGGATGGTGCGGGCGATGGCGATACGCTGACGCTCGCCCCCGGACAGACGGACGCCGCGCTCGCCGAGATAGGTGTCGAATCCATCGGGCAGACGCTCGATGAAATCGAGCGCATGGGCGGCCTCGGCTGCACGCCGCACCGCATCGTCGCTCGCCTCCAGACCGTAGCGGATGTTGTCCCAGGCATTGGCGCCGAAGATGACGGGATCCTGCGGCACCAGCGAGATGCGGCTGCGCAGATCGCTCGGATCCACCTGACGGATATCGACCCCGTCGAAGCGAATCGTGCCCTCGGCCGGATCGTAGAAACGCAGCAACAGCTGGATGAGCGTGCTCTTGCCGGCACCCGAGGGGCCGACCAGCGCCACGCGCTCGCCCGGAGCGATGCTCAAGGACAGGTCGTCCAGCGCCGCCGCCTCGGGACGTGCCGGATAGACGAAGCGCACCGATTCGAAGGCGATCTCGCCGCGCGACGGCGTCGGTAGAGCGAGCGGCTCGGCCGGTGGCTCGATCGCCGGGCGTATCGCCAGCAGTTCCATCAGACGCTCGCTGGCACCGGCGCCGCGCAGCAGTTGACCGACCAGATCGCTGAGCGAACCCACCGCCCCGGCTACCACGATGGCATAGAAGAGAAAGGCGGAGAGTTCACCGCCGCTCAGTGTGCCGTCCAGCACCCGGTGGCCACCGATCCAGAGCACCAGGCCAATGGCGCCGAAGGTGAGCAGCGTCGCGGTTCCGGACAGGATGGCGCTGTTGGCCGAGCGGTCCATGGCGACATCGAAGGCCGCCTCCACCTGCTCGGCGTAATGACGCCGGTCGACCGGCTCGTGACAGCAGGCCTGCACGGTACGGATGCCGTGGATAACCTCGTCGACATAGGCCCCGACATCGGCGATGCGGTCCTGGCTGGTGCGTGACAGTCGACGCACCCGCCGCCCCAGGAACCAGGCCGGACCGATCACCAGCGGCAGACCGATCAGCACCAACCCCGTCAGCGTGGGACTGGTCACGGCCAGCATGACGACACCGCCCACGACCAGCAGCGAGGTGCGCAGCGACATGGCGAGCGTCGAGCCCACCACGACCTGGAGCAGCGCCGTATCGCTGGTCAGACGCGAGATGACCTCTCCCGCACGGGTGGTCTCGAAGAAGCCGACGTCGAGCTCCAGCACCCGCTCGAAGACGGCCGTGCGGATATCGGCCACCACCCGCTCGCCGATCCAATTGAGCAGATAGCTGCGTACCATCATTGAGCCCGCAGTGAGCACGACGACGCCGAGGAAGAGCGCCAGCGAGCTGTTCAGCGCCTCGGCCGAGCCTGTTCCCAAGCCCGAATCGACCACGACGCGGATCACCTGCCCGAAGGCCAGCACGGACCCGGCGGCGAGCACGAGCGCCACCAGGGCCAGCACCATGCGTCTGGCATAGGGCCGGGTGAAGCGGATCAGATGTCTCAGCGCACCTAGATCACGGGTGCCTGGGCGGTTCATAGTGGCGGTCGCTTGATGGCGCATGAACTTCTCTCGAACGGATACGATACGGACATCCCCGTCGACGACGAGGTGCGATACAGAGCCTCACACATAAGGGGAAAGACGATGAAATGCCAGGCGCCGAGGTACTAACGAGACCAGAATGCACGAAACCCCGTTGAAACCCGAGGGTTTGGGGTCACATTTCTACATTTTGACACAAGGTCGGTCGAATCCCTGTCCCCTCTCGGCCCGACGCACAACAGCGATCGACGGCGGAATGCCAGACAGGCCCCCGTGCGGAGAAATCATGAAGACAGTCTTGGAACTGCTCGACCAGAAAGGCAGTCGCCTCTGGTCGATCGCGCCCGACGCCAGCGTCTACGAGGCGCTCGCGCTCATGGCCGAGCGCCGGATCGGCGCGGTGGTGGTGATCGACGACACCGGACCGATCGGCCTGCTCTCCGAACGGGATTACGCCCGAGACGCCGTGCACAACACGCGTTCGCCCAAGGAGACCCTGGTGCGAGACATCATGACCCGTCATGTGGTCTGCGCGCCCCCAGAACTGACCCTCGACCAGGCAATGGCGGTCATGACCGAGCGCTGCGTGCGCCATCTGCCGGTGCTCGACGACGGTGTGATTCTGGGCATCATCTCGATCAGGGACATCGTCAAATCGCTCAATGAGGGCCGCCGTTTTGCTGTCGAGCGGCTGGAGCGCATCCTGGTGTCATAAGTGGTCGAGCCCGATTGCGACCGCTCATGGCCGGCTCAGGAATCGTCATCGCCAACACCTGATTCCCGATTTTCGTAAGTGCGAATACATTCGCACCTCCATCAAACGGCCCTGCTTCCGAAACCCACATATCGGGAAGCAGTTGATGGCCCTTCACCCCCTGCGCGAGGTCGCGATCGTCCCGACCTCGCCGTCACCGGGCTTCATCCGAGAGCCGAGTTCATCGAAGCGCGCCGTCCAGTGCCAGAATGGCGTCTCGATTGGTCCAAGAGCCCGTGAGCCGCGACGCCTCACGCGCCGACAGCCAGCGGTACTCCTGATGTTCGCGCGAATTCAGGCGCACGCATCGACGTCCATCGAGGACGAGGGCGAAGCAATACTCGCGGTTGAAGCAGATATTCGGGCCATAGCGCTTGCGCCAGGGACGGATGATGGGAAAGAGCGTGGAATGGCGCATGTCGATGAGCGCGCCACCGGCGAGCAGCCCGGTCTCCTCCCGCAGCTCGCGCGCGGCGGCGTGTCTGGGCGTCTCGCCCGGCGACAGGCTGCCGGTCACCGACTGCCAGAATCCCGCCGGACGGGTCCGCCGCAGCAACAGATACTCGCCGCCTCGGGTACAGATGACGACCAGCACCGACTGAGGGCGCTTGAGCTCCAGCTTCTCCGCAATGCCCGTGCCCTCCAGACCGGCGTCCGACGCCGGCTTCGCGTCGGATTCCGCTCCGGGATCCGACGTCCCGCCGATCACGAAACGCCGCATTCCAGAGTTCAAGCCTTGGCTCTGAGGCGTAGCGCGAGTTCCTTGAGCTGTGACTCGTCCACCGCCGAGGGCGCGTCGGTCAGGAGACAGGCCGCAGTCTGGGTCTTGGGGAAGGCCATGACGTCACGAATGGAGCTGGCACCGGTCATGAGCATCACCAGTCGGTCCAGACCGAATGCGATACCGCCGTGAGGCGGGCAGCCGAACTTGAGCGCCCGCAGCAGGAAGCCGAAACGGTCCTCGGCCTGCTCGTCGCTGATGTTGAGCAGCTTGAAGACACGGCGCTGGACGCTATCGCGATGGATACGGATGGAGCCGCCACCAACCTCGGTGCCATTAAGGACCATGTCGTAGGCGCGCGACAGACAGGCACCCGGATCCTGTTCGAGGGTATCGAGCTGCTCCTCCTTCGGTGCGGTGAAGGGGTGATGCAAGGCCGCCCAGCGGTTGTTGTTGGCGTCATGCTCGAACATGGGGAAGTCGACGACCCACAGCGGTCGCCACGCGTCCTCCATCAGACCGCGATCCTGGCCGAGCTTGACGCGCAGGGCGCCGATCGACTCGTTGACCACCTTGGCCTTGTCGGCACCGAAGAAGACGAGGTCGCCATCCTCTGCCCCCGTGCGCTCCATGATGCCCTGGACGGCCTCGTCCGGCAGGAACTTGAGGATGGGAGACTGCAGACCTTCGCGACCCTTGGCGGTCCACTCGTTGACCTTGATGTAGGCCAGACCCTTGGCGCCGTAGACACCCACGAATTGGGTATAGCCGTCGATCTCCTTGCGGGTCAGCTCGCCACCCTTGGGCAGACGCAACGCGACCACACGACCCTCGGGATCCTTGGCCGGACCGGAGAAGACCTTGAAGTCGACGCCGTCCAGCAGGTCGGCGACGTCGATCAGCTCCAGCGGCACGCGTAGATCGGGCCGGTCCGAACCGAAGCGCTTCATGGACTCGGCATAGGTCAGGCGCGGGAAGGGATCGGGCAGTTCGACGCCGTTCACCTCGCGGAAGAGGGTACGGATCATCCCCTCCATCATCCCCATCAGCTCGTCCTCGGTCATGAAGGAGACCTCGATGTCGAGCTGGGTGAACTCGGGCTGACGATCGGCGCGCAGGTCCTCGTCGCGGAAACAGCGCGCGACCTGGTAGTAGCGGTCCAGGCCAGACATCATCAGCAACTGTTTGAACAGCTGCGGCGACTGGGGCAGCGCGAAGAACTCGCCCGGATGGGTGCGGCTGGGCACCAGATAGTCGCGCGCGCCCTCGGGGGTGGACTTGGTGAGGATGGGCGTCTCGATGTCCAAGAAGCCATTGGTATCGAGGAAATTGCGCATCACCTGGGTGACGCGGCTACGGGTGCGCAGACGGGCCTGCATCTCGGGGCGACGCAGGTCGAGATAACGATAGCGCAGACGGAGCTCTTCCGAGGCGTCGGCCGTGTGCGCGTCGAGCTGGATCGGCGGGGTCTCGGAGGCATTCAGGATCTCCAGATCCAGACCCAAAATCTCAATCTCGCCGGTCGGCAGGTCCGGATTGACGGTCCCCTTAGGGCGAGGACGCACCCGACCGGTGATCCTGAGCACGAATTCGCTGCGGACCTGCTCGGCGCGCGAGAAGATTTCGGCGCGATCCGGGTCGAAGACCACCTGGACCAGCCCCTCACGGTCACGCAGATCGATGAAGATGACGCCGCCATGGTCGCGCCGACGTTGAACCCAGCCGCAGAGCACGACCTCCTGGCCATCATGACTGCTGTTCAAGTCTCCACAATAATGCGTGCGCATCGGTCTATCGCCCCATCGGTTAACGGTGTACGGCCCGGCTCGGAAACGGCCTGGGACCATCATAAAAAAGCAGGGAAGAGTACTGTTCGTACATGGTTGGCGCAAGTACGAAGCGACGCGCGTCGGCCTGGACGACTCGAAATGCGATCCAGGATCCCCGTCGGACATCTGGACAGGGCATTTTAGATCGACGCGTTGCGCAGCCGGGGCTCGATGCCCCCGGATTCCGCGATCACCCCGTCCGGGCCACTGGACCTACCATCAGGCCCGGACGGGGCCTTGCGAGAACAGGGAGACCCTCAGGCCGCATCCTTTTTGGAGGATTTGGTGGACGAGGAGCTTTCCGGCTTGGAGGCCGGCGATTTCTCCCCGCCATCATGCAGGTTCTTCTTGGTTCCGCCCTTCTTGAAGTCGGTCTCGTACCAGCCGCCGCCCTTGAGACGGAACCCGGCGGCCGAGATGAGCTTCTTCAGGGCGGGCTGACCGCAGGCGGGACAGTCGGTCAGCGGTGGATCGCTGATCTTCTGCATCTTCTCCAGCTCATGACCACAGCTCTCGCAGCGATACTCGTAGAACGGCATCTCTCATTCCTCAATCAAACATCAGTGGACCAAGACGCGAAACCAATCGGGTTTCGCGCATCGAAAACCAAGCCTCTCGGCCGTTGGCCGACAGAGGTCGAAACGGTTGCAGCCGACGGCGAGATCCGCCTTAATGGATACATGCTTTCTGACGCCATCGATCAACTCTGACCCTTATGCACCAAACCGACGCGCCCTCATTGCTCATTACCGGCTGCTCCAGCGGAATCGGCTATCAGTGCGCCAAGGGCATGGCCGCACGTGGCTGGACGGTCATCGCTTCGGCGCGCCGCCCCGAGGACGTCGCCCGACTCGCCTCCGAAGGCTTGAACGCCGTCCAGTTGGACCTGGACGATCCCGAGAGTATCCGTCGAGGGCTCGATGAGGCATTGTCGCTCACCGGCGGCCATCTGGACGCGCTCTTCAACAACGGCGCCTACGGACAACCCGGCGCGGTCGAGGACCTGAGCCGCGACACCTTGCGCGCACAACTGGAAACGAACCTGCTCGGATGGCACGATCTGACCTGCCGGGTCGTCCCCATCATGCGTCGCCAGGGGCATGGGCGAATCGTTCATAACAGCTCGGTGCTGGGACTGACCGCACTGCCCTTTCGCGGGGCCTATGTGGCCAGCAAGTTCGCCCTGGAAGGTCTGACCGACACCCTGCGCCTTGAGCTGCGCGGAACCGGGATTCAGGTCTCGCTGATCGAACCGGGCCCCATCCTGAGCCGCTTCCGCGAAAACGCACACCGCGCCTTCAGAGACCGAATCGACATCGAGCACAGCCCGCATCGCGAGGCCTACCGTCTGGCCGAGGCGCGCTTGACCAAACAGGGAGCCGCGCAGCCCTTCACCCTGCCACCCGAGGCGGTACTGAAAAGGCTTGTCCACGCGCTGGAGAACCCGAGACCGAAGGCGCGTTATTATGTCACCTTTCCGACATACCTGCTCGGTACGCTCAGACGCCTGCTTCCGACCAGTGGACTGGACTGGCTTCTCGCTCGGGTATCCCGAGATGGACGAGGTTGAGCGAATCGCGGAAACGGACCAGAAGATGACGTCCAAGGATCGATCACAAGGAACGCCAGCCGCCGATACGGCGCCGCCGTCGCGCCCTGACAAGAACGCGCGGGGCACCTGCACCGGCCGATCGATTCCAGCTCCTCTCACTTCCAAAGCGGTGGCCTCATGACACGCAAGACACAGCAACAGCCAAGGCTGTCACCGGAAATCATCGCCGTCTTCGGCCAGCGAGAAGGCGTCGGCGCCACCACGACGGCGATCAACCTCTCGCTGGGCTTGGCTGCAGCGGGCCACTCGGTGTTGCTGGTCGACCTCGACCCCAAACGCAGCGCCAGCCGGGCCATGGGATACGAGGGCCAGGACCGCGGCGGCAGCGAGAGCGCCATCACCGAGGCCAGACTGACCCGCGAAATGATCGGGGCGACCAAGATCACCGAGATCTACCTGGCCCCAGCCGGCGACGCCATGGGCGCGCTCGAGGATTCGCTGGCCACGATGGAGGACGGCCACACTCGGCTCCTTCAAGCACTCGCCTCCCTGCCCTCCCTCTCGATCGACTTCGACCATGTGGTGCTCGACTGTCCACCATCATTCAATCCATTCACCCGTAACGCCCTGGTTGCGGCGCACCGGGTCCTGCTTCCGCTGGCCTGCGAGCGCAAGCTCCTGGACAGCCTGCCGGATCTGCTCAAAGCCGTCACACGACTGCGCGCGGGCCTTCCACAGCCGCTCTATGGACTCTACCTGCTGATCGGCGCCCATAGCTCGACCGAATCCGACCAGAAGATGCTCAACCATGTGCGCCAGGATTTCGGCCGCATGACGCTGATGACCGAGATCCCGTTCGACGACAGTCTGGCTGGGGAGCCTCTCCCGGAACAACCCGTCCTGATGCAGAGCACGACGACCCCGATCAGTCAGGCCTATCTGGAGCTGGCGACCGAGTGGCTCACGCTGGGAGAACTGGGCGACCAGCCGGACGGCACCTGGCTGTTCCGAACGCGCCAGGAGCGCATGGGGCATTATCGGGAGACGATGCTCAAGGGGATCGAGGGATGGCGGATCGATCCGCTATCGCGTCTCTACGATCCAGACAAGGCGATGCGCCACCAGGATGCCGAGGCGCTCGAAACGCTCTTCGCGGCCACGCAGCGACCGAATGTCCTCGCCCGACTCCTGCGACCGGGACCAAAGACCCTTGCGATCCTGGCACTGATCGTCCTCGCCGTGCCAACCGTCCTGCTGTTGCGCTCCTGGATGGCGGACCCGCAACACCGTATGGAGCTGGGGGCGCGCCTGATCGGTTCCGAGCAATACTGGCAGGCTGGAAGCTGGTTCCTGGCACAGTCCGACGAAACCGCCTATCGCGAGCTTCTGCTGGCGGCACGCCTGGTCGCGGACAATCGAGAGCAGCTGATGCTCTGCGGCGAGCAGGCAAGCCGTGACGGAAACACCAGCTGCACCATCGATCTGCCGAGCGGGAACGAACAATGACGGCAACGCACCGATCCGTCGCCAGAACGACGAGACGCAAGACCCACTGGGGCCTCGCACTGCTCTTGCCCGCGGCCGTCGCATTGGCCGAACCAATCCAGCCGCTCCCACTGGAGCCTAATGACTCACCGGACCCGCGATGGCTGGAGCAATTGCCGCCGGTGTCGCTGCCGTTACCCAAGCCGCAGGACATCGTCTCCAATCGCGCGACCGAGATCGTCCCCGCGCCGAACCCTGATAGCCGGCTGTCACAGATCCGGGAGCCAGCCTCAAGCGCCGAGTCGCCCCCCATCGGGGAACCGAACAGCCAAGACATCGCTGCTGCGGCGGCACCGATGACCGAGCCCCCGACAGAGCCCGCAACACCACAAGAGTCGGAGCCCAGTCCCGAGACCCAAACCGAACCCCAGAACCTGGCATCCACCGGACCCGTCGCAGAGACGCCGGCCGAGCCCGCAGCCCAACCAGAGGCGGCGCCAAGCCTCGCGGCCGAAACCAAAACCCAGAACCTGGCATCCACCGCCCCCATCGCAGAGACGCCGACCGAGCCCGCAGCCCAACCAGAGGCGGCGCCAAGCCTCGCGGCCGAAACCGAGACCCAGAACCTGGCATCCACCGAACCCGTCGCAGAGACGCCGGCCGAACCGGCCGTGGAATCGGAGCCAGACGCACAGGCGTCAATCATCGCAGAAGCCGTCACGCCCCCTGAAACCACCGAGATCGAGAACGTCGCGGTACCGGCACCGGCGCCCCAGACAGCACCCGAAATCGCCGCCCAGGCGATGCCCACGGAACCCATGCCGCCCGAAGAACAGAACGGACCCGGCGCCGAGACGGGTCCCGAGTCAGCAGCCGAGCCCACACCAGAGTATCGCTGGCACGTACAATTGCTCGCCGGGCGCTCGCTCGAAAAGGTCGAGATCGATCGTGAGCACTTCATCCGGCACTACGGGACCATGCTGAAGGGGCGGACACTGACGATCAGCCAATCGAGCTACGGCGACGCGCGCGACGAGTTCCATCGACTGCGCGCGGTGGAATGGATCGACGAAGCGGAGGCCAGACGCTGGTGCGCTCAACTGCGCGCGCAGGGGCATCAGTGCCTGGTGACCCGAGTGACGCACCCCGACGTACCCGCGCGCGGGAAGCCGGAATGATTCAACCAAACAGGCTGCCGAGATAGCGACCCAACCCATGCATACCCTTTGCGTCACATCAGGAAAAGGCGGAGTCGGTAAAACCACCCTCTCCATCAATCTGGGTATCGCCATCGCCCGCACCGGCCGCCGGGTCCTCATGCTCGATGGCGATCTGGGCCTGGCGAATCTAAACGTGATGCTCGGCATCATTCCCAAGCTCACGATCCACGACGTGGTCCGTGGACACAAGACCCTGTCCGAGATCGTCATGAAGACGGACTACGGGATCGACCTCATCGCCGGGGCCAGCGGCATCGCCGAGCTCGCCAATCTGGGCGAGACCGAACGCCAAAACGTCATGCGCGACCTGGAAGGACTGGGCGGCTACGATGTCCTCATCATCGACACGGGAGCGGGAATCGGAGACAACGTCGTCCGCTTCGTGCTCGCGGCCGACGACGCGCTCATCGTCACCACGCCGCACCCAACCTCGCTAACCGATGCCTATGGCATCATCAAGACCGTGCTGGCCGAGGAGGCCAAGCCGCTCAAACTGCTCGTGAACTGTGCCACCTCAGCCAATGACGCACGCCGAATCGCATCGCGCCTGACCGGCGTCACGGACAAGTTCATGCACGGCTCGCTCGAATGCATCGGTTACGTCCCGGTCGATCCACTGATCGAGAAAAGTATCCTGGCACAGAAGCCGCACCTCATACTCAATCCCAGATCGGCCAGCGCACAGCGTATCAACGAGGCCGCCATGCGCCTGATCAAGCATGACAACAACCTCAAGAGCAGCCTGGGACGCTTCCTGCGCAAACTGATCGGGCACTAGCGGCGCGCGCGCCATTCAAGCGAAGAGAACGGGTCGACAGAGGCGTCGCACCGCCCCGAACCAGGCGAATCGCGCCTGCCCAGGACGAGCGACGAAAGACGAGGGCCTCAGATGTACAGGACCTCGAGGATCTCGAACTCTCTGATGCCACCGGGCGCGTCGAGCGAGGCGACATCGCCTTCCGACTTGCCGATCAGACAACGGGCGATGGGCGAGCTGACCGAGATCATGCCCTTCTTGAGGTCGGCCTCGTCGTCGCCGACGATCTGATAGCAGAGCTCATCGTCCTTATCGAGCTCCAATACCTTGACGGTCGCGCCGAAGACCACCTTGCCGTTTGCCGACAGCGTGGTCACGTCGATGATCTGGGCGTTCGACAGCTTGCCCTCGATATCATTGATCCGTCCCTCGACGAAGCCCTGCTGCTCGCGCGCCGCGTGATACTCGGCGTTCTCCTTGAGATCGCCATGGGCACGCGCCTCGGCGATCGCCTCGATGATGCGTGGACGTTCAACCCGCTTCAACCGATCCAACTCTTCGCGCAACTGCTCAGCGCCCCTGGCGGTCAGAGGTACCTTGGTCATGGTGATTCCCTCGTATGAATTCATCGCGGCGCACGTACTGCGTCGCGAAACAGGCCCCTTGCGGGCCATATACAAAAGAGCACGGGCGCTCGTTGGCGCCCGCTATGTTCGAATCAGTTCAGATCTTGTAACCGATTGACGCTAACGATGTCCAGTTGCTTCAACGCCAAACAGGTCGCCTCGGCACCCGAGATCGTGGTCGTGTAGGTGACCTTGTTCTGCAGCGCGGCACGACGAATCGCGGCCGAATCGGCGATCGCCTGGGCCCCCTCGGTCGTGTTGACGATGAAGCCGACCTCGTTGTTCTTGATCATGTCGACGATGTGCGGTCGGCCCTCGGCCACCTTGTTGACCCCGGTACACTCCAAGCCTGCCGCACGCACCGCAGCGGCCGTCCCGTGGGTCGCATAGAGCGTGAAGCCGAAATCGAGCAGATCGCGCGCCACATGGATTAGCCGCGCCTTGTCGGCCTCTCGCACGCTGAGCAGGGCCCTGCCGCCCTTACGAGGCAGCATCGTGCCGGCCCCCTCCTGAGACTTGGCATAGGCCTCGCCGAAGGTCTCGCCCACACCCATGACCTCGCCGGTCGACTTCATCTCGGGACCCAGCACCGAATCGACGCCCGGGAACTTGACGAAGGGGAAGACGGCCTCCTTGACGAAATAGTGCTTGGGCCGAACCTCGCGCGTCAGCCCCTGCTCCACCAGCGTTTTTCCGGCCATGCAACGCGCAGCAACCTTGGCCAAGGGAATGCCGATGGCCTTGGAAACGAAGGGCACGGTCCGTGAGGCACGCGGATTCACTTCGAGGATGAAGACGGCGTCGCTCTTGACCGCGAACTGGGCGTTCATCAGACCCACCACGTTCAGCGCACGGGCGAGCTTGGTCATCTGCTCGCGCATCCGATCCTGGATCAGTGGCGGAAGGGTGTAGGGCGGCAACGAACAGGCCGAATCGCCCGAATGCACGCCGGCCTGCTCGATGTGCTCCATGATCCCGCCGATCAGCACGTCGTGGCCATCGCAGATGGCGTCCACATCGATCTCGATGGCATCGTCGAGGAAGCGGTCCAGCAGCACCGGCGACTCATTCGAGACGCGCACCGCCTCGCGCATATAGCGGTTCAGCTCGGCCTCTTCATAGACGATCTCCATCGCCCGTCCGCCCAGCACATAGGAGGGACGCACCACCAGCGGATAGCCGATGGCCGCAGCGCGTTCGATCGCCTCGGACTCGCTGCGCGCGGTGGCGTTGGGCGGCTGACGCAGCCCCAGCTCCTGAATGAGCTGCTGGAAACGCTCGCGGTCCTCGGCCAGGTCGATGCTGTCCGGTGTGGTACCGATGATGGGCACCCCGGCCGCCTCCAAGGAGCGCGCCAGCTTCAGCGGGGTCTGACCGCCGTACTGCACGATGACGCCGAATGGCTTCTCCTTGGCGACGATCTCCAGAACGTCCTCCAGGGTCAGCGGCTCGAAATAGAGTCGATCGGAGGTGTCGTAGTCGGTCGAAACTGTCTCGGGGTTGCAGTTGACCATGATGGTCTCGAAACCGTCGTCGCGCATGGCGAAGGCGGCATGGACGCAGCAATAGTCGAACTCGATACCCTGACCGATCCGGTTGGGACCACCACCCAGGACCATGATCTTGCGTCGATCGGAGGGCTCGGACTCACACTCCTCCTCGTAGGTGGAGTACATGTAGGCGGTGCTGGAGGCGAACTCGGCCGCGCAGGTGTCGACCCGTTTGTAGACCGGATGCAGACCCCATTCGTGGCGCAGCTCGCGGAGCTCCACCTCCTTGATGTCGAGCAGACCGGCGATGCGCCGATCGGAGAAACCCTTGCGCTTGAGCGCACGCAGACTTTCGACGGTCAGTCCGGCGCGTCCCCCCGCGCGCAGCGCGCCCTCCGAGGCGATCAGATCCTCGATCTGGGCCAGGAACCAGGGATCGATGCGGCTGAGTTCGTGGATCTCATCGAGCGTCATGCCGGCACGGAACGCATCGGCGACATAGAAGAGACGCTCGGCGCCGGTCTGGCGCACCTCCAGCCGAATCTTTTCCTTGGCCTCGGGATCGGCGAGATCGACGATCTCGTCCAGACCGTAACGATCGATCTCCAGACCGCGCAACGCCTTCTGCAGCGATTCCTGGAAGGTCCGGCCAATGGCCATGACCTCGCCCACCGATTTCATCTGGGTGGTCAGACGGGCATCCGCCAGGGGGAATTTTTCGAAGGCGAAACGCGGAATCTTGGTGACCACATAGTCGATGGTCGGCTCGAAAGAGGCCGGAGTCGTGCCGCCGGTGATGTCGTTGCGCAGCTCGTCGAGCGTGTAGCCGACGGCCAGCTTGGCCGCGACCTTGGCGATGGGAAAGCCGGTCGCCTTGGAGGCCAACGCCGAGGAACGCGACACGCGCGGATTCATCTCGATGATGATCATCCGCCCCGTTTCGGGATCGATGGCGAACTGGACGTTGGAGCCGCCGGTATCGACGCCGATCTCGCGCAGCACCGCGAGCGCGGCGTTACGCATGATCTGATATTCCTTGTCGGTCAGGGTCTGGGCCGGCGCGACCGTGATGGAGTCGCCCGTATGCACGCCCATAGGATCGAGGTTCTCGATCGAGCAGATGATGATGCAGTTGTCCACGCGGTCGCGGACCACCTCCATCTCGTACTCCTTCCAACCGAGGACCGATTCCTCGATCAGCAGCTCGCGGGTCGGCGAGAGATCCAGGCCGCGCCGACAGATCTCCTCGAACTCCTCCTGGTTATAGGCGATGCCGCCGCCACTGCCGCCCATGGTGAAGGAGGGGCGGATGATGGAGGGGAAACCGATCGATGCCTGGACCTGATTGGCCTCCTCCAGACTGTGGGCGACGGCAGAACGCGGCATATCGAGCCCGATCTTGCGCATCGCCTGACGGAAGAGGTCGCGATCCTCGGCCTTGTCGATCGCCTCGCGCGAGGCACCGATCAGCTCCACGCCGAACTGTTCGAGCACGCCCTCGCGCACCAGGTCGAGCGCGCAATTGAGGGCGGTCTGGCCACCCATGGTGGGCAGCAGGGCCTCCGGGCGCTCCTTCTCGATGATGGCGGCGAGCGCACGCCAGGTGACCGGCTCGATGTAGGTCGCATCGGCCATCTCGGGATCGGTCATGATCGTGGCCGGATTCGAGTTGACCAGAATGACCCGGTATCCCTCCTCCCGCAACGCCTTGCAGGCCTGTGCGCCGGAATAGTCGAACTCGCACGCCTGACCGATGACGATGGGTCCGGAGCCGATAATGAGAATGCTTTTTATATCAGTACGCTTGGGCATTGTGTGTCACGCGGTTGTCGAATCACGCCGGTTATCGAAGAGTGGGAAACGCAGGGTCAGACGAGGTTGGCCTTGCGTTCCCGCATCAGATCGATGAAATGGTCGAAGACAGGTGCCACATCATGGGGGCCTGGACTGGCCTCGGGATGCCCCTGAAAACTAAAGGCCGGGCGCTCGCGGTGATGGATGCCCTGCAGCGATCCATCGAACAGCGAGCGGTGCGTCGCCTCGACCGTCGGCGGCAGGCTGTCCTCGTCCACCGCGAAACCATGGTTCTGACTGCTGATCATGACGACCCCGGTCTTGAGGTCCTGGACCGGATGGTTGGCGCCGTGATGCCCGAATTTCATCTTGAGCGTGCGCGCACCGCAGGCGAGCCCCAGCAACTGGTGCCCGAGACAGATCCCGAACATGGGGATGTCGGTCTCCAGCAACTCGCGGATGGCGTCGATCGCATAATCGCAGGGTTCCGGATCGCCCGGCCCATTGGACAGGAAGACGCCGTCCGGCTCCAAGGCCAGAACGGTCGCCGCCGGCATATGGGCCGGAACCACGGTGACATGACAACCACGCTCGACCAGCATGCGCAGAATATTGCGCTTGATGCCGTAGTCGTAGGCGACGACGTGATAGGGCAACTGGTCGCCAATCGGTTTCACCGGCTCAGGCAATCCGGTCGAGAGCTGCCACACGCCCTGGGTCCAGCAGTAGGCCTCCTGGGTCGAGGCGTGCTGCGCCAGATCCATGCCCTTGAGTCCGGGGAAGCCGCGTGCCTCGGCGAGCGCCGCATCCACGTCGATCGTCTCGCCCGCCAGGATGCAACCGTTCTGCGCGCCCTTCTCGCGCAGGATGCGCGTCAGACGGCGCGTATCGATATCGGCGATGCCGACGACGTTTTGTCGCTCCAGGTAGACATCCAGCGTCTCCTGCATGCGGAAGTTGCTCGGCAGGATGGGCAGGTCGCGGATGATGAGGCCAGCCGCCTGGACGGCACCAGACTCCTCGTCCTCCGGGTTGACGCCGACGTTGCCGATATGGGGATAGGTGAGCGTGACGAGCTGTCGCAGGTAAGAGGGATCGGTGAGGATCTCCTGATAGCCTGACATCGCTGTATTGAAAACGACTTCACCGACGCGAGTCCCATCGGCGCCAATCGACGTTCCGTGGAAGACCGAGCCGTCTTCCAGAACCAGAACTGCGGGTTTTCTCAAGGGTATCTCCGAATCCGAGCGAGGGCGTGCGACGGCGGCGGCGGGAAGCGCGGGCGGCGACATCAGCACGTATAAGGGTTGGGTCACAGGTTGCGCACTGACCCGGGCGAATTCTAAATAAGCGGCGCCATGCTGTCCATGAGTCGCACCGGCCCAAATGGTCGGCATATACCCACAAACCGGCGGTACCGAGACTTGAATCCATCCGGATGCATGGCTATTTTCGGCCGCTATGTCTCGTTTCCAAGCTAGTTCGACATCTTTACCATGACCCACTCCCCAAATGTTGTAATCGTTACCGCAGAAAATTTTCAGTCCATCGTCCTCGACGGCTCCTTCGACCGTCCAGTGCTGGTCGACTTCTGGGCCGACTGGTGCGCGCCCTGCCGCATGCTCATGCCCATGCTCGCCAAGCTGGCTGACGAATACGACGGCCGCTTCCTGCTGGCCAAGGTCAACACCGAGGAGGAGCAGGCGCTGGCGGCCCAATTCGGCATCCGCAGTCTGCCGACGGTCCAGCTTTTCCGGGAGGGACGCGCGGTCGACCAGTTCATGGGCGCCCTACCCGAGCCCCAGATCCGCGAATTCCTCGACCGTCACATCCCGCGCGAGTCCGATGGATTGCTGACTCAGGCGCAGCGCCTGCTGGCCGCCAGCGACCTCGATGGTGCGCGCAAACTGATCGAGCAGACCAGAACCGAGGATCCCGACAACGTCCGGCTGCCACTGGCCGAACTCCAGTTGATGGCCGCCGAGGGCGATGTCACGACCGCGCTGGAGTCGATCGACGCACTGCCGATCGAACTCATCAACGACCCCGAAGTCGCCACACTGCGCAGCCAACTGCGCTTTGCCTCGGCCTTGACCGATGCTCCGCCCGAAAACGCGCTGAAGGACCGACTCCAAACCAACGCCAAGGACAGCGAGGCGCGCTATCTGCTCGCCGCGTATTGCGTGCTGCGCGGGGATCATGCCAGCGCGCTCGACCTGCTGCTGGAACTCATGAAGCACGACCGCGCCTACGGCGAGGATGCAGGCCGCAAAGGCATGCTGGCCGTCTTCGATCTGCTCGGCGGCAACGGCGATCTGGTGGCCAACTACCGCGCCAAGATGATGAACGCGCTCTACTGACCGAGCGTCGGATCGTGGCGGCCCGAATTGGTCGCCGGGAGGCTCCGAGCCGGGTGACGACTGCCGGGGGACGCCGTCAATCCATCCCTGGAGGCTTGACGACAGCATCCCTGCTGTCGACACCCCCGCCAGCCGTCCCTCTCCACCTGGCATCGGGGATACCCTACGCCCCCGGCAGCCAGCCCTCCCAGGGATGTCCGATCCAACGCACCTGTCCGCCCAGGGGCGCACCCTCGACAGTCTGACAGACACCGAGTCCGGCGACCGCGACCAGGGTCTCGCCATCGAAGACCAGCGGCACATAGGAACGCAACCACGCTGGAAGACCAATCTCCTGAAACAGCGCCTTCAGCGTCCGGCTTGGCCGACCGGCGGCTCGACGACAGCTCGACGCAGCCCGGCCGAATCTGACCTCCAGGTTGCGAGGCGTCCGACCTCCCGCCACCGGCTGCCACTCCAGCCGACCGAGCGGCTCGGGCAGATCGAGTGACGCCGCACCCGAGCCAATCGACCACGAGAGGACCTGGCGCGACGCAGGAAGCTGCGGCAGAGGATCTAGAGCGAACAGGTCGTCGCGATAGCGCCTGATCTCGCACCCCGACCAAGCCACCTGCGGATTCGCATCGGGACGCGCAACCAGCACCTCGTCGAGGATGCGCGCGAGATGGCGGCTGTCCGGCGGACGAAATCCGCGCAGCCGCAACCAGCGGCGCAGCAGATTAGCGGACTGGGCTCGATCGAGCCCCATCAACCCCCGCACGGAGAGCGTTCCGGGACGTTGACCACTCAGCTCGGCGAGCGTCCGGTCCGCCAGCGTATCGAGCAGGTCCGCCGCCTCGGCGCAATGACCGGCGCTACGCGCCAGGGTCGCCGAGCAGGACGGCCAGCGCGCATGCAGCAGCGGCAGCACCTCATGACGCAGATAGTTGCGATCGAACGTCCGGGCCGCGTTGCTCGGATCCTCGATCCACTCAAGTCCGCGCGACGCGGCAAAGTCGACCAAGGCCGAGCGCGGCAGGTCGAGCAGCGGACGCACCAGACGACCGGCGCCGAACGGCATGCAGCGCGGCATGGCCGCCAACCCCTGGACGCCGCTACCGCGCAGCAGCGCCAACAGCAGGGTTTCGGCCTGATCGTCCCGATGATGGGCGGTGAGCAGCAGATCGCCGGAGCCAAGCAAATCGACGAAAGCGCCATAACGCGCCTCGCGCGCCAGCGCCTCCAGGCTCTCGCCGCGCATGGGCACGAGCCGGAATCGCCGGACCTCGCAGGTCACGCCCAGCTCAACGCAACGCGCCCGACAGCGATCGGCCCAGCGCCCGGACTCCGGATGCAGCCCGTGATCGACATGAACGGCGACGAGTTCACCCGCAAGCCGATCACGCGCCTCGCTCAAGGCACATAAGAGCACCTCGGAGTCCAGACCGCCGCTGTAGGCGACCCAATACCGCGAGACCGGTGCCAGATCGGCAAGCGAGGCGGCAAGACGCGCGGGATCGAGCTGGGACATGCCGGTCTCGGGATGAGATCAGAAACATCCGCCCCGATCCAGAGGATGGCGGCGGATCGAATGCATCGAGCCAGCCGGGCGCAAAAGAGCCGCCCGACCGATCGATCAGCCCTCCTTGAAGCGCCCACTCCCCATCAGACGCTTGTAGCGGGCGGCGATCAAATCGTCCAGCGAAACGCTACCGAGTGCGTCCAGCTGCGCGAGCAGGGCCGTCTTCAGATTCTTGGCGGTCAGGTCGGGATCGCGGTGGGCGCCGCCCGACGGTTCCTTCACGACCTCATCGACCAAGCCCTGGTCCAGCAGCTTGTCGGAGGTGATCGCCATGGCTTCGGCCGCAAGCTGGGCCTTGTCCGCGCTCTTCCAGAGAATGGAGGCGCAGCCCTCGGGCGAGATGACCGAATAGGTGCTGAACTGCAGCATGCCCACCCAGTCACCGACACCGATGGCCAGCGCGCCGCCCGATCCGCCCTCACCCACCACAGTGCAGAGGATAGGGGTACGCAGACGCGACATCTCACGCAGATTACGGGCGATGGCCTCGCTCTGACCGCGCTCCTCGGCGCCGACGCCCGGATAGGCGCCGGGGGTGTCGATGAAGGTCAGGATGGGCAGACCGAAGCGCTCGGCCATCTCCATCAGACGCAGGGCCTTGCGATAGCCCTCGGGTCGAGGCATGCCGAAGTTGCGCTGGATCTTCTCCTTGGTATCGCGCCCCTTCTGATGACCGATCACCATGACCGGGCGACCGTCGATGCGGGCCAGACCGCCAACAATAGCGCGATCGTCGGCATAGGCGCGGTCGCCGTGAAGCTCATGGAATTCGTCGAAGATGCGGCGGATGTAGTCGAGCAGATAGGGACGCTGCGGATGACGCGACAACTGGGAGATCTGCCAGGGCGTCAGCGAAGAGAAGATGGATTCGGTCAGCGCCACACATTTGGACTGCAGACGCTCGATCTCCTCTTGGATGTTGAGCTCGTTATCATGACCGACCAGACGCAGCTCTTCGATCTTCGCCTCGAGCTCCGCGATGGGTTGTTCAAAATCGAGAAAATTTAGGTCCATAGCCCCAGATCGTTGTCGTTGTCATTCGGCGACGCGCCAATCTAGCGCAGCCGGGCTCGCGAGTACAGCACACCCGAATCGCGAACCCAAGCCCAAGCGAAACCGGAGCGAAATCCGAGCAATGCCCTCAGCCGAGTGGAATCAGATCCCGCAGACGCGAGAACCAGTCTCCGAACACGAGCCTGACCGCCGAAACCTGCTCCCGCACACCCTCGGCCAAGCGGTCGAACTGGGCGCTGTCGAGATCCAGCCGATCCATCCAGCTATGGGCATCCGGCGCCATCCAGGCCAAAGCGACACACACGGCCAGCATGGACAGGCTGCTCCAGTGATCGTCGAAGCTGAAGGGCTTGAGGGCCGTCCCGAAGGAACGCTTCAGTCGGCTGTTGAAGAGATCGACGCTGAAGAGCTCATCGAGACAGAGATGGGTGAAATAACCGATGCCGACCATCAGTCCGGCGGTCCAGGCCGACTCGGGCGGCTGGTCCCACATCCAATAGGCGATATTGGTCGCCGCCAGAGAGGTCGCGGCGATACCCAACCAGGAATGCCAGACACCCCGATGGACCGTGAAGCGGGTGAAAATCTCGAAGAACCCATAGCGCACGCACAGAAAGACCCCGACCCAAATGAGGGTCAGTTCAAGCGGCTGGAAGCGATCCGTCAGCGGTAACGTCATGGCGAACGCCAAACCGGCACCCAGCACACTGAAGAGTCCGTTGACCGGTTTGGAGGTGTCCGAGTCGATGTCCGGCAGCAGACTGCCGATCACACCCAGGGCGAACAGCGCCAGGGTATCGCTTCCCGGCACCAGACCGGCCACGTGAAGACCCAGCGTCGCCCCCGCGCTCGCGAGGATGCCTACATTGAGATGCGTCTGAAAGTTGGCCATGTATGCAAGAATTCGGTTTCGATGACGACGCCCGATCGTGCCATTCGGGCACATCGCCAGCCATGGGGCTCGAATTGGAAAGGTAACATAGGATAATGGCCGCCCGATCGTTACCCTGAGGTTCAGCATGCCCAGCTCATCATTGACTCTCGCGCTCGTCCAGCAGTCGGACCAGGGAAGCCCGAAGGCCAACCTGGACGACTGCGAGGCCGCCATCCGTGCCGCCTCCATTCGCGGAGCCAATCTGGTTCTGCTACAGGAGCTGCACAACGGACCCTATTTCTGTCAGACCGAGGACCCCGACCTCTTCGACATGGCCGAGCCCATCCCCGGCCCGACCACGGAGCGGCTCAGCGCCCTGGCCCGCGAACTGGAACTGGTGATCGTCGGCTCGCTGTTCGAGCGCCGCGCCGCCGGTCTCTACCACAACACGGCCGTGGTCATCGACACCGACGGATCGCTCGCCGGCATCTATCGCAAGATGCACGTCCCCGACGCACCTGGCTATTACGAGAAGTTCTACTTCACCCCCGGCGATCTCGACTTCAATCCGGTCGACACCGCCGTCGGTCGGCTTGGCATCTTGATCGGCTGGGACCAGTGGTTCCCCGAGGCGGCGCGATCCCTAGCCCTCGCCGGGGCGCAGATCCTGCTCTATCCCAGCGTAATCGGCTGGAATCCGAGCGATGCGTCCGAGGAACAGGCGCGTCAGCTCGACGCCTGGATGACGATCCAGCGCGGACACGCGATTGCCAACGGCCTTCACCTCGCCGCCTGCAACCGGGTCGGATTCGAGCCAGCCTCGGGCGAGGCGACGTCGGGCACGCGCTTTTGGGGCAACTCGTTCGTTTGCGGGACCCAGGGCGAGATTCTGGCCCAAGCCGACGATCAGTCGCCGAAGCTGCTGGTCACCGAGATCGACCTCGACCGCACCGAGCAGACTCGACGCATCCAGCCCTTCCTGCGCGACCGCCGAGTCGACGCCTATGACGACCTGACCCTGCGTTACCGCGACTGAACGCCAGACCCGAATCAAAAGAAGCGAACGACAGGATTGATCGAACGGATCCGTGCGGATGGAAATGTCCGCGCGGGCCATGCCCCGAGACTTCTGCTGGAGGACACACGATGAACAACACCACGACCACGCCGGACGACGCCAAACTGCAGATGCGATCCATCATCCAGCGCATCGCTACCGGCCCCGAACTCTCCAAGAACATCTCGACCGAGGAGGCCTGCGCCGGAATGCGGGCCATCCTCGACAACAAGGCGGATCCGGTTCAGGCCGGAATCTTCTTCATCGCACTGCGCATGAAGCGCGAGAGCGACGAGGAGTTCAAGGGCATCCTGGATGCCATCCGCGAGGCGACCGGCCACGTGGTGGCTCAAGTCGACGACGTCGTCGACATCGCCGACCCCTACGACGGCTACAACCGCTGTCTGCCGGCATCGCCCTTTCTACTGCCGGTGCTCGCCGAATGCGGGGTACCGGCCATCAGCCATGGCGCCCATGCCGTCGGCCCCAAATTCGGCGTCACCCATCGCCATATCCTCGACGCCGCCGGAGTGCCTGTCGATCTGAGTCCGGTCGAAGCCGCCGACCGGCTGTCCGATCCCGCGCTGGGCTGGAGCTATGTCGACCAGCGGTCCTTCTGCGCGCCGCTGCACAATCTGGTCGATTTGCGCGCCGCTATGGTCAAGCGTCAGGCGATCACCACGGTCGAGGTAATGGCTCGCCCCATCCACGGGCGCAAACACACCCATTTGGTGACCGGCTACGTCCACAAGCCCTATCCGCGCATCTACGCCCTGCTCGCCCGTCATGCCGGCTTCGACTCGGCACTGATGATCCGCGGCAGCGAAGGCGGCGTCATCCCCTCGCTACGCCAAAAGGGAACCTGCGTCAGCTATCACAACCTAGGCGAGGAGCAACCCTTCGAGATCGACCCCATCGAACTGGGTATCGATCAGTCGCTGAAGGCCGTGCCGCTTCCGGAGGATCTCCCCCAAACCTCCCGACCGGGCGACGAGATTGCCGTCGCGGTCGACATCCAGGCCACCGCCATCGCCGCAGCCAAGGCCGGCGTCGCCGCATTGGAAGGCGCCAAAGGTCCGACTTACGACAGCCTGGTCTTCACCGGGGCGATCATCCTCCATCATCTGGAACGCGCGGCATCGCTCGCCGAGGCGGCTGACCGCATCCGAACCGTGCTGGATTCGGGTAAGGCCGCGCGGAGGATGGGCTGAGATGGACGCGCCCTATATCGCCGTTGCCCGAACGGATGCGATTCCGCCCGGCACCTTCGTCAAGGTCCTGATCGAGAACCGCCCCTACATCGTCGCCAATACCGACGGACACTATTACGCGGTCGAGGACAATTGCAGCCACGAGGACTATCCGCTCTCGTTCGGCTGTCTCGATGGGGATCGAATCAAGTGTTCGCTGCACGGAAGCCGCTTCAGCTTGGACACGGGCGAGCCGCTGGATGAACCGGCCGAGGATCCCATCGCGACCTATCGACTGCGCGTCGAAAACGGACAGATCTGGATCGACCCAAGCAGCCCGGCCAACCGAGCCGCACCGCGCGAGTAGCCCGAGCCTCGACGTCGCCGGTTCAACGCCGGCGGCCAGGCCTCGGAGACACCTCATCCAAATCGTCTTGGATCGTGAAACTGGGCCCGTCCTCGATATCCTCCCGCCCCAGGATGAGCGGATCCCGGCGTTTTGAGACGCCGACCTCCGGTTCTCGACGCCTGGGTGACTCAGGCGCGCGCGCGGGGCGCGCGCCGCGCTCTTCGCCGAGAATCGACTTCGACAGCCCCTGCAGCATCGCTTCCGCCTCGGCATGCGGCAGGACAGCGTCCCTCTCGCTCGCCTTGCGATGCTGCATCACGTCCGAAACGATCGCAGCAACCTCATCGAGCGCATAGGCGTCGCGCTCGCGGATACGCACGAAGGGCAGACCGGCCGCCGCGCAGATGCGGTCCAGGATGTCCTTCGGCGGCGGCTTTCCGCGACGCGAGCGCGGGGCCAGATTCACCGCACAGACGATTGCCGAGGTATCGGCGGCGCAGACGAGAAAATCGAACCGCCGCTCACCGAGACGCTGATAGGCGCGCTCCTGATCGTCACGCGACAGACGCCCGCGCAGCCCCACCACGTCGGCCACCCGCACCTTGGCGCAGACCCGGTAATCCGTCCCAAGCGCACGCTCCAGCACCGACACGAAGGCCCGTTGCTCGGGCGTGAAGAACGTCCGATCCGCCACGTAGGGCAACGCGAACTGCCGTTTCAGGGATTTCCTCAGGCTCAACAGCATGGAGAGCACCAGGATGGCTGCGACCCCGAGCAGGAAATAGAAATACCCCATCGTCAGATACCCGTGCCGGGAGTCATCTCCAGACGCACGCCGTGCTTGTGATACCAGGCCCGGTCGAGCGACCAGACGACCGAATCCACGTCGGGCTCGGCCAGCATGACGGCGATGGCGCGCATCTCGGTTTCGCGGAAGGCGCGCTCGGCGGCCTGGAGCGCGGCGTCGTCCGCCGGCTTGTCGGCCAGGGACGGATCAGCGGTCTTCACATAGGTCTCGATCGAGACCAGGTCGGCGAGCGGGCTGGTGAGCGTTGCGATGCCGTTGAGAAAAACGGTGACCCGGAAGCGATAGGGCGACTGCGCCAACACCGGATCCTCTTCCAGCAGCGTATTGAGCTGCCAGACGCGCGGAGTCGCCCCGTAGCGGTCCCAGGCCAGCGTCACGATGAGAAACAGAAACAAAAAGGCGGAGATGATGATGGAGTTTCGCGTCAGGCGATCCATGTGTCGAAAACCTCGAAGGACTGTCCACAATGACCGCCGTCGGGGCGGCGGATGTTAACGGCACATCATGCTTGGACAGACGGATCCGGTGCAACCCTGGAGCGGATGCCCGGCTCGCACCGAAAGCATAGAATAGGCCAAGCCTCGCCCCCTTCCCATGAGATCTCACTATGGACAACCGATCTCGCTCGTCCCCGCATTCCAGCATTGCATTCACCACCTATCTGCGCCTGCGTCCCTACGGCGATCGGCTGCTCACACCCGCCGTCTCCGTCTGGCTCGGCTTCGCCTGGGTCCTGATCCTGCTGATGGCGAGCCTCGAAGGCGTCGTCTGGGGGCTGATCGGGGCCTCGATCGTGCCGCACGACACGCCCTGGATGCGCCCCTTGGCCGGGCTCTTCATGTTCGCGCTCATGTTCTCGGTCATCTGGATCGTCGACGCCTCGCTCATCATGTCGGAGCGCCCCATGATCCGGGCACGGCGCTGGAATCCAAACGCCGAGCGCGGTCTCGGCGCGCTGCTGCGCTGGTGGATCGGCATCCTGGCACGGCTCGCCATCGTCGCCGTCTCGCTCTATGTCACCGCCCCCTTTCTGGGCAAGCTGATCCGTGCCGACGACATTGCGACCTACCACCAGCGCCAGGTCGAGCGCTACCAGACGGAACGCGAAGCGCGGCTGCAATCCGAGATCGCACGGGAGACACGCGACACCAAGGCGCTCTACACCAAACGCACCGCGCCGATTGAGGCCGAAATCGCACGCCTGAACCGCTCACTCGCCACCGAGCGCGAGCGCCAATCCCTGATCGAGCAGGAATTCGCGCCGGTGATGGAGATCCTGCGCCAAGATCTGGCCGGCACCCAGAAACGCATCGGAGACGAGATCCTAGGCCGCGACGGACGCCCGGCAGGTCGCGGCCGGGAGGCACGCAAATGGGAGGCCAATGCCGAACGGCTCGCCCAGCAGCTGAAGGCCAAACAGGCCGAGCTCGACCAACAGACCGCGTCCATCGCACAACGCATCGAACAACTCGAAAAAGCCCTACGCGAACGCACCGAGGAACTGGAGCGTCTGCGCCAGGAACGACAGAGTCGGCTCGAGCGCATCGCCGTCGAGGTCGCCGCGCGTCAGGTCGAGGCCGCACCGCCGCAGCTCACATTCGCCGCGCGCTCGCTGGCGCTGCAGGCGCTCCGCGACCGTCCCGAGGAGCACAGCGTACCCCATTTCGAAACGGTCGAGGGCTTCGCTCAGGCCGCGCTCGGGGTGCTCTTCTTCTCGCTGATCGCCATCAAATTGTTCGAGCCGCCCTCGGTGCGTGCCTATTTCAGTGAAACCATCCAGATGCAGTACCGCAAATATCTGGAGGGCGGGCTTGCCGATATCCCGGGATTCGAGCTGCCAGAGGAACCCAGTCGACGCCTCAACAGCGCCGAATTCGTGCGGCTCTGGAGCGCCTTCGAGCGCGATCCGGCCTCCTTCTACCAGGAGCGGCAATCGCTCATCGAGGTTCGGGCACCGCTGCGCCGTTTCCTGACCGAGCAGGCGCTCGAACAGGAGGCGTTGCTCCAGCGCATGGAGAATCTGCGCGAGGAACGGACCCATCTGCAACGACGCCGCGACTATGAGCTGGCCGCGCTCGACCGCGAACTCGCGATCCGAACCGATCAGCTCCAGGCCAAGCTCGCCAACGAGACCAAGGCGCTGCACAACCAGCGCCGAATCGAACTGGCGTCCGAGATACAACAGGCACGCGAGGACTGGAATCGCAGCCGCACCCAACAAGAGGCCGAACTGCGCCAACGGGAGGAGGCGCTCGCCTTGGAGCAGGAAGCCGCCCGCGAGGAATGGCGTCTGCGCGAACGCGAACTCGCCAACCTGCATGCGCGTGGCGAGGCCGAGACACGCCAGTCCGAACTCGCCAAACAGCTCGCCCACGCCGAGAAGCTCGCCGAGCTGGAGCTGAAGCGCAAACGCGAACGCGATCAGATGCGTCTCAAGGCCATGCGCGGGGAACTCGCCCGACTGCGCGCCCTGGAAGGCCGGCAGGGCAGCGAACTCCAGACGCTGCGCGAGACCGAACGCAAACTGAACGACCAGATCGCCAGCATCGAACAGACCGCACTCACCCTGAGCGAGGATCTCGAAACCGAGCGGGCCCAGCTGACCAAACTGAATCGGGCCGCAGAAACCAAGGCCGCAGAAAGCGGACGTAAACGCAGATTCTGGACGCGCGGCGAAAACGGCATCCTGCGCGACATCAAACGCAACCTCAAGACACTCGAAAAGACCGAGCGGGCGAACAGAGAACGACTTGCCAAACTGAACGAAGAACGGCGCACCCTAGAAGGCCGCCGCCAGGCCAATGCCACCGAATTGCACGAAACGGAAACCCGACTCGCCGCCACCCGAGTACGCATCGAATTCTATGAAGACAGCCTGAGCCAGCTAATGGGTGCGGAGGAGCAGCAGGCGACCAGCACCTCGACCGAACCGCATTGATCGCCGCCGCATCGGAACGACGTCCTTACGACGTCCTTTAGCTCCCGCAACCTGGCACAGCGCAACCAAGCCCAGAAAGACATCGGGCAACACCGACGCCGCGCGAACTCAGGGCGCCTTCAGCACGGCACGGCACGCTGCGGGAAAGGTCGGCTGCACACGTCGGCCACCGCCCTTTTTGCTCGGCTTGCGTGCCTCCGGGCTGAACCACCAGGCCAACTCCCGACCACAGCCGTCGCCCGGCGGGACCGGGGCCTGACTCTGGCACAGCGGGCTATCGTCCGGGCAGACGAGACGCACGTGGAAATGGGCATCGTGCCCCCACCAGGGACGGATCTTGCGCAGCCAGCCGCGATCGCCGCGCGCGCTGCGGCACAGCGCCTGTTTGATCGGCGGATTGACGAAGATGCGATCGACCGACGGATGACGCGCGGCGGTCTCGAGCAGGAAGCGCTGATCGTCAGTCCAATAACGGCTGACGCCTAGACCATCCGGGGTCACCATGCTGTTTGGATCGCCGCGCTTGTCCATCCGATCCCGTGCATTCGCGGGCGAATCGGCCAGGGTGAACCAGATGTCCACGTCCAGACCGATCTGATGACTGCGGTGCGACGAGGACATGAGCCCACCGCGCGGCTGACTCAGATCGCCGACCATCATGAGCCGATCGCCATGACGCTGCTGGGCACGCCCCAAATCGCGGATAAAGTCGAGCAGCTCGGGATGGCCATAGTAGCGATTGCGATAACGCCGCACGCTGACATAGCCAGGCCCGGTCTCGGGCAGCGCATCGGCACCGCCGATACAGCCGTTGGAATAGCCGCCGATCGCACGCGCCGGCCCGGAGTTGGGCCGCGCCACATCACCCCAAGGCGAGGCGACGACTCCCGCCACCGGGAGCAGAAGAAGCAACAATCCAGAAAGGAGGTGTGCGCTCCGCCAACGTGAGTGGGTAACCATCGATTGCATGCCGATCTCTACGATTGCTGGAGGGGAGACGTGATCGGACGTAGGAACGCACCTCAAGTCGTGCGCATGCATTCGCACCTACGGCCACGATGAGGATCGCAAGCAGGCGCCGTTGGTTCTCCCAAACGGCGCGCGGCACGCCCGCCTCACATAGGGAAACCACCACCGCCAGGAGGCATGCCGCCCGGAGGGAAACCGCCGCCCGGCATGAAGCCCGGCGGCAGACGACCTTGCATCGAACGCATCATCTTGGCCATGCCGCCACCCTTCATCTTCTTGAGCATCTTCTGCATCTGGGCGAACTGCTTCAACAGCTGATTCACGTCCTGGACCTGAGTGCCGGAACCGGCCGCGATGCGACGCTTTCTGGCCCCCTTGATGATGGCCGGAAACTGACGTTCCTTGGGGGTCATGGAGTTGATGATGGCGACCAGCTTGCCCATCTCCTTGTCGCTCGCCTTATTCTTGACGTGCTCCGGGAGCTGGTTCATGCCGGGCAGCTTCTCCATCATGCCCATCATGCCGCCCATCTTGTTCATCTGCTCCAACTGTTCCTTGAAATCAGAGAGATCGAAGTCCTTGCCCTTTTTGAGCTTCTTGACCAGCTTTTCGGCCTGATCCTTGTCGACCTTGGACTGAACCTCCTCGACCAGCGACACCACGTCGCCCATGCCGAGGATGCGCGAAGCGATACGGTCGGGATGGAACGGCTCCAGCGCGGTGGTCTTCTCTCCGGTACCGAGGAACTTGATCGGCTTGCCGGTGATTTGGCGAATCGAGAGCGCCGCACCACCGCGGGCATCGCCGTCCGTCTTGGTCAGGATGACGCCGGTCAGAGGCAGCGCCGCGTCGAACGCCTTGGCCGTGTTGGCCGCGTCCTGACCGGTCATGGAGTCGACCACGAACAGGGTCTCGACCGGCTTCACCGACGCATGGATGGACTTGATCTCGTCCATCATCTCGGTGTCGACGTGCAGACGGCCGGCGGTATCGACGATCAGCACGTCCTTGAAATGCTTGCGTGCGCTGTCGAGCGCGCGCGTGGCGATCGCCACCGGGTCCTCGTCGCCCTGGCTGGGACAGAACTCCGCGCCGACCTCGGCCGCAACCGTCTTCAGCTGTTCGATGGCCGCCGGACGATAGACGTCGCAGCTCACCACCATGACCGATTTCTTCTGCTTCTCCTGCAACCAGCGAGCGAGCTTGGCAACGCTGGTCGTCTTACCCGAACCCTGCAGACCGGCCATGAGGATGACCGCAGGCGGCTGGGCGATGAGATCGAGCTGCTCGTTGGCCTGCCCCATCAGCATGACCAGCTCGTCATTGACGATCTTGATCAGCACCTGACCTGGCGTCAGACTCTTGGTCACCTCCTCGCCGAGCGCCTTCTCGCGGACGTCCTCGACGAACTGGCGCACCACCGGCAGCGCCACGTCCGCCTCCAGCAACGCCATGCGGACCTCACGCAGGGTCTCTTTGATGTTTTCGTCGGTCAAACGACCCTGACCACGGAGGTTGGTCAGGACACGCTCGAAGCGATCCTGCAGATTTTGGAACATGCTACGACCTCGAATCGGCGCCTAATCGGCGCAATTTCAAGAAAAAACCATTGCCATCGGCTTACGACATGACTTGTGAGTATAATGCAGGGTCAATGTTGGACGATACGACCACAATACGTTCCCCGTTCCACCGTATTTATTTAAGATGACGTCGAGAACATGACTCACACCCTCCTCGCCTACATCGCCACCGCCAGCTACATCGCCGCAGCCCTGTTCATCGGCATGCGCCTGTTCCGCAAGGAGGGTTGGATTCCCCCTCGTTCGCTGGCCATCGCCGTAGCCTTCCTCGGCCTAGCGCTCCATAGCTGGGTTCTTTGGGACAGCATCTTCAGCCGCGCTGGCATCAATCTCGGCTTCTATCACGCACTGGCGCTCACATCCTGGACCATCATCGCACTACTTCTGGTCTCCAGTCTGAGCAAGCCGGTCGACAACCTAGGCCTGATCCTGCTGCCCGCCGCCGCGTTGAGCCTACTGCTCGAAACCCACTTCGCGGAAGTCAGCTTCATGCGCGCCTCGGCCTCCTGGCCGCTGAAGATCCACGTACTACTGTCGATGCTGGCCTACAGTCTGCTGACCCTGGCCGCCGTCCAAGCGATACTGCTCTCCGTGCAGGACTACCATCTACGCCACCGCCACCCTGGCGGATTCGTACGCACCCTGCCCCCATTGCAGACGATGGAAAGCCTGCTGTTCGAGATGATCTCCGCCGGATTCGTCCTGCTCACGCTCGCCCTGATCAGCGGCTTCGCCTTCTTGGAGAACATGTTCGCCCAGCACCTGGTGCACAAGACGGTGCTCTCCGTCCTCGCCTGGCTGGTCTTCGGCGGACTACTGGTCGGACGCTTCCGCAAGGGCTGGCGCGGACGCACCGCCATCGCCTGGACCCTCGGCGGATTCGTGATCCTCATCCTCGCCTACTTCGGAAGCAAGGCCGTCCTGCAGTTCGTCCTGCAGCGCTAGAGGCATCCACCCGACCCGCGCCTCGACCTAGGCGCGGGTCTCGCCCGCCCACACCACGACAAGCCAACCCCTATTTCTCACCCGCCCCTTGTCTCCAAGGAGGCTCTAGGTGCAGAATGGCCCTCTGCCCGACTGGGGTGCCAGCAATGGCCCATCCCCACGTTCGGAGACCCGTCTCAAAGGGGCCGTAGCTCAGCTGGGAGAGCGCCGCGTTCGCAATGCGGAGGTCAGGGGTTCGATCCCCCTCGGCTCCACCAAATACCCGTCCAGCAAGATCCAAGAACGTCATCAAGCCCGCCTAAGTGCGGGTTTTTTATTGCCTATTTGTCTTACAACGTCCAGCGAGATTCATTGACATCAACCTTCGCGTGGGGGCAGCATCGGGGGCAACCGCCGACATGCCAGATCAGATGCCCCCATTTCGCCGCCCTTCGGCCCGAAGGAGTTGCCCCACATGCCGCTCACCGATGCCAAGATCCGCAACGCCAAGCCAGCCGAGAAGGCCGTCAAGCTCTTCGACGAGCGCGGCCTATACCTCGAAGTCTCCCCTGCCGGGGGCAAGTGGTGGCGGCTCAAGTATCGATCTGGGGGCAAGGAGAAGCGCCTATCCCTTGGCGTCTACCCCGACGTAGGACTGAAGGAGGCCCGGGAACGCCGCGAGGAGGCCCGCGCCCTACTGGCCAATGGCATCGACCCAAGCGAGCACCGCAAGGCACAGAAGGCCACCCAGCAGGACCAGGCCGCCAACAGTTTCGAGATCATCGCCCGCGAATGGCACGGCTCACGCTCACCGGGATGGGCACCCGGACACGCCAGCAAGATCATTCGTCGCCTGGAACTGGATGTCTTCCCTTGGATTGGCTCGCGGCCGATCGCCGCTGTCACCGCCCCCGAGCTGCTGGCGACCGTGCGGCGGATCGAGACCCGTGGCGCTCTGGAAACCGCCCATCGAGCGCTTCAGAACTGCGGGCAGATATTCCGGTATGCCGTCGCCACCGGACGCGCCGAGCGCGATCCGTCC
>NZ_AFWT01000003.1 GCF_000224065.1 Thiorhodococcus drewsii AZ1
CCGGCCCGCCTGCGCCGGGCTGACCGGCGAGGACTGGCTCGGCTGGCTGGCGGAGCAGGATCCCAACGGCTTTCCCTGGCGCGAGCGCGGCCGGTCGCTGCTGGTCGCGCCCTATGCGCCATCCGGGGCGATGGCCGCCGGGCTGGAGGAACTGATCGATGCCGCCGACGGCTGGGTGAGCGCCCCCAAGCCCAAGTCGGGCTCGGGTCGTCGGCTTCGACTGCCGGGCCGGCGTCGTGCCGTCTCGCCGACGGGGGAGGGCGGTCATGTTTGAGTTCCAATGGCCCTGGGCCGCCCTGCTGCTTCCGCTGCCCTTGCTGATCGCCCGCTTCTGGCCCGATCGGCGCGTCCAGCCGGAGGGGGGGCTGGAAGGGCGCCGCGACACCTTGCTGCATCCGGCGCTGGAGGAGCTGCGAACCGCCTTCAACGCGCGCCGTCCGCGTCTGCAGCTCGCCGGCTGGTTGCATCGCGCACTCCTCTATCTGTTGTGGCTCGGTCTGGTCCTGGCCCTGATGGGTCCTCAGTGGCTGACCCCCTACACCGAGATCAGCACGCCCGGCTACGACCTCATGATCGCGGTCGACGCCTCGCATTCGATGGAGGCGCTCGACTTCAGCGTCGAGGGCCGTCAGGTCAACCGCATGGCGGTGGTCAAGGGCGTCATGGGGCGCTTCATCGACGCGCGTGATGGCGACCGGGTCGGGCTCATCCTCTTCGGCAGCCAGGCGTTCATCCTCTCGCCGCTGAGTCTCGACCGGCATGCGGTGCGTCAGCTGCTCGACGGCGTGGTGCCCGGCATCGCCGGTCCGGCGACCGCGCTGGGCGACGCCATCGCGCTCGGCGTCAAGAAACTGCGCGAGCGGCCCGAGGGCTCGCGGGTCATGATCGTGATCGCCGACGGCGACAACAACGCCGGCAGCTTCGCGCCCAAGGAGGCGGCCATGCTGGCCCGCGCGGCCGGGGTGCGCATCTATGTGGTGGGGGTGGGCAGCAACCAGACCAGCATCCCCATCTTCGAGGACGGCAGCGTGCGCTACCGCGAGGATCTCACCATGGACGAGGACACCCTGCGCGAGATCGCCAACCTGACCGGCGGCGGCTATTTCCGCGCCACCGACACCCGTGCCCTGGAGGAGATCTCCTCGCGCATCGGACAGCTCGAAAAGACCGAGGCCCAGGCGCGCACCGCCTATCTGCCTCGACCACTCTACCGCTGGCCCCTGGGGATGGCGCTCCTGGCCCTGCTCGGCCTGGGGCTCTTCCCCGAGGGACGCAAGCGCTTCGTACGCAGGTTCGCCAGTGACTGACACGGGCTTCCATTTCGACCAGCCGCTCTGGTTCCTCGGCCTGCTGCTGATCCTGCCGGTCGCCGTCTGGCTGGCCCGCAGCGCGGCCAAGGCGGCCCAGGGCGCCATCCATCGCTATGCCGATCCCCATCTGCTGCCCTATCTGACCGGCACGCGCGATCTCAAGACCTCCGAGCGCTGGGGCCGCTTTCTGCGCTGGTGTCTGCTCTGGACCCTGCTGCTGACGGCCATGGCCGGGCCGCGCTGGGACTATCGCGACATCCGCCTCTTCCATCCGGGAAACAACCTGCTGGTGCTGCTGGACATCTCGCGCTCCATGCTGGCCGAGGACGTGAGCCCGAACCGGCTCGGCCGCGCCCGCCAGGAGCTGCAGGATCTCATCGTCCAGGACCGGCAGGTACGGCTGGGGCTGATCGTCTTCGCCAGCGTGCCGCACGTGCTCTCGCCCATTACCGAGGACATCGGCAGCATCCTCAACGCCCTGCCGGCGCTCTCGGCCGATCTGGCCAGTCCCAACCTGCAGGGCAGCAGTCCGACCCGCGCGCTCACCCGCGCCGAGAGCTTGCTCGCCGGTCTGCCCGAGGACAGCGCACGCTCCATTCTGCTCATCTCCGACGGCGACTTCGAGGAGCCGGGGCTTGCGGATCAGGTGGGGCGTCTTGCGGACCAGGGTGTGAGGCTGCACGTGCTGGGCGTCGGCACGCCTGAGGGCGCGACCGTCCCGGCGCCCCAGGGCGGCGTGGTGGTGGATCCGCGCGATCCGAACCGCGCGCCGGTGCGTTCCGCATTGAACGAGCCGCTGCTCGAATCCCTGGCGGCGCGGGGCAAGGGGCTCTATCTGCGCGCCGATTTCCGCGACGCGGATACCCAGCAGATCCTCGAGGCCGCCGCCACCAGCCGACTTCCGCCCGAGGCGAGCGACGCCCGCACCCGGATCTGGAACGAGCGCTATTGGCTGCCCGTGCTGCTTCTGGCCGTGCTGCTGATCCCGCAGTTCCGCAGTCTGCCGTCACGCCGACGCCGTCCGGCCCGTCAGACCGAGGATGCTCAATGATGATTCGAGCAAGAATTTTTGAACCGCAAAGGACACGAAGAGCGCAAAGGGTCTCGATGATTTGTCTTCGCGTCCTTTGCGCCTTTGCGGTTCCCGTTTTCTATCTGACGGTTTCGCCCGCGCACGCGGGCTGGTTCGAGACCGACGCGCAGCGGGCCTACGAGACCTATCGCTCAGGCGATTACGCCGAGGCCGCCGAGTCTTTCCAGGATCCCTATCGGCGTGGTGTCGCGCTCTATCGGGCCGGGCGGTATGCCGAGGCCGAGCGTGCATTCGGCGCGGTGGATTCGGGCGCCTTCCGCGAGTCGGCCCGCTACGACCAGGGCAATGCCCGCTTCAAGCTCGGCGATTACATGGGTGCGGCCGAGGCCTACGAGGACGTGCTGGCCGGAAATCCTTCCCACGAGGATGCGGCCTTCAATCTGGCATTGACGCGCTCCATGCTGGCCAGGCTCGAACAGGAGCAGTTCCGCGACCGGACCGATACCCCCAAGAAAGAACTCAATAAGGCGGCGGACGCTCAGTCCGGCGACCGCTCGACAGACGAGCAACGCAAGGATGCGTCCAAACAGACATCGTCCGAGGAGACGCGGTCTGAGCAGGAACGATCCCAGCAGGGCCAGAAGCAGGAGTCGGAGCAGTCGCGGGACTCCCAATCCCAGCAGCAGAAGTCCGGTCAGAAACAGGACGAGAAGCAGCAGGACAATCAGCAACAGCAGTCGGGCGATGGCGAGCCTCAGCCGTCCGATTCATCCGGATCGGAGCAGCAGGAGCAGTCCGGAGAGGGTTCATCCGGCGAGAGCGGTCAGGGAGGTGGTTCCGGGGATCAATCGGGCGGAGAGTCGACGGCCGAGCAAGGGGATTCCGGCCAGGGCGATGCGTCGAGCGGCCAGGACGGGGCCTCCAGTCGCGAGACCACCGATGGAAGCGGCGATCGGGGCGAGGATCAGGATCGGGCCAACGGTGATCGGCGGAACGCGGACCGCGATGCGCGTGGCAAGGGCGGTGAGCGTCTCGATGCGGACGGTGAGTCGGGCGAGCGTGAGTCGAGCAGCGATGCGCGCGGAGACCGTGGCGAGGATGCGAAACGGGACGCTCAGAGCCGTCGCGATGATTCGACGAGCGAGGAGTCGGGGCGCGGAGAGAAGGGCGATGAGCGCGGTCGGCGCGAGTCTTCCGAGCGCGACGCCGAGGACCAGGGCGCGGGCGGCGACGAGCCCCGCGAGCAGGGGCCGGGTAAGGGCGAGGATGGCGAGGGCTCCAAGGGCCGCTCGGATCGCGATCGGGGCGAGGAGGGCGAAGGCGGCGATCGGCCCAAGTCGGAGGAAGGCGATGGGGGACGCTCGGACCCGAATCGTCCGGCGAGCGAGCGGCGCGGTGGCGGTCCTGGACCGGCCGGCGCTGAGAGCATGCGTCTTCCAGCGTCGCTCGACGCGCGCGATGCCAGTGCGGTCGATCGGTTCGACCAGCTCGGTCGTCAGCCCGGTGTCGATATGGACGCCCAGACCAATGAGGGCCAGATGCCCTCGCTTGAGGGGATGCGGGCGATGGGCGGTCCGGGCATGGCGGTCATGGAACAGCGTCTCCGACAGATTCAGGGAGACTCGAGCCTTTTGATTCGCAACCAGTTCCGACTCGATGAGATGCGCCAGATACAGGGTATGACGGGTGGCTGGCGGGAGGTGAGGCCGTGGTGAGGACATCCGCCGATTCCTGGAGCGGGCGATGGCCTTGGCTGATTGGCCTGATGTTGTGCTGTCTGTTGGGCGCTGCCCAGGCTCAGCCCTATTACGGCCAGCCCTACCCGATGCAGCCCTATCCAGGTCGGGGCTACTATGCGCCGCACTATTACGGCCAGCCGCCGGGCTATGGTCAAGCCCCCAATCCCCAAGGACAGGCACCCAGCACGGGCGCGCCCGCTCAGCCCGCGACGCCCCAGTATCGTCCCTTGTCGCCGAGCAATGCCCAGGGTGTGCCGCCGACCTATCCGCCGTCCGCACCGAGTCAGCCGTCCTATGGCGCGCCTGGTTATCCCTCGGGTTGGCCGTCGTCCTATGCTCCGCCCTCTGGGCGTTCGTCGGGTCCGGCTGCGCCCAGTTTGAGCTGGTCGCTCGTCGAATCCGCACCCTATCTCCAACAGCCGGTGGTCTTGACGCTCGAACTCGTGAGTCAGAGCAGTCCGAGCACGCTGGATCTGGAATTGCCGTCGACCAACGATGTGCTGATGAAAACGCTGGAGGGACCGACGACCGATTCGCGCCAGATCGATGGCCGGCGCGAGGTGGTCAACAGCTTCGTCGCCACACTGGTTTCGTTGCGCACGGGTGAGCTCGAATTGCCGCCGATTCGTGCGCTGGGGCGTTGGGCCAACGGCCAGCGCTTCGAGGCCGAGACCGAACGTCCGGTGCGGCTGCAGGTGCGGCCCTCCATGTCATCGGTGCAGCCCTGGTTGCCGCTGGAGTCGCTGAGTCTCAAGTCGACGCTGGATCGCGAGGGCATGCTGGAGCCGGGTCAGCCGGTGACCCTGACCCTGGACATCTCGGCTGCCGGTGCCACGGCGGTCCAGCTGCCGAGTCTTGAAAGTCAGTTGCGCGGCGAAGGCTTCCGCGTCTATCGCGAGCAGACCCTGACCGACACCCAGCTCTCCTCCGACAAACGTCGTCTGCTCGCGCGCCGCACCGAGTATTACACCCTGGTGCCCCAAACCGGCGGTCGGATCACCCTGCCCGAGATGAGCATCGCCTGGTGGAACGTCGAGCGGGGCGTGCGCGAGGTGACGCGGTTGCCGCTCAAGACCCTGAACGTGCGCGGTGGCGGGCCGTTCGGTCTGTCCGCGGGCGCCTTCTCCGCTTCGGTTTGGCTCAAGGTCTGGCTGCCGGTCGGTGCGCTCATGCTGCTGGTGGCCGGTTATTGGGTCGGCGTGCTCTATCGCGGTCGTCCGCTCCAGGCCGGGGCGGATCTGTTGAAACTCGGGTGGCGCGGCCTGGTCGTCGGGTTGGGTCTGATCGTTGTGCTGTTACGACGCTATCTGGGCGGCTGGACGCTGGGGTCCCTGCGGGAGGCAGTGCGATCGGCCTGGTACCGGTCGATGAGCCCGAGCAGTCGCTTCCTGCATTGCGTGCGTCGCGCCAACCGGGCCGAGACAGCGGCCGAATGGTGCCGTCTGTTCGAGGCCGAGTCGCGCGTCTGTCTGTCCGCGCATGGCGATCTCACCCAATCGTCGCTGATGCGTCAGATCCGGCTCTATCGTCCAGGTGCCGATCCGGCGGTGCTGAAGCGGCTCATGGACCAGATGGACGCGGCGCGTTTCGCTCACCGGCCGCTCGACTTCGGTCGTTGGAAGCGCGAGCTGATGGGACAGGTTGGGCGTCGGGCCGCGTTGCTGCATGGCCGGCGTGCAGTCGGTCGCGTGCGCTGGGCCGCGCTGCCCGAGCTGAATCCCCGCTAATCGGTTCGAACCGGGAGACGATGCGTACGACTTGAGAGGGCGCGCGGGATCGTCCATTTTCTGGTCCGTATTCGACTCGTTTCTGGAACGCCTTCCGGACCAGCCGCTATCCTTGCTCTCCCGTGCCAATCCATGACCCGCCCTCCGCTTGTCGCGACGGCTCCGATCCCCTGTCGGAGACCCTCGAACCTGTCGATTTGCCCGAGTCGATCGAAGGCGAGGGTGTCCCCCTGGGCGAATTGTCCACGGAGGCGGCGGTTGCCGATCCCGAGCCGGAGATGGCGTCGGACCCATTGCCCGAGCGAGGTGATGGAATCCTGGCGGGACGTCTCGGCCTCTGGGCGCGTCTATTGGTTTGGATCTGGCGTGGGGCGGTCGCGATGCTCGTGTTTCTCATGCTGTCCAGCTTGCTGCTGGTCGGCATCCTGCGCTGGGTGGATCCGCCCGCTTCGGCCTTCATGCTGCGGCATGCCTATAACGTTTGGCGCCTCGACCAGCACCCGCCCTATTACCAGCATGTCTGGATTCCATGGGAGCGTATTCCGGCCAGCATGCGTTTGGCCGCCATCGCGGGGGAGGATCAGCGTTTTCCGGATCATTTGGGGTTCGATCTGATTGAGATCCGTCATGCGGTGACCGATTATGTTCAAGGCGGTCGTCTGCGCGGCGCCAGCACCATCAGCCAGCAGACGGTGAAGAATCTCTTTCTCTGGCCGGGCTCGGGCTGGTGGCGCAAGTTGGTGGAGACCTGGTTCACGCTGGCGGTGGAATCGCTTTGGCCGAAGGAGCGCATCCTGGAGGTCTATCTCAACATCGCCCAGTTCAGCCCCAGTACCTACGGGATCGAGGCTACCAGCCGGCGCTATTTCCACCACTCCGCCACCGAACTCACGCCTGAAGAGTCTGCCTTGCTGATCGGAGTGCTGCCCGCGCCCGGAATCTATCAGCTCGACCGGCCGTCGGAGCGGTTGCGATGGCGCGCCGACTGGATTCTGGATCAGAGCCGTCGGCTGGGTGGAAAGCGCTATCTGAATCGACTGTGACGACACCGTTCGTCGAATTCACCGCCGCGCCAGTCGGCGAGGGTGCCCGGATTGTGCTCTCGCTCCATCCGGGTTACGGGGTGGAGTCGGTCCCTCATTCGCAATAGCGTTCCACCAGTGCCTGGTGGTAGGCGAGTTTGTTCTGGTTGAAGTCCTTTTCGCTGCGGGTGCGGTAGCCGTTCAGCACCTTCTGGTGCCACTTCGCAACCTCGCTGCGGTGTCTGGCACACTTGGCGGCGTCGAAGCGGTTCGTGTCAGTGCGTCGAGCACGTTCCGTCTCTTCGGCGTGGCGGGCCTGTTCGCGCGCCAGGGCACGTTTTGTGCGCGCGTCGCGCATGGATTCGAGCTGTTTCCCGACCGAGTAGTCCTCGGCCAATGGGGCGTTCTTGGGGGCCTGTGTGTCGACGGAGAGGTCGGCGGATTGGGCGGTCGCCTCACAGGCCGTTTGCTGGTAGGTCGTGTGCCCGTTTGTTCCCCTGCACTTGTAAAGCTCGGCCTGAGCGGCCGTGCCGGCGAGCAGGAGTCCGATACCTACGAGGCGCAGGGCGTTACGGGGCGCATAGTGCATGGATTGGGTCCCCTTCTCAGTTCGAGAGGGGACCTTACAGCAGTAGACGAAAGGTGTTCAATAGGCCCCGCATTGACGGGGCCGATGGATTAGCAGCAGCTACGGCGTTTCGCGACCGCCTCGGCGAGTTCGTGCAGCATGGGTAGGGTGTCGTCCCAGCTGACGCAGGCGTCGGTGATGCTCTGACCGAAGATGAGGTCCGTGTTCGGCCCCACGTTCTGTCGCCCGCCGACCAGATGGCTCTCGATCATGACGCCTATGATGCGACGGTCGCCACGGCCGATCTGCCCCGAAACGTCCTGACAGATGCTGATCTGCTTCTCGGGGCGCTTGTTGCTGTTGGCGTGGCTGAAGTCGATCATGATTTTGGGCGTCAGCCCGGATTCGAGGATCTTCTCGGAGGCGATGCTGACGCTCTCGGTGTCGTAGTTCGGGCGCTGGCCACCGCGCAAGATGATGTGGGTGTCGACGTTGCCGGTGGTGTTGAAGATGGCCGACTGGCCTTCCTTGGTCACCGACATGAAGACGTGCGGACGCGCGGCGGCATGGATGGCGTCGATGGCGACGCGGACGTCGCCGTTGGTGGCGTTTTTGAATCCGATTGGGCAGGAGAGACCCGAGGTCAGTTCGCGATGGCCCTGGCTCTCGGTGGTGCGGGCGCCGATCGCGCCCCAACTCACCTGGTCGGCGATGTATTGGGGGCTGATGAGATCCAAGAACTCGGTGCCCGCAGGGATGCCCATCTCGTTTAGATCGAGCAGCAGTTTGCGGGCGATACCGAGCCCCTTGTTGATCTCGAAGCTGCCGTCGAGGTTCGGGTCGTTGATGAGTCCCTTCCAGCCGACGGTGGTGCGCGGCTTCTCGAAATAGACGCGCATCACCAGCAACAGGTTTTCGGCGAGCTCGGTGCGCAGCGGCAGGAGACGCCGGGCGTATTCGAGCGCGGCTTCTGGATCGTGCACGGAGCAGGGGCCGACCACGACTAGCAGGCGGTCGTCGTTGCCGTGGAGGATGCGCTGGATTTCGTGGCGCGTATTGTAGACGGTGTCCGCTGCCTTCTCGGTGAGCTGGTATTCCTGATGCAGTTCGTTCGGGGAGCGGACTTGGGTGATTTCGCGGATGCGCAGATCGTCGGTACGGTGCATTGTGGGCGTTGCGATGATTCGGAAAACGCTCAAGTATAAACCCAGAAGTGCTCCGCAGTCGGCTCAAAGCCTTGTCCTGACGCTGTTTTCCGGTGATCTGCAGGATTGGCCTATAGCCGGTGGCGGTTGATGAAGTCCACGACGGGGCCGAAGCGTCCCGAGCGGACACGACTGATGCCGGCATAGTCGATGTTGATGCCGTACCAGCGTTCCGCTTCCATGTGGAGCACATGTCCGGCGACAGCCCGAGAGACCCCCGCGTGACAGACGATCAGCACATGCCGGTCGGCGTCGGTCTCCAGTAGGCGATCGAAGGCTTCGGCCACGCGCGCGCAGAAACGGTCCAGCGGCTCGGCCCCTGCTGGACGGGAGCCGACCGGGTCGCGATAAAAGGCGGCGTATGCTTCCGGTTCGCTTTCGGCGACTTCGGCATGCGCGCGGCCCTCCCAGACGCCCATGCCGACCTCGCGAAAGGCGGGCTCGATCGCGAGCGGCAGGCCATGTCGTTCGGCCAGCTCGGTTGCGAAGTGCTGGCAGCGGATCATGGGCGAGGTGATGATGCGATCCCAGGGGGCCGATTCTCCCAGTGCATCGCGCATCTGGTCCCAGCCCAATTCGGAGAGCGGATCGTCCGTTCCACCGCCGCGATAGCGTTGTCCTCCCTCGGGTTCGCCGTGACGGATGAGGTCGATCAGGGTGTCAGTCATGCTGGCTCCTCTTCGGAGTGCTTGGTGAAAAGGGGGATGTGCCGCGATGTAGCGGGATGGGGCGACGGGCCAGATTCAATGCGAGAGATGACATCATGAAATCCAAGATCTACGAAGGCATTCATCAACAAGAACAGGGCGGGATGACTCCAACGGCCAATATCATTCGCGACGCCTGGGTCTTCGGCCTGCTGCCCGAGGAGGAGACCTGCGAGGGCTGGACCATCCAGGGCATCGACGCACTCTACGACAAGGTGAGTGCGGCATGGGAGCCCTATGGCCATCTGGCTTCCAATCTGCCGCCGGAGTTGCGCGAGCGTCATGCGCGCATCTACGACGCGGCCATCGCCCAGGCCCGCGCGGCCGGGTGGAATCCCGAACTCGACGAGGGCGATTGAGGCGCCTGGCGTCCCAGCGCTGGAGGGGTTCATGTCCAGCTATTTCGTGCGCGAGACCTTCTTTCGACCCGATCGCGAGGTCGCCCGCGAGCAGACCCGTATTCCGGCCAGTCTCTATGGCGCGCTGGCATCGCTGCGTCGGGATGCGGGTGACAAGGGCGTCTTCGTGCCTATTCGTTCGATGCAGTATCTGGCCGTCATCGATCGCGACGAGGTGGTCTTCGTCGACGCTGTCGGGGGTTATGCCCATCGCAATGGTGAGGGCGGGCGATTGATTCGGATCGCCTGGCGTCCGGTCGTCCGACGGGACTTGCTTTCCACTCCCGTTTCCTGCGAAGTGATCTACTATTTTAGTGGCCTAAAGGACATTCAGCGGCGACTCTTGTCCGACCTGGCATCGGAGGTCGCTAAGACGCTTGAGCGGCGGCTCGTGGAAGAGGGCGGGGTTTGGGAAGGGCGGATCCTGCCTTTTCCTGTTGCTCGCTGAAGACTCGGCGAAGTCACTGCGATCGCTCAAGCAAGACAGGGAGCCGTTTGGGACGTCCGCCGTCCCAGAAGCCACGTCAGTTCGGCGCTTCGGCGCCATCTATAACGATCGGGTCGACCGGCCCGAGAGATGGAGGATTCTATGTCAAAACTTTTAACCTGGCGCGATGAGTGGTCACTGCACATCGATGTCCTGGATAAAGACCATCGCGCCCTGATCGAAAGGCTGAGCGATATCTGCGTGCGATTCTGTCCCGAGGCCTCGGCCGGACGTTCCGGCGATGCGATGGCATTGCTGGATGCCTTGAGCCAACTGGGCGACGAGATGCGTCAGCATCTGCAGCGCGAGGAAGAGTTCATGCGCGCGTTCGACTACGAGGGTGTTGGCGAACATCAGAGCGAGCATGCCCTGTTGTTGGCCGAGTTCACCGCCTTGCTGCGGGAATGGCGGGCGGAGGGGCTGCACGTCTTCGACGAGTCGATCCAGTGCATTCTTTCCGATTGGCTGCTCGCACATATTCTTGGCGCCGACCGGGAGTTCGCTGACGTCTATTTTCGTCTGTGTGGCAAGGATGTCTCGAACGATCAGGAGCCACGGGCGCTGAGACAGCTGCAATCCAGCTACCGCTCCGGTCTTCGCTCAACCTTGGCCAAATAGGTCCTTCAACGACTGAAGCGTGGTCTGACGACCCAATTCGCCGATTGCAGTCGTCAGAGGGATCTCCTTGGGGCAAACCCTCACGCAATTCTGGGCGTTGCCGCAATCGCTCAGTCCGCCTGAGGCCATGATGCGATGCAGCCGTTCGGTCTTGTCGTAGCGACCGGTGGGATGGGCGTTCATGAGTCGGACCTGGGCTAGAGGCGCGGGTCCGATGAAATCCGATTGGGGGCCGAATTGAGGGCAGGCCGCCATGCAACAGCCGCAGCTCATGCAGCGGCTGTAGAGATAGCTGGCGGACCATTCGGCCGGCGAGATACGGGGCGCGCCCTCATGGATGTCCCAGATGCCGTCGATCTCGATCCATGCCTTCACCCGGCGCAGTCCTGCATCCATGCGCGCGCGGTCCACCAGCAGATCGCGCACCACCGGGAACTTGGGTAGCGGCTCCAGCACGATGGGCTGCTCCAGATCGTCGATCAGCGCCGAGCAGGACGGGCGCGGCACCCCGTTGATCGACATGGCGCAGGACCCGCACACCTCCTCCATGCAGTTGTGATCCCAGGCCACCGGTTCGACCTGGCGGCCGTCGGTCGTCATCGGATTCTCTCGCAGACACATCAGTACCGAGACGACATTCTGGTCTGGCGCATAGGGCAGCCTGAACGTCTGCCAATAGGGTGGCGTTTCGGGTCCATCCTGGCGGCGGATTCTGAGATGTATCCACTCCTTCATCTTGGGCCTCACCGATAGTCGCGTGGATCCGTTGGCGGATAGACGCTGAGATCCACCTCCTCGTAGCGGATTCTGGGGCCGTCCGGAGTCCATTCCGCAACGCTCGTCTTCAGCCAGCGATCGTTGTTCGTCTTCCAGCGCATCCGATAGTCCTCGTACTCCGGGTCGCCGGGAAACGTGCCGTCCGGGATCGGGATCTTGAACGCGGCCTTGTAATGGGCGCCCCGGCATTCGTCGCGTTCCAAGGCGCTGCGGGCGACCGCCATGGCCAGCTCGATCATGTCGCGCAATTGGCGGGTGAATGCGAGTGTCTGATTGGCCCAGGTCCGACTGTCTCCAAGGTGCACCGATCTCAGCCGTTCGCGCAGCCTCTGCAGCTCTTCGAGCGCCATCTCCAGGTCGGGATTGGTGCGTACCACACCGACCTTGGACGTCATGAGTTCGCCCAACTCGCGGTGGAGACGGTAGGGGTTTTCTGGTCCATCCGATTCCATGAATGCCTGGTTGATAGCGGTCTGACGCTCGACTTCGGCACGCAGCATCCTTTCGCTCGGCACCGCCGAGTCGCGCACTAACCCTTTCAGATAGCTGACCGCCGACTCGCCGGCGACCCGGCCTGAGAAGCTCGCCGACAGGAGCGAGTTGGCGCCCAGGCGGTTGGCGCCATGGTAGGCATAGTCGCATTCTCCGCAGGCGTAGAGTCCGGGAATGTTGGTGGCCTGATTGCTCGGACTGCCTGGGCGCATGCCGCCCGATGCGTCGCGCTCGAAGTCGACCCAGAGACCGCCCATGGGATAGTGGGCGGCAGGGAAGATTTCCATCGGTGCGTTCAGCGGATCGGTTCCGGCGAATTTGCGATAAATATCGAGGATGGCGCCCAGACGTTTCGAGACGAACCCGCGATCGAGATGGGTCAGGTCCAGATAGACCCGGTCCGAGCCGCCGATGCCGAGCCCCATCTGGCGGGTGACGCGCCAGATGGCGCGCGCCGCCTCGTCACGGGCGACCGTGTTGCCGTAGGCGGGGAAAAACTCCTCCAGGAAATAGAAGCGCTCGCCCTCGGGGATCGAGCGCGGTGGACGATGCTCGCCCGGATTGCGCGGCACCCAGATGCGTCCACCCTCGCCGCGTGCGGCCTCGCTCATGAGCCGGGTCTTGTCGTTGCCGAGCATTGCCGTCGGGTGGAATTGGAAGAACTCGGCGTTGGCGAATCGGGCACCCTGCTGATAGCAGCGGCTCGCGGCGGCGCCGGTGCAGTTGGTCGAGGTCGTGGTCTTGGGGGCGTAGAGTTGGCCGAAACCGCCAGTTGCCAGGACGACCACCTCGGCGGGGAAGGCCCGCACCTCCAGGCTTCGAAGATCCATGGCGACGATACCGCGACAGGTTCCGTCGGCGTCCTGGAGCAGCGAGAGAAACTCCCACCACTCGAATTTTTCGATTCGTCCCAGCGATTCCAGCCGTCGAACCTGTTGATCGACCCCGTACAGAAGCTGCTGACCGGTGCTGGCGCCCGCGAAACAGGTGCGTCTGTTCTTGACTCCGCCGAAGAGACGCTGATCGAGAATGCCTTCCGAGGTGCGTGAAAAGGTGACGCCCATGCGCTCGAAGGTTCGGATCAGTCCAGGGGCGTGCTCGCACAGGCTCTTGATCGGGGGCTGATTGGCGAGATACTCGCCGCCCTTGATGGTGTCGATGATGTGCTGGCGGACCGAGTCGCGTTCGCCCTTGGTGTCGAGCACCGCGTTGATACCGCCCTGGGCGCACACCGAGTGGCTGCGCTTGACCTCGAACAGCGAGAACAGCTGCAGCGGGAATCCGGCGTCGGCGATTCGCAGTGCGGCCCAGAGTCCACCGAGCCCGCCCCCGATGACGATGGCCTGTAGTGGGATCTTCATGGCAGGAAGCCTAGCAGCCCGTGGATGCCGATCGCCCCGAGCAGAAGACCCAAGCCGATGCAGAGATAGCCGAACAACCGCTGTGCCTGGGCCGAGGTGGTCAGACCCCAGACGATTGCCATGGTCGAGAGGCCGTTGACCAGATGAAAGACCGACAGTAGCAGGCCCAGCGTATAGAGTCCGAAGACCAGCGGGTCGGTCAGCAGAGTCTGCATGTGTCCGTAGAGATCGTCCCGGACGGCTGGCTGCCAGAGTCCCTGGATGCGTGTCGTGCCGACATGGAACAGCAGAAAGGCGAGAATGCCGATTCCCGAGATGCGCTGCAGCCAATAGAAACGGTTGCGTGCATAGGGATAGCGAGAGAGTTCGGCCCGCATTTGGCCGCTGATGGCCAGGCCATAGGCGGCGTGCAAGAGTAGGGGCAGTGCGATGACGAAGAGTTCGATGAAGGGGAGGTAGTTCATCTCCTGTAGCGCGGAGACGACCTCAAGGTTGTAATGATCGGCACCGAAGCGGGATTGGGAGTTCTCCCAGAGATGGAAGGTCAGGAAGGCCCCGATCGGGATCAATCCGAACAGCGAATGGAGCCGTCGCAGCAGAAAATGGATATGATCGAGCGAGGCGTTCATGGCTGACCCGAATAGCTGGTTTCGGCGTCAAGCATAGGTTTGCTCGATGCGACTGGCACTGATCGGGCGCATTTCGAGGCGAAAGCCACCGATACGCTGCCTGGCCCGTGACGATCAGTTGATTCGCGTCAACTGACGCGAACCCGTGAAAGGGATAATTGTCTGAAATCTATATCGCTTCCATGTCTGGGTGTTTTTCGTCCTAGGCAATGGGGTGATGCGGTCTCGAATCGAGTCGTCGAATATCATTTGCGTTCAATGTCTTGGAACGCCTTTTGGGTAATCAGCAGTGTCTTCATCCGACCAGGATATTCTGTCATCCGACGAACTGGAGTACATCCGCCAGCTCTATGCCGATTCGGAATCGGACGAAGAGGTGGGTGGTTGGCTGCGTGTTCCAAAGGACGCAGCCGGTCTCTTGGATGCGTTTTCGGAGAGCCCGCGTATCGAGCTGCAAGCCGGCTGGAAGGGGCATCGTCTGCGGTTTCCGCTCAAATTGGGCAACCGCGTCGGAAATGGCGAGTTGACGTTGGATATCGGCGTCCCCGAGATTCTGGAGGGCGGCGAGCGTTCGCGCAGCTGGCGTGTTCCTCCAAGCGAGGAGATACGGATTCGCGACAGCAGCGGTCTTCTGGATCAGCCGCGCGTGGTCAATCTGTCCTATACGGGGATGGCGATCGAACAGCGCGCGGATCAATTGCCGAGCATCGAGGGGCAGCTGAAGGGTCTTGAGCTCATTCTGCCCGGGCAGGTCGAATACGTGCGTCTGCTCGGCTACGTGGTGCGCCATAGCCAGCTCGATGACGAACACGTCCAGTTGGGGATTCGTTTCGATCCATTGGAAGAGAACGCGCGCGAGTTGCTCGGACGTTACATCTTGAGTCGCCATAAGGAATTGCAGGAGGCGGACGACGGCGAGACGGTCGGCTGCGAGGTCGATTGAGGGGGCTCAGCCGAATGCCTCCTCGATCGCGGCGCGGATCTCGCGTTCCTGTCGCTCGATGCTGCGCACCAGCGCGAATTGCACCTGCGCCTTGAGCAGATTCCGTCCCGGTTCATCCACGCGAAAATAGCGATCCCCTTCCAGGTGATCAGTCAGAAAGCGTAGACCCAGCTCGAACGGTACCAGTCGGACGGCCTCATACAGCAGGCCCACCTCTTCCCGCCGCAACAGAGGTCCAGATCCCTCGGCATAGCCGGCCAGGATTCGCGCACAGATTCCTAGATCGAATTCGGCCGTCTCCGCCTCGCGTATTCCCTCGCCGTGTCGGTTGCAGCATGAGCGCAGACAGTCGCCCAGATCGTGAAGGACCAGGCCCGGTTGGACCGTGTCCAGGTCGATCAGTGCGACGGACGCGCGTTCGTCGGCCGAGAAAAGGATGTTGTCGAGCTTGGGATCGCCGTGCGTGATGCGCGTCGGCAGACGCCCCTGATCGCGCGCCCGCTCTAGAACATTGGCCAACGTATGCCGTGCCGCGACGAAGCTGTACGCCTCTTCGAGATCGGCGTCGAGAGGGATGTCGCGCCGCCGGTCCGAGATCTCCGTGAAGCGTTTCAGATAACCCGGTGTGTCATGGAAGCCGGGGAGCGAGATGCCGAGCCGCTCCGTTGGTAGTTCGGACAGGGTGCCGTGGAAGCCGCCAAGAATGCGCCCGACCTCGGAGGCCTGATCTGGATGCGCAATCCGGCTCAATGTGCGTGTCCCAGCGATGAATTCCATCAGCCGCCAGACATGGCCGTCCCCATCCCGGACGAAGGGCCGTCCATCTCGGGCGAGGATGAGTGTGGGCAAGCGTGGCTCTGTGGTTCCGCGCTTGCGCAGGAACTCGGAGAGCGTCAGCAGATTCGCCATGATCTGCTCGGGTTGCGGGAATACGGCACCATTGATGCGTTGCAGGATGTAGCTCAGTCCGCCCGTATCGAGCCGAAAGGTGTCGTTGATGAGTCCTTGGCCCAAGCGCCCGAGGGTGTCGATAGGGCCTGAAACGTCGAACTTGGCGGCGATGGCGCGCAGTGACGTCCCGTCGTGGCGGATCGCGTCCCGATTCTCCGACTGACTCTGCATGGTCGATCGTCCCGATTGGGTGGACATGAGGTATTGGCGCCCGGCGCGTCCCTTCTTGGCGTCAATAGGAACGACGGACCTCCAGCACCTCTGGGATCTGCTGGAGCTTGGCGATCAGGCGGTCCAATTGCCCCACGTCCTGGATCTCGGCCGTGAAGCGCATGGAGGCGGTGTCGGTGCTCCGCTCCGAATGGGTGTTGACCCCGATGACGTCGATGTCCGCGTCGGAGAAGGTCGATGAGATGTCGCGCAGCAGCCCCTTGCGGTCGCCCGCAATGACGAGTAGATCGACCGGATAGGCGACCTTGGCGGGTTGGTCCGCCCAGCGGACCTGGATGAGTCGCTCGGCCTCGTCGGTGGGCAGATGGCGTATGTTGGAACAGCTCCGGCGATGGATGGTGACGCCCCGGCCACGGGTGACGAAGCCCACGATCTCGTCGTAGGGCACCGGCTTGCAGCATTGGGCCATCTGGGTCATGAGGTCGTCGACCCCCTCCACAACGACCGCACTACTGGATTGGGTCGTCTTGTGCTTCGGCGGCGCCTTGATCTTGGGTTCGCTGTCCTTGGGCTCTTCCGCCTTGGGTTCGCCGACCTGGCGTGCCACCTGCCCGACCGCGAGATCGCCGCGTCCGATCGCGGCCAGCAGATCCTCGCCGCGCTTGAAGTTGAATTTGGGCGCGAGATCGTCCGGATGCGGCTTCTCGACGATTCCCAGCCGAGCGATCTCGCGCTCCAGGGCGATGCGACCCTCGTGCAGGTCGTGCTCCAGGTTCTGCTGCTTGAACCACTGGCGCACCCGGTTGCGCGCCCGGGCCGTGGTGAGATACCCATGGTGCGGGCTCAGCCAGTCGCGGCTGGGGACGGCATTTTTCTGGGTCAGGATCTCGACCGTGTCGCCGCTGTTGAGTGCCTGATTGAGCGGAACGATGCGCTCGTTGACCCGTGCCCCTCGGCAGCGGTTGCCGACCTCGGAATGGATGGCATAGGCGAAGTCGAGCGCCGTCGCGCCCCTGGGCAGCTCGATTACCTTGGCTTGAGGTGTGAGCACATAGATGTGCACCGGTTCGAACTCGGCCTTGAAGCGCTCCAGAAAATCGCTGGAGTCGTCGCTTTCGTTCTTGAGCTCCAGCCAGTTGCGCATCCAGACCAGACGGCGCTGGAACTCGGCGTCATGCCCTTTGGCCTCCTTGTAGGCCCAGTGCGCGGCGACACCGAACTCGGAGTGACGGTGCATCTCGTAGGTGCGGATCTGCACCTCCAGCGACTTGTCCTCCGGGCCGATCACCGCCGTATGCAGCGAGCGGTACATGTTGCCCTTGGGTGTGGCGATGTAGTCGTCGAACTCCTTGGGGATGTGCCTCCAGAGTCCGTGCACCAGGCCGAGCGCGGCGTAGCAGTCGGCGACCGTCTCCACCATGATGCGCACCGCGCGCAGATCGAAGATCTCCGCGATATCCACGCCCTTGCGCCGCATCTTCTTCCAGATGCTGTAGATGTGCTTGGGACGGCCCGTGATCTCGGCCTTGATACCCGCTTGCTCGAAGGCCTCGCGCAGGGTTTGCATGACCGTCGCGATGTACTGTTCGCGCTCCTCGCGCCGTTCGGCGATCAGTTTGGCGATGCGTTTGTATTCGTCCGGCTGCAGATAGCGCAGCGAGAGGTCCTCGAGCTCCCACTTGATCTGCCAGATGCCGAGACGGTTGGCCAACGGTGCGTAGACCCGTTGGGTGTCGCGGGCGATCTTGGTGCGGCGTTCGGGCTCCAGGTCCTTGATGGCACGCATCAGATGGACGCGCTCGGCCAGCACCACCAGCACCACGCGCACGTCCTCGGCGATGCCGAGCAGGAGTCGGCGCAGATTCTCCTCGTGCTGGGGCTGATCCTTGGCGGCGATGATGGCGTTTACGTTGGCGATCTGTCCGATCCGCGCCAGATCGCCGACCATGTGGGCGACGTTGTGGCCGAATTGCTCCTGCATCTGGGCTTCGGTCAGGCCGGTCTGGTTGAGACACCCGTTGAGGAGGGCGGCGACCAGCGTCTCGTAGTCCATGCGCAGCCCGGCCAGGATGTCGGCCGTCGAGAGGACGTGCCTGACCTGGGTCTCGCCGGTCTCGATGCGGTGATCGCCTCGGTAACGTGCGAGCGCCTCGCAGGCTCGTGCGATCTGTGCGTGCTCTTCGCCTGGATAATGTTGTGTCAGGGTGTCGAGCCAATGCCGCATTGCCGTTGCGTCATCGGTATTCGAATCGGGAAGGTTGTAGACGGGTTTGACCATGATGGATCGCCTCCATAGGCGCGGCCCGCGCCGGAATGATGTCGTGCGCGGGTCCTTGTCCGTGTGCGAAAGGGGCGGTTCAGTCCAGAACGAGGCTAACCAGTCCGTCCGCGAGCTTGGGCTCGAACCAGGTGGATTTGGGCGGCATCACATGGCCCGCATCGGCCACCGCCATGAGGTCGTCCATGCTGGTTGGGTGGAGCGCAAGTGCGATCGCCATTTCGCCCGAATCGACGCGTTTGACCAGCTCGCCCAGTCCTCGGATCCCACCGACGAATTCGATGCGGTCGTCGCGTCGCGGATCCTGGATGCCGAGCATGGGGCCGATCAGATGGTTCTGCAGCAGGCTGACGTCGAGTCGAGCGACCGGGTCGTCGCTTGGGATCAGGTTCGGGTCGAGCGTCAGACGATACCAGCGGCTGTCCATGTACAGGCCGAATTCGCCAGGTCGGGCCGGTTTGACCGGCTCGGCGCTCGGCTCGACCTGGAAGCTCGCGGCGAGCCGCTCCAGGAGGTCTTCCGGCCCCTGTCCGTTGAGATCGCGGATCACGCGGTTGTAGTCCAGGATCCGCATCTGATCGTGCGGGAAGATGACCGACAAAAAGCCCGTGTCCGAGGAGCGTGATGCGGCGACGCGTGCGGCGGCGGCCGAGCGGTGGTGGCCGTCGGCGATGTAGAGCGCGTCGAGCGCCTCGAAGGCCTCGGTCAGTTGTGCGATGCGTGCCGGGTCGGTCAGGGTCCAGAGCTCGTGACGTACCCCATCGGTGGCGGTGACATCCACCTCGGGCCGGGTGGCCCCGACCTCGGCGAGCAGGTCGTCGATGACCGACGTCGCCCGATAGACGAGAAAAACCGGTCCGGTCTGTGCCGACAGTGCCTCGATCTGACGCACCCGGTCGTCCTCCTTGGCCGGGCGGGTGAACTCGTGCCTCTTGATGCGTCCGGCGTCGTAGGCGGCGACCGAAGCCGAGGCGACCAGTCCGATCTGGCGATGCTCACCCATGGTGAGCCGATAGACGGAATAGCAGGGCACCGTGTCGCGCATGAGCACTCCGGCGTCGAGCATGCGGTCGAGATTCTCGCGGGCCTTGGCGTAGACCTCGGGCGCATAGGGATCCGTGCCCTCGGGCAGGTCCACCTCGGCGCGCGAGATGTGCAGGAAGCTCCAGGGTCGGCCCTCTACCATGCGTCGTGCCTCGGGCGTGCTCATGACGTCGTAGGGCGGGGCGGCAACCTCGGCGGCATGTTCGGGTGCGGGTCTCAGGCCGGCGAAGGGTGTAATCAGTGACATGAGCGGTCTCGCTGGGTGGGTGGCTGCGGACTGGGCTGAGTGCTGTCGTGGAGCTTACGGGGCACGGGAGTGCCGGTTTCGGCAGGGGCGCCGAGCGCATTCATGGTAGCAGCAAGGCCGAAACCGTGCGAAACCCAGTAACGCTATCCATTGACCCTATACTGTCCCCATTTACCCCCATCGAGTTCCCGGTTTCCCTGATGAGCGACAACAGCTATCTGAAGGATCTGATCCTATTGCGTAACGATCCGTCCAAGGTCGAGACCATCCGTGCAGCGGCCGAGCGCGGCGAGCTGGATGCACTCTACGCCATGGGGCTGATCTGCGCCGAGGGACGTGGGGTGAGCGTCGATCTGGCTCAGGCGCACTACTGGCTGTCCCTGGCGATCGAGCGCGGCGATCGGGATGCCGTGCGGCTGCGCGAGATCGTCGGCAGCCAGATGAGCGATGAGGAATATGCCGTGGCCAAGCGGTTGCGAGCGGCAGGCACCTTGGGGATGCTGTCGTCCGATCGGCGGCATTGAGGGCTAGATCGATGGGGAGCGTATGACCAAACTCGTTGTGGCCGAGAAGCCCAGCGTCGCCCGCGACATCGCGCGGGTCCTCGGTGCCAGTCGCAAGGGCGATGGGTTCCTCGAAGGCAACGGCTATCGGGTGACCTGGGCCTTGGGCCATCTGATCCAGTTCGCCGAGCCGGATGCCTATGGCGATGTCTGGTCCGGACGCTGGTCGCTGGATCAGCTGCCGATGATCCCGGAGCGCTGGAGGCTGAAGGTCGGCACGTCGACGGCCAAACATTTCAAACTGGTCAAATCGCTGATCAATGCACCCGAGACCGAGCGCATCGTCTGCGCGACCGATGCCGGGCGCGAGGGCGAGCATATCTTCCGGCTCATCTACGAGCATGCGCGCTGTCGCAAGCCGTTCGACCGGCTCTGGGTCTCCAGCCTGACCGACGAGGCGATCCGCGCCGGGTTCGCGGGGCTCCAGCCGGGTTCAGCATTCGATCCGCTCGCCGCCGCCGCGCGTGCCCGCGCCCAGGCGGACTGGCTCGTGGGCATGAACCTGACCCGTGCCTACACGGTGCACAACCGGGTGCTCTGTACCATCGGTCGAGTCCAGACCCCGACCCTGGCCATGATCGTGGCGCGCGACGCCGAGATTGCCAGCTTCACCAAGGCCTATTTCTACGAACTGGTCGCCCATTTCGCCGAGGGTTTCGATGCCCGCTATGCCGAACAGGGCGAGACCCGAATTGACGAGAAGGAACGGGCCGAGCGACTGCTGCGCGAGCTGAGCCCGCACGAGACCGGGACCGTCAGCAAGGTCGAGAAGAAGGTCCGGCGCAACCGTCCGCCGCCGCTCTATGACCTGACCAATCTACAGCGCGACGCCAACCGCCGCTTCGGTTTAACTGCCGCCCAGGTCCTGGAGCACGCCCAATCGCTCTACGAGACCCACAAGCTCATCAGCTATCCGCGCACCGAGAGCCGTCATATCTCGGAGGACATGCTGCCGCAGTTGCCCGGAATCCTGCGCAATCTGGAGCACCCGCTGGCCGCCGAGGCGCTCCAGCGGCTGGAATCGGGCCATCAGCTTGGCAAGGCCTATGTGGATCGCACCAAACTGACCGATCATCACGCCATCCTGCCGACCGGCAGGGTGCCGCCCGCGACCCTGCCGGCGCACCTGCGGCGGATCTACGATCTGGTCGCGACCCGTTTCGTCGCGGTCTTCCTGCCCGATCAGCAGGTGGAGGAGACTCGGGTCGAGATTCTCATTGGCGATGCGACCTTTCTCGCGCGCGGCTCGCTGGTCCTGGATCCGGGATGGAAGCGGGCGGAACTGAGACCGGAGCGTCACACGCGGACCAAGTCGGCGGAGGGCGACTCCAAGGTGGACGGGACCAAGGCCCCCCTTCCGCCGCTGGAGCCCGGGCAGGTGCTACGCGTACGCGGTTTGGAGGTGGTCGAGAAGGAGACCAAGCCGCCGAAGCCGTTCGATGACGCTACCCTGCTGGTATCGATGAAGAACGCCGGGCGGACGATCGAGGACGACGCACTGGCCTCGGTCATGGCGGACTCCGGTCTGGGAACCCCGGCGACCCGAGCCGAGACCATCGAGAAGCTCATCCGTGCCGGCTATGTGGAGCGCCAGCGCAAACAGATCCGCGCCACGCCCAAGGGCCAGGCGCTGATGCCCCTGATCGCCGCCCAGTTGCGCAGTCCCGAGCTGACCGCCGAATGGGAGCGGCGCCTCAAGGAGATCGAGTTGGGCCGGGAGGCGGCGAGCGACTTCGGCCGCGACATCGAGTCCTTCGTGCGCGAACTGGTTCCGGCGATCGGTCAGGGGCCGGCGCTGAGTCCGGAACAGAGGGATGCGGTGCGTCAGGGGATACCGTCGCGCCAGCGTGGAGGTCGTCGCGGCGCAAAGGGCGGCGTCAAGACTGCTCAGTCGCGCTCGGCCGGGTTGGGCTCGTGCCCGATCTGCAAGCAAGGCGAAATCACCGAGAGCGCGCGTGCCTATGGCTGCAGCCGCTATCGCTCGGGCTGCGGCTTCACCATCTGGCGGCAGGTGGCGGGCGTGACCCTGTCCGAGGACCAGGCGCGCGCCCTGATCGAGCGCGGCTTTACGGATCGGATCGATGGGTTTCGTTCCAAGGCCGGACGATCTTTTGCCGCCGTGCTGCGTCTCGACGGCACTGGCAAGGTGGTCATGGACTTCGAAACCGCGAAGTCGGCCGTCCCCGACGCCGCGCACGATCTCTCGGGGGTGGCGGCCGAGTCCGGGCCGACCGCGCCAGATCTGCGTCGGCATCCCTTGCTCTGTCCCAAATGTGGCCAGGGCCAGATCATCGAGGGGCGACGCGGCTATGGATGCAATCGCTATCGCGAGGGCTGCGACTTCGTGGTCTGGAAACGGATCGAGGATCTGGTGCTGTCCGAGCCTATGCTGCGTGAACTGGTCTCTCGTGGCGAGACGGCGCCGATTGTCCTGCCGTGTGACGCGGAGGTTGGCGGTCACCGCATGGTGCGGCTGAAGCTCGATGAGCAGTGGGGGACCCTGGTCGAACCGGTTGCGGATCGGGTGCCCTGAGGGATGAGCTCCGGACGACCTCGCCCTGGGCTGCACCGGCGTTTCAGACGCTCGCTCGACTCTGCACGGTCGCGAGCGCCTGACGGTAAACCTCTGCGTACATCTGGATCACGCGGTCGAGATCGAAGCGCGGACGGATCTTCAGTGCGATGGCGCGCTTGCGCGCCTGGAGTGCGTCGTCGCTGGCCAACGCGGCGATCTGGCGCGCGGTTGCGCCGACGGGAATCCGTCCATCCGAGATGTCGACCAGCGCTCCGGCGACTTCGCCCTGTTCGTCGGTGAGCATCTCGGCGATCTCGCCGATGTCGCTTGCGATCATGGGGCGTCCGGTCATGAGACATTCGATCAGGGTCAGCGGAAAGCTCTCGCCTCCGAAGGTCGTCAGGAGCAGTCCGGCGTCGGCCGAGGCATAGTAGTCCACGGCGTTTTTGACGAATCCCAACAGATGCACGAACTCGGGCAGTGACTCATGCCGGAGGCTGTCGTGGAGCGGGCCGTCGCCGAGCAGCAGCAGATGGATATCCCGACCGGAGATGGAGCGCGCCTCGGTCACGGCCTGGATGGACTCGTGCCAGCCCTTCTCGGGGATGGCTCGACTCGCGACACAGAGAACGAACGCCGCCTCGTCGATGCCGAGCGCGCGGCGAGAGACGGGCCGAATCTCTGGCACGGCCATGCCGTTGGGAATCTTGAAGAAGCGGTCGTTTCGATAGAAACCCCGCGTCCTGAAGGGCGCGACGTTCTTGTTCGAGATATAGACCCAGGCCGCGACCTCTGAGTCTAGGCCATCGAGCGCGTTCTCGAACATGTTGGGTTGCATGAGGTCATACATGCCGTGCATGGTGACGACGTGCGCCGCAGAGTCGCCGGGACGCTTCTGCGACACGAAGAACTGATCGACGATCGCATGGTGGGTGTGAACCACCTCGATCCCGAATGCCTCGACGATGTCCTCACTCTCCAGAAAGCGGTTGCTCAATTCGACGACGGGAATGCCTGGTCCGAGCATCTCACGAACCAGCGCGTTCGGGGGCTCGCCCCGGAAGTCGAAGAAGGTGACCGCGTATCCCCGATCCGCCAGTGCATTGGCGAGTCGAATCGGGAAGATCTCCCCGCCGCCGGAGGCGAAGGCGAATGCGGCGATCAGAACGTTGGGCAGCCGCCTGCTAGCGGCGGTCCACACCTCCTTGAGGTCATAGAAATGGCGCAGTTCCTTTCCCTGGGCGGCGAGCGTCTTCGCCTGCTGGGCAAAGAAGCGTTCGATGTAGGCGTGATGCGCCTCCAGTGTTTCCCGGGGTACCTTATAGAGACGCGCGATTTCGTGTGCGACCTGGGCATGCTCTTCGTAATAGGCGGGCGTGTCGTAGGTGCGCGCCGACGAATTGCCGGTGTGGAAGCGATAGTAGTTCCGCACGTCGGCCGAATAGGCGACCTTCCCCCCGCGAATGGCATGGAGATAGAAGATCCAGTCCCCGCAGACCCGCATGGCTAGCCAGTCGTTTTCCGCGAGCATTCCATTGAGATCGAATTTTCGAAATACCGCAGAGCTGACGTTCGGAATGCTGTTCTTGCGTCCGAGGAAATCGGCGACCTCGCGATGTGCCGTCTCCACGTAGTTGAATTTCCAGCGGGTTCGCGAAAGTTCGTCGAGATAGTCGTCGAAGCGGAAGTCGTGGGGGGTTCCATTTTCGGTGACGAAGACGGAATGGGCGTAGGCTAGCTTGACCGCGTCGTCCATGAAATAGGGGATCAGGGTCTCCAGGAAGTCGGGTTCGCAATAGTCGTCGCTTTCGGCGATCCAGATGAGGTCCGTGTCGGCCGTTTCGATCGCACGCTTCCATTGGCGAAAGACGCTTCCAGAATTGATTCTATTGAAGATCCTGGTGGTGATCTTCGGATAGCGCTCGGCGTATTCGTTCAGAATGGTCAGGCTATCGTCGGTGGAGGCGTCGTCGAGGAGAATGACCTGGAAGTGACGATAGGTCTGGCGATAGATGCTATCCAGTCGCCGGCGCAAGAAAGAGGCATGATTGTAATTGGGAACTGCGATGGTGACCTTGGGCGTGAATTCGGCTGCATTGGATAGATGGCGTGTTGTTGGCTGAAATGCGATCTGATTGTTGCGATGAAAGAGTCGATAGCCATCCGCCATCCGATCGAGAATGAAACGCCTGAGTCGCTGCTTGGCGGGGAAGGCGAGCGGTAGAATGCGCCAGGCGCGTCGGGTTATGCGCGCAATGCCGCCATGTCTTCCAAAGACTGAGTTCATGGACTGATTCATACGGATGGATTCAGGGCGATAGGGCCATTCGGTTCGCGCAAGCCCGTCGATGCGAAAAATTAGACGATTGATCCATGTTGGTCATGGCTGGCGGTTTGGGATGGTTTATCTGAAAGTGGATGCGCGTCATGGTCTTTCACTGGCCGGAGAGCCGTGAAGATGAATAGATCGAGACAATCCGCATGCTGACAATCCAAAACCTTTCATTTCGGTGGCGAATCCGGTATGGGCTGGCGTAGTCGGCGCTCGAGGGCGATGCATGAGACACCAGGCTGTCGCATTGTTCGGCTTTAGAACACCAAAATTCCTATCAAAGGCACATGGTATAGTGCCTGGCCCTTGGTTCCTTCGTTCGTTGTGAGGCGAATGGCAAACCGTTCGTGGGGCGTTCGCGAGCACTCGCGGGTTGGAGCGAAAGGTTCGCCATCGCGCGAAGGGTATCAGAAAACCTGCTGCAATCCGTGCGCGGGACCTATAACGAGATGATTGGTTGAACAATGCACAGTGAGTACGCCATGGAACCGCCATCGAGAGTCGAACGCATCGGGGCGGGTCGGGCATTGGTCGTAGTGCGATGTCTCGGAGAGGAGACCATCGGATGCGCTGGCGCCATTCTTGCCCATATGGGGCAGGGCGACGCGGTTTCGGTTCTTGCTGCCGAGTCCGGGACTGCGGGCGTGGAAAGGGGCGGCGCTCTAGGTGTGCTCGGAACGGGTCTTCCTCGGCTTCTGGGCCTGTCCCATGAGGCGATCTTCTACTCCGAGACGCTCATCAAGCGCATCCGGGAGCGGATCCAAGATATTGGGGCCGAGTTCGTTTACGTGTGCTCGCCTGCCGAACCCGCCTTCGCGGCGCGTCAGCTGTCGCTCGCCGTCACTGAGGCGGTGCGTCGCTGCGGGCATGAGTGCCGGCTGGTCTATTTCGAGCTGGAGGCCGAGCTGAGGCCCAATCGCTTGCTGGAGATCGGGTCCTTCGTCGACGCCATCGCTTCGGCCCGCGACGCACTCGACGGCGCTGGCGATCGCGCGCGACAGATGGATCTCGTTCGGGCGCGCGAGAACTATCGCAAACGGTTGGCGGATGGCGCCGATGTCGAGGGCTATCGCCTCATCGAGGGCGAGGAGCTGCGGGCCTTGCGGCCGGGCGGGCCGATCGCTCCGCTGGTCTCGGTCCTGTCCGGTCCAGATGCCTTGGAACAGCCGCTGTCGCCGCCTCTGATTTCGATCATCGTGCGCACCACCGGGCGGCCTGAGCTGGCCGACGCGCTCAATGCGATTGCGGTCCAGACCTATCCGAATCTGGAGGTCGTGGTGGTTCAGGCCAATGCAGGGGCGCCCTTGAGGCTCCCCGAGCGGGTTGGTGCGGCCGAGCTGCGACTGGCGCGCACGGGTGAGGCCCTGCACCGCAGTCGTGCCGCCAATCTGGGGCTGAGCGAGGCCCGTGGAACCTATCTCGCCTTCCTCGACGACGACGACTGGTGGCTGCCCGAGCATCTGTCCTTGCTGGCGCGGCGGTTGGATGGGGTTCCCGAACGGGCGGCCTATTCCGGCGTGCGTTGCGTGCGGCCCGATGGCGATGGCTGGGAGGAGAGTCATCTCTTCAACGATCCCTTCGACGCGAATCGTCTGTTGGTCGACAACTTCGTCCCCATCCACGCGGTGCTCTTCCATCGCTCGCTGTTCGAGGAGGGCTGCCGCTTCGACGAGGATCTGGATGTCTACGAGGACTGGGACTTCTGGGTGCAGGTCTGCCGTCTCACCCCCATGCTGCATGAGCCGAGTCTGTCCGCCGTCTATCGGTTGGCCGCCGGAACCGGGTTCGGTGTCTCGGCCGCCCAGGCGGAGGTTGAATCGGGGCTTGCGCGCTTCTTTGCCAAATGGCGCCGCCATTGGACCGACGATGAATGGATGCGGGTGGTCGAGCGGGCGCGCTCGGCCCAGGGCATCGCCGTGATGCAGCGCCAGGTGCGTCTGACCGAAGGCCAGAGGGACCAGCTCGGCGACTACAATCGAACGCTGAATGCGCGCCTGGCCGAGTCCAACGATCAGCTGGGACGACTGCACGAGCGCAAGCAGGTTCTGGAGGCGCAGCTTCTGACGGCCGAGACCCGGGTCCGCGACGAGATGCAGGCCCATTTCGCTGAACGTCAGTGTCACTACGAGCAGCGAATCGGCGAGGTGTCGATCGAGCGCGATCTGCTGCGACAGCGGCTCGACGAGCTCCATGCCTCCACCTCCTGGCGTCTGACCGTTCCAGTCCGGGCGTTGCGGCGGGCGATCGGTGCGACACGGTGCTGGGTGGGTGCTGTCTATCGGTCGGGGTTGCGCCTGGCGCGTCTGATCTATCGCGGCGTCCTGCCGCTGGCCGTGCGTCGGCATCTGACGCCCGCCCTGTCCCAGGTCGTGTCGCGGCCGCAGGCGGTCTCTGAGGAGACGCCGCGCGTTCCTCCCTTCGAGAGCGGCACGCCCTTCAATGCGAGCCTGCTGTCCATTCTGCGTCTCTCGCCGAAACGCCTGATGTCCAGTGCCGAGACACTGGTCCTGCCGACCTCCGAGTCGCCCCGGGTCTCGGTGGTGATGCCGGTCTTCAAGCAGCCGGCCTACACCCTGGAGTGTCTCAGCTCGATCGTTCAGTATCCGCCGCTCGTCGCCTTCGAGCTGATCCTGATCGACGACGGCTCGGACCCGGAGACCCGCGCACTGCTGCGCGCGGTGCGCGGGATCCGGCTGATCGAGAACGAGACCAATCTCGGATTTCTGCGTTCCTGCAACAAGGCGGCCATGACCGCTCGTGGCCGTTACTTGCTGTTCCTCAACAACGACACCCAGGTGCGTCCGGGTTGGTTGGATCGGTTGTTGGAACCCTTCGCCGATTCCAGTATCGGCATGACGGGATCCAAGCTGCTCTATCCGAGCGGCCATCTGCAGGAGGCGGGTGTCAGCATGAAATCGGACGGCTCGGCTCGGCTGGTGGGGCTGAACGGCGATCCGTCAGCGCCCGAGTTCAACCAGCCGCGCGAGGTCGATTATTGCTCCGGCGCCTCTTTCATGATCGACCGCGACCTGTTCGAGCGTGTCGGCGGCTTCGACGACCGCTATGCGCCGGCCTATTTCGAGGACGCCGACCTGGCCTTCCAGGTGCGCGGACTCGGACGCCGTATCCTCTATCAGCCGGCCTCCGAGGTCGTCCACCATCTGAGCGTCACCACCGGGGCCGCTGGCGACAAGTTGGCCCGGATCGAGGCCAATCGCGCCAAGTTCGTCGACAAATGGCACGAGCAACTGTCCGAGTTGGACCAGGTGCGGCTCATCGCCTTCTATCTGCCCCAATTCCATCCGATCCCGGAGAACGATGCCTGGTGGGGCAGGGGCTTCACCGAGTGGACCAACGTCACCCGTGCCCGTCCCAACTTTGCGGGGCACTATCAGCCGCATCTGCCGGGCGAACTGGGCTTCTACGACCTGCGGCTCGCCGAGACGCGTCGCAGACAGGCCGAACTGGCGCGCGAGCACGGCATCCACGGCTTCTGCTATTACTACTACTGGTTCAACGGTCGGCGACTGCTGCACCGTCCTCTCGACGAGGTGGTGGCGAGCGGCGAGCCGGACTTCCCCTTCTGCGTCTGCTGGGCGAACGAAAACTGGTCGCGGCGCTGGGACGGGCGCGAGCAGGATCTGCTCATGGAACAGCAGTATTCGCCCGAGGACGACGTCGATTTCATCCGCGCGCTCTTCCCGACGCTATCCGATCCGCGCTATATCCGCATCGGCGGACGGCCGCTGCTCCTCGTCTACCGCGCCAGTCTGCTGCCCGATTCGCGCGCGACCACCGATCGCTGGCGCGAGGAATGCGTTCGTGCCGGTCTGCCCGAGCCTTATTTGGCCTGTGTCCACAGTTTCCGCGAGGGCGAGGCCGCGCCGGCCGGTTTCGAGGCGGCGGTCGAATTTCCGCCGCACGGTCGCTCGGTGCAGACCGTGAATCCAGAGGGTATGTTCAACCCGGATTTTCAGGGGCGCTTCTACGACTATGCCGCCACGGCCCGCACCTTCGCCGAGCTGAATTATCTCGATCGCAAGGTCTTCCGGGGCGTCATGCCGGGTTGGGACAATACGGCGCGTCGCCAGGACGCAGGCGACATCTTCCTCGGCGCCTCGCCCGAGATCTACGAATCCTGGTTGACCCGAGTCATCGCCGAGACGCGCGATCTCAAGTTCGGCGACGAGCGTCTGGTCTTCGTCAACGCCTGGAACGAGTGGGCCGAGGGCAATCATCTGGAGCCCGATAGCCAGTTCGGCAACGCGTATCTCGAAGCGACTCGGCGCGCGCTCGATGCCGTCGTCGCCCCGAGACCCAGAGGTTGACCCGACGTTCATCGAGCAGGTATCGAAAATCCGTTGCTTGGCATCCCTGAGGTAAAGAAGTGACTCGATCCATTCCCTCATTGGTCTCCCGCATCCGCGATGCGCGTCGTCGTCACGGCGGTCTGCGTCCGCTGGTCAAGGCGGTCTGGCGCTTCGCGCGCGAGCGCGGTGCGGGCGCGCTGTTGCGGCGCCTTGGTGCGCGTCCCGGAGTCGAAGCGCCTCCAGCCAGCTCGGTGCCCGAGAGCCCGGTTCCGCTGCTGAGCGAGACGCCGCCGCGCGACCCTGTCTGGCTGCAACAGCCGCCGGGTGTATTGCTCGTGGGGCATCCCTATCTGATCTCGGGGCGCGGGGAGGACGTGCGTATGGCAGCGAACGCCTTGGCTGCGACCGGCATCCCTTTCCATATCCGCAACACCTTCGATGCCGGCGAGGAGAATCGCCCTCGGCTCGCGCGCTTTGCCCATTTCGATCGTCTGAGCCGCACGGCGCACCATCGCGCCAGTCTCTTTGTACTCAATGCCGACGAGATGATCCCGGCCCGCAATCATCTGGGGTCGGAGTTCTTCGACGCCGGTTATCGTATCGGCTACTGGGCCTGGGAGCTGAGTCGGTTCCCGGATGCCTGGTCGCCGGCACTCGATCTGGTCGACGAGATCTGGGCACCCTCGCGTTTCATTCAGCAGGCAGTCGCCGAGAAGACCGGACGTCCGGTCATCCGCATGCCACTGGTGGTGGATCCCGAGCCGAGCGATATGCCCCGATCCCATTTCGGTCTTCCCGAGGATCGCTTCCTGTTCCTCTTCTTCTTCGACTTCAGCTCGTTCGTCGCGCGCAAGAATCCCTGGGCGGCGATCGAGGCATTCGAGCGCGCCTTCCCCGAGGCCGAACGCGATGGCGTCGGTCTGGTGATCAAGCTCAACGGCGGACAGCTGCGACCCGACGACTATCGCGACTTTCTGGAGCAGGCGTCGATTCGGCGTCCTGGTGTTTGGGTCATCGACCAGGTCCTGAGCGATCTGGAGATTCGGGGCTTGATGAGCAGGTGCGACGCCTTCGTGTCGCTGCATCGCTCGGAGGGATTCGGGCGCGGACCGGCCGAGGCCATGTATTACGGCAAGCCGGTCATCGTCACCGGCTATTCGGGCAACCTCGATTTCTGCAACGAGCTGAACGCCTGTGTGGTCGACCACACCTTGGTCGCGGTCGGCGAGGGGGAGTATCCGCACGGCGAGGGCCAGATCTGGGCCGAGGCCGATGTCGATCAGGCGAGCTGGTACATGCGGCGTCTGGTTTCGGATCGGGCGTTCGCGGAGCGAATCGCGGGCGCGGGGGCGTGCTCTATCCGAGAATTCAACAGCGCCGCCGCCGTCGGTCGGCGTTATGCGGCGCGGCTGGGAGTGCTCGACTTGATCTGAGCGTCCAGACGGATGCCTGAGCCGGATCTTGTCTCGGCGACATTCTGGGCCGTGCGCTCCAGCGCATCGCGGGTCGCCTGGAGATAGGCATAGCCATGTCGCTGGTCGGGCTCCAGGTGGGCGCCCTCGGCCCATTCGTTCCAGGCATTGATGAAGACGAGCCGCTCGCTCGGTTCCTCGAAACGCTTCACCGTGTCATGGATGGCGTTCTCCAGCCATTCGCGGTAACCGGCGGGACTGGATCCCAGGAAGACGGCCCCGCGCCCAGGGCGGCGGGCCTCGTTGTCCCAGGACGGATTTACGCCGCGAAAGAGAGGGTAGTCGCAGGGACCGTAATGACGGCTTTGCTCCAAGTAGACCGTCCAGTCGTAGATCATGCCTCTGAAGTCGCGGTTGCGGCGCTCGATTCGCCGGGTGATGGCGACCGGGTGCGAGTTGTTGGGCGGGAACTCGATGGCGGCGTCGAATCCGTAGCGTGCCGGATCGACCGATTCGAACGATTGGGTGTAGGCCAGATAGAGATCGCCCACGCCGTTGCGCAGACACCATTCCCGCCAACGCTCCGCAGTCTCGATCGGGTTGGGGAAGAGTTCGGGCCGGTAGATCAGCAGCAGCGGCCGCCCCTGGACACGGATGTATCTGGGGTCGCGCAGATAGTCGGCGGTGGCGGCAATGAAGGCGATGTCGTCCTCGGGCGTGTGCTCCTGAGCGATCAGGATCTCGTTGGCCCGTCCGTCCCAGCGTCGGCTCCAGCTTTCGTTCGCCCAGCAGATGCAGAATGGGAGATCGATACTGCTCCGTAGATAGGACTCGATCGGACGTTCGAGCAGACGCCGGCCGTTGAACCAGTAGTGATAAAAGGCGAAGCCGCCGATGCCGTAGAGTCTGGCCAGCTCGACCTGTCGCTCCATGACCTCGGGGACCCGCAGGTCGTAGAAACCGAGTTCGTCCGGCAGATGGGGCTGGTAGTGTCCGGGGAACTGGGGGCGTCCTCGGACCACGTTGGTCCATTCGGTGAAGCCCTTGCCCCACCAGGCGTCGTTCTCCGCGATGGGGTGGAACTGAGGCAGATAGAAGGCGATGAGCCGCGCTGGTGGATCGACCGGTGGCTCGGCGTCGAGCAGTTCGACCCTGCGCTCCTCCTGACAACCACCGATCAGGCGCGCCCTGATCGATTGGAGCGCGCCGCGCTGTGTATGGCGATAGGCCTTGAGCCCAGGGTGCGACCTGAAAAAAAAGGGGGCGGCACGAAAGAGCTGTTGCTGGATGCGCTGCCGCATCGGGATATCGAGCGGCAGAAGACGCCATAGTGGACGCAACAGATCGACGATCATGTTCCCCTCAGTGGATTCTGTTGGCCGCATCCCCCGTATTCCGCTGTGCGGGGGATGACACCTATCCTGGTTGTCATCGCGTTACGGGAGGCAAGACGGTATAGTGCGCAGCCTATCAGAAAACCGCCTGTCGGCCTTGATTGGAAACCGCCTGTGGGCCGAGTTTTTCTGGGCTTGGCTTCATGAGGGGTGTCTCGGATGCGTTCTTCGATGTCGAAGGCTGGAATGAACCGATCAGGATTCCGCCATGGGCGTATCGACCCCCGACACCTGATCGCCGTTTTTTCTCGGAAGGGTTAGATGTCAACCACTGCTCCCCACGGAGGCGAATCGCCTCTTCTGCTCCAATTTCGACACGGTTTGCGACGCGATCAGTTCGACAAGGCCATTCGCGACATTCGCGATGGATGGGCGCGTCGCGAGCTTTGGATGACCCTGGCGTTCCAGGACATTCGTCGCCGTTATCGACGCTCCAAGCTGGGGCCCTTCTGGATCACCATCTCCATGGGTATCATGGTGATGGCATTGGGCCTGCTCTACGGTCAGATCTTCCGCCAAGATCTGCACGAATATCTACCCTTCCTGGCGGCCGGATTCGTCATCTGGGGTCTGGTCTCGACCATGATCATCGATGGCTGTGAGGCATTCATCGTTTCGGACGGCATGATTCGGCAGCTCAATGCGCCCATTTCCATCTATGCCTACAAGTGTATCTGGTCTAACCTCATCATCTTCGCCCACAACATCTGGATCTTCTTCGGCGTTGCGCTCTGGTATGGCATCGATCTGAATTGGAATCTGTTGTGGGTTCCAGTCGCGCTTCTGGTGCTGGTCGCAAACGGTCTCTGGATGTCGCTCTTCTTCGGTCTGCTCAGCGCGCGATTCAGGGATGTCCCGCTCATCATCGGCAGTGTGGTGCAGGTGTTTTTCTTCATCACTCCGGTCATCTGGCACCCCGCGATGCTGCCTGATCGCGCCTTGCTGCTCGACCTCAATCCCTTCTATCACATGGTCGAGATCGTTCGTGCGCCTATGTTGGGGCAGCCCCCCGGTCTGGAGCACTGGCTGGCCGTGTTGCTGCTCGGCTTGGTCGGATGGGCCGTCACCCTGTTCTTCTATTCCGCCTATCGTTGGCGTATCGCCTACTGGGTCTGAGGGGCGCACACATGGCATTCATCCAGCTGGAAAACGTCTCCGTTTCCTTTCCGGTCTACAGCGCCTCCAACCGTTCGCTTAAGAATCGGCTCATCCAGAGTGCGACCGGGGGTCAGATTCGGGCCGATACGGTCTCGCAGCGTATCTCGGTGGTCGAGGCGTTGCAGGACATCAATCTGAAGCTCGAAAACGGCGATCGGCTGGGATTGGTTGGACACAACGGTGCCGGCAAGACCACCCTGTTGCGCGTGCTCGGCGGTATCTACGAGCCCAACTGCGGTCAAGTCAACGTCGAGGGGGCCACCGTGCCGCTGTTCGACATCGCGCTCGGCATGGACCAGGAGAGCACGGGCTATGAGAACATCGTCCTGCGCGGACTCTTTCTCGGTCTCACACGTCGTCAGATCAAGGAGCGCATAGACGATATCGCCGAGTTCACCGAGCTCGGAGACTTCCTCAATTTGCCGATCCGCACCTATTCGGCCGGCATGCAGATGCGCCTCGCCTTTGCCGTGTCCACCTCGGTGGTGCCTGACATCCTGCTGCTCGACGAGGGCATCGGTGCCGGCGATGCCTCGTTTCTCGACAAGGCCCGCGCCCGTTTGCACCGCTTCACCGAGCAGGTCTCCATCATCGTCCTCTCGTCCCATGCGAACGATCTCGTTCGCAACATGTGCAACAAGGCGATCCTGATGGAGCATGGCCGCATCGTCGAATGCGGACCGACGGAGGAGGTGTTGCAGGTGTATGAGGCGCAGCGCGAAAACGCGAAAGACCGATCCAAACAGGCCCCATAACGACTGAATATCCTGCGCGTTCCAGTTGACGGAGACTGTCATGAGCATCAAGACCACTCACCTGATCCGGATTCTACGCGAGCGCTTTCATGCCTTTCCCGGCATCTCGGAACGCGCACTGCTCGAATCCCTGCAGATCTTCCGTCTGTTCGAGCTGCACGAGGGTGAGCGTTTGCAGCTCACCGGCAGCGAACTGCCAGACCGGCTCTATGTCGCCGTTGGCCGCGTGGCGATCATCGGGGTCGATGGAGATCGCAAGGAGATTGCCGCAGACGATCTGGGGTATGTCTTGCTGCCGACCTTGCCCGCGACGCTCGGGGTGGAGGCATTGGAGGACGCCTATCTCTGTCACATCGACACCGCGCTCGCCGATTATCTCCTCACGCTGGAGGAGGTCGCCGAGAGTCTCGCCGCGCCCGATTCCAATCGCGACCACCATCTTCGTCTGGTGCGCGACACGGCGACTTTCCGCCGTATTCCGCTGGAGAACGCCGAGCGCGCCCTGACCAGCCTGCGTGAGCGTCGGGTTCAGGCGGGTGAGGAGATCGTGCGCATGGGCAAGGAGACCGATGCCTTCTACGTCCTGGTCGCCGGTCGTGCCGAGCTGTGGCAGATCGACGATGAGGAGGGGATTCCGATGAAGGCGGCCGAACTGGAGCGCGGCGACGCCTTCGGCGAGGAGAGCCTGTTGACCGGCAAGACCAGCTCGGTGACCGTGCGTATGCTGGAGGACGGCGTCTTGCTTCAACTGCTCCGCGACGACTTCTCCTCGCTTATGGCCCAGCCGCTGGTGCGCGAGGTCGATGTTCCCGTAGCGAAGGCCATGATCGAGCACGACTATGTCGCACTGGACGTGCGTTTGGAGGAGGAGTTCGACGAGGGGCACATTCCGGGTTCACTGCTCATACCACTCTCGCAACTGCGCAAGCGTGTCGAGGAACTCGATCGCGCCGCCCGTTACGTCGCCTATTGCCGCAGCGGCCGGCGCAGCTCCGTGGCCGCCTTCCAGTTGAGTCAGCTCGGTTTCGACGTGGTCAGCATGGCCGGCGGCGTCCTCGCCTGGAGCGATCCGCTGACCGAACCGGTGGAGTGATTGGGGAGAGTCAGCTGCCAGCTTTCAGCTGAGAGTGTCCGGGAGTCCCGCGCACTTGGACATGGGCTGGCTTGTGCAGGCATGTCTCTACGACCTGGCGTCGCGTCCAGGTCGTAGGGCGCATTCATTCGCACATCAGGCGCCGCTACGCGCTGCGGAGACGAACAGCCAGGCCCCGATCAGGTAGCTGAAGGCGACCAGTGCCGCTCCGACCGAGTCTTGCAACCATTGTCCCGGCCCCAGCAGCAGCACCAATGTGCCGCAGACGAGCAGGGTGGCCCCACCGATCAGCCGGGCCGATCCAGACGCGCCGAGGGATTGGCTCTCGTGCGAAGGTTGGTGACTTCGGTACGCATGCTCGGCGGCTCGCAGACGCTTGTCGTAGGTCATCAGCATGCGATAGGCGATCAGCGGTAGCTCGGGTGCCTGGTCGGCGACCGAATAGAGGTTGCGCTTGGTGCGGTCGAACAGCCCCTTGAGACCGACCTGATCCTTCATCCAGCGCTCCATGTAGGGCTTGGCCGTGGTCCAGAGATCCAGTTCGGGATAGAGCTGACGTCCCAGTCCCTCGATATTGAGCAGGGTCTTCTCCAGCAGCACCAGCTGCGGCTGGATCTCCATGTTGAAGCGCCGTGCGGTCTGGAACAGCCGGACTAGGAAATGTCCGAACGAGATCTCGGCCAGCGGCTTCTCGAAGATGGGCTCGCTGACGGTGCGGATGGCCGACTCGAACTCGTCGACCCGGGTGCCGGGCGGGACCCAGCCGGACTCGACGTGCAGCTCGGCCACGCGGCGGTAGTCGCGCTCGAAGAAGGCGAGCAGGTTCTCGGCCAGATAGCGCTGGTCCTCGGTCGTCAGGGTGCCGACGATGCCGAAGTCGATCGAGATGTAGCGCCCGGAGGGTTCGACGAAGATGTTGCCCGGATGCATGTCGGCATGGAAGAAGTTGTCGCGGAACACCTGAGTGAAGAATATCTCCACCCCGCGTTCGCCGAGCTGCTTCATGCTCACGCCCTGGGCCTTGAGGGTTTCGACGTCGCTCACCGGGGTGCCGTAGACGCGCTCCATCACCATGACGTTGGAGCGGGTCCAGTCCCAGTAGACCTCCGGGATGTAGAGCATCTCGCTGTTGATCCAGTTGCGGCGGATCTGCGAGGCGTTGGCGGCCTCGCGCTGTAGGTCGAGCTCGTCGTAGATAGTCTTTTCGTACTCGCGCACCACCTCGATCGGACGCAGCCGGCGGCCGTCTTTCCAGTAACGGTCGGCCAGATGGGCGACGGTGTACATGAGCCCCAAGTCCTGTCGAATGGTGCGCTCGATGCCGGGGCGCAGCACCTTGACCACGACCTCGGTGCCGTCCTTGAGACGACCGGTGTGGACCTGGGCGATGGAGGCCGAGGCCAAGGGAATCGGGTCGAACTGGTCCAGTACCTCGTCGACCGAGCAGCCCCAGGCCTTTTCGATCAGCGCTCGCGCCTCGGCGCCGCCGAAGGGCGGGACCCGGTCCTGGAGCTTGGCGAGCTCGACCGCCAGGTTGTCCGGCAGCAGATCGCGTCGGGTCGAGAGAATCTGGCCGAACTTGACGAAGATCGGCCCCAGGTCCTCCAGCGCCATACGCACCCGCGCCGGATAGGACGGCAAGTCGCGCTTCACCCAGTGCCAGGGCAGGAAATATTTGACCCAGCGCAGCGGTCGGAACAGATGGGTCGCGAGGACGACTTCGTCGAGGCCGTGACGCAGCAGAACCCAGTTGATGCGCAGAAGGCGCAGTGCCTGACGGGGACCGATCATGGCTGGTTGCCGGACTCCGTGGTATTCGGGGCGAGCCGTTCGATGCGGGCGGCGAGCCGCTCCACGTCATCGCGCAGACTGTCGACCTGGCTCAGGAAGGCATCGACCTCGTAGCGGGTCGGCAGCAGCCGGCGCTCTTCCTGCAGATACTCGCGCAAATTGTCGGTCATGGAGTCCGAGGTCCGCTGACCCCAGCGTTCGGCAGAGCGCACCTGGTTGCCGACCTGACGGGCGAAGGGGTCGCCGATGACGCGGGCGAGCTGCTCCTCCCAGTCGATCTGGAGTGCGGCGAGTGCGGCGCTGAAGTCCTGCGCGAGCGCCGTGTCGCCCTCGATCACGACCTCGCCCGAGATCAGCTGGGTCTCCTTGCGTTCGGCCATGCCCATGCGGGCGAGCCCGAGTAGCGAGCCGCGAATGAGACAGTCCGGTTCGGACTCGTAGGTTCCGAATACCTGTAGACGGCGCGCGCTGGGGATGACGGTCACCCGGGTGCCGAACCCCTTGAGTTCGATCCCGATGATGCGTCCGGCGAGCGCGGCGAAGGCGGCGGAGCCCTCCGGGTCCAGTTCGATGTAGCGGTTGAGCGCCTGCTCGACGACCGCCAGCAAGGCATCGGGGATCTGAATGCCCTCGCTCACAGCTTGTAACCTCGGTGGATGGCGACGATGCCGCCCGTGTGATTGAAGTATTCGCAGCGCTCGAAGCCTGCCGTCTCCATCATGGAGCGCAGCGTTTCCTGGTCTGGATGCATACGGATGGATTCGGCCAGATAGCGATAACTACCCGAGTCGTTGACGATCAGCTTGCCAAGCGTCGGCAGCACCGAGAATGAATAGACGTCGTAAGCCTTGCTCAACGGTTTGGTGAGCGGGTGCGAGAACTCCAGGATCAGCGCCTTGCCGCCCGGACGCAGGACGCGGAACATCTCGTTCAGGGCCGCCTGCTTGTCGGTGACGTTGCGCAGGCCGAAGCTGATGGTGACGCAGTCGAAGCGATCCTCGCCGAAGGGGATCTTCTCGGCGTTGATGAGGCTGTATTGCAGGTTGCCGACGCGACCGCGATCGAGCATGCGCTCGCGTCCTTCGCCGAGCATGGCGGCATTGATGTCGGACATCACGACCAGACCGTCGGGGCCGACGATCCCGGCGAAACGGTCGGCGAGGTCGCCGGTTCCGGAGGCGAGATCCAGCACCTGCTGTCCGCGCCGTACGCCGGCCAGCTCGATGGCGTGACGCTTCCAGAGACGATGGATACCGAGCGACATCAGGTCGTTCATCAGGTCGTAACGGGACGCGACCGAGTCGAAGACCTCGCGCACTCGCGCGGCCTTTTCGCCGACCGGTACCTGTCGGTAGCCGAAATGGGTGGTTTTCTGGTCTGACATGCTGTGGGCCTGATAGCGGAAATGAGGGCGGGGCGCCTTCTGGCGCCCGGCGCGTGACAGCTTAGTTTACATCAATGCGTCAGGACGACCGCGACTTGCGCTGGTAGCCCGTCTGTTCCAGATGGTCCAGATAGGTCTGCCAAAGCTGCTCCTGCTGGGTGCAGAGCCGGTACAGATGGTCCCAGGAATAGATCCCGGTATTGTGCTCGTCGTCGAAATGCAAACAGACCGCATAATTGCCGACGGGTTCGATGCGGTCGATGCCCACGTCCTCCTTGCCGACCTGGAGGACCTCCTGTCCCGGGCCGTGACCCTGGACCTCGGCCGAGGGCGAATAGACGCGCAGATACTCGCAGGGCAGCGAATAGCGGCTGCCGTCCGGGTAGGCGATTTCCAGCACGCGCGACTGGCGGTGCAGATTCAGTTCGGTGGGTACTGTCGTCATGATGGTCAGAATCGGCGATGGTCGTTAGAGGTTTGAGATGTGTGTTCCCCAGCCCGAACGATGAGCTGGTTGCTCTCGGGTCGGGTAACGGCTGGCTGGGGACGCCGTAAATACATCCCTGTAGGCTTGATGACAGCATCCCTGCTGTCGACACCCCTGCCAGCCGTCACGCGACCCTCTCGTTGTCCAGGTCGAGCATCCTCGGTGGCTGGATTCGCTGGTGACACTCAAAGGATGTAGCGCGACAGATCCTCGTCCGCCGCGAGGCCGGCCATGTTCTGGTCGACATAGTTGGCGTTGATGGTCACGGTCACCCGGTCCAGTTCGGAGGCGTTATAGGAGATGTCCTCCAGCAGGCGCTCCATCACGGTATGCAGACGACGCGCGCCGATGTTCTCGGTACGCTCGTTGACCTGCCAGGCGATCTCGGCGATGCGGCTGATGCCGTCCTCGGTGAACTCCAGGCTCACGCCCTCGGTCGCCAGCAGCTCGCGGTACTGGTCGGTTAGCGAGGCGTCGGGCTCGGTGAGAATGCGCACGAAGTCCTCGGTGGTCAGTGCCTTCAGCTCGACGCGGATCGGCAGACGGCCCTGGAGCTCGGGAATCAGGTCTGAGGGCTTGGACAGGTGGAAGGCGCCCGAGGCGATGAAGAGGATGTGATCGGTGCGCACCACGCCATGCTTGGTCGAGACCGTGCTGCCCTCGACCAGCGGCAGCAGGTCGCGCTGTACGCCCTCGCGCGAGACGTCCGCGCCCGCCATGCCCTCGCCGCGCTTGGCGACCTTATCCAGTTCGTCGATGAAGACGATGCCGTTCTGCTCGACGTTTTCGATCGCGCGCAGCTTGAGTTCCTCGTCGTTGACCCGCTTCGCGGCCTCTTCCTCCTTGAGGATCTGGCGTGCGTCGCGGATGTGCAGTTTGCGTCGCTTGGTGCGATCCTGGCCGAGGTTCTTGAACAACCCCTGGAGCTGGCTGGACATCTCTTCCATGCCGGGCGGGGCCATGATCTCGACGCCGAGCGGGCTCGTGGAGACCTGGATCTCGATCTCGCGGTCGTCGAGTTCGCCCGAGCGCAGCTTCTCGCGCAGCTTCTCGCGGGTGGCCTTGCTGGCGGTCGAACGACTCTCCTCCTCGAAGCCGCCAGGCGGTGGCAGCAGCGCGTCGAGGATGCGTTCCTCGGCGGCCGCCTCGGCCTGGTCGGTCTGCTTATCCATCTCCTGCTCGCGCGCCATCTTGACGGCGATGTCGGCCAGGTCGCGGACGATCGACTCGACGTCGCGCCCGACGTAGCCGACCTCGGTGAACTTGGTCGCCTCGATCTTGAGGAAGGGCGCGTTGGCCAGCTTAGCCAGGCGGCGTGCGATCTCGGTCTTGCCGACGCCGGTCGGGCCGATCATGAGGATATTTTTGGGTGTGATCTCCGAGCGCATCGGTTCGGGGATCTGCGCGCGGCGCCAGCGGTTGCGCAGTGCGATCGCCACGGCGCGCTTGGCATCGTGCTGACCGACGATGTGCTTGTCGAGCTCGGCGACGATACGTAGGGGGGTGATTTCAGACATGATGACTGTCCGTCGAATGGGCCGCCCACGACGGGCGGCGGGGGAACCTAGCTCAATAGATTGGGCGCCGTAAGGCGGTAGCTGCGGTTGGCGCGCCGTTTCTGCAAGGTGGCGGGTCGGCGGGTCTCTCAGGACTCCGCGTCCAGCTCCTCGATGATCAGATTGTGATTGGTGTAGATACAGATGTCGGCAGCGATGTGCAAACCCTTCTCGACAATCTGGTGCGCGTCGAGTTCGGTGTTCTCGAACAATGCGCGTGCGGCCGAGAGTGCGAACGAGCCGCCCGAGCCGATCGCCATCAGGTCCTGCTCCGGCTCGACCACGTCGCCCGTGCCCGAGATCATCAGCGAGGTTTTGGCGTCGGCGATGCAGAGCAGCGCTTCGAGCCGGCGCAGCATGCGGTCTGTTCGCCAGTCCTTCGCCAGCTCGACGGCCGAGCGTGTCAGGTGGCCCTGATGCTTTTCAAGTTTGCCCTCGAAGCGTTCGAACAGGGTGAATGCATCGGCCGTCGCGCCCGCGAATCCGGCCAGCACCTGCCCCTTGTAGAGACGGCGCACCTTGCGCGCGTTGCCCTTCATCACTGTCGAGCCCAGCGAGACCTGACCGTCGCCGCCGATTACGACCTTGCCATTGCGTCGGACCGAGAGGATCGTCGTGCCGCGAAAGTTTTCCATGATCAGACTTCGTTAGCGATTGTAGAAGGGGGATTCTATAACGATCCGCAGGTCTTGACTCGTCAGGGAGGTCGTCTGGACCGGGGATGCGATGGATTCGAGCGGTGGGAGCCCTCTCCCCATTGAGAGGGAGAGGGCCGGGAGAGGCGCGGAGTTGCTCTCCCTAGGGATGGGAACCTTCAGATCAGAAGTAGTAGCCGAGATTCAGATTGAGCCGGTAATTCCACTCATCGTTGCCGTTGGCACCGAAATCGCCCACGCCATAGATGCTGCCATAGTCGTCGGCGCTGCCATGCGGGCCCTCGTTGCCGACGAAGTAGTTGCCGTTGGAATAGGCGAGATCGCTGTAGATGTACCAGCCGCCGCTCGCCCAGGCCGCGCCGACCACGAACATGTCGCTGTTGTTGAAGTCGTCCTCGTCCTTGACGATGCTGCTGTACTCCACATAGGGCAGGACGTAGTCGAGCCAGGCGATCTTGGGCGTCTCGTATTTGTAGCTGAGCGAGACGGCCGGGATCCAGGCCTTGGCGGCAACCGGCCAGGCGAAGTCGTAGGCGCCCATGGGCACCAGGGTGTCCGTGCCCCAGGGATTGTCGCTATCGATGTCGTACTCGTAGCGCGTCAGCTGGGTCGCCAGGGTCCAGTTGTCGTAACGGTTGATCATGTGCGCCGAGGCGGCCCAATGGCTGCCGTCGTCCGTGCGCTGTCCCTTGAGCTGGCCGTACTGCAGCGAGACGCCGACATCGGTCGGAACGGCTACGTCCTCGAAGCTGTAGATGGCGCGGACGTTGAACTGATTGCGTTCATCGTAGCCGTTGTGCGCACCGCCGTAGATGACGTTGCCGTTCTCGTCCACGGACTCGGTCCAGCGCACCGCGTCGTAGCTGTAGCGCGCGCTGTTCAGGCTGCGTCCCAGATAGCTGCCCTCGCTGGCGGCGTAATAGCCGAAGTCGAACGTCCAGTTGTCGATGGAGGTGGTGTATTTGATACCCAGATCCATGTCGTCGGAGAGGCCCACGTAGTAATGCTGATCGAAGAACCAGCTCTGCGAGACTCCGTAGGCTGTGGGACCGAAGGGCACGCGGTTGACGCCGACTTGGACCTGGCTGTCGTCCGCGAAGCGGTAGCCGAGCCAGGCGGTGTGCAGGAAGCTGTAGTTGGTCCCGTTGCCGGCCGGATACCAGCGGTAGTCGAGCGCGCCGATGATGTTGTTGTAATCGAGCGCCAGTCTGAGACTGAGCGTGTCCAGCTCCACGTTGCCGCCGTTGCCGCCACGGTTCGGGCCGTTGTCGTAGCCCTCGTAGCTGCCGAGGACATAGTTGGCGCGAATGGTGCCGTTGATCTGCACCGGGCCGACATGGAAGCCGCTATCCTCTTCGGCCTCTGCGCTGGCCGTTTCCGTTTCCTGCGGGGCGTCCGCCACTGGAGCCGGCTCGGCTTGCATGGGCAGTCCTTTGGACTGGGCCAACGCCTGTTCGGCCTCGGCGAGCTGGCGTTTGAGGTTGGCGACCCGCTGCTCCAGGTCGCTGGTGGTCGCGGCTGCAGCCAAGCCTGGCAGCATGGCGATGGCCCCCATGAGGACGAGGGCGGAGGTCTTGTTTACGTGAGACGGTGGGTTCAGGGTCATGCGCTTACTCACTTGCTTGATGCGACGTTAGACGTCGGTCAGGGCTTCCAGGACGACACAGTGTCGGCGTGCTCTTTCACCCAGCGCTGAGCGTTGGCGTAGGGATCGGCGTGCTTCTCCTGGTTCCAGATCATCAGCTCGGCCATCTGGTCGGGCGTCCAGCTGAAGTTGTCGAGCACCTTGTAGACCTCCGGCATGTCCTCCTTCAGCCCCTTGCGCACCACGGTGTGGATCTGTTCCTCGCCGCCATAGACGCCCTTGGGGTCGTCCAGATATTTGAGATCCCACTTGGCGAACATCCAGTGCGGGGTCCAGCCGGTGACCACGACCCATTCCTTATCCTCGATGGCGTCGCCCAGGACGGCGGTCATGATGGGGCCGGTGCCCTCGACCAGCTTCATGTCGTCCAGTCCGTAGTCCTTGATGACCTGTTCGGTCTTGCTCATGAGGCCGGCGCCCGGATCGATGCCGATGATCTTGTCGTCGAACTTGTCCGCGGCGGCGTTCAGCTGTTCGATGGAGTCGATCTCGACATAGTCCGGAACCACCAGACCGATGCGGGTGCCGTCCAGGTTCGGACCCAGATCTTCGACCTTGTCGGCGACCTTCTCCAGATAGTGTTTGTGGGTGGTCGGCAGCCAGGCGGCGACGATGCCATCGACGTCGCCTGTGCCGACCGCCTGCCACATGGCGGCGGCCGAGACCGCGGTGATCTTGACGTCGTAGCCCATGTCCTCCAGCACCGCCTTGACGACGTTGGTGCTGGCGACCTCGCTCGACCATTCGACATAGGCTAGCTCCACCTCGCCCTTGTCGGCGGCGAGCGCGGTGGAGCCGATGGACAGCATGGCTGTTGCGGCGATTGCTATGGCGGTTTTCTGCATCATGACGATGAGTTCCTCTGAGATGTGGCGTTCGACCTCGCGCGTCCGGATGACGCGGTTCGGCCTTGCTTCAAGGGAGTCGGCCCATGCGGGGCGGGCCGAAAAGTCACCCTCGCCGCCCGCAGGGCAAAACGAGGGGGATGGACTGCAGGAATCAGTTTGCGGGGCTGCGTCGATTGCGGATGATGCCCTGGGTGATGCGATCCAGGACCATGGCGAGTACCACCACGGCGAGGCCGGCCTCGAATCCCATGCCGGCCTCGTTGCGCTGGATCGCGCGCCAGACCTCGCCGCCGAGACCCTGCGCGCCGATCATGGCAGCGATTACGACCATCGAGAGCGCAAGCATGATGGTTTGGTTGATGCCGGCCATGATAGTCGGGATCGCCAGCGGCAGCTGGACCTTCACCAGCTTCTGCCACTTGGTCGAGCCGAAGGCGTCGGCAGCCTCGACCAGATCGGCCGGCACCTGCCGGATGCCGAGCGTGGTGAGCCGGATCGCCGGAGGCATGGCGAAGATGACGGTCGAAAAGACCGCCGCCACCGGACCCAGGCCGAAGAATGGGATGGCCGGAATCAGATAGACGAAGGCGGGCATCGTCTGCATGAAATCGAGGATCGGGAACAGTACCCGATAGACCCCGCCCGAGATGGCCGCGAGAATGCCCAAGGGGGCACCGATGGCCACCGCCACCAGGGTTGCGATGAGGACCAGGACCAGGGTCTGGAGGGTCGGTTCCCAGAGACCGAGATTCCACAGCAGAGCGAATCCGAACAGCGACAGCAGCGCCGTGCGTCGTCCGGCCAGGCGCCAGGCGAGCGCGCTGACGAGCAGGATGGTCAACCAGGGCGGCAGCCACATGAGTCCGTCGACCGCGCTCTCGATCCCGGTCTCCACGAGATCGGAGACCAGCTTGGTGGCGGGCGCGAACTGGTCGGTCAGTGCGTCGAGTCCTTCGTCGATCCAGTCGGCGAGCGGTAGGCGTGGGATATCGATCATGCGGCTTCCTCAGTGGTCGTGGCGCTGCTCTGGTCGGCCAGCCCTTGCAGGAGCGAGGCGCGGACCACCATTCCCTTGAGCCTGCCCGCGTCGTCGACGACCGGCGCCGGCATGCTGCTCTCTGACAGCGGGGCGAAGAGCTCGCGCACTGGGGTATCGATTCCGACCGGCTCGATGCTGGTTTCGATGATCTCCTGGATACCGCGCTCACCGCGCTGCACTGCCTTGAGCGCGGCATCGTCTCGTACGACCCCGCGCAGCGTGAAGTCGGATTCGACGACGAACAACAGATTCAGATCCTCGTCCTCCATCTTGCGCAACACGGTGCGTGGGCCGTCGTTGACGAAGGCGACCGTGCGCGTCTTGCGCATCACGGCACCGGCCGTCAGCAACTTGGTCTTGTCGACCTCGGCCACGAAACGCTCGACATAGGTGGTTGCGGGGTTGGAGAGGATGTCTTCGGCGGTGCCGACCTGCTCGATGCGGGCGTCCTTCATGAGGATGATGCGATTACCGAGAAAGAGCGCCTCGTCGAGGTCGTGCGTGATGAAGACGATGGTCTTGCGCATTCGGCTCTGCAGCGCGATCAGCTCTTGCTGCATATCGCGGCGGATCAGCGGGTCCAGCGCCGAGAACGCCTCGTCCATCAGCAGTACGTCCGGCTCGACGGCCAGTGCCCGGGCGAGCCCGACGCGCTGCTGCATGCCACCGGAGAGTTGATCGGGATAGGAGTCGACCGAGCTCTCCAGGCCGACCTGACTCAGGGCGGTCAACGCCTTCTCGGCCCGTTCCTCCGGGGCAACGCCCTGGATCTCCAGTCCGTACTCGACGTTCTGCTGGATCGTGCGGTGGGGAAAGAGCGCGAAATGCTGGAACACCATGCCGAACTTGCGGCGCCGCACCTGGAGCAGATCGCGGTGTTTCAGTCCGACGATGTCCTGGCCGTCGATCAGGATCTCGCCCGAGGTCGGTTCGTTGAGCCGATTGAGACAGCGGATCAGGCTCGACTTGCCGCTCCCCGAGAGCCCCATGACCACCAGGATCTCGCCCTCGTAGACGTCGAAGTTGGCATCGGCTACACCGACCGTCTGTCCGGTGCGCTCAAAGATGGTTTGCTTGGTTTCGCCCTTGTGTAGGAGGTCCAGGGCATCCTCGGGCGCATCGCCGAAGATTTTGGTCAAGCCGCGAACGGCGATCTTTACGGATTGTATTTCGGACATGACCCCAACGATTTCTTGCGGAAGAATTCGGTCGCATGGCGCGCTCGTGCGGTGTCGAACGTCCACAGCGTGATTTGCAGCCAGGAAGGCTGCTGCGTATTCCGACCGACCGGCGGGAGTGCCCCGGAGATCCGGCGGGCGTCGGAATGAGTAAAGGCGTGTCGGTGGCCAAGCGGGTGCGGTGTGCCAGACACTTCCTTTTTAACCTTAACGGGGCGTGAACGATATCGCAAGGCGCTGGCGTCGCGGTTGCGATCAAGGGGCGACGCTTTTCTCCGGAATCCAGCTTTATAGAGACGGCCAGCTTCGCTGTGGATCGGGTGCCGAGTGCGTGCTTTCGCTTCCGTCGCTGGGTGGCGGACGAGACATGCGAGCCGCTTTTATTTCCATGTTCACCGAGAACTTGGGATAAAATACGCGGTTTTTTACGCCTTGGCGGAAAGGATCCCCGCCTTCCCTTCACCTCCCTGAACCAAGGCCCATCCATGAAGCTCAATTTGCCGGTCACTAACCGCGAAAACGACTACCCCGATTCGCTGGTTATTGTGTCCACCACGAACACGAAGGGAATCATTACCTACTGCAACAAACCCTTCATCGAGATCAGCGGTTTCGATGAGAGCGAGTTGATCGGCGTGAGTCACAACGTCGTTCGCCATCCTGACATGCCACCTGCAGCCTTCAAGGATCTCTGGAGTACGGTCAAGAACGGCAAGCCCTGGCGTGGCCTCGTCAAGAATCGCTGCAAGAACGGGGACCATTACTGGGTGGATGCCTATGTCACCCCGGTCTACGAGGGCGAGACCCTGGTCGGTTTCCAGTCGGTGCGGACCAAGCCGACGCGCGCGCAGATCGAGGCCGCCGAGCGGCTCTATGCGAAGGTGCGCGACAAGCAGCTCGAAGACCTGCCCCGTCCCTTGGTGCCCGAGTTCAGCCATCGTTTCTGGCTGACGGCCGCCTTCGTCATGGTCGGATCGGGTGCCGTCGCTGCCGGCTGGTCGGGCAGCGTTTGGGTCGGTCTGGGGTCGCTACTGCTGGGCCTCGTGTTGGCGCAGATCAGTTCCACGACCATCTTCAAACATATCGAAGAGAGCGTGCGCGTGGCCAAGCGGATCGCCGCTGGCGATCTCACCTCGCCGATCCATGTCTCGGGCAATAACGAGACGACCGAGGTGCTGCAGGCGATCAAGATGCTCCAGTCGCGTCTGGCGACGGTCATGGGGCACATCCAGGAGTCGGCGGCGGGGGTGGCCTCGGCGGCCGAGCAGCTGTCCCACGCGACCAATTCCACCCACCATCTTATGGAGGGGCAGCATCAGGAAACCGACATGGTGGCCACCGCCATGAACGAGATGTCCGCGACGGTGACCGAGGTCGCGGGCAATACGGCAGCCGCAGCCGGTGCAGCCGATCAAGCGAGTCGCAATGCACGCGAGGGGCGGATGGTCGTGCAGGCCAGCATGACGGGGATCCATCAGCTGGCCGATCAGGTCGGCGAGGCGGCCGAGACCATCGCGCGGTTGGAGGCCGATTCGGAGAACATCGGCAAGATCCTCGACGTCATTCGAGGCATCGCCGGCCAGACCAATCTGCTCGCGCTCAATGCCGCCATTGAGGCAGCCCGGGCCGGAGAGCAGGGACGCGGTTTCGCCGTGGTTGCCGACGAGGTACGGGCGTTGGCCCAACGCACCCAGGAGTCGACCCAGGAGATCCAGGGGATGATCTCGCGGCTGCAAGAGGGTGCGCGCAGCGCCGTAGCCACCATGCAGCTGGGCCGCGAACAGGCCGATCAGAGCGTCGAGACGGCCAACGAGACCGATCGTTCGCTCGATTCCATCTCACACTCGGTCGAGCGGATCAACGACATGAACGCCCAGATCGCGACGGCTGCGGAAGAGCAAACCGCTGTGGTCGAGGAGATGAACCGCAACATCGAGAGCATTCGCGGGCTCTCGATGCAGACCCTGCAGAGCACGGATGACGTGGTGGGTGCGACGGGCCATCTGGAGGATCTGGCCGGTCGACTGATGGGGCTGGTGAATCAGTACAAGGTTTGAGTCGAGTGCCCGGCGTGCGGGATATTTCCCGGACGTCGGGCCGCGTCTTCGGGCGATCGAATGCGACAGAATTCAGGTGCACGTTCCGGGATGAGCGGGAGCCGCATTAGGATGCAGCCTTGCGGCGTGGTGGTGCGACCGGTTTGTTCTGCTGATTGGTGGTCTTGAGCGCGTCTCGGAGGCTGAAATAGCCATCGTCGAAAGACTCTCTGAAATCGGCGAACATGATCTCCTGGAGTTCTTCCGGAAGCTCTGAGTCATCGATTAGGACCGGAAGGATTCGCTTGTTCTGATTGCGGGCCGTTTCTAGCGACATCTTGGTCTCCTCTGAGTCCACGCTGTGCTTGGAAATGACGAATATGAAATCGTCGCTTTCATTCTGCATTTGCTCCAGCGTTTCGATGACGTTATCTCCGACCTTGATTTCCTTTCTGTCCCAAAGAATCCTGTATGGCGTCACCTTGAGCGCTTTGTATAGCTTTGAAACAAAATCCAGGTCTTCTTCAGAATAGAGAATAAAGACTCGACGAGGTTTTTTCCTGCGTCTTGTGTCGGAGAATGCCGATAGGATAATCAGTCCAATCAATGCGGCCAGTATTCCGATAACGCCTTGGATGAGGTCCGCATAATTGGTCCCGGAAAGAAAAACGAGTGCCGCGTAGAAGAACGCCATCAAGATCATCAGGGTGATGATCGAGTCGATCGCCTTTAACGGCTTGCTCTTTTTCATATGGTTTGGTTGGCGTTCCGGAAAATGCAGCGTGTTGAGTCGAATGCGTCGATGCGCTCATTATACCTGTCTGGTGCCGCTGCTTGGCCTCTCATGCGCTATGCAGCGCACAGCGGTCCGTCCTTTTGATATCAAGGATCCTTGCGTCCATTTAAGAGGACAGGTTGCCTCAGCGCCTCAGATCCAGTCCAACGGATTCTCGTTCGGGGTGGGACGTGCGCCTGGTTGTTCGATGAAGAGCCGGTGCCAGATGGCGAACTGCATGAGCCCGAAGAGTTCGCGGCTGCCGCCCTGTCCGCGTTGGCGTGCTGCGACCAGCGCGGGGATCGACTCGGTGCGGAACCAGTCGCGCACGCCCTGGTTGCGAACCAGGCGTTCGCCGACTTGGGCCGCGACATCTCGGGTGAGCCAGTCGCCGACCGGGACGTGGAAGCCGCGCTTGCGCCTGTCCAGATGACCCGGCGGCAGGCGCGGCTCGGCCCAGCGTTTGAGCAGCCATTTGCCCTGGTGTCCCTGCACCTTGAGTGCGTCCGGCAGGGAAAGACCGAATTCGACGATGCGGTGATCCAGGAACGGCACCCGTCCCTCCAGTGCGAATCCCATCAGCATACGGTCGGTTTTGACCAGCAGATTGTCGGGCAGGGCTGTGACCAGGTCGGTGTACTGGCGGCGCTGCATGTCGGACCAGTGCTTCGGGGTCTCGCGCCAGGCGCGCAGGAAGGGCGCACGGTCGAGTGCCTCAACCGCCCGTAGCTCGGGGCCGAGGAGCGCCTTCGTCCAGTGTCTCGACCATTGCCCACGGGTGCGGAATCCGCCGCTGCCGGGATGGAGGATGGATTTGATCCAGCGTTCGGCCGGCGGAGGCCGATAGCGGCCATAGCCGGCGAAGACCTCGTCGCCACCCTCGCCGGAGAACACCACCTTCAGCGCGTGGCCGGCGGTTTCGGCCAGGATGGAGGTCGGCAGGCAAGCGTAATCGCGCATCAGCTCGTCGGCGCACCAGATGCTGTGCGGGATGCGGCCGAAGACCTGATCCAGTTCCAGCTCCAGCGGCTGGTGGTCGAATCCGAAGTGCTCGGCAACCCGCGCGGCCTCGTCCAGCTCGTGGGCCATGCGCGTGCCGCGATAGCCGACCGAGAAGCTTTTGATTCGGCCCGCACCCTGCTCATGGAGCATGGCGGCGAGGACCGCCGAATCGACCCCGCCGGAGAGAAAGAGACCGAAGGGGACGTCGGCGCGCATGTGCTCGCGCATGGCCTCGTGCATCAGTGCGTCGAGTTCGGCGCGGGCCTCCTCGAATCCGATGGCGCGCGGGGTTACGTCGAGCGCGGACCAGTAGCGATGGCGCTCGATCCGCAGCTGGGCGTCGATCACCAGCGCCTCGCCCGGGAGCACGCGCTGGATGCCCGCGATCGGCGTCTGCTCGCCGCTCGCGAACTGGTTTTGCAGGAACTGGCGCAGCGCGCTTGGGACCAGTTGGGGTCGCCCCGGCAGCAGGGGTAGCAGGGCCTTGATCTCGGAGGCGAAGGCGATGCGGTCGGGTAGGCGCACGTAGAAGAGCGGCTTGATGCCGAGCCGGTCGCGTCCGAGGATGAGACGACCGCGCTCGGCGTCGTGCAGGGCGAAGGCGTACATGCCGCGTAGTCGGGGTAGGAATCCGAGTCCATGCATCGCATAGGCGTGGAGAATGGTCTCGGAGTCGGAGTCGGTTTGGAGCGTTCGACCCTGGGCGCGCAGCTCGGCGTTCAGTTCGATGTAGTTGTAGACCTCGCCGTTGGCGGCGAGCGCGAGCCGACCGTCCGCCGACACCATGGGTTGATGCCCGGTGGCTAGACCGATGATGGAGAGCCGCGTCTGGGCCAGTCCGACCGGGCCGGCGCAATGAATGCCCTGGTCGTCGGGGCCGCGATGGGACAGACGTTCGCCCATGAGGGCGAGCGTCTCGGGCTCCGGGCGTCGCCCCTCGCGCAGGATGAATCCGGCGATGCCGCACATGGCTCAGTTCTCCGTGAAATCAGTCTGCATCGCGTCTGATCTGCCCGTCCCTGGTCTGTAGATCGAGCTTGGGTGCGTCTGGGGGCTGCGGATAGATGCGGATATTTCCGGCTTTCGTTTGGACCTCGACGCGATCCCAGTCCTTTGCTACCAGACCGACGATTAGTCTGGTGTCCTTCTCGGTGAAGACGCCCTGGTGTTCGACCTTGAAGGTCAGAACGCCGTCCTTCTCGGTCATTCGATCCTGCACCTGCGTGCCGGGTAGACCGAACCCGCGTCCCTTCAGCAGGATGAGCGCCGAATGGTCCGACCAGTGGTGCCAGGTGATCTGGATCTGTGCCGTATCGGCGATCAGCCGCAGCGTGCGTGGCGGCGGGTCGTAATCGCCCGGCACGACCATCTGCGAATGGTTCTGATGGACCGGAGTCGACAGCAGCACACCGGCGAGCAGGCCGGTGGCGGTCACGCAATAGGCGGTTCCAATGGCGATCGGGTGACGTCGGATCGGACTGTCCTGCTGGACGCTCGGCGTCTTCGGCGCTGCGTTTTCGGCGTCCTCGCGTTGGGGGATGCGCAATAGGCCGTAATAGAGCAGGAGCGAGGTGCCGTGGACGATGACCGCCGACCAGATGATGTCCGAGAGGAAATGATCGCCGGCCGTCATGCGTCCGATCCCGAGCATGATCCCCAAGGCGACGGATCCCGCCAGCGCCAGGGCGGCGAGGCGTGGCCGGCGTCTCAGCCAGATGATGAAGAAGGCGCTGAACAGGAAGCCGGCCGAGCTGTGTCCGCAGGGGAAGGATTTGCCTTTGCCGGCCTCTCCCATGACCAGCGGTGGCAGATACTGTTGGGTGCCGCCGAGTTCGACCGTTTGGTGCGGACGTGGCCGGCCCCAATGGTCCTTGAGCAGTCCGTTGACGATGAGTCCGGGTCCGATCACGGCGGTCGCGATCAGAAACACCGCGTAGAGCCGGAATCGTCTGTAGCGCGGCCAGAGGCTGCCGGCGCCCAGCACCGCCAGGCTGATCAGGGCTACCAGACCAACCAGCAAGGGCGCGATCTGATAGAAGAACAGCCAGATGTCTTGACGCGATTCGGGCCAGGGGTCGTTTGCGTTTGGATGGAAGAAGAGCGCCGCAGTGCGGGTGTCCAGGTCGCTCAACCAGAATGGCAGGGTTCCGAGCAGGGCGAGCAGAATCAGGGCGATGAGCTGCGGAAGCCAGTAGCGGCGATTGGTTGGAGCGGTTTGCACCAGGTGGGCTCTGCGGGCGGATTCAGGGAGGCGTGAGGGTAACGATTCGTGACGCCGATCTCAATCGATGTCTATTCGAGCGGGCGATTGCCTTCGGGTGGGGGGGCTAATGGAACGGGCTGGCTGGGTCTGAGCGGTAGACCGAGCGCGGTCCAGCCGTCGGTGCCGCGTGGATACCAGCGTACCTGTCGATAGCCGTAGGCGGCGGCCCGTTTGGCGGCGTTCCAGGACATCCAGCAGTCCGCCTTGCAGTAGAAGATGAGCGCCCGGTCGGGATTTTCCTCGGTGAGACGGTCGAGCTGCTCTCTGAAATAGGTCTCCAGGCGCGGCGAGAGTCGACCGTAGCCGACGTTGGCGAGCCAGACGGAGCCCGGAATATTGGAGTGGGGCGGCGGCAGCCAGAGCGCATCATCCGGCAGGTTCGCCGGTCGCTCGGGACTCGGCAGGACGTCGATCGCAACCGCCCGGCCGGTCGAGAGCATCCGCGCGGCCGCTTCCGTGGTGAGCCGTGTGGCGCCGGGTGGTGTCTCGGGAACCGGGGCCTGGAATCGGGCGATGCGGTATCCGTCCGCGTCGAAGAGATCCTGGGTGCTCGGATTGTCCTGGCCACCTGGATCGGCCAAGGCCGTTGCGGTCAGCAGCAGTGCGCAGAGCCCGAGGCCCATGCGTTTCGGTGCTCGGCGCATGGTTCAGTCGGCCTGGATCGGACGGTCGGATTGGTCCAAGAGCGGCACGCCATAGCTCAGCAGAATCTCCTGGATCTGGGGTTGCAGATGGTCGAGCGTCTGGTTGATCTGGTGCTTCCAGGTCGTTTCGCGATGACGGATGCCCATGGAGACGTTGAAGGCCATGGTAACCCCGTCGATCTGGGCCGGCAGTGGCATCAGGGTCAGCGGCGTCTCCTGGCGCTCGGCGTAATAGCCGGCGATGGGTCCCCAGATGATGGCGAGATCCGTCTCGCCCCGAGCCACGTCACGCACCGCGTCGCGAGCCGGGGCATAGAGACGGGTGTCGACCGTGCGTTCGTAGGAGTGCATGTGGTCGAGCAGGCCGAGCCGGGTCAGCAGCGTGACCGGTGGTGTGCCGGCCACCACGCCGATCCGCAGACCGGACAGGGTCGGGTCTCCCGCCGTGAGGGTCTTGAGCTTCAGGTTCGAATCGGCACGGTAGACGAGGCTGTAGACCGATCGGTAATAGGGATTGGTGTTCTGTACCAGTTCGCTGACCGAGCTGATTCCGGTGATCAGGTCGCAGAGTCGGGTGCGCAGCGTGTTGCGGACAAACCCGATGGTCTGCGGCCACCAGCGATAGTGGATGGGGCGCCCGAGATCCTGAGCGATCAGCTCGGCAATCCGGTTCTCGAAGCCCTCGCCTCGGTCGTTGGAGAAGGGCAGGCTATTGGGATCCGCGCAGACGGTCAGGTAGCGACCGCTGCGCGCCTCATGGCCCTGTTCCGCCAGGGCCGCGCCGCTGCCGCCGAACGTCAGGAGACAGAGGGCGATCAGCGCCCCTTTAGTTCGTCGCGGCTTGGGCATTTTTCGTAACCTTGGGGAATTTGTCCGGTCTGGCCGTGCCGATGACCCCGTCGGCGCGCGCCTTGAGATAGGCGTAGATGTCGCTGATGTAGGGCAGCACGTTCATGTTCGAGGCGAAGGAGGGCATGACGCGTTCGTCGAGTCCGGTGCGTCCGTGGATGACCACGTCGACGAACTGGTTGAAGGTCAGGACCTGCATCGATTTCATCAGTGCGGGGGCGTAGGAGCTGCCCAGTCCCGCCGGGCCATGGCAGACGTGGCACTCCGAGTGATAACGGCGGAATCCGTTGTAGGTGCCGAAGTCGACCTTGCCGTCTTCAAAATAATAGGGTGTCTCGGGCGAGAACTTGAAGCTGAGGTAGCCGTCCGCTGTGGTGGCGGCGAATCCGGGCAGGGCGGTTCCGATCAGCAGGGTGGCCGCGAGCAGGTGCGGACCGAGTGGCTTGCTGTTGCGCATGGCGTCTCTCGTGTTCGGTGGGCGTTGCGATGGGGCACGCGGACCCAGATGTCCGCGTGCCCCGGCCGGGATCAGTCGGGCAGTTCGAAGACGGTCAACTGTCCGCCCAGCTGGGAGTAGTCGCTGAGCGAGGCGTAGGCGCCGACCGCGCCGAGACCGGCGTTCGGTTCGGTCAGACCCGCCGCCATGCCGATGCCGGCCCAGCCGCCGAGACCCGAGAGGACGGCGATGTACTGCTTACCCTTGTGGGTGTAGGTGTTGACGTTGCCGATGATCCCGGAGGGCGTCTTGAAGCGGTACAGCTCCTTGCCCGTCTTGGCGTCGACTGCCTTGAGATAACCCTCCAGGGTGCCGTAGAAAACCACGTCTCCGGCCGTCGCCAGCGCGCCGCTCCACACCGAGAACTGCTCGGGGACGGACCAGACGATCTTGCCCTCCTGCGCGTCCCAGGCGATGAAGTTGCCCAGATTGGTGCCGCCTGGCGCCGGATACATGCTGACCGTGGCGCCGACATAGGGTTGGCCGGCCGCATAGGCGATCTGGAAGGGCTCGTAGTCCATGCAGACGTGATTGGTCGGCACGTAGAAGAGGCCGGTGCGTGGCGAGAAGGATGAGGGTTGCTGATCCTTGGTGCCGAGGGCGGCGGGACAGACGCCGGTGGTGTTGACGTCCTCGCCGTTCTGGTCGGTGGAATACTTGGAGACGACCTGCGGACGTCCGGTCTTCATGTCGATATGGGTTGCCCAGTTGACGGCGGGGTCGAACTTCTCCGCGACCAGCAGCTCGCCCGTGACGCGGTCGAGCGTGTAGCCGAATCCGTTGCGGTCCATGTGGACCAGGAGTTTGCGGACGTTGTTCGCGGGTTCCTCGGCCGCTGCAGTCTGTGCCTCAGCCGGATCGGCCGCCGCCGGCTTGCCTGGGATGAGCGAGCGCCATTTGAAGCCCTTTTCGGGCTTGGCCTCTGTCGTGTCCGCCGTTGCCGCCGTGGTCTGGGCGGTCGACCCCGCAGCCGAGCCGGGGAAGGGGAGGTCGACCAGGATCATCTCGTTGACGCCGTCGTAGTCCCATTCGTCGTGCGGGGTCATCTGGAACAGCCATTTGGCGACGCCCGTGTCGGCGTCGCGTGCGAAGATGGTCATGGACCAGCGGTTGTCGCCTGGACGCTGCGAGGGGTTCCAGGTGCTCGGGTTACCGGTGCCGTAATAGATGAGGTTCAGCTCGGGATCGTAGGAATACCAGCCCCAGGTGGTGCCGCCGCCGATCTTCCACTGGTCGCCTTCCCAGGTGGCGATGCCCGAGTCCTTGCCGACCGGTTTGCCGAGATGGGTGGTCTTTTCGGGATCGATCAGGGTGTCGGCGTCAGGCCCCATCGAATAGGCGCGCCACACCTGCTTGCCAGTCTTGGTGTCGTAGGCGGTCAGATAACCGCGCACACCGAACTCGCCGCCACTGATGCCGACATAGACCTTGTCCTTGACGACCATGGGGGCCGAGGTGCCGGTGCCTCCCTTGGAGGGGTCGCCGTTGACCACCGACCAGAGCTTTTCGCCGGTCTTGGCGTCGAGCGCGACCAGCGTGGTGTCGGCCTGATAGAGGAAGATCTTGCCGTCCCCGTAGGCCACGCCACGGTTGACCGTATCGCAACACATCACCGGGATGACGCTGGTGTCCTGGCGCGGCTCGTACTTCCAGATGATTCGACCCTGGTCGTTGAGGTCGAGCGCGAACACCTTGTTGGGGAAGGGGGTGTGGATGTACATGATGTCGCCGATCACCAGCGGGCCACCCTCGTGACCGCGCAGCACTCCGGTCGAGAAGGTCCAGGCGACACGCAGATTCTTGACGTTGTCGGCGTTGATCTGATCGAGCTCGCTGTATCGGGTGCTGGCGTAGTCGCCGTTCTGCATGACCCAGAGATTCGGGTCCTGCTGCAGTTCCAAGAGCTCTTCGTTCGAAAAGCTGCTAGCGCTGAAGGCGAGCGCGGCGGATGCGCAGGCGATCAGCAATGAGTTCTTTGGGGTTGGCATCGTTCTCGGAACCTCCTCGATGGAATATGAAGATGAGCCCAAGGAACAGGCGTGTCATGTGCGTTACCTGCTTGCCCCGCAGCTCATGAAGCAGACTCACTCGGCGTGTCTGAGGGATGTCCGCCAGCACGCGACGTTGCCTGAGTTCTGCTTCTGCGCTCTGTTGTCGCCTCGATTTTGCAAATGCTGGCAAACCCCATCAGCAAACCCTGTGCCATGGGGCACCACATACCGGTGTGAGGCGTCGATACGCTGTTTGCGGTGCCTGCGGGGGGAGATGCACGGCGTAGGGGCGTCAGATGGCGGGAGTTGTTTCGGTCTGCCACGCCGCTCCGGCAGGAGGGTGGCCGCGATGCCTTTGCGGTCAACCTGCGTGTTCGCCGGCTCGGTTGCTGGTGGTGAAGGGGCGGTGTTGGATTGCGAGCGGTTAAAGGGGCGATGCGCTTGCGATGTTCTGTACCTGGGCTGCCCGTCATGTGTCAGACGAGGGACAGTCCGCCCGTTACAGACGTCGTCTGTGATTCCGTGCGTCGTTTCGGGGGATGCCGAGAGTGGCTTCGGCCACCGCCCATGCCTCGGTCACGACTCAGGCGAGGTGGTTCGATGCCTTCACTCGATCCTCCGATCGAGCCCTTTCGGACACAGTATCTGGCGGTTGGTGGCGGTCATCTGCTTGCTGTTGAGGCGTGCGGCCTGTCGGACGGTTGTTGACCGCCTCTTCAGTGTCTCGACGCAGATCCCCCGCGCTTGTCATTCGGATGGAGCGCGAGCGCAATCTGCTCCCCTTGCGGATTGGTTCGGCGCTGAATTCTGGTGTCGTTCCTGGGTCGCGCTGCGCTTCCCCCAGGCGGCTTTGGTGCTTGGGTGGGCTTGGCGGTTGCCAAGTGTCTGTTTGGTGCGCAAGATGGCGCGCCATGCTGTTTCGCAGATTTTTCCACCATCGGCCGCGCCTGAATCTGGAGGCGCTTCGGCTGCGTCTCTCGCGGCCGGACGCGCTCTTCTGGCATGCCCTGCTGGGACTGATCGCGGGGTTGGCGACCGGGGTCCTGATCGTCGGTTTCCGGCTCTCGGTCGAAGGGCTCCAGGCGGTCATGCTGCCGCTGCATGGCGAGAACTACGAGGCGTTGTCGCTCGGGATGCGTCTGCTGCTGCCCCTGGCCGGGGCGCTGGCCATCGGTGTGATCTTCGTTCGCTTCGCCCAGGGGATCCCGGTGCTCGGCGTGGCGCGCGTCATGGAGCGCATGGAATATCACCAGGGGCATCTCAGAGCGCGCGGGCTGGTGCTCCAGTTCGTCGGAGCGGCGATCGCCATCGTCAGCGGTCACTCGGTCGGGCGCGAGGGACCGCACGTCTATCTGGGCGCGGCCAGCGGCAGTCTGATCGGACAGGGGCTCACCCTGCCCAACAACAGTATCCGCAACATGGCGGCCTGTGGCACGGCGGCTGGGATCGCGGCCTCCTTCAACACCCCGCTGGCCGGCGTCATCTTCGCGCTCGAGGTGCTGGCGCTGGAATACAGCATCGCCGGTTTCATCCCCATCATCCTGGCCGCAGTCAGTGCCAACGCGGTGTCGGTCGCCGTGTTCGGCAGCGCGCCCGTCTTTCGGGTGCATCCCTTTCTGCTGACGTCGCTCTCCGATCTGCTGCCGGTGGCGGTGCTGGGGTTGGCTGCGGGCGCGATGTCCGCCGCCTACATTCAGGCGTTGCAGAGCTGCGCGCAATTCGGCAAGCGGTTCCCCTATTTCTGGCGAATCGCTCTCGCCGGGTTGGCCGCCGGGCTGTGCGGGATGCTGGTTCCGGAGGTGATGGGGCTGGGTTACGACACCCTGGACCGCCTGCTGGTCGGTCAATTGCCCTGGGCGTTTCTGCTGGTTCTGCTGCTGCTCAAGCTGATTGCGACCTCGACCAGCGTGGGGTTCGGCATTCCGGGTGGAACCATCGGTCCGGCGCTGTTCATGGGGGCGGTGATCGGCAATCTCGTGGCGGGCCTGGCCGGTCTATGGGTGCCCATCGATGCGAGCCATGCCAGCTACTATGCCTTGCTCGGCATGGGGGCGATGATGGGCGCAAGCCTGCAGGCGCCGCTGGCCGCTCTGACCGCCATCGTGGAGCTGGCGCACAGCCCTGGCGTCATGATGCCGGGGATGCTGGCGATCATTCTGGCGGTCGTCACGACCAGCCAGCTGTTCCGCAAGGATTCGCTCTTTCTCGGCGTGCTGCGGGCCAACGGACTGGATTACCGCGCCAATCCGGTGGTCTCACTGCTGCGGCGCAGCGGGGTGGGCGGGGCGATGAATACCAATTTCAGACGTCAGGCGGCTCTCATGACCCGGGATGCGGCAGAGCGCCTGATGGCTGAGGGGCCTGAATGGATCATCATCGAGACGGCCAGGGGGCCTTCGCTGCTGATGCCGGGGATCGCGATCGCCAGCCATCTCGCCCAAGACCCGGAGGCACAGGAGATCGATCTGCTCGCGATTCCGGCCGAGCGGCTCGAACTGGCAGCTGTCCATCTGCAGGCGACGCTCCAGGAGGCGCTCGACATCCTGCGTTCGCGGGGCGTGGAGGCGCTCTATGTCCAGCGCCCGATCGCCCCTGGAATCGATCATATCTACGGCGTTCTGACCAAAGGCCGGATCGAGTCGGCCTATCGCTACTGACCCGCGCTGGATACCTGGTCACCGGCGCGGCTGATTGATCCGAGCGTTGCCACCGATTCCCGATTTCCTCGTGATGGATCACCCTGATGCATATGCCCGTCTTATCGCGCGACCTTCGACCGCATTACCTCACCTGGCCTTTCCTCGCCCTGGCGGTGCTCTTCGTCTCCCTGGCGGTGATCGGCGGCTTTCGGAGCTACACGCCGACACCCTTCTGGGATTCCTGGGGCATCTACCAGTTCGTCGAACAGGTCTCCAGCGGAGATCTGTCGGCCTGGTGGACGCTGCACAACGAGCATCGCATCCTGCTCACCCGCGTGCTGCAGTGGCTGGACATCCGGCTCTTCGACGGCTCCATGGTCTTTCTGGTGGCGATCAACTACGCCATGGCGAGCGCGATCTGTCTGATCTTTCTGCGCGCGCTCGCGGATGCCATCCCCGTCGGCAAATCGTCCGGCATGCGTTTGATCCTCGCCTGCCTGATCTGCGCGCTGAGCTTTTCGTGGCTGCAGATGGAGAACTTCACCTGGGACTACCAGAGCCAGTTCTTCGGCGCACAGCTCTTTCCGCTGCTTGGGTTCTATGCGCTCTATCGCGCGCGTCGTGCCTCGCCGTTCAGCGATGGCCTGTTCATCACCGCTGTTCTCGTCGGCATCCTCAGCGTGGGCACCATGGCGAACGGTATCCTGGCGCTTCCCGCCTTCGCCGTCCTGGCCTGGATCTATGGTGCCGGCCGGGTCCGGGTCGGCGCGCTCGTTGCGGTATCGATCCTCATGGCTGGACTCTATCTGTTCGGCTACCACACGCCCGGAGGGCAACACGCCTCGCTGTTCGCCGCCCTGATCGAGCATCCCGTCCTGCTCGCGAATCACACGCTCATCTATCTGGGCGGACCGATCTACCATCTGCTGGGCATGCGCCACCCCGGACTCGCCCTGGCCGTCGGGCTGTTCGTCGTCCTGAGCGCGCTGTTTCTGGCGATTCGATCGCTGCGCGATCCGCGCCAGCACGCGCTCGAACTGGCGCTGCTCGCCTTCGTTGCCTATGTGATCGGAACGGCGGTCATCACCTCCGCAGGCCGCATCCATTTCTTTGGGGATCGGCCTTATCTGCCAAGCCGGTATATGACCCCGGTCCTGATGGCCTGGTCGGCCTTGCTGATCGCCTTCGCCGCCAGGTTCGCTCACCGACTCGACGATCGGCGTCTGCGTCCGACCCTGGTCGGGGCCGCGTTGGCGTTCCTGCTCCTGCTGACGCCCTTCCAATTTCTTGCATTGCAGACGCATGACGACAGGATCTTCCTGCTGTATGCGTCGGATCTTGGGTCGCCGAGGTCGCACGAGGAGCAGAACTTCTCGCGCGCGATCGCCGCGCTGGCATTGGAATTGGGCGTTCGGGATTCGGCGCGGATTAGCGCGACCTTTCCGGAGGTCGATCTGGCACTGGCCTTGGCGCGTCCGGCGATCAGGAACGGTTGGTCGGCGTTCGGCGATCCACTGCTCGCGGACGCGGGCGCCCGGCTCGGCACCCGCATCGGCGAGGTTCCGGATCGCGTCTGTCTCGGGCATCTGGACGGGATCGCTCCGGTCGACGGCGATGCGCGCTATCTCCGCTTCTCGGGCTGGATCTACGCGCGACACGAGAAGTCGGTTCCGAGATCCGTCCTGCTCGTCGGCCGGGACCGTCGGATTCTCGGCTATGCCCTGACCGGTCGGCCGCGCCCGGACGTCGAGCGCGCCGTCGGCGGGGCTGCGGCGCTGTCCGGCTTCGAGGGCTTTCTACCGGCCGGCTCGTCGTATGCAAAGGCACTGCTCGTCGGGTCGGATCCCGATTGCTACCTGGCGCTGCCCTGATCGGTCACGCCGGTTCGCCAAGCCGGTTGATTCGCGGCGGGGCTCTGGATCTTCAGGCGCGGGGCGGGCAGTATGTCCGCCTGATTCGCTGACGACGTCTCTCGATGCACGGCTTGCTTACCAATCTCGAATTCGCCCTTTCCGTCACCGGCCCCATCATGCTCGTCCTTGCGCTTGGGGTCTGGCTCACGCAGCGCGGTCTGCTGACGGACGCCTTTGCCGATGTCGGCTCCAGGCTGGTCTTCAATGTGACCCTGCCGATCCTGCTCTTCATCACCATCAGTCAGACCCATTACACCCAGGCGGCGAATCTGCGCTTATTGGCGGTGGGCTTGATGGGAACGCTGGTGAGCTATCTGCTCTTCGAGCTGATTGCGGCGGTGACGGTGGCGCCGCGTCGGGATCGGGGCGTGGTGGTGCAGGGCGCCTTTCGCGCCAACATGGGCATCGTGGGGCTGGCCTATTGCGTCAACGCCTATGGAGACGTGGCGATGGCGACGGCCGCGCTCTATCTCGGCGTGGTCACGCTCTTCTTCAACGTGCTGGCGGTCATCACGCTCAACCGCTCGCTCAGCGAGCATCGGTCGCTCGTACCCATCCTCAAGGACATTGCCCGCAATCCGCTGATCATCGCCATCCTCTCGGCGTTGCCTTTCGCCTATTTCGAGGTGCGGCTGCCGGATCTGCTGCTGCAGACGGGCGAGTATTTCGCCCAGATGACCCTGCCGCTCGCCCTGCTCTGCACCGGCGGATCCATGAGCCTGCGGGCGCTGCATCTGGATTCGCGCAACGCCCTCATCGGCGCCTTCGGCAAGGTGGTCGTCACGCCGCTGGTGGTGACCGGGATGGGCTATCTGGCTGGATTGCGGGGCATAGAACTCGGCATCCTCTTCCTCATGTCATCGGCGCCGACCGCCGCTGCCAGTTATGTGATGGCGCGCGCCATGGGCGGTAACGCCGCGCTTGCGGCCAACATCATCGTGTTGAGCACCATCGGTTCCATGGCCTTCACCAGCCTGGGTATTACACTGCTCCATACGTTTGGGCTCATCCGGTAACGATCGTTCGGTCGACGTGCCTGGTTGGTGCGGCATCGGTCTCCGGCAGACCTATGTGTCGCTTGGAATTGCGCATGTTGCGGAAGATGAGCGGGGCCTCCAACTGTGCGGGCTGTTCGGTCGTGATCTGGACCTGACGGCGCAGCTCCGCGTGGTGCGGCGACTTGGAGCAGACCGGATCGGCGTTGGCGGGATCGCCGGTGAGCAGATAGGCCTGGCAGCGACAGCCACCGTAATCCTTGGTCTTCTCGTCGCAGGAGCGACAGGGTTCCTTCATCCAGCCGTCGCCGCGAAAGCGGTTGAAGTCGGGCGAGTCGTTCCAGATCCAGTCGAGATCGTGCTCGCGGACGTTGGGAAAGCTCAGTCCCGGCAGCGAGCCGGCGGCATGGCAGGGCAGGGCGGTCCCGTCCGGGGCGACGGTGAGGAAGATCGCGCCCCAACCGCTCATGCAGGCCTTGGGGCGCTCCTCGTGATAGTCCGGGACCACGTAGAAGATCTTCATCTGACCCTTGAGTCGTTCCTGGTATTCATGGGCGACAGCCTCGGCCTGCCGCACCTGCTCGCGCGTCGGCAGGAGTTGGTCGCGGTTGAGCATGGCCCAGCCGTAATACTGGGTGGTCGCCAGTTCGACATAGTCCGCCTGCAGCGCGTGCGCCATGTCGAGGATCTGGGCGACCTCGCCCGTGTTGTGCCGATGGAGGACGAAGCAGAGCACCATGGGGTAGTCGTACTGCTTCACCAGTCGGGCCATCTCCAGCTTGTGCTGGAAGGAGTCGTTGCCGGCGATGAAGTCGTTCAGCTCGGCGCCGCTGGCCTGGAAGCTGATCTGGATGTGGTCGAGCCCCGCCTCCTTGAAGGCACGGATGCGACGCTCGTCCATGCCGATGCCGGAGGTCAGCAGGTTGGTATAGAAGCCGAGCCGATGCGCCTCGGCGATCAGCTCCTCCAGGTCCTTGCGCACCAGGGCCTCGCCGCCCGAGAGCCCGAGCTGGACGGCACCCATGGCGCGCGCCTCGCGAAAGACCCGGAACCAGTCCTCGGTCGAGAGCTCATCGGCGTACTTGGCCATGTCCAGCGGATTGGAGCAGTAGGGACACTGGAGCGGACAGCGATAGGTCAGCTCGGCCAGCAGCCAGAGCGGCTTAGGCGTCGAATTGGATCCATTGGTTGTCATGGGCGGTACTCAGGAAGGTGTAGACGTCGTCCCGCAGACTGGGGGCCTCGGCGAACTGGGTTTCGAGGTCGGCGACGATGCCGTCGATCGAGCGCTCGCCGTCGCAGCGCTTGAGGATCTCGCCGGCCGGACCGTTGAGCTTCACCATGCCCTCCGGGTAGAGGAGCACGTGACAGCCCTGGGCCTCCTCCCATTGCAGCCGGAACTGCGTTCTGATGCGCGGGACGCTGGTCGGCTCGATCTCGGTGCTCATGGTCGGCCTCCCAGGTTGTGATAGGGCGGACGCTTGGCGATATAGGCCATCCAGATGCAGTCGAGCATGGTCCAGAGGACGTCGAGCTTGAACTGCAGCACCTCCAGCATGCGTTCCTGCTGCTCGCGGGTGCGGTAGTAGTCCAGGGTGATGGCGAGTCCGTGCTCGACGTCGCGGCGCGCCTCGCTCAGACGTTTGCGGAAATAGGCGTAGCCCTGAGGTTCGATCCAGGGATAGTGCGCCGGCCAGCTATCCAGTCTGGACTGATGGATGGTCGGGGCGAACAGCTCGGTGAGCGAGGAGCTGGCCGCGACCTCCCAGGGCTGGCGCCGGGCGAAGTCGACATAGGCGTCGACCGCGAACTTGACGCCGGGCAGCAGGTGCTTCTGGCTCCAGAGATCCTCGCGCGACAGACCGACCGCCTCGCCCAGTTGCAGCCAGGCCTCGATCCCGCCTTCCTCGTCCGGTGTACCGTCGTGATCGATGATGCGCTGGATCCAATGCCGGCGTACCTCGGGGCTCGGGCAGTTGGACAGGATGGCGGCATCCTTCAGCGGGATGGACGTCTGATAGTAGAAACGGTTGGCGACCCAGCCCTGTATCACCGGCTTGTCCACCTGACCGCTGTGCATGAGCTGATGCAGCTCGTGATGGATGTGGTAGTAGCGTTCCTTCTCGCGCAGCTTCTGTTCGAACTCGGCGCGAGACCAGGGCGGTGTGTCGTTCTCCATAGGACTCCTCGGTGCATGCGGGTGTGACGAGCGATGCCTTCTGATCGATTCGACGTCCGATCCGGTTACACCTTGATCTCCATCCCGTCGTAGGCGACCTCGATGCCGACCCGTTCCAGGGCGCGGTGTTCGGGCGAGTCCTCGTCCAGGATGGGGTTGGTGTTGTTGATATGGATGAGGATCTTGCGTGGTCCCTTCAGTGCGCTCAGCGTCTCGACGATGCCGCCTCGCCCGGACTGATCCAGATGACCCATCTCCTGTCCGCGCTTCTCGCCGATGCCGGCGCGGATCATCTCGTCATCGGTCCAGAGCGTGCCGTCGACCAGGATGCAGTCGGCCTCGCGCATGTAGCCCCGCACCTCCTCGTCGAACGCGCCCAGGCCCGGGGCATAGAAGAGCGTTCCGCCGGTGTGAGAGTCCTGCACGCGCACACCGATGTTGTCGCCGGGGACCGTATTGTGTCTGTGCGGCGAGTAGGGCGGCGCCTCGCTCTTGAGCGGTACGGCGGTGAAGCTCAGCCCTTCCGCGCCGAGGATCTCGAATGCCGTGCGGTCGGTCGGGACCTCGTGCCAATGCACACCACGGAAATGTCCGAGGATGTTGAAGATGGGGAAACCGGTCGTGAGATCCTGCTGAACGGCCTGGGTGCAGTAGATATCCCAGGGCGCGGTGTGCTCGCGCAGCATCAGAAGCCCGGTGGTGTGGTCGATCTGGGCGTCCACCAGCAGGATGGCGCGAATGGCGGTGTCGCGGATGTGGTGGGCCGGCTGCAATGCCGGAAAGGATTCGATCTGGGCCCGAATGTCGGGCGATGCGTTGAAGAGGACCCAGTCCTTGTCGTTCGGGCTGATCGCGATGGAGGATTGGGTGCGCGCGCTGGCATGGATGTTTCCCCGCCGCAGTCCGCTGCAGTTCGGACAGTTGCAGTTCCACTGGGGAAAGCCTCCGCCCGCCCCGGATCCCAGTACATGGATTCGCATGAGACGGCCCGCCGCATGAGTCGGCGGAGCGCGTCCGCCTTCGGATGAGGGAGTGCCTCGTCGGCGATCTCCACCGACGGGGCTGGCGTTGCCGCTCGATCAGCGATTGTTGATGTAGAGGTTGATCTCGAATCCGAGCCGCAGGTCTTCGTAGGCAGGTGTCGACCAGGTCATGGGGCGTGTCCTCCGTCTTCTGCACAGTGGTGGTGGCATGGCAGTGCCGCGAGTGGTCGCGAGCCTGGATCCGCTGCGCAGTCCCTGGCGCGATCGGGGGTGGATCCTTGGATCGCGACGTTTCGCGGAAGATTTACAGCAGGAGACGTGCCATTTCTGCTTCATCGGGGGCCGATACCTTGCTGCGCGCTTTGCAGCACGGGCCTCGATTGCTGGGTACGGGATGTCAAGCCGTCCCATCTGTGTCAGCTGGGGAACAGGTTGGTACTCGGACGGAGCGATATCGCCGAGACCGCTGGTTGTATCCGGTTCGCTTCGTGGTAGGCGTCACTCGCTCAGATAGAGTTCGACTCGCCGGTTGCGGGCACGGCCTTCCTGGGTCTCGTTGGCAGCGATCGGGGATCGTTCGCCGAATCCCTCGACCTGGATTCGTTCCTCGGACACGCCCGATGCGACCAGCAGGTCCTTGACCGCGCGTGCCCGTTCCTCGGAGAGCTTGAGGTTGGTCGTTTCCTTGCCTTGGCTGTCGGTGTGTCCGCGTAGCAGAACCCGCAGATTGTCGCGTCTGGCGAGCAGGTCGGCGATCCGCGCCAGGGCTTTGGGGTTGGTGTTTCCCAAATCGGCCGATCCGGACGGGAAGCTCAGCTCGGATTCGCCAAGCGAAATACGCAGACCGTCCTCGGTTGGCTGGGCGTCGAGCCCGGCCAGATCCTCCTCCAGCGTTGGCGTAGCCGTTGTTTCCGGCTGGACGCTGGGTTGAGTCTCTTTCCGTGCGGACCGATCCGCGTCCAGGATCTCGGTCAGCTCCTCCGTTAACCGTTGGCGCTCGGCCTCGAATCGGGTGATCTGATCCTGTTTGAGCGCAGCCAGTGTGGTCTCCAGCGTCTCCATGCGCGCTTGGGTGTCCGCGAGTTCAGCGGCCAATGCTGGGTCTCGCGCTGCCTCGCTGTTGGCGGCGCTCTCCGGCTCGATGCCCCCTGGGTCGGCGGATGGGTATGTCGCGTCGACCGAGTAGACGAACAGCAGGCCGGCGGCAAACGTGAGTGCCAGATAGGCAATGGCGAGCCCGGATCTCCAGGGGCTGGATGCTTGGGTGTCGGACATGGTCTTCTCTCTGGGGAATGGAATGGCAGACGCGGAGGCTAGTGTTCCGGAGAACAGATCCGTCGTTTAGTCACCGCCTTCAGTGTATTGACGAGCAGCACGGCGATGATCCCGGTCAGCATGGTCAGCATGCCGATTCCCAGATAACGAAAGAACGGGCTCCCGGTCTGCTCGAACATCAGCATGCTGGCGATGCTGAAGGCCGCCAGTGGGAAGGAGTAGGCCCACCAGGAGAGGAAGAACCCGAGCCGCAGGAACCGGGGTGCCTGGGTGAAGAGCAACAGGGTCAGAAAGAGCGCGCTGTAGTAGAGCGCGTGCGCGAAGCTGTCCAGGTCCTGAACTAGCCGCAGATAGGCGATGAAGCCGACTGCAGGCGGGGCGATGAGGATGAAGAGCGTCGGCATCAGTCGCTCCTCGATCGGCTGGTGGAAGAGCACCCGATAGAAGATGATCGTCATCAGGATCAGCCAGAAGAGCATGCCGACGCTGAAGAAGAACCAGGACACTTCCGGATGGCCCAGCGGAACGCCCGCGACCGGGACCAGCACGTTGCCGACCGCTGGGATGAACCAGGCAGGGTTCATGTGGTGGACCTGGAAGTGGTCGTGATGGATCCAAACGCTCACCACATAGAGGGTGAACAGCAGATGCAGGCTGGCGCCGGCGGTCCAGAGCACGTGGCTCACCGACGGCGCGAGCGGCAGGAAGGCGATAGCCAGCAGCAGGAGGCTGATCGAGATGGTCGGGAAGAAGTTCAGCTTCACCGGATGTCTGAGTTCCTTGACGACGAACGGGCGGTGGAGCGCCAACTTGGTGCCGTAAAGGCTCGCTAGGACGAGGAAGAGTCCCGAACTCAGGCCGACCAGCCAGGGGTCGATGCCCAGGTCCAGATGCAGGATGTGCTGCGCCTTCTCCCAGCCGATGGTCAGACCGGTCAGGCCCATGACCATGGCAAAGAATGAGATGGGAAAGAATTGGATACGCGAGTGCGTTTCGCTCGGGGTGGTCATGGTGTCTCCAGGCGCGGATCTTGTGCGTGAGCGCTCCGGCGCGTCCTCTCCCGGCGGGAGAGGACGCGTGAAGAGAGAACCGATTTCAGGCTTACTTGTTGGTGTTCAGTCCGAGCGGACGGTAGGCGGGGCACCAGCCGATCAGGCCGGTGGCAAGCGGGACCAGGCCGATGACGCCGAGCCAGTTCTGGGAGGCGAGTCCCCAGGCGACGAGAAGGATGCCGCCGACGATGCGGATGGTGCGATCGAGCTTGCCGAGATTCTGAGTCATGCGATGGTCTCCAGGATGATGGCGACCGGCCGTTGTGGCCGGTCCGACTTGGTGTGGTAGGAGACTATCGGACTGGGTTATTGCGCTCAGTGACTTTGTCACCCTCGCTTGAAAATGTCTTCAACCGTCCCGCGCGCGCCGTTCCAGTTCGGGGATGTCCAACAGTTCGATGAGCCCGCGCGTGGCGCGCAAAAGCCCCTGTCCCTCCAACCCCTTCAGTACTCGGCTGATGACCTCGCGCGAGGACCCCAGTTCGACGGCCAGCGCCTGATGGGTCATGCGGATCTCGCGCGTCGGCGAGGCGGTCCGCAGGCTCAACAGCCGTGCGATGAGCCGTTGGTCCAGGCGCTGGAAGAGCACGGCGTCGAGCACGCCGAAGACCTCCTGCAGCCGCTCGGCGATCAGGCCGAAGATGTATGCGCGCCAGGGTGCCGAATCGGCCATCCAGCGACGCACGTCGTTCGGGCGCACCACCAGTGCCTCGACCTCGGTCTCGCACTCGGCGAAGGCGGGGAAGGGGCGGTCGCTGAGGATGCAGGAGGCGGTCACCACACAGCTTTCGCCCGGCTCGATCCGGTAGAGCGTGATCTCGCGACCGTTCTCGCCGAGCTTATAGACGCGGCCCGTTCCGGCGATCACCAGAGGGAGTGCCGCGCACTGCGAACCGTCCTGGCAGATGAGATGCCCAGCCGGCAAACGCATCGACGTGGCCGTGTCGAACAGCGCCTCGCGGAAGTCGGGCGAGGCCGCGCGCAGAAAGGGAAAGACATCGAGGATCTGATCGCGTTGTTGGGGGTCGCTGATCATGTTGGGGGTCCTGGTGCGTTCGAAAGCGCGTGGGGTTGCCGGTCGCGAGCGGGATCCCGGATGGGGCGCGGGATCAATATCTGGGTCCCCGCTGGTATCTGAGCATGGCGCGGTCGGCCTTGATGATCTGGTGGTTGCGGCAGTTCGGGCTGGCGTCCGTGCGACGACCCGAGCGGTCATAGATGACCTGACAATCGTCCTCGAACAGGACTCGGGTTTCGCCGTGGCGGCCTGGGAGGATCTGAGGCGGCATCTCGCGGTCATCGCGACCTGGGCGGTCATCGCGTCCAGGACGATCGTCGTCCCAACGGTTCTGGCGCAGGTGCTCGCGAATGGCATGATCGGCTCTTCGCATCTCATCCGTACCACAGTTTCGGTAGTGTCTGATGAGATTGCCTCGGTGATCGTAGATCGCCCGGCAACCGCCCGGAACGCGCACATCGAGGTCGCCCGAGGCCATCTGTCTCACCTCCGTGGAGCCGCCCGCGATCGGCCTCTGCGGGCGGGGTCCATGGTAGCGAATGTCGACGACGCGGCGTCTGTCGATCTCGCAGCGCCAGGGATATTTGGTGCCGTTGATCTTGGTCTTGCCTTCGACTCGATAGTGCTTGTCGCCCGGGATCTGTTCCGCGCGCGATTCGCGCAGGTCGATGAGGCCGTAATCGCTGCGCAACCGGCTCTCGCAGGATTGGATGGCGTCCTTGTTGTCGTAGGCCAAAACCGCGCCTGGAGCCGCCAGTGCGGCGATCAGGAGCAGGCCGATCGGTGAATGCGTCAGTCGTATGTGCGTCATCGTCGGTGTCCCCAGTGTCTGAAGATTGGTACCTGTCGAAGCAACCCATCGGCATTTTCGTCAACAGGGATCGACGTCGGTTGCATGGCTCAGGCTTGGATGTTGAACTACCTCGCCTCTTATTATGCTCGGAGACCACCATGATGCGCCGCTTCCGCCTGCTCGGAATCCTCGTTCTGCTCGTGCCGCTCGCCGCTTGGTCGGCGGAGCCGTCGCCGGTCGGCTTTTGGCTCGTGCAGGACGGCGGCGCCGTGGTTCGGCTGCAGGAGTTTGGCGGCGTATTGAACGGCCGCACGGTCTGGATGAAGGAGTCCAGCTATCCGAGCGACGATCCCGAGGGGCGCGCCGGCAAGCCATTGCTGGACGACTTTAACCCCAACCCGGCGCTGCGCGAGCACAAGCGGCTGGGACTGCAGATCCTCTCGGGCTTCGTGCCTGGCGACACGCCGGGCGTCTATTCCGGCGGTCAGGTCTACAATCCGCGCGACGGCAAGACCTATTCGGGCACCATCACCCTGGCCGGCAAGGATCGTCTCGAACTGCGCGGTTATGTGGTCATCAGCCTACTTGGCAAGACCCAGACCTGGACCCGCGTCGATCCCGCCAAGTACGGGCTCAAGCCCTGATCTCGACCCGGCCGCGCGATTCGTATCGCCGGACCTCGATTGCTCGGCCGGGCACGATCTGACATCATGCGCTCAGACTCATTTCATGGTGTGGTGATGGGTTTTCCCCCGAGCGATCGGGCTGCCCGAATCCGCCGACGCAAGCAGGGTAGTCGACGATGTCTCCACTCAAGCTCAAGCTCCATTGGCAGATTCTGATCGCACTGGGCCTGGCCATTCTGGTCGGGCTCGCGGTCGGACGTGAAGCCGGACTCTTCGGCGTCACTTTCTACGCGATCTTCGATTTCGTTGGGAAGCTCTTCCTCAACGCACTCAAGATGTTGATCGTTCCGCTGATCCTCTCATCGATCATCGTCGGGGTCTCCGGGCTCGGGTCGGGCAATCTCGGCAGGCTGGGTGGCAAGACCATCGGCTATTACGCCATGACCAGCCTCTTCGCCATCCTGGTCGGTCTCATCCTGGTGAACCTGATCCAGCCAGGCGTGGTGGACGGGGATCCGAAAGAGGTCTTCGGGTTCAGCGCCGATGTCCAATCGCTCGAAGCGAAGATCGGCGACAAGGACGGCGGGGACGTGGTGGAGGTCTTCCTGCGCATGATTCCCACCAACGTGGTGGCTGCAGCGGCGGCTGGCCAGATGCTGGGACTCATCTTTTTCGGCTTGCTCTACGGCTTCTTCATCACCCGCCTTCCCGAGAACCTCGCCAAGACGCAATCCAGTTTCTTCGAAGGCGTGTTCGAGATCATGATGCGCATTACAGATCTCATCATGCGTTTCGCGCCCATCGGCGTTTTCGCCTTGGTGGCCAAGACGGTCGCGAGCACAGGGCTCGACGCCTTCGTGCCGTTGGCGCTCTTCTTCCTCACCGTAGTGCTCGCCCTGGGGACGCACTTCCTGGTGGTTCTGCCGCTGCTGCTCTATTTCATCGGTGGCGTGAGCCCAATCCGTCACTATTCGGCGATGGGCTCGGCCTTGCTGACGGCCTTCTCGACCGCCTCCTCATCCGCAACCCTGCCGGTCACCATGGAGTGCGTCGAGAAGAATGCCGGCGTCTCCAATCGCGTCACCAGTTTCGTGCTCCCGCTCGGTGCGACCGTCAACATGGACGGCTCCGCGCTCTACGAGTGCGTCGCCGCCATGTTCATCGCCCAGGCCTACGGACTGGATCTCACCTTCGGCACCCAGTTCCTGGTCGTGTCCTTGGCCTTATTGACCTCGATCGGCGTGGCCGGCATCCCTGCCGCCAGTCTGGTCGCCATCGCCATCATCCTGGGCGCCGTCGGTTTGCCGCTGGAAGGCATCGGCCTCATCCTGGCCGTCGACCGTATCCTCGATATGATGCGCACCACCGTGAACGTCTTCAGCGACTCCTGCGGTGCGGTGATCATCGCCCGTAGCGAGGGCGAGACCCATGTCCTGCAGTCGCCCAAGCTCGCAGGATCGGCGCCGGGACTCAGTCGTACTTGATGTAGGCGTAGCGCGGATCGTCCGGCGTCCCGTCCAGCGCGCTCTCGGCGCTGGGACGCCACATGAGCGTTTCCTCGATTTTGCGTGCCAGCGTGAAATCCTTGTCAGTGATGCCTTTGGCCGAGTGGGTCATCAGCTTCACCATCACGAAGGCATAGGAGGCCGCCAGGTCGGGGTGGTGCCAGGCCGCCTCGGCCAGATGTCCCACCGTGTTGATGACCATGAGGGTTCCCTTCCAGCCGCTGGTGCGGTATTTGCGCCGGATCCAGCCGTTCTCGTAGTACCAATGGGGTAGCTCGGATTTCAGCCGATGCTGGATGTCCGCCTCGTCATAGACCGTTTCTTCTGACATCTTCGGATCTCCTTTCAAATGGTCGGAATGGTCCGGTCGATCGGGCGAGCGCGTCTCGCCGCTTCAGCCAGAAGGCCTGTGCGTGCCGAGCAATCCGCGTACGGTCTCCACGATTTCCTCGGGTGGCAGTCCGTAGGGAACGAGACGGGCAACGCGGCCTTCCGTATCCAGTATGTAGATAGCGGCGCTGTGGTCCAGACTGTAGTGCTCGCGCTCTCCCTTTCCCACGAACGCATAGCGGACACGATAGCGGTCGGCGACCTCCTTTAGCTCCTTGGCCGTTCCGGTCAGGCCGATCAGCCTCGCATCGAAATAACGTACGTACTCGCGCAGCTTCTCCGGCGTATCCCGATCCGGATCGAGCGAGATGAAGATTCCCTGAACCCGATCGGCCTGGTCTCCGAGTTGGCGGAGCGCCGCGCTTATGACCGCCAGGGTCGTCGGGCAGATGTCCGGACAGAAGGTATAGCCGAAGGACAGCACGACGACCTTGCCGCGCACCTGGCTCAGGCTGAATGGGCGGCCATCCTGGTCGATCAGCTGGAAGTCGCCGCCGATCGGCTCGGATTTGGCATGAGTGCAGGCCAGGGCCAGCAGGGTTGCGAGTGCGAGTCGGAATAGGATCTGTGCGTGAAGGGTTTTCATGACCTCTGGTCAGCAGGTGGCATGCCAGCGATCGGTTGTGGGCTGGCGTCGACGACCGATTGTCTTCCGACGTGCCTTCAGCGGGGCACAGGTGTCTCTGCTCTGGAGCAGCCTGCTGCGGTGTTCGACCAGATGGCGTCAGGAATCCTGGGTTTGGTCCGGCCTCTTGCCGTCTCGATCCGATCGCTTGCCGCGTGGCTCGGAAATTGCCCTAGCGTTTGAGTCGGAAACGAGCCGGGTGCTCACTCGGATAGCTCCTGGTTTGGGTGAGGGCTTCGGCTCGATTCCGCTTAATACAACAACAGCATAGGAGGATCGGGATGTTTCAGAGACTGTCAGGCTGGGTTTCGGCCGCTGGCGTCACCAGCGCGCTGGTTTTGGGGGCGGTCGGATCGGTCTCCGCCGACGAGACCTGCGTCTCCCCGTACTCGCCCAAAATCGTCGGCCAAGAGGATTATGTCTACGTCTGGACCCTGGGCGTCGAGGGGATGGGCGATGAGCAGGACAAACTGGTCAGTATCGACGCCAACCCGGATTCGCCGACCTACGGCAAGGTGCTGCATAGCGTCTCGGTCGGCGGTCGCAACGAGGCGCACCACTCGGGCTATTCCGACGACCGCCGTTATCTCTGGGCGGGAGGCTTGGACACCAACAAGATCTTCATCTTCGACGTGCACACGGATCCGGCGAAGCCCAGTCTGTTCAAGGTGATCGACGACTTCGTCGCCGTGAGCGGCGGGGTGGTCGGTCCGCACAGCTTCTATGCCCTGCCTGGGCGCATGATGATCAGCGCGCTCTCGAACAATGCCGATCACGGTGGACGGACCGCCTTGGTCGAGTACAGCAACGAGGGCGACTATGTCGCGACCCATTGGATGCCGACCGACGATGATCTCCAGGGCGCCGAGAAGACGGGCCAGTTTGCCGACGGTTACGGCTACGACGTGCGCTTCCTGCCGGCCAAGAATCTCATGGTGACGAGCTCTTTCACCGGCTGGTCGAACTACATGATGGACTTCGGCAAGATGCTGAACGACCCGGAGGCCATGAAGCGTTTCGGCAACACGGCCGCGGTCTGGGACCTGCACGCGCGCAAGCCGCTCAAGGTCTTCGACGTGCCGGGGGCGCCACTGGAGATCCGCTGTGCCTGGGGCAGCAACTACTGCTTCACCACCACCGCGCTCACCTCCAAGATCTGGTTGATCTACGAGGACAAGGATCAGGGCTGGACCGCCAAGGAGGTCGGCACCATCGGCGATCCCTCCAAGGTTCCGCTGCCGGTCGCCTTCTCCATCAGCGCCGACGACCGCTTCCTCTGGGTCAACACCTTCATGGACGGCTCGACCCGGCTGTTCGATGTCTCCGATCCCTTCGATGCGAAGCTCGTGGACACCTTCAAGATCGGCTCGCAGGTCAATATGGTCTCCCAGAGCTGGGACGGCGAGCGTCTCTACTTCACCTCCTCGCTGCTCGCCAACTGGGACAAGAAGGGCGAGGACGATCAGCAGTTTCTCAAGATGTACCACTGGGACGGCAAGCAGCTGAGCGAGGGCTTCACGGTGGACTTCTACAAGGAGAAGCTGGGTCGCGCCCATCTGATCACGCTCAACTCACGCGCGCTCTATGCGAGCAAGATCGCCGAGAGTTCCACGCCCTCCGGCCGGGTCGGCGCGCTGGCGGCGGTTTCGGGAACCGACTGAATCCGGTGCGCCTCATGTGTTCGAGGATAGACGTCGCCCTTCTGCTGGGCGTCTGTCTGACCGTGCCGGTTGCGTCCGTTGCGGCGGATGCGTCGGCTCAGGTTCTGGCGCCCGGCTACCGGGCGCTGAGCTTTCCTCCGCCCGAGCCGGGCTCCTATCGTCTTCCAGTCATCGGTCCGGCTGCAGGCGGCGAGCTCCTGTCGGATACGGGCGAGCCGGTCCGGCTGGAGGATCTGCTGGCCGGTCACTACAGCATCTTGAGCTTCATCTACGGCAGCTGCGACGACGTCAACGGCTGTCCGCTCGCCACGGCCGTGCTTTACCGGCTCTTCCGTGCGCTCAAGGCCGAGCCCGAGCTGGCCAGCCAGGTTCGGCTGCTGACCCTGAGTTTCGACCCGGAGCACGACACACCCGAGGTGATGCGTCTCTACGGCGCCGGTTTCCACGGCGGTCCGGTCGACTGGCGCTTTCTGACCGCGGCCTCCGATGCGGCGCTGGCGCCGGTGCTGGACGCCTATGGTCAAGGCATGAACCGTCTCTATGACGCGCAAGGCCAGCCGAGCGGTCGTTTCGCCCATGTGCTGCGGGTCTTTCTCATCGACCCCGAGCGGCGCATCCGCAACATCTACAGCGTCTCCTTTCTCCATCCCGACCTGCTACTCGCGGATCTGCGTACATTGATGCAGGAGGAGGCGGTCGATGACGGGGCCGCGCGGACACCGCCGCCCGACACAGGAAGCCGCGCGCTGCTGGCGCGGGCGGCGCGTCCGCCGCTCGGTCTGCCGCCGCTTCCAGTGATCGAGGGACAGCCGCTGACGGCCGAGAAGGTCGATCTGGGGCGGCGTCTCTTCCTCGATCGGCGTCTCTCCTCGAACGGGACCCTCTCCTGCGCCCTTTGCCACATCCCCAACCAGGGCTTCACCAGTCAGGCCATGTCGCGCGCCGTCGGTATGGAGGGGCGTTCGCTCAGACGCAATGCGGCCAGTCTCTTCAATGTCGCCTACGTCCAGCCGCTCTTTCTGGATGGACGCGAGCGCGGGTTGGATACCTTGACCTGGCAGGAGCTGCTGGATCCCGACCGCATGGGCAATCGCTCGGTCGCCATGGTCTTGGATCGCTTGGGCGAGCTGCCTGAATATCAGGGGCGGTTCGAGCGGGCGTTCGGGGGTCGGGGCGCGAACATGGAGACGCTTGGCGAGGCCATGTCCGCCTATCTGCGAACACTGGTCTCGGGGAGCGCGCCCTTCGATCGCTGGCGTTTCGGTGGCGAGACGGATGCCATGGACGTGGCGGCGAAGCGTGGCTTTCGGCTCTTCGAGGGCAAGGCGGGCTGCGTCCAGTGCCATGCGATCGGTGAGCGGGACGCGCTCTTCACGGACAACCGGCTGCACGATACCGGTATCGGTTGGGCGCGCTCCATGCATCCCGAGCCGCCGCGTCGACGGCTGGAGCTGGCTCCGGGCGTAACGCTCGATATCGACCCCGCCGCGCTCGCCGGAACCGAGGAGCGCCGCTTCAACGATCTCGGGCTCTACGAGGTCACCCAGAATCCCGCCGACCGCTGGCGCTTTCGCACGCCCAGTCTGCGCAACGTCGATCGGACCGCGCCCTACATGCACGACGGCAGCCTGCCCGATCTCGCCGCGGTCGTGGACTATTACGATCGCGGCGGTCATCCTCACCCGGAGCAGGATCCGCGCATCCGACCGCTCGGTCTGAGCGCCGACGAACGGACGGACCTCATCGCCTTCCTCCGCGCACTGACCGGCGACGATCTCGATCGCCTCGCCGCCGATTCCGCCAGCACGGAGCCGTAGGATGGGTCGCGCACAGCGAAACCCATCGATTCCCGCGCCGAGCGTCCGTCGAGCCTGGCGCGGGATTGCGCGCCCGATCGCCGCTGGCTGCTGGTGTCTGATGTGCTGCATCCTGTCGCCCGCTTCGGCGGCGGTAGACGGACCCGGCGACTATCGCGATGGCTACGCATCGGCGGACTATCGCACCCGCTCCCTGGCGTTGAGCGGACGTGTCGGCCGGGAGGCGGATCTGCTGGCGCTGACGCGCGATCCGCCGCTGGGGCTGCCGCCGCTTCCGGTACCGGCCGACAATCCGCTGACGGCCGAAAAGATCGCGCTCGGGCGCAAGCTCTTCTACGACCGGCGTCTCTCGCTCAACGGCACCCAGTCCTGTGCCATGTGCCACATCCCGGAGCAGGGATTCACCAACAACGAGCTGACAACGGCGGTCGGTCTGGAGGGCAGGGACGTCGGTCGCAACGCGCCCACGCTCTACAACGTCGCCTACCTGCGCCGGCTCTTCCACGATGGACGCGAACGCAGCCTGGAGCACCAGGCCTGGCAGCCGATGATCAATCCGCTGGAGATGGCCAATCCGTCCATCGGTGTCGTACTCGAACGTCTGCGAACCTGGCCCGATTACGCAGGACGTTTCGAGTCCGCCTTCGCTGGCCGACCAGCCAGCATGGAGAGCGTCGGTCAGGCCATCGCCAGCTACGAGCGCACGCTGCTCTCGGCCGATTCGCCCTTCGATCGCTGGTATTTCGGCGGCGAGCGCGATGCCCTGAGCGCATCGGCCCGGCGTGGTTTCACGCTCTTCACCGGCCGCGCCGGATGCAGCGGTTGCCACACCATCGGCGAGCGGAGCGCGCTATTCACCGACCAGGAACTGCACAACACCGGGGTCGGCTACCCGAGCCCGAATGAGCGCGGACGGACCGAGCCGCGCCGCGTCCTGTTGGCGCCGGGCGTCTACGGCGAGCTTTCCGCTGCGGCGCTTTCGTCCGTTTCGCGTCCCCGGCGGACGGCCGATCTGGGTCGCTACCGCATCACCCGGGATCCGGCCGATCGTTGGAGCTTCAGGACGCCGAGCCTGCGTAATGTTGCGCTGACCGCACCCTATATGCATGATGGGCGGTTCCTTCGCCTGGAGGAGGTCGTCGCCTTCTACGACCGGGGCGGGGTGTCCAATCCGTTGCAGGATCCGCGCATCCGTCCGCTCGGACTGACGGCACGGGAGTCCCGGGATCTGGTGGCCTTCCTGACCTCGCTCACCGGCGCGATCGAAACCCTGGTGCTCGATGCCTTTGCCGCTCCGATCGGAGACGTCGGGAGCGAGCGTCGTCCCTCATCCGCTGAATAAGGCCGTGTTATCCGTTTCGATTCGATCTACCGATTCGCGCCGGCCATGGCTGGGAGCTGAATCTGGATGCGTTTTCCCATCTGGCTGTTGGCCATTTTGCCGCCCCTGTTCTGGGCCGGGAACATGGTGTTCGCCCGCGCCCTGCACACCGAGATCCCACCGCTCGCCCTGGCCTTCTGGCGCTGGTTGCTGGCCCTTGCGGTCATGCTGCCCTTTGCCGCCGCTCCGTTGCGCGCCCAGTGGCGACTGGCGCTGCCGCATTGGCCGATCCTGACGCTGCTCGCGCTGCTTTCGATCAGCGGCTACAACACCTTCGTCTACCTGGGGCTGCAGGACACCACGGCGACCAATGCGGCCTTGCTGACCTCGACCATGCCGGTGCTAATTCTGGGATTTTCCTTTCTGCTGCTGCGTCAGGGCGTCACTGCCTGGCAGGGACTGGGAATTCTGCTGTCGCTGCTGGGCGTGTTGGTCATCGTGACTCAGGGGAATCCATCTCGATTCGCCGATCTGGCGTTCAACCGTGGGGATCTCTGGATTCTGGTAGGCGCGCTGAGCTGGGCGCTCTATTCGGTCTGTCTGCGCTGGCGTCCGTCGGGGCTCGATCCCCTGGTTTTGCTTACCATCCTCATCGCGATCGGGCTGGTTCCCTTGTTCCCGCTCTATCTCTGGGATCTCGCCCAGGGGCACCGTTTTGCGCTCAATCCGGTCAATCTCTCGGCGATCGGCTATGTCGCCGTCTTTCCCTCCGTCGTCGCCTATATGGTCTGGAATCTGGCGGTGGCCCGGATGGGGCCGAACCGGACCGGACAGTTCATCCATCTGATTCCGGTCTTCGGCGCCCTGCTTGCGATGCTGCTGCTCGGTGAGCGGCTGGCGCTTTTCCATGGGATAGGGATCGCGTTGATCGTGCTCGGCATCTGGTTCGTGACCCTCTTCCGCGCGGATGCTCGGTGACGGCTATCGGGTCCGAGGCAGCGCCGATTCGAACCGCCGGTTGCTCAGATGGCGTATTCGCTCCCGTCGGCCTTCAGCGCATGGTCGATGACACGGCGGGTGAGATGCGGGGCGAACAGCTCGATGAAGTCGTAGGTGTAGCCGCGCAGCCAGGCGTTTCGGCGTAGACCCAGATGGGTGACGCTGGAATCGAACAGGTGTCCGGCGTCCAGCATCCCGAGCCCGATATCCAACGAGGGGTCGTAGGCCATGCGGGCGACGATCCCGATGCCGAGCTCCATGCGCACATAGGTCTTGATGACGTCCGCGTCCAACGCGGTCAGTACCACCCTGGCCTCCAGTCCGTGGCTCTGAAAGGCCCGGTTGATCTGGTTGCGTCCGGTGAAGGCCGAGTCGTAGGTCACGATCGGCCAGCGTGCGATCTCTTCCAGGCTGAGCGACGCGCTATCGAGGATCGGATGCCCGAGCGGGGCGATGATGCAGTGATTCCACTCGTAGCAGGGCAGGCTCAGAAGCTCTGGATAGTCGGCGACCGATTCGGTGGCGATGACCAGATCCGCCCGTCCGGAACGAACCAACTCGCACACCTGCGGCGGATTGCCTTGCTGAAGGGAGAGACCGACCTGCGGATAGCGCTCGATGAAGGCGTGGACCACCTTCGGCAGTACGTAGCATGCCTGGGTGTGGGTGGTGGCGATGGAGAGCTTGCCCACCGACTCGTTGTTGAACTCGGCCCCGACCTGGCGCAGATTGTCCAGATCGCCCAGCATGCGCGCGGCGATCGCCAGCACCTCGTGTCCGGGCTCGGTCACCGCGACCAGACGTTTGCCCTGGCGGGCAAAGATCTCCACGCCTAATTCGTCTTCCAGCTGACGGATCTGCTTGGAGACGCCGGGTTGCGAGGTGAAGAGCGCCTCGGCCGCTGCCGAAACATTTAGTCCCTGGCGGACGACTTCGTGGATATATCTGAGCTGCTGAAGGTTCATGCGCTGCGTCCATGTCATAACCTGCGGCTATATTAACCTGGCCGCTGATGGTTTGCGCGTGCTATGGGGGCGTCTGGGGCGCGGGTCCGATACGCGCATGAGCGGTTAGCACCGACAGACTCATCCGGTCGCAACTCTGTTGCGGCCCGATGCCTTGGAGCGATAGAGGGCATTGTCGGCCCGTTCGAGCAATTCTTCCAGTCTGACGTCTGAGCGCCCATCGGTGTTGGAGGTGCCGAGACTGAGTGTGACGATGATGTTCTGCGGTGGGGTGCGACGGAGGGTGATGGGCGTTTCGGCGATGAGCCGGCGAAACTGTTCGGCGGCGTTCGCGGCCGCGTCCTCGGTGCAGGGATAGAGTACGAAGAGAAACTCCTCTCCGCCGTAACGTCCCAGGCTGTCGCCCGCGAGGGTGTGCGCGCGCAGCCGGCGCGCGACCTCGCACAGTACCTGGTCGCCCGCCAGATGGCCGTTGCTGTCGTTGATGACCTTGAAGAAATCGATGTCGGCCAGGACGACGCTCAGCGGTCGCTCTTCGGCCCGAGCGCGTGCGAGCTGCATGCCGAGGTGTTCGATGATCGCGCCTCGGTTCAGCAGACCGGTCAGTGCGTCGCGGGTCGCCTTGTGCAGGAGTGCCTCCATCGCCTGCTGTCGTAACTGGATGGTGGACAGGCGCTCGGAGAAATGGCTGCCGAAGATGCGGATGAATCGGGTGTCCAGATCATTGAATGGGTCGCGCCGTGCGGCCACGGTCAGAAGGCTGGTGCAGTGCCCGAGACGGATGAAGGGTAAGACCAGAATCTCGCTGATGACATTGCCTTCGAGATGATCCGGTAGCCGTGGGTTGTCCAGGATCTCTGATCGCTTGACCTGTATTGGCATCTGGGCGGCCAGATGATACGCATCCCAGGGATGGAGGTTGTCCACTTCCGCGAGATAGGCCTCTCCACGAAAGCCGTCGATCACCCGGAAGCCCTTCCCATTGGGTATGACCATGCGCCAGCAGGCGACGTTGGCGAAATATTTCCAATGGGTTGCGACCAGACGTGCGATCTGCTGGATATCTTCGGTTTGTTGGATGTCGTCGAGCAGTTTGAAGAGCGCCTCGTAACGCACCAACTGCTGTGTGGTTCGTTCCTGCCAGTCCGATTTGGGTTCTGTATCCATGTACCCTTCCCCAAGCGGTCACTCGGAATGAGGCTCGCCGCAGAGTGCGGCGGGCGTCAGAGAATGGCCCGATAGTTCGGATCCAGATCCATCTTGAGCGAGCTGGTGTAGATGTTGAACATGGACGCCAAGTCGATTACGGCGATGATCTCGCAGATCTCCTCCCGGCTGAAGCCCTCGTCCATCAGCGCCTCGAAATCCGCGTCCTCGACCTGATTGGGGTCCGCGACCACCTTGTTCGCGAACTCGACCACATGCTCGTAGTAGGGTGGCAGGGTGAAGGCGGCCTCGGCATGGACGAAATTGGACAGGTCTTGGAATTCCAGCGCCTTGTCGAGACCAAGCACACTCTGGGCATGGCAGGCCGAGCAATAGCGGGCGCCATGTTTGGCGGAGACGGCAAACACGATCATCTCTTTCAGCGGCAACGGCAGACTGCCACTGAACAGGGTCCCTTTCGCCCTTTCCCAATAGGCGCGAGCCAGCGCGGAGCTATGACCCAGGCTTTTCATCCAGATCGGTACCGAGCTGTCTCCGGTCATGCGCATATAGTCGTCATAGACCGCCTGCGTCTCGGGCGATGCGTCTTCGTATTCGGTCAGGATGTAACGTTGCATGTGCGGCTCTCTGTTTGGTCTGTTAGATCAGGTTGTTCGGCGGAAGCCCTGGGGGCAATGCCTGAATCCCGTGACCGATTCCTTGGGAGCGGTCGCCCTCTCTTTGAAGTGGAGGGTGAATGAGGTGAATCGTTGTCCTTCCGACACCTTACGTTGACATCTTAGAGGCGGTCGATCTGAGAATAGCATCACAAACAATCCGTTTTTTGCGTCCTCTCTTCGCGACAATGGCGGGTCGGCGTGCTTGAACGAGTCGGCTTCGCCCCCATGCCAATTGGCTGCTTGAACCTGCGTCAGCATCCAAGGTGATACTGTCCTTGACGTCGATTTATCCTCAATGGACAGGAGGTGAGGGCGCGTCGCGTTAGCCATCTTTCACACGCCGCTTGTCTCGACAACAGACTCTATTCGTTCTCTGTTTGAGAGATGCATCCTCGTTGCTCTGTGCCACGATGTCGGAATGGGCGTTCAATCCGGCTGTGTCGGCTCAATGCATCGATCAGACGCTCGTCACACCCACCGCGCCAATGGGTCGCGTCGCGCGCGGGCATCGGGGCGATCACGACTACTTCGGAGACACCTATGGCTGTCGATACATCCTCATCCATCAATCTGTTCGAGGGGGACTCCTCTCCCCCTGATTCCGCTCGATCCAGTCGGCGTGTCGGTTGGAGTCCAAGGAAATCACCTTCCGGTGGGAACGAGTCGCTCCGGGCGTTCGATTCGCTTCTGGAGCCGGGGCGCAATTGCTGGCGTCTGGAGCAGGTTGGCCGACTCGCCGTGCTGGTCGATGGCGAAGACTATTACGGGGTCGTGCGCCAGGCGATGATCCAGGCGCGCCGACGCATCGTCATCGCCAGTTGGGATCTGCACAGTCAGCTGAGCCTGGTCCGCGATGGCCGCGACGACGGCCATCCGGTCCGACTCGCCGAACTGCTGCGTCATTTGCTGGAGCGCACCCCGGAGTTGGAGGTGTTCGTCCTGCTTTGGGACTATGCCCCCATCTACGCCCTGGAGCGCGAGCCGCTCTTTCTGGGGGATCATCCCTGGGGCGACGACCATCCTCGCCTGCATTTCGTCAAGGACGCCAGCCATCCGGTGGTCGCCAGTCAGCATCAGAAACTCGTTGCCATCGACGGGAGCATCGCCTTCTGTGGCGGCTTCGATTTGAGCAAATGGCGTTGGGACACCAACGCGCACCCGTCTGAGGACGAGCGTCGCGTCGATCCGGACGGCAATCCCTATCCGCCCTTCCACGACCTGCAAATGCTCGTCGACGGACCTGCTGCGACCGCCATCATGGATCTCTTCCTGGACCGCTGGCGTTGGGCGACCGGCGAGACCCTGGAGCCCCTGTCTGCTTCGGATGACGCGCCGGCCCCCTGGCCTCAAGGCGTGGATCCCATGTTGCGGGACACGCGGGTGGGGATCGCCCGCACCTTGCCCGCCTACGGAGAGCGCCCCGAGTCGCGTGAGATCGAACGGCTGTATCTGGATATGATCGAGGGGGCGCGCGACTGCATCTATATCGAAAACCAGTACCTATCCTCCCGCTCCCTGGTCAAGGCGCTGTGTCGCTCGCTCAGGCGCCGGAAGGGGCCGCAGGTGGTCGTCATCCTGCCGCAGCGGACCGGCGCCTGGATCGAACAGCACACCATGGATGTGCTGCGTGCGCGCATGCTGGCGCGGATGCGCAGGCTCGACCGGCACGGACGGCTTGCCGTCTACTATCCCGACGTTCAGGGGCTGAGCGACGGCTGCCTCATGGTCCACGCCAAGCTCATGATCGTCGACGATGCCGTGCTGCGGATCGGATCCTCCAACCTGAGCAATCGATCCATGGGGCTCGACAGCGAATGCGACCTCTGCGTCGTCGCCAAGGACGCGCAAGAGGTCGGCGCCATTCGCGCCTTGCGCCAGCGGCTGCTCGGTATGTTCCTTTCGGTCGACTCCGAGCGGGTCGATGAGGCCGAACGTCAGGCGCGCGAGCAGGGCGGTGGGATTCTCCAGGCGCTCGAACGGCTGCGCGAGCAACAGTCGGTGCCGGACGCGGATCCTCCGATTCGGCTCGCGGTCCTCGACGGCGAGGTGGATCCCGAATGGAACCGGCAGCTCCCGGACGAGCGCATCCTTGACCCGGATCGGCCCATCGACGGCGATCTGGTCACCAAGGTCGTGGTCGGCGGAGAGGAGCATACCCGGCATTTGCGCTGGCGACTCATCCTCGGTGGCGTCCTGGTGGCGCTCTTCGTCGCGCTGGCGGCCAGCTGGCGCTGGACCGCTCTCGGGGACTGGCTGAAGCCAGAGACCTTGGCGAGCCTGGTGCAGGGACTGAATCACGCCGTCTGGGGGCCGCCGGTTGCCGTCGCCGCCTTCGTCACGGCCGCCGTGATTGCCGTGCCAGTAACCCTTTTGATACTGGTGTCCGCTCTGGTCTTCGGGCCGGTGACCGGGGCCGTGGTCGCTCTGAGCGGCGCCACGCTCTCGTCCTATGCCGGCTATGGGATCGGCAGCTATCTCGGTCGCCAGGCCGTGGATCGCATGTCCGGGGGCGGGCTGGGCCGGCTGAGTCGCCGTCTCGCCCGCCACGGCATCCTGACCGTCGTGACCGTGCGTATCGTTCCGGTGGCGCCCTTTGCCGTCATCAACCTCTTCGCCGGCGCCTCGCATCTGCGGCTGCGCGATTTCTTGATCGGCACCGCGATCGGCATGACCCCGGCCATCTTGGCCATGGCGGTCTTCGCCGAGGGACTCATGTCGCTCATCGGAAAGGCGGACCTGCGCGCCGTGGCGCTCGTTTTCGTGGGTGTGTTGGCGATCGCCGGGCTGACCTGGTACGGACGACGGATGCTCGCCGATGACCGATAAGCGTCGGTCCCTGACGGTCGCGACCTACAACATTCATCGCTCGATGGGGTCGGATCGCCGCATCGACGATGGGCGGATCCTGGATGTCATTCTTGATTTGGACGCGGATCTGGTCGCCTTGCAGGAGGTCGAGACGCCGCTCAAACCGGGGCCGGAATACGTGCCCCTGATGCAGCGCCTGAGACACCAGGGCTACCGGCCCCTGCTGGGGCCGACGCTGACCTCGGAACTCTCGAGCTATGGCAACGTGCTGCTGAGCCGGCTGCCGGTCAAGATCCATCGGCAGCGGAATCTAAGCTACCCCGAGCGCGAACCGCGCGGCCTCATCGAGGCGGTCATGGACATGAGCGGTGCCGATCCAGCAGGGGCGGCGGCGCCGTCGGAACTTTGCTGTCTCGCGACCCATCTCGGGCTGAGCGTCGCCGAGCGCCGCTGTCAGCTCGCCCGGATCTCCGAGCGGCTCGGCCAACTCGCCAGGCGACCGAGTGGCATGCGCCCGACCATCCTGCTCGGCGACTTCAACGAATGGCGCCGACATCCGAGACGGCTTTCGGCCATCGACGCATGGCTCCAACCCGCCCCGATGCGTCGCTCCTTTCCTGGCGTCTTTCCGCTCTTTCCGCTGGACCGCATCTGGTTCGGTGGCGGCCTGACGCTGGACGCACTGGAGGTGATCCGCAGCCCGCTGACCCGTGTGGCTTCCGATCACCTGCCGTTGAGGGCGTCTTTCCTCTTGTGATCGGGCATCGATCGCCCGCCGATGCGCTGGCCCAGAGTCCGAGGCCATCGTAGTCCGCATGCGCTGCCCTGGGCGGGGCGTCGAGGGCTTGCGCTTTTGCCACTGAAACGGCGGGTCGGCACGCTTGAAGACGTCTAATTCATCACAATTTGGTGATATTGTGTAAGCCTGTACCGGTATCCAATGTATCCTTAGGCATTGAGGCATCCTTCGAGCATGAGAGTACAATCCGGCCGCTCCCGGCCCGGGAGTCCATCAGGCGTTTCGCCATCTCTCCGCGCCAAGACACCCTAGATCTTTAGCGTGCGTCGAGGCAATCAGGGCTATTCGGAGCCCCCGTGGCTATCGATACATCCCCATCCTGCAATCTGCCCGGCGAGCGCATTCTCGATCCGGATCGGTCCATCAATGGCCAGCTGGTCTTAAAGGTTGCAGGCGGTGGGCCAGAACGTGCGTGATATGCGTCCGCGCGTAGCATTCAAGCTAGATTAAGTCGTATTTCTATAGAGGTTCCAACGGTGGCCAGTCAAGCAGCAGTACGTGAGTCCATACAGGGCCAACCCTTTAACGATGTGCTGAACGAGTTGCACGCACATACCTTCTCCGGTGCTCCCGGGGAGTCCGACCCTTTTACGCTGAGCGAACTCGAACGCGAGTACATCGCCTATTCGCTGGGGCTCTACTATCAATGCGACCACTGCGTCCAGTACCACGGGCGTGTGGTCGAGCGGGTTCGCAAGAGTCTCGGTAACGATATCTGGGCATGGCAAGACGAACTGTTGAAGGTGGTTCTCTTCCTGAGGACCAGTCGCGCCAACGTCTCGTCCAGAGAGTGGGAGGGTTGGGTCGATGCCTGGCGTCGTTTCGCCGGGCGCCTGCATCATCATCAGGCGGGATTGGCCTGTAACATCGCCTATGCGGTCGGCATCGCCCGTGCCGACGAGCATCTGATGGACATCGCCTTCGAGTCCCTGCGAATCTTCTATCCGGATGACGAGATCCTGCTCGGTGTCATCCGCGATATCGACCGGGTCGTCGTCTTTATGAAGGCCGCGACATCGAAAAACCGCACCGACCCCATCGTGCGACGTCAACTGGGCGGTCAAGGCATTCGCGTCTGACACCCTCGGGCTGACGCAGACGTTTACGCCCCTTCCCCAGCAATCCCCACAGGGACGGAGTCCAGGGAGAAGCCTGCGTCCTGTCGAACAGGGCTTGAGCCTCTTCCCCTTCCTTGGTGAGAAGGGGCCGAACGATTCGGGTTCGATACCCCCTGTGGCGGCCTCTGATGGCGTGACGCCGGTCCCGGAAACGGCTCCGGCGTCTTCCTGTTCCGCGTCCTCAACGCACCGCTTGTACGCGTCCCTTGACGCAGCTCTTTTGATTGGTCGAGTCGGATGTCGGCGGCGCGGCCTGTATCAGCGTGTCTAGATCGGCCGGGGTGGCGATGTTGCCCTTGAGGTTGATCCAGAGCTCGGCGATGAGGTTCTCGCCTCCGACCTTGGTGCAACGGATGAGGACGCGTTCTCCGGCACCGGAGCCGAAGGCGTCGTCGAATGCGGACCGGATCTGATCGCGGGTCAGCGTCTGGCCGATATGCTCGGCGAAGAGTTGCCGTACGCTGGAGGCGTTGAGTGCCTTCAGAGCGGCCATGGCCTCGGTGAAGTATTCGTCGGGGTCGCTCCCCGCGTCCGGGCCACTTTTGTCGCGTTCGTAGCAGGTGCCGTGCTTGGGCCATTCGTGCAGGTGCAGGCCGGATTGCACGCCTGGCATGGCGACCTTCAAGTCGTTCATCACCTCGGGCGAGAGCCTGATTTGCGTATCGTCATCCTGGCTGCCCTTGCAGCTCACGGGGCCGCCTCGGCCGCAATAGCAGGGAAAGATCGCGGTATCGTCCAGATCGTCGGGCCAGAGTCCGTGGAGCGCGAAATGGGTGGCGTCGAATCGATCGGGTGTCTGTGAGCGGCATTCCTTCTTGTCGCGGCCCTTCGCGGTGGCGCAGAAGCTGGGCTGCCAGCTGGCGGCGAGGACGTATTCGATGCTGTCCTGGGCGAGGCCGCGGGCTTCGGTGCTGGTGGGCTGGGTGCTTGGTGCTTGGCCCTGATCCGGGGAGATCACCAGGCTGTTTTTGGGTGCGTAGGCGCCGCAGCTCATGGGAACCCAGCGGGCTTGCGTGATTGGGGCGTCCGGCACCTTGATCTGGTAATGGGTGCCCGGCGTGGAGTTGCGCCCGATCATGTCGTATGCGCGTCGGATTTCGAGCCGGATGTTGCCGGGGTTGCCGCTGTCCTTTTTCTGGTTCGCCTCGCACTTCGCGAGGGCGATGAAGTAACCCTCCAGTCGGACCTGCTGTGCGGCCGAGGGCATGGCGATCGTGAGGGTCAACAGGGCGCAGGTTAAAGCGATGGATCCTTTCATGGCGGACCTCCGTCCAGGGGATTGTGCGTGTCGAGCGTGCGCATCGATTCCAGGGTGTCGTAGCCCGGATGCAGCATAGCCGAATCTGCGGGTGTCTTTGCGGTGCCTCTGGGGTTCGCTGCGCTGCACCCAGACGACGTGGCCTGTGGGTTAGTGCTGTGAAAAGTTATGCCTTGGCGTTATATGCAAAGCGATAAGTATTCTTTTCGTTCGCGGGTTGTGGTGGCTATCGTTGAGTCATGTACCGATCCGGTCTTGGATCGGGCCGATGTTTCCGATCTCACGCCATTCTGGAGCGACCGCCATGTCTTCGACCAAGATCGCCGCTTTTCCCGCGCATTCGACACTCATCATCCCGGGCTTTCAGGGGAGTGGTCCCGGTCATTGGCAGACCTGGCTGGAGCATCAGCTCCCGGAGGCGCGTCGGGTGTCCGGGATCGATTGGGGCGCGCCGGTGCTGGCGAATTGGGCGGATTCTATTCGGCTTGCGATTCAGCATGCGCCGGAGCCTGTGTGGCTGGTCGCGCATAGTTTCGGCTGCCTGGCGGCGGTGACGGCGGGTAATGCGTTGGCTTCGCGGGTCGCGGGTGCCCTGCTGGTGGCTCCGGGCGATCCCGATCGTTTCTCGGCTCGGGGTCTGCGAGAATCGGAGACCAGTGGATCCAGCATCGGGTCCGATTTGCCTCGGGATCTGCTCGGTTTCCCGACTCTGATCGTGGCAAGCGGGGACGATCCCTGGATGCGACCGGCGAGAGTGGCCTATTGGGCCGACCGTTGGGGCAGCACCGTCGTGAATGCCGGCAAGGTTGGGCATCTGAACGAGGCATCGGGGTTCGGACCCTGGCCTGAGGGGCTCGCCTTGCTCCAGTCCTTTCAGGCGTGGCAGTCGCGGGGTCTGGGCGCCCCTATGCACATCCAGTCGGCCGTCGCACCGCGTGGAGACCTGGGGCTGAGGGCGAGACCGACCGCCTGATGCGTGTGTGCGGCGCGACGCTGGTGGCCCATGTTCGCGGCGATCGGTGACATTTTTTAGAGGAGAGCTCATGTCCAAGTGGTTTGCAGACAATGCCCAGTCCATCGGCCGCACCCCGTTGGTCGCGCTGAATCGGGTGACGGACGGCGCGCCGGCGCGGGTGCTGGCCAAGATCGAGGGACGTAATCCGGCCTATTCGGTCAAGTGTCGGGTCGGCGCCTCCATGGTGTGGGATGCCGAGCGTCGCGGGCTGCTCGGTCCAGGAAAGGAGCTGGTCGAGCCAACCAGCGGCAACACCGGGATCGCGCTGGCCTTCGTTGCCGCCGCCAAGGGGATTCCGCTGACCCTGACCATGCCAGAGACCATGAGTCTGGAGCGGCGCAAGCTACTCGCGGCCTATGGTGCGCGGCTGGTGCTGACCGAAGGGGCCAAGGGCATGGGCGGTGCGATCGCCAAGGCGGAAGAGATTGCGGCCTCGGATCCGGATCGCTATCTGCTGCTCCAGCAATTCAAGAACCCCGCCAACCCTGCGATCCACGAGGCCACGACCGGCCCGGAGATTTGGGACGACACCGAGGGCGAGGTCGATATCTTCGTCTCGGGCGTCGGTACCGGCGGCACCATCACTGGTGTGACGCGCTATCTGAAGCAGGCCCAAGGCAAGCCGATCCTCTCGGTCGCGGTCGAGCCAGCGGCAAGCCCTGTACTGACCCAGTCCCGGGCCGGTGAGCCGCTCAAGCCCGGACCGCATCAGATTCAGGGGATCGGTGCGGGATTCGTCCCCGATGTGCTGGATCTCTCGCTGGTCGACCTGATCGAGACGGTCGAGAACGCCGACGCGATCCAATACGCGCTGCGTCTGGCGCGGGAGGAGGGCATCCTCTCCGGTATTTCCAGTGGCGCGGCGGTTGCGGCGGCGGTGCGTTTGGCGCAACGTGAGGCGCACGCGGGCAAAACCATCGTGGTGGTGCTGCCGGACTCGGGCGAGCGCTATCTGAGTTCGGTGCTGTTCGAGGGGCTGTTCGACGAGAACGGAGTGGCGCGATAGGACGCCGCCCGAAGACATGCGTGGCGTCGATCGGCCGTGATGAACGGCACGTCGGCGCCGCTCCACGCCTCTCCGTCCTGTCTACGGTCAGCTCCAGCTGCCGTGTTTCTCGACCACCATGCTGTCGACCAGTCGCATGACCTCAAGGCTGGCAGCCTCCGTCTGCGTCATGGCTTCCAAGATGGCCGTTTGCACCTCGATATCGCTTTCCCATGCCTCGTCTAGGCATGGCAGCATCTGGTTGACATGATCGTGCACCTGGGCGTGCGGGTGCTCCAGCGCCGCGTAGCTTCGTGTCAGGCCGAAATCCTCTCGACCCGCCGAGTCGTACCATTGTCCGAGACGGCACTGATGATGATCGACCCGGACCGCGTCGCGATAGTCGTTGTCCTGGTCGGCCGCGTTGATGGCCATATAGGCGCGCTGCTTGAAGATGACGTGATCGACCTTGACCAGCGAGCCGAAGCCCATGTCGCGCGTGCGCGTGGCGCGCTTCTGGGTCTCGCGGGCCGAGATGGCGAAATGGGCGAAGCGCCCCTCCATCTCCCCAATCACCTCGCTCGAACTGCTCGCCATGTCGCGCATGGCGAGCGAGTCCTCTTGCATGCGTTCGGTGGCGACGGCGAAGCTTCCCATGATCTGACCGATGGATTCCGAGGCGCTCTTGGTGTTTTCGGCCAGCGTGCGCACCTCATCGGCGACCACCGCGAATCCACGTCCCAACTCGCCCGCGCGTGCGGCCTCGATGGCGGCATTGAGCGCGAGCAGGTTGGTTTGGTTGGCGATGGCGGTGATCAGCTGTACGGCTGAGGTGATTTCCTGACTGCGGGCGCTGAGCTCTGCGACTGCGTCGGCGACGCGATTGATGCGGGAGGTGATCTCGTTGAGATAGACGACGACTTGGCTGACGGTGCTTTCGCTGTCCTCGGCATCGACCGCCGTGGTGGTCGCGAGTTCGAGGACGGATTGCATCTCGGTGTTGACCCGCATGAGATCCTTCTGGCTGGAGGCCAGGTTGTCGAGGAGGTTGCTGCTGTTGAGCTGCTGGACCTGGGTGAGGAGGCGGTTGCGCATCTTTTCGCGCTGGACCTCGGCGATGCCGTCGAGCAGTCGGTTGTGGCTTTCCAGTCCCTCCTTGAAGGTGCCGTGCAGTCCGGCGGGAAACGCCTTGCGATAGGTGTTTCCGGCAACGTGTTGACTGAAGGCCGTGGTCTCGTCGCGGAAGAAGGTCTCCAGCTGGTCGAGCATGTCGTTGACGTTCCAGCACAGCAGGCCGATCTCATCGGCGTGGCGGATGTCGGTGATGCGGCCCTCGAAGCGGCCTGCGGCGATCTCGGCGGTCAGCCGGTCCAGCGCGGTAATGGGTGCCAGCCAACTTCCGACCGCCCTCTGCCCCACGATGGCGACGCCGATCGCCAGTAGCGGGAACAAGACCATCGCCCAGTCCGTCCCAGTTTGCCACCAGGCATAGAGGGTGCTCGCGAGCGTCAGGCCGGCGAGGGACCAGAGCAGGGCGACGAACTTAGATTGCAAGGACCAATTCGTCATAGCTCATGCCCTTTTCGGTCAAGAGATCGGTGAGAATTTTGCTGGAGGCATCGATCGCCAGTTTGGGACCGGCTTGGTGCTCGGCATCGAGCATGGCGCGGTAGAGTTCGGTGACGGTGGCGAGAGCCGTCGCCTTAGGTTTGCGTCGTACCGAGAAATAGCCGTCGATGGTGCCGTTGGGGGCCAGGCTCGGGGTGATGTTGGCGAAGACCCAGTAAAAGCTCCCGTCCTTCGCCATGTTCTTCACGTAGGCGTTACATTCGCGCTTCGCCTGGATGGTGTCCCAGAGCAGTTTGAAAACCGCCCTCGGCATATCGGGGTGACGGATGATGTTGTGCTGGGTTCCGATCAGCTCGGACTCGGTATAGCCGGAGAACTCGATGAAGATGCGATTGCCGTAGGTGATACGTCCGGTGGGGTCTGTTTTGGAGACGATGAAATCGTCGTCCCTCATGACCTTCTCCACCGAGGTGGGCGTGATCTTTCGTTTCATGTCGGCGAAGCGTCGGCGCGTCCCCGTTCGTCGATGGAGACGATGCGGTGATGTGTGGGATTGAACGCCTACAGGGCGTTCGCTGCGAGTCCTGTCGGCCTATGCCGCAACCGACCGGGCTGTACGTCCGTCCATCATGGGGTGCGGCTGGCGATCTGTCCGGAGTCATTTGTTCGATCCTGAGGCCCGATCGCATGATCTGTGAACGGGGTGTGGGATGGAGCGAAATGACATTCATCAATTCAAATGTAGCTTTATTGGCATGCTACGCTGTGCCTCCTTGGGAGACAAGCTGCGCCATTGCGATCTGTGAGGTGCGTGTCAAGACCCGTCGCAACTCATTGAATCGATATCAATTAAGAACGGCTGGCTTCAGGGAATCAGTGATGAGGAGCAGGGTTCGCCATGTCGATCGATCCCCATGTTCGAGCGCGTTTTCTGCGTGCGCGCTGATCCGTGTACACCATCCTCGTACTGGCCTACATGATGGTCTTTTTCCACCGAATGGTGTCAGGCGTGGTCGCTGCGGACCTGATGGCTGCCTTCGGCACCAGCGGGGCCGCGCTCGGCTCGCTCGCCGCCATGTACGACTACGTCTACACGGCGATGCAGAGTCCTTCGGGGGTGCTGGCGGACACACAGGGTTAACGAATCGTCCTCGCCCTCGGCTGTCTCGTGGCGGGAGGTGGCTCGATCCTGTTCGGCGTGCTCTCGCTCGCCATCTGGATGGCGCTCATCGTCGCCGCCTTCGTCCATGCAACGAAAGGCCGCAACATCACAATCGCCCACCGCCCGTAGCCCGGATGGAGCGATAGCGGAATCCGGGGATACCCTCGCGGATGGGTGCGGTGGTGAGTCGGGCACCGTCCTGGGTTTCGCTGCGCTTCACCCAGGCTACGTGAGCGGCGGCCAGGCCAATACCTCGCCCTGGCCGCCGTGGCCGAGGTCGCCGAGCCAGCGTTGGACGCGGGTGCCGCGTTCGCCGATCTGGTCGAAGGGCGACGGGAGTGATTTGGCGAGCAGGGTCAGGACGCTGAGGTCCTGCGGTCCGTTGTCGTTGAAGGTCGGCGGCAATTCGGGCGCGGAGGTCAGCAGTATCGTGCCGCGCCGCATGGCGAATCCGACATTGGCTCCGGTCTGGCCGAGGACGAGGATGGTGCCGGCGCCCATGCGCGAGCCGCAATAGTCTCCGGCGTTGCCGGCGATCAGGATCATGCCGCGTCGCTGGCGGTCGCCGACGCGCTCGCCGGCATTGCCCCGTACCTCGATCCGACCGCCGCGCAGTCCGCGCCGCTCGCCTGGGATGGCGGCGCCGAGGAAGTCGCCTGCGTTACCGCCGATCCGAAGCAGGCCGCCCGTCATGCCGGTTCCGGCGAAGAGGCTCGCGTCGCCCTCGACCTGGATCTCGCCGCCGCGCATCCCGCGTCCGAGATAGGCACCGGCGTGTCCCTGGATGCGGATGCTGCCCCGGGTCATCCCGCTGCCGATGCCGTCGAGCCGATCGCTCTCGGACTCGATGCGGATGTGATCGCTGTCGTGTCCATGGATGATGAAGAGGTCGCCGGCGGGCATCTGGCGATTGCCGACCCACAGCGGGAGCGCCTGAATATCGGCCAGGGACTTTCCCGCGAGCGCGTCCGATGTGAATCCAGAAAGATCGATGCGTTGTCGCGGGCATTCCCGCAGGCGCAGTGTGAGCGCGCTCATGCCATCAGCTCCCGCAGGTGGAAATGGTATTGCCCCAGCTTGCCGCCGTAGTTGCCGGCCGAGATACGCAGGACGCCCGAGTCCGCGCCGAGCGTGCAGACCGCCTCGATGCCGGTCCGGGTCGCCTGGCGAACGTCGTCCTCGGTGAGGCCGTTGATGACGATCTCCAGCACGGCCCCGACCTCCGACCCCAGCTGGGAGGAGGGCGAGAGTCCCCGCAGGGTGGGACAGAAGGCGTCGTTGGTCGAGGCCATGAGCGCCTTGTATTTGGAACCGACCTTGGATCCCGAGCGCGCGATTCCGCCGGGGAAAGGCAGCAGGACGTTGGGCAGGGCGCGGATTGCCGCGACCGCTCGTTCGCAGGCGGCGAGCGCCTGGGTCTGAGTGCGCGCCAGCACCAGGAAATTGCCGCCGCCGACGGCGCCGACACGGGCGGTCAACTCCTCGCACAGGAACTCGCCGTCCATCACGGGCACCCGCCAGTAGCGTCGGCCGTCGATCTGCTTGGAGATCTGGTAGCCGTCTCCGAAGAATCGCAGGTTCTTGCCCAGCGGCACCGGCTTTTCGCTGGCGATGCCGGAGAAGATGGCCGTGGTCGGGCAGGTCAGAACGCATTGTCCCACCCGTCGTTCGACCTGCTTCTCCAGCTCCTTGCCCGACATGGCGAACAGCAGCACGCTGATGCCGGGACGGCCGTCGGGCGTTTGCTCGGGCGCCATCTCGGCCTCGATTCCGGCCTCGGCGCCGCAGGCGATGACCGAGGTTGCGAAACCGGTCATGGTCTCGGCGGCGATCCGTGCCCAGCGATGGTCGAGCGCGGTGATCACGAGCCGCGTGGCGTTCATGCCGAAGGCCTCGGCGAAGGTGTCCTCGATCTCGATGCCGTTGCGGATCATGTGACGCTCCTCGGTCGGCAGGGGTGGACCTCGACCGGGCTGCCGATGCCCTCGGCCATCTCCGCGTCGGAGATGCCGAAGTTGGCCAGTCGCACCGTATGGTGGCGGTCGAACCAGTCGCCGATGCGCCGCTCGATGGCGCGATCGTATTCGGGCCGAACCACCTGGGTGGTTCCCTGCAGCGGACGGGTGATGCGTCCCTCTTCGACCACGACCTCGCCGTTCTTGAAGACGAGCATGGGGCTGGAAAAGATCCGCTCGGCATCGTCCGAGGGGCGGTAGACGCAGAGGTCGGCGCGGGCGCCCGATCCCAGATGGCCGCGATCGGTGAGCCCAAGGATCCGCGCCGGCGCGGCCCGGGTCATGATGGCGATCTCGTAGAGGCTGTATTCGCGCTCCAGCGAGCCGAGCAGGCTCATGGCGGCGGCGTCCGGGTGGATCCGCGCGAGCTGATCGTTGCGGAAGCTGCGGTCCATCAGCAGCCGGATGAGATGCGGATAGCTGGTGAAGGGCGCACCGTTGGGGTGGTCCGTGGTGAGGAAGACCCGCCAGGGATCCTCGACCATGAGGAACAGCTCCAGTCCGATCGCCCATTGCAGTGCATTGACGAAGTTCTTGTCCTTGTAGCGAAAGGGGATGACGCCGCATCCGGCCTCGCACTCGATGTCCATGCAGGTCCATTTGTGCGGATGGGCGTGATGATGGTTGGCATGCTGGTGCATGCTGTCGCCCGAGATGGTCACCGTCTGACCGAACATCACCTGTCCGACATCGATGGTGACGTTTTTCAGCCGGTTCACGGCCTCGGCGATCTCGGCCGCCGCCGACGAGAAATGCCGATCCCCCTCGGTTCCGTAGGCGTGGAACTGGATGTGGGTCAGGTGGATGGGAAAGCCCTCGGCGGCGGCCATGGTCGCCAGGGTCGCGGTCCGATTGCCGGGGACGCCCAGGTTGGATGCATGGACATGGAGCGGGTGCGGCACGCCCAGTTCGGCGACCGCGCGGCTCAGGGTGCGGATGATGTCGCGCGGTTTGAGCGGGTAGTGCGGGTGCTGCTCGTCGACGTCCAGGGTGCGGGCGTTGAACTTGAAGGCGTTGATCCCGCCCGGGTTGACCACCTTGATACCGATGCACTGGGTGGCGTGCAGGGTCCAGGCGACATAGTCGTTGATGGTCTCCTGGCTCGCCCCCTCGCTCATGAGTTGCAGCAGCAGGTCGTCGTTGCCGAGCATGGCGTAGCCGCCGGTGTCGACCATCGGCGTGTCGGCCATCTCCATGTGCGACTGACGTGCGTTGATCGGCAGGATGGCGGGCTCGAAGCAGCAGGTATAGCCCATCTCCGCGTAACGGTAGCCGGCGGCGAGGGTCGAGGGCGCGGCATGGCCGCCGCCCGAGCGGGTCGAGGCGGTCCGGTTGCGACGATGGGCGCGCTGGTCCTCCGGCAGCATGGCGCGGGCGATGTTGACCTTGCCGCCGCCGATATGGGTGTGCATGTCGATCGCGCCCGCCATGACCAGCTTGCCGTCCAGATCGAAGGTCTGTCCGGGCGTCTCGCCGGGCGGTGGGTGGTGCAGGATGCGACCGTCGTGGATGTAGAGATCGCGGACCTCGCCGTCGATCCCGTTCGCGGGATCGTACAGTCGGCCGCCAGCGAGCTTGGTCAGCACGGTGTCTCCTCCTGTGCGGTCTGCGCGAGGCGCTGGCCCAGTTGGGTGAGGATCTGGGCGACCGAGGGCAGTCCGAGATCCCGGATCTGTCCCAGCGGCAGCGGACAGGCGGCGTCGCTGCGATACCAGTGCCCCGGATGATCGATGCCCGGAACCCCGACCGGAATGAAGACCTCGGGCGGACGTTCGAGAAGCAGTCCAGGGTGTCCCAGTACCAGTGTTGGACAGTCCGTCGATGGTGGGTCGCCGCCTCCCGGAATTGCGGCGATCCACAGCAGCAGGTCGCATTCGTTGCGGGCTAGGATGTCCTGGTGGCGGTTCAACATGGGGTCGTAGCGCGGACCTTGTTGCTGGAAATCGGTGCGAAGCGGATAGCCGCTCTGCCAGGTGCAGACCTGATTGACCGTGATGTCGCCGAGCGTGCCGGCCAATGGCAGCGCGGCGGCTCGGGTGGTTTGGTTGAGGTCGCGCACCAGTTCGCTCAGTGCCTGGACGGTCAGCTCGGCGTGCGGGAAATCCAGCTCGGCGGCAGACCAGACGAACAGGGCATAGCTGGCCGACTTGAGCTGCTCCGCCAGCGTCAGGAGCGTCTCGGCGTTCACGTCTGGGATGGCGTCGGCGCGCACCGGGCGTCCGGCGACGAGCCCGCGCAGCAGCCCGGCGAGTGCGCCGATCTGTCGGTTCTCGATCTGAATTACATTCTGAATGCAGCCCCGCAGTTCGGCCGGAACCGCTTGGCTTTCATTGGGGCCGATGAGGACGAAACGCCGCTCGCTTGTCTCCGTGAACAGCGCCTCGGGCGGGCTTAGGACGCGCTCGATCAGTCTGGGGAAGCGTTCGTGCCATTGTGATCCGATCAGCACGACCAGATCGGCGCGATTGCGTGCCTCGGTCAGAGTCGTGGTCATCCAGCCGCTGTCCTGCTGCACCAATTGGTTGCGGAAGAGGGCGTCGCTATTGACGTGATCCAGCAGTGCGCCGCACTGGTCGGCCAGGCTCAGTGCGGCGCGCATCCCGTTCACGTCGGTTGCGAGGCCGCCGAAGAGCGGTGCGCGTGCCTCGCGGAGTCGGCTGACGCACCGCTCCAGCGTCTCTTCGAGCGCGACAGGTCGCCCTGCGATCATGGGCGGTCGCGTTTCGGCCGCCATGAGTTGGGTGAAGGCATTGCGCGCGGTCTCGCAGCCGTTTCGGATGTCGATCGGGCCGTTCGGGTCCTGATGCTCCAGTTGCAGATCGTCACACGCGAGCCCACAAAAGGGGCAGGTGAGATGGTCCGTGCTGGCGGTGAGCTCGGTCTTCCACATGATGCTTCTGAGCGTCTCCCTGGAATGGACGTGGGAGTGAAGCCGCCGCGCGAGCGGCGGGCGATGTCCGGCCGTGTTGCAACGCAGACATCATGCCATTTAGACGATGGTTTCGCTGGCTTGATGCGCACCGTTGGCGCGCGCCGGTCAGGGCTGCCGGCTGGTCGCTCGGTGTGTCCAGCGGCATGCCTTCGAGTGACACTCTGAGTCAGCAGGGACACAGGCACGGCCGACCGGCATGTCCGCCGGGATCGCGAGCCTGTTTGCGATGGGCAGGGCATGTGATTTGCTTAGAGCGGATCAACGTCGATTTCGACAAGGGGGTAGTGGATGAATCATCGCTTCACGACGCGTTATCCGAATCATACGGTCGATGTGGAGGCGCCGGCCCGTCTTCATCTGGGATTCCTCGACCTCAACGGCGGGTTGGGGCGCCGCTTCGGCAGTCTGGGGCTGACCATCGAGGGGGTGGCGACCAGGTTGCGAGCCGAAAGGACCGATGATTTCAGCGCCGAGGGGCCTGAGTCGGAGCGGGCGCTGGCGTTCGCCCGAGCCTATGGAGCTCGACTCGGTCTTGCGGGAGGCGTGCGTCTTCATCTGCATGAAACGATTCCCGGACATGCCGGCTTGGGGTCCGGGACGCAACTGGCGCTTGCGGTCGGAACGGCCATGGCGCGTCTCTACGAGGCCCATTCGGACAGCCGCGCGATTGCCGGCATCTTGGAGCGTGGTCGGCGTTCCGGGATCGGTATCGGCGCCTTCGAGGACGGCGGGTTCATCGTGGATTGCGGGCGCGATGACCGCGCGCCGGGCGAGGTTCCTCCGCTCGCCTTGCGTCTGTCCTTCCCCGAGGACTGGCGTATTCTGTTGTTGTTCGATCAACGGGGACAGGGAATGCATGGCGAACGGGAAGTGCGTGCGTTCGCCGAGCTGCCCGAGTTTCCCGAGGCGTCGGCCGGTCAACTGTGTCGGATCCTGCTGATGCAGGTCGTGCCCGGTCTGCTCGAAGGAAGTCTGGATCCGGTGGCCGAGGGGATCGGCGCCATCCAGCGCACCGTCGGCGAACATTTCGCGCCGGCCCAGGGCGGCTGCTTCGCCTCGCCGGCGGTGTCTGCCGCGCTCGATTGGGCAGCCGGTCAGGGCTTCGCCGGGGTGGGCCAGAGTTCATGGGGTCCGACTGGCTTCGTGCTGGCCGAGGATGGCGAACAGGCGCGCTGGCTGGAACAGGGACTCAAGCGCCGTTTCGGCGATCTGTCCCCGCTGCGCTACCGCATCGTGACCGGACGCAATCTCGGTGCCCGCATCGATCGCGTCGAGGCGCCGATCAAACTTCGTCAAGAGAGCTGACCGATTCCATGGAAAAGCCCTTCATCCTGCACATGATCACGGCGGCCAAGAACCTGAGCCCCTTCGACGTCAACATGGCCTGCGATGCCGGCTGGACGGTCTGCGTGCCCTATCTCCAGGTTGCATTGGACGAGGTTCCGGGCCTGGTTCAGGACGCCATCTTCTCGCGCGGCCCCAAGGGCGTGAAGCGCACCGGGCTCTTCCTCGGCGGACGCGACATCAATCTGGCCAACGACATGCTGGACGCGGCGCGGGGTGCCATGGTGCCGCCGTTCGAGGTCTCGGTCCTGGCCGATCCCAGCGGGGCCTTCACCACGGCGGCGGCCATGGTCGCCTGTGTCGAATCCGAGCTGCGCAAGCTGAGCCCCGAGGGGCTCGCCGGTCGCCGGATCCTGGTCTTCGGCGGAACCGGTCCTGTGGGGACGGCCGCCGGCATGCTGGCCGCGAAGGCGGGCGCGGACGTGGCGATCGTCAGTCATCTGGGGCTGGGCAAGGCCGAGGAGGTGGCCCAGGCGATAGCGGATCGCTATGAGGTGACCCTGGGTGCCGAAGACGGCAGCGGTCCGGATCGTATCGCCGCCATGATGGCCGGGGCCGACGCCGTCTTCAATGCTGCCGCCGCTGGCGTTCAGGTGTTGAATGCCGATCAGGTCGAGGCCGGAACGCGGCTCAAGGTTGCCTGCGACGTCAACGCGGTTCCTCCGGAGGGGATCGAGGGGGTCGGTGTGATGGATCGGGGCGTGCCCATTGATGGCTCACACAGCGGTGCCCTGGGGATCGGCGCGCTTGCGGTCGGCAACGTCAAATATCAGGTGCAGCAGGCCCTGCTGCGCCAGATGCACGAGGCCGGATTCCCGCAATATCTGGGACTCGACGCCGCCTTCGAGATGGCCCGCCGGCATGTCGACTGAGCGATCCGAGCTGCTGATCGTCGCCAACTCAGGACGCGCGATCGCCGAAGCGGCCGTTCGCGCCGGATACTGGGTGCGGCTGATCGACGCCTTTGCCGATGAGGACAGCCGCGCCTGCGCCGAATGCATCCAGGTCCCCATGAAGGGCCATGGCCTGGACGCCGATGCCGTTCGGTGCGAGCTGGAGCGGATCCTGTCCCACGCATCGGGGCGCCCGGATTTGGTCTACGGTGCCGGATTGGAGCCCTCGGCGGATCTTCTCGAATGGCTGGAGTCGAGGGTGACCCTGCTCGGGAACGACTCCACTGTGCTGCGTTTGCTGGCCGACCCGAACGCCTGGTTCGCGCGGCTCGATCGTCTCGGTATCCACTACCCGGAGGTCCGTTTCGATCCGCCCGAACAGGACGCGGGTTGGCTGCTCAAGGAGCCCGCGAGCAGCGGCGGTCTTGGGGTTCGGCGCTGGCGCTCAGATCTGTCGCGGCCGGAAGGGGCGCACTATTTCCAGCGCCTTCTGGACGGCGTGCCCATGTCCCTGCTCTTCATCGCCGATGGTAAGCGCTCGATCCCGATCGGTTACAGCCGGCTGGCGAATGCAGCCGATGCCATGGATGGCCCGTTTTTCTATGCGGGGGCCAGAAGCCTCGATGCGGCCGAGGTCGCTCGCTGCCGGGCGATCGAGACCTATGCGCGAGCGCTGGTCGCCGATCTGGGTCTGCGTGGCATCAACGGTCTGGATTTCATCCTGCATCGGGGGCGGGTCCAGCTGCTGGAGCTCAATCCACGTCCCACGGCGACCCTGGCGCTCCATCCCTCCCCCTTGGCCGAGGGCTGGATCGCGTGTCATGTTCGGGCCTGCCAGGGTCTGTTGCCGGATCTCGCCCCTCACGCGCCGTCCCATGCGAGCGCCCACCGCATTCTCTATGCCGAGCGCGATCTCTCGGTTCCGGCTGGACTCTCCTGGCCCGATTGGGTCCGGGATCGGCCCTGGCCCGGAACCTGGATTCCGCGCGGCGCGCCCCTGTGCAGCCTGTACGCGGAGGCGACCGACGTGGATGTGGAGATGCTGCTCGCCGAGCGCGCTCGTCTGGTCCTCTCGATCCTTGCGGGCAGATCGACCCTTTTGATGTCTACCGAGGTGATTTCATGATCGAGCGCCGCCCGAGCCTCAACGCTCTCGTTACCCCATTGGTCGACGCACTGGTCGCCGATGCCGATTGGCTGCGCTTGGAGGTGCGGCGTTTGGAGAACGGCGCCCAGCTCATCGACGCGGGCATCTCGGCGCTCGGCGGTCTGGAGGCCGGGCGACGGATCTCCGAGATCTGTCTCGGCGGTCTGAGTCGGGTGACGCTGAGCGGCAGCGGTCCAGTCCCCGGTTGGCCGTCCAACGTCGAGGTGAGCGCCGCCGATCCGGTGCTGGCCTGTCTGGGCAGCCAGTACGCGGGATGGAGTCTGGCGCACGGGGAGGGCAAGGGCGCCTTTCATGCGCTTGGATCCGGTCCCGGTCGGGCGCTCGCCGGCAAGGAGCCGCTATTCGCCGAACTCCGATATCGCGATCGGTCCGAGCGGGCCTGTCTGATCCTGGAGGTCGACAAGGAGCCGCCGCTTCCATTGGTCGACAAGATCGCGAACGAGTGTGGGGTCGATCCATCGGCCCTGACCCTCATTCTCACCCCGACCAGCAGCCTCACCGGGACCGTCCAGATCGTCTCCCGTGTGCTGGAGGTGGCACTGCACAAGACGCACGAACTGGGGTTCGATCTGGATCGGATCCAAGACGGGATGGGCAGCGCGCCGCTGCCGCCGCCCTCGCCCGATTTCGTCACCGCCATGGGACGGACCAACGACGCCATTCTCTTCGGCGGGCAGGTGCATCTCTTCCTGGGTGGACGAGACGACGCCATCGAAGAATTGGCCGAGCGTCTGCCCAGCAGTGCTTCGCGCGACTACGGACGGCCGTTCGCCGAGGTCTTCAAGGCCTACGACTACGATTTCTTTCAGGTCGATCCGCTGCTCTTCAGCCCGGCCCGGATTCTGCTGACCGCCGTGGAGAGCGGGCGCACCTTTGCGGCGGGCCGGATCGACCTCGATCTGCTCGCGGCCTCCTTCGGGATCGCTCCATGACCCAGCCGAGTCGGCGTATCGCCATCTGCACCGACGATCCGGGCTGGCACGGCGCGCGTCTGCGCCGGGCCTTTGCCGAGCATGGCTGGGACAGTGGCTATGTCTCGCTGCAGGCGTGCCGCTTCGATTTGACGGACGATGGCGATGGCGCCGGACTGGTCATCCCCGGCTTCGATGGATTGCCGGATGGTGCCTTTGTGCGCGGCGTTCCGGGCGGCACGCTGGAACAGGTCACCTTCCATCTGGACGTACTGCATGCCCTGCGCCGACTCGGCATCCTGGTCTATAACGACGCGCGTGCCATCGAGCGTAGCGTCGACAAATGCATGACCAGCTTTCTGCTGCGTACCGCCGGTATTCCGACCCCTCCGACCTGGTGCGCGCGCGACCCCGACTGGATCGCCGAACTGGTCGAGCGCGAACTGGCCGCCGGTCACCAGCTGGTCCACAAACCGCTCTTCGGCTCGCAGGGTGAGGGGCTGACGCGGGTGCGCGAACGCGGCGACCTTCCCGCGCCGGACGACTGCAACGGTATCCATTACCTTCAGCGCTTCATCCCGACCGGCGATGCGGGTGCGCACGACTGGCGCGTCTTCGTCGTCGGCGGACAGGCCCTGGCGGCCATGCGCCGTTCGAGTCGCGACTGGATCACCAACGTCGCCCAGGGCGCAAGCTGTCACCCGGCGGTGCTGGACGCCGAGCTGCGCACCCTGGCCGAGTCAGCCTCGGCCGCGCTCGGGATGGCCTATACCGGTGTCGACATCCTGCGCGATCGCGAGGGTCGAGCCTGGGTCATCGAGGTCAACGGGGTGCCCGCCTGGAAGGGGCTGCAGCAGGTGTGCGGGCTCGATCTGGCCGAGGTGCTGGTGTCGGATATGCTGCGCCGTATTCACGAGAATCGCGTCATGGAGGCCGTGTCATGAGGCTATTCCATCGGTGCGATCCGGTCTCGAACGGCGGGATGCCGGTGCGTCGCGCCCAGCTGATGCGTCTCTATCGCCAGGCGTGCCTGCTGGAGCTGGAGGCGCTCAAGCCCGGCAACGTCCATCGCTACGCCTCGGGACATGGGATGTGCGTCGAGGACTTCGTCCACAGCGTCGAGGCGAGCGCCGCACCCTTGACCGAGCCGGGGATCGGACTCGGCGCGCGTATTCATGGCGCCGTGGCCGCGACCCGCGAGGCCGTCGGCTGCAACACCAACCTTGGCATCCTGCTGCTGTGTGCTCCGCTGATCCAGGCGGCGCTTGATCCGCGCCCGACGCTCGGTCTGCGCGAACGGCTTGCAGAGATCCTGCGAACGACCGACGTCGAGGATACGGATTGGCTGTTCCGGGCCATCCGATTGGCGGCGCCGGGTGGACTGGGCGAGGCGTCGGAGCACGATGTGCGCGGCGGCGCGGGCGCGCACCTGATCGAGGTCATGGCCAGCGCCGCCTCTCGGGACCGCATCGCCCGTCAGTACGCCACCGATTATGCCGACCTTTTCGAGGTTGCCCAGCCGCTGTCGGTCGATCTCGACGGACGCTGGCAGGATCGGGCCTGGTCGACCGCCTTGCTCTATCTGGAGCTGCTCGCGCGTTGGCCGGACTCGCACATCGCGCGTAAGCAGGGGGCCGAGACGGCCGAGGAGGTGCGCGAGCGCGCCGCCGTCCTGCTCGACGATGTGCGGCGGGCGAAACATCCTCGGATGCGGCGGGCCGAGCTGCTTGCGTTCGATCGGGAACTCAAGGATGCCGGCATCAATCCAGGTACCTCGGCGGATCTGACGGTCGCAACCCGTTTGCTGCGCGGGTTGGAAACCGCTCCCTCAGTGTTCGAGCCCACGGCGGCATGTCGCCGTCTTTCCGATGTCCCGGCGGGCGGTGGCGCCACCGGGATCTGTTCTTGAATCAACCACCACCACGAAGGAGACATCACGATGGCTGTCATCAACAAGACTCTGGTCGGCGAATCCCTGGTCGGCGACGGCAACGAGGTTGCGCACATCGACCTGCTCATGGGGCCGCGTGGCTCGGCGGTCGAGACCGCCTTCTGCAACGGTCTGGTCAACAACAAGGACGGCTTCACCAGCCTGCTGGCCGTGGTTGCCCCCAACCTGCCGGTCAAGCCGAACACCATGATGTTCAACAAGGTCACGATCAAAGGGGCCAAGCAGGCGGTGCAGATGTTCGGGCCGGCCCAGCGCGGTGTCGCCATGGCGGTAGCCGATTGCGTCGAGGACGGCACCATTCCGGCCGACGAGGCGGACGACCTCTTCATCTGTGTCGGCGTCTTCATCCACTGGGAGGCCGAGGACGACGCCAAGATCCAGGATTTCAACTATCAGGCGACCAAGGAGTCCATCAAGCGCGCCGTGGCTGGCGAGCCCAAGGCCAAGGACGTCGTCGCCCAGAAGGGTGGCGCCTCGCACCCCTTTGCCGCCCACGACTGATCTGACGCTGGAGCGCGGACCGCTCGGTCCGCGTTCATGCAGGAGCGATCGCAAGTGACGATGCAGGATATGGGGGAGGTCCGCTCGGTCGGGCTGGAGCAATGGCTCGACGCCGAAGGACTGACCCTTCAGGAATACGCCATCCGCCATCATGTGCCGCTCGATCTGTTGGTCGAGCGCAACGATCTGAATCGTCCGGATCGGATCTCGGACTATCCGCCGCCGAGTCACTATCCGGGCGAGCGCGCCCGAGCCGTGCTGCGTGGGCTTGGCTGGGCCGGCCTGCTGCGCGAGGAAGGCGATTTCAGCGTGCTTCCCGGCGAGGTGCGGCGCCTCGATCTGCTGTTCTGGAATCTCGACGCGCTGAGCGATTACGGCTTTCGTTTCCGTCAGGAATACCGCTACAGCGACCGCTCCCATCGGGTGGTCGCCCACAATCGCCTCAAGGCACCCAAGTCGAATCTGAGCCTCTTGGATGCCGTGCCCCATTGTCCCGTTCCGCCGCCCGATTTTTGGCTCGCCCTGGCGACCTTCGTCGCGCACGTGGCCGAATGGCACGCGGGCTATCTCTTCATGCCCTTTCAGCAGGCATCCCAGGCGCACTGGGTTGCGGTCGAGCTGGAACGTCAGGGGATCACCGTCATCGAGCTGGACGCCGCCGATCAGCCGGGCGGGGCGCTGTTGCGCACCCACGCCCTGGCGGACACCCAATGTCTGCTGGATCGGCTGCGTCCCCATCTGAGCGCCATGCCCGGTGCATTGGAGCGTTTCGAGCAGGAGACCCCGACGCTCACCGTCTGCAAGAACCTGGTCTTCGACTCGGCCCACTTCATCACCGACCATCCGGCCAAGTGCTCCAACCTGCACGGCGGGCGCTATGCCCTGAACGTCAAGGTGCGCGGGCGCATGGATCCGGTGACCGGCTGCGTGATCGACTACGGCTATCTCAAACGGGTCGTCGGCCGGCGGGTGATCGAGCGTTTCGATCACGCCACACTCAACTACGCCGCCTCCGAACTGGCCTGGCGCTCAAGCACCGAGATGCTGTGCGTCTTTATCTGGGAGCAGCTCATCGATTATCTTCCCGGCCTCGTCGAGCTTGAGCTACACGAGACCACCCAATCCTGGTGCAATTACAGCGGCCCCAGTCTCGCCGATTTCCAGCGCGACGGCAGTGACCCGGTCCTGACCCATTTCCAGCGTCAGATCGGCGCCTCGTCCTGGCGCGCGTCCGTCGCAGCGATCTGACGCAGCCTGATCCGGTGACACCGTTGAATCGGGGGCGAGCGTTGGCGTTGTTTGGTAGCCCCTGGATTTCGCTGCGTTGCATCCTGGTTATTGGGTGATCCTGGCGGCGGGGATGTGGCCCTGATGCAGTGCAGTGGCGACGAGGGCACCGGCGATGCCGAGCGCGTCGAGTCGTTCCAGGTCGGCTGGGCTGCGGACGCCTCCGGCGGCATGGATGCGGTGGCTCGGCGCCAGACGGCGCAGCGCGGCGAGTCGGTCGAGGTCCGGTCCTTGCGCGCTGCCGACCCTTGCCAGCGTCATGAGGATGACATCGTCGGGCCAGAGCGCGGGATTCGCGGCCAGCCCGGCGGGGCCGAGCGGTTGCTCGCCACGGTAGTCGAGCGATAGCACCGCATCCGGGTAGCGCGCGCGCAGCTCGGCCAGTTGGTCGAGCGATTCGAGCGATTCGCTACCCAGCACCGGACGGACGAGGGCGGCGAGCCGATCGAGTGCGGTAAGCCCGCTGTCCACCCAAAGCCTCGGCGTGGGGTGCCGCCGGTGCAGCTGCTCGATCTGGTCGACATGATCGCCGTCCCCGGCGATGGCGTTCAGGTCGGCGATATAGAGGCTTTCAACGGGATAGCGTCTCAGAATGGCCGTCGCCACCTCGTCCAATTGACTGGATGGGCAAAGTGGCGAGACGAGCGGTTCATAGGTGTCTCGCCGACCCTGCCGCGCGGCGACCACTTGGCCGTTCTTCAGGTCGATGACAGGTATCAGTTTCATTTCGGATTGGGCATGCGCATTTTCGTCTTCGAATACATCACTGGTGGCGGTTTGCTGGACACTGCCCTAACTCCTTCGCTGGTGCGCGAGGGCGATATGATGCTGCGTGCCTTGGTCTCCGATCTCACCGTGCTGGATGGGGTGGAGTGTCTCATCACGCGCGACGCACGGCTCGCCCCGCTGAGTCTTCCCATCGAGTCCCGTAGCGTTCACTCGCCCGAGCAGTTCACCCAGGTCTGGGGCGAAACCCTCTCCGATGTCGATGCTGTCTGGCCCATCGTGCCCGAGCATCAACAGGCACTGGGGCGTATCACCGGGGCCATTCTTGCCTCGGGCAAGCGGCTGCTCAACAGCCGTCCCCGTGCCGTGATGACCGCGACCAGCAAGATCCAGACGCTGCGCGTGCTGGAGTCCGCCGGGCTTCCGGTCGTTCCCACCTTCGCGTGCGAGGATGTCCTGCCCGACATTCGAGGCCGCTGGGTGCTCAAGCCGGACGATGGTGTCGGTTGTCTCGGGATCCGGTTGTTCCAGGATCGCGATCTCCTCTGCGGTGCCTGGGATCATCTGGAGGAGGGCTGTATCTATGTCGCGCAGCCGTTCGTTCAGGGCACCCCGGCCAGTCTGAGCCTCATTGCCCGCGACGGCGAGGCGCGTCTGCTCAGCGTCAACCGTCAGCGCATGGCCCTGATGGATGAGGAACTGGTTCTGCTCGGTTGCGTGGTCAACGCCTGGGACGCGCGAGATTCCGGCTTGCGCGCACTGGCCGCGCGCATTGCGGCCGCCATGCCTGATCTCTGGGGCTATGTTGGCGTCGATCTGATCTTGACCGAGGATGGACCGCGAATTCTGGAGGTCAATCCGCGCCTCACCACCTCTTACGTCGGGATCAAGGACGCACTTGGACTCAATCCGGCCGCGGTGGTGCTTGGCCTCGATGCCGGCGGCTGGCCGGAGGTCGATTCGGCCGAGTCGGGGAGGGCGATCGAAATCTGTCTGGAGGATTCTGACGTTGCCTGAGACTTGGATTGGTTGGGACTTGGGAGGTGCGAACCTCAAGGCGGTTCAGCTCGATGCGGCTGGCAGGGCCTTGGAGGTGGTCCAGGTCGCCTGTCCGCTCTGGCAGGGGGTGGAACATCTGCATGCCGGGATCGACAGGGTGCTGGAGCGCTTGGTGGATCCGCGCCCGCATCGGCATGCGGTGACCATGACCGGTGAACTGGCCGACCTGTTCGAGGGACGGAACCAAGGCGTTGCGACGCTCGTTTCGGTCATGCGCGAGCGTCTCGGCGAGGAGCCGCTCCTCATCTATGCCGGAGCGGCCGGATTCGTCGATCCGGCGCGGGCGGTCGATCTGGCCCATCAGGTCGCCTCGGCCAACTGGATGGCGAGCGCCGCGCTGGCCGCCTCGATCGTGCCCGAAGGTCTGCTGATCGATATCGGTAGCACCACGACCGATTTGGTGCCCTTTGCCGAAGGCGCGGTCAGCGCCTGGGGCACGACCGATCACGAGCGTTTGCGTCATGGCGAACTCCTCTATGCCGGGGTTGGGCGGACCCCGCTCATGTCGCTGGCCCAGCGCGCGCCTTTCGATGGGGTCTGGGTGCCGCTGATGGCGGAGCACTTTGCGACCACGGGCGACGTCTATCGTCTGACCGGCGAACTGCCGGATCATGCGGACCTGCTGCCGAGCGCCGATGGACGCGAGAAGACGCCGATGGCGAGCGCCCGGCGCTTGGCCCGCATGCTGGGTCTCGATGTCGAGGCGGCGGATCAACAGGGCTGGCAGCGACTCGCCGAGTATCTCGCCGAGGTGCAGCTTCAGGGGCTCATGGAGGCCAGCGCCTGTCTCTTGTCGCGTGGTGAGCTGGTGGCCCAGGCACCGATTCTGGGGGCGGGTGTCGGGCGTTTCCTGGCCCGCCGTCTGGCCGAACGATTGGGTCGGCCCTATATCGGATTCGAGTCGCTGTTCGCGCCGAGCGAGGTTGGCGCGCCGGATATGGCTGACTGCGCTCCGGCCGCCGCGCTCGCGCGTCTGGCGGCCATGATCTGATCAGCGGTGCGCTCCGCTCCGATCAACCGTGGTCGTGGAGCGTTCCCTTGTTGTCAACCTGGTCTGAAATCCAGGTACTCGATTCGGCCTCAATGCAGATGACATCGACTCCATCGATCCGCGAATTTCCCTATCGACCCGACAGTTCCGCGCTGTTCGAGCCGCTTGCCACTCGTGCCTGGCCGGTCTTCCTCGACAGTGGCCGACCCGGTTGCGCACAGGGGCGTTTCGATATCCTGAGCGCCGATCCAGGGGCTCGTCTCGTCACCCGAGGGCTCAAGACCGAGATCCGCTCGGAGTTGGGGAGTCGGGCCTCGCTGGAGGATCCCTTCACCCTGCTCGCCGAGACGCTCGGGCCGAGCCGTCCGGCGCCCGAGAGGTTACCCTTTGCCGGTGGCGCCATCGGCTACTTTGGCTACGACCTGGGACGGCGTTTGGAGCGTTTGCCCAGCCTGGCGCTCGACGCCGAGGACATCCCCGACATGGCCGTGGGCATCTACGATTGGGCACTGGTGGTCGATCATCAGGCCTGTCGCAGCCATCTGGTCGGGCCGGACCGGGCGACGCTCGATGCCTATGCCAGGCTGTTGTCTGGGGCGCTCGCCGGACGCTCCAGCGGCACGGCGCATCGCTCGTTCCGGGTGCTGGGGCAGGTCGGGTCCAACATGAGCCACGGCCAATACCTGGAGTCCATCGCCCGCATCAAGGAGTATCTGCGTGAGGGCGACTGCTATCAGGTGAACTTCGCCCAGCGTTTCTCCGTCCCCGCCGAGGGCGATCCTTGGCAGGCGTACAAGCTGCTGCGCCAGCTCAATCCGGCGCCCTTCGGTGGCTATCTCGACATCGGTGAGTGCCAGGTACTCTCCTCCTCGCCAGAGCGCTTCCTTCAGGTCTGCGAGGGCGAGGTCGAGACCAAGCCGATCAAAGGGACGCGTCCGCGCGGAGCCGATCCCATCGAGGACCTGCTGCTGTCCGATGCGTTGCGTTTCAGCCCCAAGGACCGTGCCGAGAACCTCATGATCGTCGATCTTTTGCGCAACGATCTGGGCAAGGTATGCGAGATCGGCAGCGTGCGGGTACCCAAGCTATTCGAGATCGAGCGCTTCGCCCGCGTGCATCATCTGGTCAGTACGGTTCGCGGGCATCTGGCGCGGGGGAGCGGCGCGCTCGATCTGTTGCGGGCCTGCTTTCCTGGCGGCTCCATCACGGGTGCGCCCAAGAAGCGCGCGATGGAGATCATCGAGGAGCTGGAACCGCACCGGCGCGGTGTCTACTGCGGCGCGATCGGCTATGTCGGGTTCGATGGGGCCATGGATACCAACATTGCCATCCGCACGCTGGTCCATTCGGCCGGGGTCGCGCGCTGCTGGGCCGGTGGCGGTATCGTCATGGATTCCGATCCCGAGTCCGAGTATCGCGAGACCTATCACAAGGCCGCGCCGCTGCTCGATCTGCTGGAGCGCATGCGGCTCGGCAATCTGGGCAGCTAGTCGTGTGGGTGGTCAAGCTCGGGGGCAGTCTCGCCGACTCGGAGCGGCTGCCCGCCTGGCTGGACGCATTGGCCGGACGTTCCGATCTGGTGCTGGTACCGGGTGGCGGCCCCTTCGCCGATCAGGTGCGTCTGGCTCAGGCGCGTTGGGGTTTCGCGGATGAGGCCGCGCATCACCTGGCGCTGCTCGCCATGGAGCAGTACGGTCGCATGGTGTGCGCCATCCAGGCTGGGCTCACCCCGGTTGCGAGCCTGGATGAGATCCGCCGTACCCTCGACGCGGGATGCACACCGGTCTGGATGCCGGTCGACATGGTGCTCGCCGATCCCCGCATCCCCCAGACCTGGGACATGACCTCCGATTCTCTCGCGGCTTGGTTGTCCGCCATCCTGTCCGCCTCTGGATTGCTGTTGGTCAAATCTGCCGTCCTGGCGTGGGACTCGATCGATCTGAGTGCATTGGCCCGTGCGGGTGTCGTCGATCGACTCTTCCCCGACTACGCGGTCGTCAGTGGGGCCAGAGTCTATCTGTTGTCGATCCAGGATCCGCATGGACTGGATCGCTTGAGGTGTTTGCTGTCGGAAAGTCGGCTTGGAACCTTTTGAAAAGAGGCCCTTGTGCCTGAGTGATTCTTGACTAACCTGGTTGGTGAGGGCGCGCGACTCGTTTCGCGCTTTCGGGCCGCTCCGAGCGGCTAACCAGGGGGAGGCAAGGCTGCATCGCCTCTTTGATCCCAGTCGATAGCAGGTGACCCCCATGTTTGCACTGACTCGCGACCTCATCACCATCGCCGCCATCGTTTTGACCCTCCTCTTTATCGGCGCCTTGGAAAGCCTGTACTGAGGTGGTTTCTTCCAACGAACATGCCAGCTGACGTGTCTTGACGCCCTTTTTGAGAGGGAACGTCACGTCGCGTCATCTGGCAGAGGTTCTGGAGGACGTTCGGTCTGAGACCTTTTGTCGGCGTTGTGATGAAAATATCAGTTAAGTGTGCGGTAATTGCATATGCTTAAGTCATAAAGCGTGTCGATCGAGAAAGCGCGTTCAGCAGTTCAAGTCGGTCGATCACGTGACCGTCGGATTCGCTCCATGCGGTGTATCAGGAAACCTCTCTCGGCGAACCGGCAGTTTCACTATCTTTGGGCCGATTGGTTGAGCAATCTAATTGCGCCTAAGGATTCGAGCCGCGGAACAGAACCATGAGCATTTCTCCTGTCTCCATAACCACACCGAACCTGGCGGCCTCTTACGCCTCCACGCGCCCCGCGACAAGCCCTGCGAATGATTCGGAGCTGGCGTCTGCGAGTTCCCCCGCTGCCCAGCAACTCGCCATTGCCCCTCCCGCGACCTCCGTCGTGCCAGAGACCACTCGCCCGGTCGAAGAGGTGACCCCACCCCAACAGCAGGAGTTGGCGACAACGACCCAGGACGCCTTGCGCTCCCGTTCGCAGGTTGCGCCTGAAGAGTCGAGAGCGCCTACATCCGCATCCCCGACTGCATCTCCGGCCGCGACTACATCGCCGCCCGCATCTGCGGACGGTGGTTACCAGATCCAGTCGTCTTTGAGTGGTGAGATCGCCGAGGTTGCGGCAAACGCTACGGTGGCCGCTGGGGCCGCCTCGGAAGAGTCCAGCGAGGATCCAGCCGAGATCCTGGCCGAGCAGCAGCGGACCCAGGCCCGCAATAATCCCTATGCGGATCTTTCCGCCGGCCAGCCAGCGCAGGCCACTCGTGGTGGTTCGGTGCTCGACCTCTCGGTCTGAGGTTGGCCTCGATTTTCCCTGCTCCGACTCGCCAGGGAAGGCGGGTCCGTCCGCTTATTCACCGACAGCTCCGTGTGTCTCTTCGCTCGATTTGGCGAATGTCCGTCCTATGGGGATGCTTCATCCCGATGCTTCATCCCGGATGAATTCGGCGATCGCCTCCGCCGTGGTCTTCAGCGCCCTTTCCAAGTCCTCCGGTCCATGCACGGGTTCGGTGCCGTCCTTGATCGATTGATTCATTTCCGTCGCAATGCGGGCGACCTCGGTCAGTGCCAATGAGCCGGCCGCACCCTTGATCCTGTGGGATACCGCTTCGGCGGCGTTATGGTCGCCGTTCGCCAGCGATTCGGCGATCTCCCGAGCGGCGGTGCCGTAGGATTCGACGAAGCGTTTCAGCAAGTGGCGGTAGAGCCCGAAATCCTGAAAGACATGTTTTGCCTTTTCCAGATCCATCGTCTTGGATGCGGGTGCTGCGGTCGTCGGTACGGCCTTGGGTTTCGAGGGGGCGTGGGACAGCCAGGTCAGCAGCGTGGCGTAAAGCGCGTCCGGGTCGACGGGCTTGGCGATGAAATCGCTCATGCCGGCCTCCAGACAGCGATTGCGATCCTCCGTGAAGGCATTGGCGGTCATGGCGAGAATGGGCACCTTGTGCCAGGTTGGCAGTGCGTGAAGGGCTCGGGTCGCCGCCAGACCGTCCATATTCGGCATCTGCATGTCCATGAGGATCAGTGCATAACGGGTTTTTTGGGCCATTGCGACCGCTTCCGCGCCGTCGTTCGCGATGTCGACTTGCAGTCCCACCGCACTCAGTAGCTCTCGGCTCACCTCCTGGTTGATGAAATCATCCTCGGCCACCAGAAGGCGCGTGCCTCGGTAGCGTGTGGCCAGATGGCGCGAGGCGTCCGACTCGGCCTGCTTCGACGCGGGCTCGGAGGATTCGATTCCCCCGAGCAGTTGCGTCAGCTTCTCGTGGAGACTGGAGGGGGTGATCGGCTTGACGAGGACGCGGTTGTCCCCCGCCTCGCGCGGGCTTGATCCATCAAGGCTGGTCAGTAGCAGAAGACAGATCGGTCGTTGCCGAATCGGCAAGCTTTCGATCTTTCTGGCTGTTTCGGCCCCGTCCATATCCGGAAGGCTCTGGTCGATCAGGATCAGATCGAAACCCTCGGGTCGCTCCCTCAGTGCGGTCAAAGCCGCCTTGCCCGAGGCGACCGAGGTCACCTCGATGTTCCAGGCGTGCAGCATGCCCGTCATCACCGCGCTGGCCTCGGTACAGTCCTCCACCAGCAGCACGCGGTGGTCTGGGAAGGCGCCCCGCGTTTCTGTATCGGTTGCGGGCGTGGCGAGCGTTTCGAAGCGCGCGGTGAACCAGAAGGTACTGCCTTCTTTGGGTTGGCTGATCACGCCGACTCCGCCGCCCATCAGCTCGGCAAGTCGGTTGTTGATGGCGAGCCCCAGTCCCGTGCCACCGTAGCGGCGCGTGGTCGAGCTGTCCGCCTGCTCGAAGGACTGGAACAAGCGATCCAGGCTCTCGGGTGCGATGCCGATGCCCGTATCCCGGACCTCGAATCGATAGAGCCGCTCATTCGGTGTGTCCTCTTCGCTGCGCACCCGCAGACAGATGACTCCGTGTTCGGTGAACTTGACCGCATTGCCGAGGAAGTTGAGTAGGATCTGGCTCAGGCGCGTCGGATCGCCGCGCAGGTCTATCCGGTCGGGCGTGCTGGGGTCCAGATCGACCACCAGCTCCAGGTTTTTGGCTTCGACCTTATCGCTCACCAGCGCGCAAACATTGCGTAGCACTGCCGCTAGATCGAACTCGGCCGACTCCAGGACGATCTTCTGTTCCTCGATCTTGGCTAGATCCAGGATATCGTTGATGAGCTGCAACAGATGTTTGGAGGCGCCAGCGATCTTGTCCAGTCGATCTCGGCGGTCTGGATCCGACTCCTGCTGACGCAGCAGATGTGTCAGTCCCAGGATGGCATTCATCGGGGTGCGGATCTCGTGGCTCATATTGGCCAGGAAATGCGACTTGGCCCGATTGGCCTGCTCCGCCGTTTCCTTGGCCGAGGCCAGGGTCGCCTCGGTGCGCCGACGCATGACGATACGCCAGAGATCGTCCCCGATCAGCTGTAGCTCGTGCGCGTCGGATGCGTCGTAGTCGGTCGGTTTGTTGCCGACGCCCAGCAGTGCCCAAACCTTGCCATCCGCGACCACCGGTACGCCCAGATGACGGGTCAGGTGGACGTAGCCATCCAGATATCCCCGTCGATCGGATTGGTTCTGATAGTCGTTGTGGACGACTGGGCGGCGTATTCGCGCCGTATCGGCCCAAACGCCGCTGCATGCGATGGGCGAGTGCGCGTTATGGGGCGTGTCGAATGGGTTCGGCGTTCCGCTCGACCAGGTGTGGAATTCGAGCGTTTCCTGATCCTCATTGACCAGGTGCAGGTAGCCGATTTGGCTGCCGGTCAGACGCACGGCCGCGTCGACGCCGCGCTGTATGAGTTGCCGCTCATTCAGCGTTTCAGCATCCTGGCTCATCTCGAACAGGGCCTTGAGCCGCAGATCGCTCACCAACAGCGCGCGGTTTGCGGCTTCTAGCTCGGCCGTGCGCTCGGTTACCAGCTCCTCCAGATGGTGACGATGCCGTTCCAGCTCGGCGGCGGTCTTTTTGCGTTCGGTAATGTCTTGCACGGCGCCGAGCGCACGCTGAGGCGTGCCGGCTGCATCGCGGACGATCTCGGCGAGCACCCGTATCCAGCGCGTCTGGCCGCCCGCCATGATTCGGTGCTCGGCGTTGTATTTCGTCCGGCGGCTCGACAGGGTGGACCGCCATGTTTCCAGCATCGCGACCTTGTCCTCTTCGACCAGGGCGGCGACCATGCTGTCGAAGCTCGCTGACGAGCCGAGCGGAAGACCGAAGATGCGATAGGACTCGTCGGACCAGGACATCGCCCCGGTCGCGATGTCCAGAGTCCAGCTCCCGATCTGAGCGATCGACTGCGCCCGGTTGAGCGAGTCCTCGCTTGCACGCAGGGCCTCCTCCATACGCTTGCGCTTGGTGATGTCGCGAGCGACCGATTGGAATTCGACGCAGACGCCCTGCGCGTCGAACAGGGGAACGTCCGCCCAGTGCAGCCAGCGGACCTCGCCGTCGTCCTGCGTGAGCGGTTGGTCGTAGCGACGTCTGCGCGGGTGCGCGGAGAACTCGTGGATGGCCTCGTCTATCGCCGCACGTTCCGTTTCCGGGACCAAGCTGAGCCAGCTTCGACCGATCAGTTCCTCGCTCGGTTTGGCGAACAGCGCGCAATAGGCGCTGTTCACGAAGGTCAGGGTGCCATCGGGAAGCCAGCGGCAGACGGCGTCGTCCTGACTCTCGATCACCGCGCGATAGCGTTCCTCGGTCTCGCGCAACGCCGCTTCCGCCGTGCGGCGTTCGGTCGTGTCCTGAAAGGTTCCACTGAGATACGTTTCGCCGTCGTATTCCACGCGTCCGATACAGCGCAGCTCCGCCCAGAAGTGCCGTCCAGAATCCGTGATCATTTCACAGTCCAGGGTGAACGCAGTGCCAGACTCCCAGCTTGCCACCATGTGCCGACGGATCTGGTCTCGGAATTCTGGTACGTAGTATCTCAGCCCCTCTTCCAGGTTGGCCGGTGGCCGGTCCAGAGGGTGCTCCAGCAAACGGTAGATCTCTTCGGTCCAGATCAGCGTTCCGCTGGCCGGATTGGCCTTCCAGCCGCCGACTCGGGCGATCGTTTGACTCTGACGCAGAAAGAGCATCGCCTCGTGCAGCGTCTTTTCAGCCTCCTTTTGCTCGGTGATGTCGTACCAGAGGGTCACGAAATAGCGCCGGTCCTGGATCGTGATCAGGCGATTGGCGGCACGTACGAAGCGGGTTTCGCCATCCTTGCGGCGATGCGTGACATCGAGGGTTCCTCCGCCCCGCTCGATGAGGTGCCGCAACTGTTCTTCGACCTGCTCCGGCGTCCAGTCGGCTTGAACGTCCGCCAGCGTGAGCTGGGAGAACTCCTCGCGATCGTAGCCGAGCCCGCGACAGGCCGCCTCGTTGAATTCGCTGAAACGCAAGGTTTCGGTGTCGATCAGAAGGATGCCATCCATGGCCTGGGTGATGATGGCGTCCAACAGCGCCTCGCGCTCCTCGAGCGCTCGCTGCTCGACCTTACGGTCGCTGATATCGCGGGCGACGGTGACGAGGACTTCACGTCCCCCGATGCGGGCGCCCCTGAGGCTGACCTCCGCATCGTAGATCGCTCCGTTCTTGCGCCGGTGACGTGTCTCGAAGGTGATGTTGACCGACGTAATGTCGGCGAACAGGGTACTGATATCGTTTCGGCTGAGTTGGGCATCGAAGTCCCAGGCATGCAGGTCGAGCATCTCCTCCGGCGCGTAGCCGAGCATCTCGGTGAAGCGTGGATTGGTCTCGATGAGATGATGGTTCTGATCGAAGATGGCGATTCCGTCGCGCGAATGCTCAATCAGCGCGCGCAGCCAAGCGGCCTCGTTCGCCAATGTCTCTCGAAGGGTCTTTTCGGGACCGATATCGCGCCAGACCGCTAGCAGCACGTCTTTGCCGTGAAGCCGGATGCAGCGAATGCGCTCCTGCACGTCGAGCACCGTCCCATCCTTGCGGCGAAGCCGGTTCTCGAAGCAGGCATCTCCCTCCGTCCGTATGCGCGCACTCCGCTCTCGCGCAACGGACGCGTCCGCCTCCGTTTCGGTATCCAGCAGAGAGCGTCGAAGCATCTCGTCGCGGCTGTATCCCTGCATACGGCAGACCGCGTCGTTGACCTCGACGAACCGTAGCGTTTCGGCATCCATCAGTGCGATGCCGTCCTCTGCCAGTTCGAAAATGAGACGGAACATCTCCTCGTGTTCGTGCGGGCTATGCGGCTCGGCGGGGGCGAGTTCCAGGGCCAACTCGAACAGCCTGGTCAGGGTGTCCAGCGTATCGAGGGTTCGCCGATCGGTGGATGCGGCTTGTCGGCTGGTCAGGTACAGAGCGGCGTATGGCTCGCCGCCGACATGGATTGGCATCATGATCAGCGACCGGACGCCTTCATCGATCAAGGCGGGGTCCAACATATCCCCTTCGTCGCTGGAGGCGTCTTGAGCCTGCGCGCGGAAGCACCTCGGACCTGTCCCATCTGCAAGACGGGCAAGCGATGAACCGGCCGACCCATGCTCGATCCAAGCGTGGACGGTTTCAGAAAGTCCGCGCCCCGTGTCGCGCCGATAACCGCCCTGCGCATTGCGCCAATAGAGTCCGGCGCCGTCCAGCTCCGGAAGGCGCAGCACGCCGTCCAAAAATGCCTCGGACAGCTGCTGTGGATTCGGTTTGGCCGCGATGCTGGCGGAGAAGGCGTGAATCGCGCTTAAGTGAATCAGCGCGATTTGGGGGTCGTCCCATAAGGGCGTTTCCTCTCCGGTTTCGGGACCGGTGGGAACATTCATGCGCGCTCACTCGGTTTTGGATAGCGTCGTCGCGGTGCGACTTTGGGGGCGTCAGCCGCTTTCCGTTCAGTACGCATGTCAACGACGGGCCAAGACGCGCCATCCCAATGCCGGGATAGGGCCGCTTCGCATGCGATGTGGTGACCTTCGGCGAGGAAGGTCACCGCTGTTTTCGCGGGGATGCACAGTCTCATCTTAGACGTCCTTGTGGTGAAAAAAATCATTTGAATTCAATTGTTGGAGGTTTCGGTGCGATCCGCCAGCATGAGATCGGGATTCTCCGTTCGGCACATCCAGGAAATAGGCGTCGAGCGCCTCTACTGCAAGCTGCCCGGTATCAACTCGGTGAACGGTTTATCCCCGCAGGCGCGGGGAACGGCTCAGGTCTTCGTCACTCAGTTCCTGGATGTCCGGTTCATCCCCGCAGGCGCGGGGAACGGATGCACAGCGTCGATCCCGCGTGCTTGCGGGGATGGACCGTGCTCAGAGGTGACTGCTTCGTTCCTCTGTTTCACTTCCCCGCGTTTGCGGGGCGTCTAGAGCGCGGGTCTTTGCGACCGACCCGCGCCATTTTTCGTGCATTGGCTAGGCTGCGCCTGATACTGCACCATCAATATCTGCGACTACCTTGGCGCGGCTCGCACGCCCCAAGACAGCTTCGCTCGGAGATTCAGAAGAAATGTTGAAAACTTTCAAACAATGAAAGTATCTTGCATTTCATGGAAACACTGACTGAGTCGATCATTGCGGCGGGCTGGGCGGAGCGCATCCTCACCGAGGGGCAGTTGGCGCGCCTGCTCGATGGCACCGCGCAGCGGCGTTACAACCTGGTCAATCGAGCCTTGCATCGTGGTGAGTTGGTGCGGCTACGGCGTGGACGCTATCGGTTGGCCGCTTCGGTATCGGGGAAGCTGGCGCATCCGTTCGTTGTGGCTCAGGCGTTGCGGTCGGGTTCTTATGTGTCCTTTGAATCGGCCTTAAGCTTTCATGGATGGATTCCGGAGGCGGTGCCCATGACGCTCTGCGTCGTTCCAGGTCGTCGGCGCGAGGAGTTCGAGGTTCCTCAGTTCCAGACCTTTCGGTTTTTGCCATTGGCGCTGAATCCGGGCTTCTTTCTCGAAGCGGTCGAGCGGGTTCAGCTCGATGAGCAGGTGGCTTTGGTGGCTCGTCCGCTGCGGGCCTTGCTGGATCGGCTGTGTCTGCTCAAGCGGGACTGGCCGGGATTGATGGAACTGGCGTGGGAGATGCGTATCGATCCGGATCTGATGGCGTCGCTGCGGCGCGATGATTTGGAGGCGCTGCGTCCGCTATATCGACATGGCCGAATGCGGGCGGCGATTGAGGCCATGGAACGGGAGTTGGCGTCATGATCGATTTGCTGCGTCGGCGGCTCGAAAGCTATGCGGTGGCCGATGCGTGGCGCGAAGAGCAGGCGCTGAGGGAGATCCTGCAGGAAGTGGCCCTGTACGGTTTGTGGCGCGCCGGCTTTTTCGAGGTGGCGGCCTTCCAGGGTGGAACCAGCCTGCGGCTATTTCATGGTCTGCGTCGCTTTTCGGAGGATCTGGACTTCATTCTGATCGACGCCGATGCGGGTTTCGACTGGTCGCGTTATTTCGGGGTGTTGGTCGACGTGCTGGCCGAGTTCGGCGTGCATTGCGAACTGGTCGACCGAGGTCGGATGGATCGCGCCGTCAGGCAGGCCATGCTCAAGGACGATTCCATCGCGCGTCAGCTCGATCTGTCCTTCTATCGCGGCGATACCGGCCGCAAGCTCAAGGTCAAGTTGGAGGTCGACACCTGTCCTCCGGCGGGCTCGGGGTTCGAATATTCTTATCTCGACTTTCCTCTCGACTTCGAGGTCTGCCTTCAGGATCCGCCAAGCAACTTCGCGTTGAAGATCCATGCCTTGCTCTGTCGGCCCTATCTCAAGGGGCGCGATTGGTTCGACTTCGCCTGGTATGTCGCTCGAGGCGTGAAGCCCAACCTATCGCATCTTGCGGCGGCCATCGATCAATCTGGTCCTTGGCGGGAGGCCGGTGTGAGGGTCGACGAGGCCTGGTTGGAGTCGTCCTTGATTGCGCGTATTCGAGCGATCGACTGGACCGTGGCGGCACAGGATGTGGAGCCGTTTCTGGCAGTGCCAGAGCAGGCTGGATTGAAGCTCTGGAGCGAGCGCTTTTTCACCGGCAAGGTTGCGAAGCTCGTCCTCTCTCTGGGGGCGTGAGTTTCTCGCGGATCGCTTTAGGTCGGCGCAGGCGTCGGTCTGCGTCCTCTGTGTCACCCCGGACACACCTGTCTCATACTGAAACTCCCTTTCCCCCATTGGCGGCGGGTTGGAACGCCGGCCGTGCGCTAAGTCGCTGTTATTTCCTTGCTGTTAACAAGGTATAGATCATGCTTGATTTCGGTCTGTCGGGCGTCGCATGACGCGCGTTGGACGAGAAAAAACAACAAGGTTTCGTGGAGGACAAATGGACGAGCTGTTTGGTCGGAGCGGGAGGCTGGTGGCGATGGCGGCGGTCTTGTGGGGCGCTGGCGTTGCGCAGTCGGTGGCGGATTCGGCGGGGGTGACCGAGCTGGATGCAGTGGTGGTGACGGCGACGCGGGTGGAGGCGCGCAATTTCGATCTGCCGGTCTCGATCGATGCCCTGGAGTCCGATGTCATTCAGGACCAGACGGCTCGGGTTCTGGTTTCTGAGGTGTTGAAACGGGTGCCGGGAACCCTGGTGACCAATCGCGGCACCTTCGCTCAGGAGGAGCAGATCATGATCCGCGGTTTCGGCGGTCGTTCGCAGTTCGGGACACGTGGCATCAAGCTGGTCGCGGACGGTATTCCGGCGAGCACGCCGGACGGGCAGGGCGGTCCGGGGCTGTTCGATTTGGGGTCGGCGGGAGACATCGAGGTGATGCGCGGTGGCTTCTCGGCGCTCTACGGCAATCACTCGGGCGGCGTGGTTCAGGTGTTCACCGAGGATGGGCCGGTGGATCCGACCTTGTCGATGCGTCTGATGGCGGGCAGCGATGGCACCTGGATCGCGGGGAGCAAGTTTGGCGGACAGTTCGGCGATCTCAACGGGGTGGTGGATGCCTATCACTCTGAGACTGACGGCTATCGCGACTGGAGCGCCTCGATCAAGGATCAGGTGAATGCCAAGTTGAAATACGCCCTGCCGAGCGGCGGCACGCTGAGTCTGATCGCCAATTCCATGAATCTGCCCAACAGTCGGGATCCGCTCGGGTTGACGGCCGAGCAGGTGCGCGAGGATCCGCGCCAGGCGTCCGAGGGTGCGCTGATCTACAAGACGCGCCGCACCCTGGACAACATGCAGGGCGGGGTGATCCTCGATCAGCCCGTGTCGGACGCGGATCAATTGCGGGTGATGGCCTATTCCGGCACGCGTTCCAACGAGCAGTTCCTCGCCGTGCCGCTGTTCAGTCAGAACGCCATCACCTCTGCCGGTGGGGTGAGCACCTACGATCGGCATTTCGGCGGGGCGAGCCTGTGGTGGAGTCACGAATCCAGCTTGGCCGAGGGTCCTCTGACCCTGACCCTGGGTGGTGATTACGATCGCTCAACCGACGATCGCGAAGGGTATATCAACGAGTACGGCACGCGTGGCGCGCTCAAGCGCAACGAGGACAACAGCGTCGACAGTTGGGGCGGATTCGTGCAGGGAAGCTGGGCCTTTGCCCCGCGCTGGAGTCTGGATGTCGGTCTGCGTCGCACCCAGGTGCGTTTCGATTCGGACGACCATTTCATCTGCACCACCGAGCAGGTCACGGCGCCCGGAACCTCGGCGGGGACCTGCAGCGGCTCGACCGTCGCCATCTCGGAGAGCAGCTACAACCCGGACAACAGCGGCAGCAAGACCTACAGTGCCTGGACGCCGGCCTTCGGTCTGCTGTTCGGTCTGACCCCGGACATCAATCTGTACGCCAACGTCGGCAAGACCTTCGAGACCCCGACCTTCACCGAGTTGGCCTATCGCCCGGATGGCGGCTCTGGTTTGAACCTGGATCTGGAGCCTGCGATCAGCTGGCATTACGAGTTGGGTGCCAAGTTCCTGCTGGGGGATCGGACACGGTTGAATCTGGCGCTGTTCCAGATCGACACCGACAACGAGATCACGGTCGCCACCAATCGCGGTGGGCGCTCCACCTATCAGAACGTACCGGGCTCGCGTCGCCGAGGGGCGGAGCTGATGCTGGCGAGCGAGTTCGATCACGGCTTTGCCGGACATCTGGCGGCGACCTATATCGATAGCGTCTTTACCGACAGCTTCGTTGGCTGTGCCGGCATTCCGTGCCGCACCACCGGTTCGACGCTCAATGCGGCGACCGTCGACTCGGGGAACCAGGTTCCGGGCGTGCCGGAGTTCAGCGTCTTCGGGGAGCTGAGCTATGCCTACGCGCCCTGGGGATTCGAGGGCGGGGTCAGCGTCTATGGCCAGGACGCGGTCTATGTGAACGATCGCAACACCGAGACGGCGGCCGGGTACTGGTTGCTGAATCTGCGTGGTGGGTTCACCCAGCGGATGGGCGGGCTGGAGCTTTCGGAGTTCGTGCGCGTCGACAATGTGCTGGATCGGGACTACATCTCAGGGGTGCGCGCGAACGATGCCAATGGGCGCTATTACGCGCCGGGCGCGGGCGCGACCTATCTGGTCGGTCTGACGGCGAGCTACGCCTTCTGAGACAGCGACCGAGGCGGTTAGGCGTCGCCGCCGTGCTCGACCGGGGCGACGCCGGCCGATTCCTCGTCGGTGAAGAGTCGGGAGCGGGTGAGGAAGCGGACACCTTCCGGTCCTTCGAGCGAGAACATCCCGCCCCGACCGGGAACCACGTCGATGATGAGCTGGGTGTGCTGCCAGTATTCGAACTGGGATTCGCTCATCCAGAAGGGGCAGCCGCCGATCTCTCCGAGCTTGACGTCGCTGGCGCCGGTGCGGAAATCGCCAGCCGGCCAGCACATGGGTGCGCTGCCATCGCAGCAGCCGCCAGACTGGTGGAACATGAGTTCGCCGTGCATTTCCTTGAGCCGTTCGATGAGTTCGAGTGTCGCCTCGGTGGCGACGACGCGCGGTGTCGGGTCGGGCATATCGGTTGCTCCAGCAGTGGCTTTTGGGTGCTAAGTTGCTGCCGCTGCTTGGCTTTTGAAACGGCGTAACAGCCGATTTCCGATCCTTGCGCGATAGCGTCAGCGCTTCGTCCGCATGGGGCTTGGTGCCATCTCCGGGTTTCGCGGCGCTGCATCCAGGCTACGGGATGTAGCCCGGGTGCAGCAGATCGGAATCCGGTTCTGCGACCTAGAAGAAGCCCAATGCGTCGGGGCTGTAGCTGACCAGCAGGTTCTTGGTCTGCTGATAATGATCGAGCATCATCTTGTGGGTCTCGCGCCCGATGCCGGATTGCTTGTAGCCACCGAAGGCGGCATGGGCCGGGTAGAGGTGGTAGCAATTGGTCCAGACGCGACCGGCCTGAATCGCCCGGCCCATGACGATGGCGCGCCGCCCGTCACGGCTCCAGACGCCGGCGCCCAGGCCGTAGAGCGAGTCGTTGGCGATCTCCAGCGCTTCCTGCTCATCCTTGAAGGTGGTCACCGAGACCACCGGGCCGAAGATCTCCTCCTGGAAGATGCGCATCTTGTTGTGACCGCGGAAGACGGTCGGTTTGACGTAATAGCCCTCAGCCAGATCGCCTTCCAGCACATTGCGCTCGCCGCCGATCAGGCACTGCGCACCCTCCTGCTTGCCGATGTCGAGATAGGAGAGGATCTTGTCCAACTGCTCGTGCGACGCCTGGGCACCGATCATGGTGTCGGTATCCAACGGATTGCCCTGGCGCACCTTGCTGACGCGCTCGATGGCGCGCTCCAGGAAGGTGTCGGCGATCGACTCCTGGATCAGCACCCGCGAGGGGCAGGTGCAGACCTCGCCCTGGTTGAGCGCGAACATGGCGAAGCCTTCGAGGGTCTTGTCGAAGAAGGCGTCTTCCTGATCCATGACATCGGCGAAGAAGATGTTCGGCGACTTGCCGCCCAGCTCCAGGGTGACCGGGATGATGTTCTCGGCCGCGTACTGCATGATCAGCCGTCCGGTGCTGGTTTCACCGGTGAAGGCGACCTTGTTGATGCGCTTGTTGGTCGCCAGCGGCTTGCCCGCCTCGACACCGAAGCCGTTGACGATGTTGAGCACGCCGGGCGGGAGCAGATCCTGGATCAGCTCGGCGACCACCAGCATGCCGACCGGGGTCTGCTCGGCCGGCTTGAGCACCACGCAGTTGCCGGCGGCGATCGCCGGTGCCAGCTTCCAGGCCGCCATCAGGATCGGGAAGTTCCAGGGGATGATCTGCCCGACCACGCCCAGGGGCTCATGGAAGTGGTAGGCGACCGTATCCTTGTCGATCTCGCAGATCGAACCCTCCTGGGCGCGGATACAACCGGCGAAATAGCGGAAATGATCGACCGCCAGCGGAATATCGGCGGCCATCGTCTCGCGGATCGGCTTACCGTTGTCCCAGGTCTCGGAGAGGGCGATCAGCTCCAGGTTTTGCTCCATGCGATCGGCGATCTTGAGCAGGACATTGGAGCGGTCGGCCGGCGAGGTGTGGCCCCAGGCCGCCTTGGCGCGATGCGCGGCATCCAGGGCCAGCTCGATATCGGCGGCGGACGAGCGCGGGATCTCGCAGAACACCTTGCCGTCGACCGGCGAGACGTTCTCGAAATAGCGACCCTCGACCGGCGGCACCCACTCGCCGCCGATGAAGTTGGCGTAGCGGGACTTGAAGCTGAACTTTGAATCGGGTTGGCCGGGTTTGGCGTAGATCATCTCTGTCTCTCCTGGGCTGTTCTTATTGCCATCTGGCTGTTTGTCGTGTTCGGTTGTTCACGTCAGCAATTGGAGTGCCAGAGCACTGAGCCTGGAGCGGCTGAGGTTGCCATGCCTTGGCTGCGCCAGGCTCGCAACAGAGTGTCACCAGAGGATTGTTACTTCCTGCGTCGTTCGGGGCTGAGGCGAGATTCGATCGTTCTATAAGGCTGCGCGGATCTCGGTCAGGCGTTCGGGCACCAGTCGTTCGGCCCGCTGACCGGACGTGCACAGCGCGCCTCGGAAGCCGAGGTAGCTGGGGGCGAGCGGCAGGAGGTGCGCGATGTCTTCCTGACGCAGGGATCCGGCGAGTCCGCTCATGAGGTCGAGCTGCTTGGCGCGGTCGACGAAGCGCCGCAGGGAATCGGTGTCGAGATGGTCGAGCAGTCGTCCGCGCGACTTGTCGGCGGTGTCGAGCATGACGCCGGCGCATCCGGCCTCGGCGAAGCGGGCTGGATCGGTCTCGGCGGTCGGGCGATCGGCGAAGAGCACGGCGACGATCGCGATCTTGGCGCTGAGATCGGCGACGACCGGGAGACAGGCATCGAGGTGGGCCTCGGAGAAGAAGCCGATCTTGACGAGGTCGACTCCGGTTGCAGCCGTGGTCCGAATGGCCGACTCGGTGGCGCGGGCGTCGGGCGGCAGATCGCCGATGGTGGCGCTGACCGGGCGGCGTTCTCCGACCTGGGCCAGGATGTGCCGGATCTCCGTCAGGTTCAGCGCCCCGAGCGCACCCCGAGCGGGATCCTTCAGATCGATCAGGTCCGCGCCGCCTTGGATCGCCAGTTCGGCCTCCTCGGCATCGGTGACGCTCGCCAGCAGGCGGGTCATGTCCCCGCTTCCATGAGGGCCTTGCGCTTGGTGACATGGTCCATCAGCCAGTTCCATGCCTCCTGCTCGCGCGGACCGGCGGTCTTCTCGACGGCCGTGAGCAGATAGGCCATCTCCTCCACCACCTTCTGGAACGGCAGTCGTTCCAGCCGACTGACCAGGATGGCAAGCTCCAGCACGGCCGACTGGGCGCGGTTGAATCCCTGGAAGGGACGGTGCGTCTCTTCGTGCAGGACGCGACAGAGCAGACGCGGTCGAATCTCGTCCTCTTCCAGGTCGAGCAGTTCAAGTTCGGTGTGGGCCAAGGCGTCACGCAGACGGGGGACGTCGATACGGGTGCTGTCCATGAGCGGCCAATCGCGCCGCCCGGTCAGGCAGCCGGCGAACACGCGCACGTCGTCGGTGTAATTGACGGTGGCGTGCCGGGTCTGGAGCAGGTTTTCCAGTGTTCTGGACGGTCGAAAGGGCGAGATCACGAGGAAATCCTCGCGGCGGCGAATGCCCATCGGGGCGATGTGCGTTTCGCCCAACGGGTCGATTGTCGTGACGATGACTTCTTGAATCACGGGCGTTTAACTCTCGCTGAAGGTTGGTCCGGGTGCTCGATGGTCTCGGGACGCGTGTGTCTGGGGAATCGGCTCAGTCTGGCGGCGATTCCAGTGCGCTCTTGAGCTGCGCGAAGCTGTCGACGACCTGGGTGTACTCGAAGGTTCGCAGACGTTCGACGTTTTCGAGGTCGATGCGGCGCGGGTAGACCATCACCTGGCCGCTCGGTGCCTCGGTCTCCATCGCGGGTGCCGTGTCGCAGGCGAAGATGAGGCTTGGGATGCGGCACTTGCCGGCCTGGGCATAGATGTTGGTCACCAGCGAGTCCGAGATGCCGCACACCATCTTGGCCACGCTGTTGGAGGTGGCGGGGGCCACCACCAGCCGCGAGTAATGTCCCTTGTAGAAGAGACCGACCGGCGAGGCGCTGGCCGTGGTGTCGCGAAAGCAGGTCATACGTTCGCGCAGCGCCTTGAGGTCATGGCCGTACATGGCCATGACCTCGGCCCCAGCTCGGCTGAGGAAGAGATCGACATCGTCGCGTTGCGCCAGCAGTTCGAGACATTCGTTCAGGTAATGCCCCGAGCCGGTGATGGCCCAGGCCAGGCGGGGCGTCTCGGGCGGCGTCATGGCGCTCGCCTCTCAACGCGCCGGATTGATTCCATAGCGTTTCATCCGTCGGTAGAGGGTGTTGCGGCTGAGTCCCAGGTTTTTGGCGACCAGGCTGACGTTCCAATGGGCGCCTTCCAGGACCTTCAGCAGTGCATCGCGCTCGGCGACTGCCAGAGCGTTGAACTCGGGTGCCGGGATGTCGTCTTGGGCCGATTCGTGCGCCGGGTGACGAATCTCGTCGGGCAGGTCGCGCATTCGCACGTAATGGTCTTCGCAGAGCGCGGTGATTGCGCGCAGCACGTTGCGCAACTGGCGCAGATTGCCCGGCCACTGATAGGCGACCATCTGTTCCAGGGCTGCTGGCTCCCAGTCGAGTCTAACATTCTCGCCAGCCTCTTCCTGGGCGATTCGGCGGATGAGTTCGCGTCGGTCGGCGCGGTCGCGCAGGGCTGGGATCTGAATGGAAATGCCGTGGATGCGGTAGTAGAGATCCTCGCGGAATTTGCCCTCGGCGATGAGGCTGCGCACGTCGCGATGGGTCGCGCTGATGAGCTGAATGGAGACCGGAATCGGCTTGTCACCGCCGAGCGGCACGACGGTACGGTCTTCCAGTACGCGCAGCAGACGGGCCTGAAGATGAATCGGCATGTCGCCGATCTCGTCGAGGAAGAGCGTGCCGCCATCGGCTTGGAGGATCTTGCCCCGGTTGCCGTCGCGGCTCGCCCCGGTGAAGGCGCCTGCCTTGTAGCCGAACAGCTCGCTTTCGATCAGCGACTCGGGCAGCGAGGCGCAGTTGAGGGCGACGAATGGCTTGTCGCGGCGTTCGCTGGATTGGTGCATGGCGCGGGAGAAGACGTCTTTGCCGACGCCGGTCTCGCCGAACAGCATGCAGGGGATGTCGCGGTCGAGAACCTTGCGGATGGTTTCGATGTTGCGCTTCATCCGTGGGTCGCCGAAGTGCAGCGCGTCGAAGGGGTCGTAGCGCGAGGGACAGGCATCGGTGCGGAGGTTGGAGGCCGCCCGTCGCTGGATCGGTGCCGGCGTTGGCGCGGAGGTCGTTTCGGGGGGTTGGACCTTGGCGAAGAAGCGGCGCTCCGAGTGGGTTTCGATGATGGGGAAGGCCGGGCAGCTCTGGGAATGGGCGCGCTTGAGCAGCATGGGCAGCGAGATGGTGAAGAGATCCTGGATTTCCCGACCGACGATCTGTTGCGGTGATTCGAGCCCCATCTGGAACATGGCGCTGCGGTTGGCGGCCAGGACGCGACCCTCCGGGGTGAAGGCGATGAGCCCTTCGCCGAGCGTGCCGATGAATTCGGCCCGGCTGTGACATCGGAAGACGTAGGTCTCCTTCAAGGCGCAGAAGAAGACCCGGTTCTCGATCATCTGCGCCGACATGTTGAGCAGCACCATGGTGTGCTTCTGGGCCAGCTTGGCCTCGCTTGAGGCATCCAGGATCGCCAGTACGTTGCCGTGCGGATCGAAAATGGGCGCCGCAGCGCAGGTCAGGTTGGCGTTGCGCTCCAGATAGTGTGCGCCTTTGTGGACCACCAGCGCCTTCTTCTCCATCACGCAGGTGCCGATGCCGTTGGTGCCCTGGGTCCGTTCGTCCCACACCGCACCCGTTTGCAGGCAGACGTTGGCGGCGGTATCGGTGAACATGGGGTCACCGATGTAGTTGAGCAGCACGCCCTCATTGTCGGTGAGAATGATGGCGTGTCCCGAGCCGGCGAGCTGTTGGTAGAGGCTGGTCATCTCGTGGCGGGCGATCTCCAACAGATGACAGGCCCGTTCCTGGCGCTCGCGCAGATCGCCTCGGGGGATGATCACCGGATCTGGAGCATCGATTGGATCGAGCCCGTATCCCGTGTAACAACGGTGCCATGAGGCGACCGTGATCTCGTCGAACTGCGAGCAGACCATTTCGTCGCCAGCGATTGCGGCCTTAACCAAGTCCGCATGCTCAGACCCGCTGAGCCGCATGATTGCTTCACCCACGTTCCTCTCCTCCTCATTTTAGTGACGGCCCGCGTTGCACGGGTCCGTTCGGATTCCCCCATTCTGTAAAGCGAGGGGAATTCATCGATCTATTCTGCGGCGCCTTTTGCCGGACGATTGCGCGTCCGGTTCGATTGCGACGGTCTTTTCGGCGTGCGCCGGGCCGTCTTGGATATCCATATCATGGGGACGCATGAGCCTTGCGAGTGCGCCCTGTGTCCTTGAGTTGGGAGCGTGCGTTCCCGATTCCTAATTAATTGCGATGTATCAGGAGCATAAACTAGCAGGATATTCGAGAAAACTCGCACCGGAGATCGGGCCGCCGGGCGGTTGCCTGTTACTGCTGGGTACGCGCGTGGAGGATTTTGGCCTTCGGAGCGAGATCAGCGGACCTTTCACTTTTCTGCGGGGAAACAGCGCAGTCCGGTGAGCGACTCGAAATCCGCGCACGGCGACATGTAGGAGACGGTGTTGTCCGCGTGGATGCGCAACACGTGTCGTCCGCCCTTGGTGCAGGCCACGGCGACCAGTGCCGCCCCGTTCGATCCGGTCCCGAGCGCCCGAGTGCGTTCGATGCCTTGGCAGGGTCCCCCGAATCGGGAGATGGCCGCCAGGAACAGCCGCTCGGCGAGTTGTTGTCCCGTCGGCAGGGCCGGGGGCGTGAGTGCGGCCAATAATAGGGTGACGCCGAACATGAGGGCTCTCTTGCGCTGTTTCGCGTTAGATGCGGTTTTCGGGGATCGGGGATCCCTGGTCGGATTCATCGATGAACCACCTCGCTCTTCGTGGCGCGCCGCGTGTATCGGTGCCCGACCCTATCCCGGATGCGGTTTCAGCGCAATCCTGGCGCGTACTGGTACGGCGGCGAGGTTGGTGGCACCCCCGTTTCGCTGCGCTTACGGGGTCGACGGCGGATCCGTGCCTTCGCCAAGGATGGCCAGGTAGCTTCGATAGGCAAATACACGTCCACGGCGACGGCCCGTCACCTCCTCGACGATTCCAAGACGCTGGAGGTCCAGTAGCGCGGCGTTGATGGTCGGGGCCGAGAGCCCGGTTCGAGTCACGAGTACGTTGGCTGTGAGGTAGGGGCTCTGTTGGAGGAAGTCGTGGACTCGCAGAGCGGAGTTGACGCGGTCGCCGCTTGCGGCGATGCGCTCGCGATCATCCTTGAATAGCTCGACGATACGTGTTGCCGCATCGAACGCCTGATTGGCGGTTTCGGCGACGCCGGTCAGGAAGAATTCGAGCCATGGCTCCCAGGCGCCCTGTTCTCTGACTTCCTGAAGCAGCCGGTAATAGTCGGTTCTGTGACTTTTCAGGTAGAGACTGAGATAGAGAAGCGGTTTGCGTAGCACTCCATGGGTGCAGAGATAGAGTGTGACCAGCAGGCGTCCGATGCGTCCGTTGCCGTCGAGGAAGGGATGAATCGTTTCGAACTGGACGTGCATGAGCCCGGCCTTGATGAGCGCCGGGAGCCGTGAATCCTCTTCGTGCATGAAGCCTTCGAGCGCATAGAGACAGGCGTCCAGCTCGGTCGTGGGCGGTGGGACGAACAGGGCGTTTCCGGGACGCGTGCCGCCGATCCAGTTCTGCGAGCGCCTGAATTCGCCTGGGCTCTTGGTGCCACCGCGACCGCCCTGGAGCAGTCTTGCGTGGATCTCGCGGATGAGCCGAAGTGACAGAGGCAGGTCCTCTAGGCGTTCGAGGCCATACATCATGGCGTCGACATAGTTCGAAACCTCTCGGATATCGTCGATTGGCTGGCCGGCTTGTGCCTCAGCCTCGAAGCGCAGGAGGTCCGATAGGGTGGATTGGGTTCCCTCGATCTGCGAGGACAGTACGGCTTCCTTGCGCACATACATGTACAGGAACAGTTCCTGGCGCGGTAACAGGATGGTGATGCCGTCGAGTCGCCCCAAGGCGCGCTCCGCTGCGCTCAGATGATGGAGCAGGCTGAGCACGTCGATCGGCGGATTCGGCGGCAGCGGTGGTGGAATAAATGCGCGAACGATCTCGCCAGCGACGGGGGATTCGATAAAACAGCCAAGGCGGGTTGGTTCGGGCATGTTGATGGGGCGTCTACATCTGACTTTGCTCTTTATTTAAGTAATAGTCGTTTTTTTTAATTAACGTCAATGCCAATTTAAGTCCGCTTTACTACAGGTCATGCGTAAAGGCGCTCGAAGCGGGATCGGATTTCGGTGTGACGCCGCTCGGTTGCGGTTTCGTTCAGGCGCTCGGTGCGGGGGATGCCGACCGGGATTTCGGCGATGAGTCTGGCGGGGTTGCTGGAGAGGCAGAGGATGCGATCGGCGAGCATGGTGGCCTCGCGCAGGTCGTGGGTGACGAAGAGGATGGTGGGGCGGGTTCGGTCCCAGATCTGGATCAGGAGTCGCCGCAACTGTTGGGCGGTGGGTGCGTCGAGCGAGACGAATGGCTCGTCCATCAACAGCAGTTGTGGCTGCACGGCGAAGGCGCGGGCGAGCGCGGCGCGGCGTTGCATGCCGACCGAGAGGCGATTGGCGTGCAGTTCGGCGAATCCGCTCAGCCCGGTGAGCGCGAGCAGGTCGTCGACCTGACGTCGAGGATGCGCGCGTTCGTTCAGTACCAGTTCGATGTTCTTGCGTAGCGTGAGCCAGGGCAGCAGGCGCGGATTCTGGAAGACGTAGCCGAGCCGAGGCGGCTGTTCGGAACGCGTGTCGGCCCAGGCGACGCGGCCCTCGAAATCGCGGTCCAGACCGGCGATGAGTTGCAGCAGGGTCGTCTTTCCGCACCCCGATGGACCCACGACCGCGACCACCTCTGCGGCCCGCAGGGCGAATCCCAGATCCTCCAGCACGATTCTGGGCCGATGGCTTTCCGGATCGGCGAAGCATTTGCGCGCGATCTCGACCTCGACCAGCGGCGGGCATTGGGTGAGCGGTTCGCTGGACATGGAGACCTGTCGCAGACGTCTCGATCCAGGCACCGTCGGATTAGCGCCGCCAGCGATTGGCAAGACGTTCGAGCGGTTGGAGGAGTGCATATTCGATCCCCAGCATGACCAGGATGAAGGAGAGGCTGTAGGCCAGGATTCCGGTGACGTCGAAGAGCTGGAAATAGGTGTGGAGCATGAAGCCGATACCGTCGTTGCGTCCCAGCAGCTCGACCACCAGTACGATCTTCCAGATGAGCGCCAGCCCCGAGCGTGCGGCGACGGCGATGTAGGGCAGCAGTTGGGGGAGGGTCACGTAGAGCAGCGTCTTGCGCCAGCCGAGCCGGAAGCTCTGGGCCATCTCGCGAAAGTCCGGGTCCAGTGTGCGCGCGCCCTCGCGCAGGATGATCATGACGTTCGGGATCTTGTTGAGCGCGATGGCGATGACGGCGGTGGTCTCGTTGAGCCCGAACCAGACGAAGGCGAGGATGATGATGACCAGTGCCGGGATGTTGAGCAGCAGGACGAGCCAGGGATCCAGGATGGCGTCGAGCGTTTTGAGGCGTCCCATGAGGCCGCCAAGCGTTCCTCCGACGAGCATGGCGATGCAGAATGCGAGCACCACGCGGCGCAGCGTGGCGCCGAGATGTTCGAGCAGCGGTCCATGAACCAGCTCGCCCCAGGCCAGATCCAGCACCGCCGAGGGTGTCGGCAGCAGGTTGCTCTGTGCCTGCCAGGCGCCCCACTGCCACAGCAGGATCAGGGAGAGCGCCGAAGCCAGCCGCAATGCGAGCGGGTGTTGCGCGGGCAGGGACGGGGTCAATCGGGCGTTCCGTCCCAGAAGGTTCCGGGCGCGAGCCGTTCGGAGTGGCCGACCAGAGCGCTGCCCCCGGTCGCGCGCAGGATCTCGAAGAGCCGCTCGGCGGCGACCCGTTCCTCCGCGCCCCAGCCTTTGGGGATGCCGGCTCGGTAGCCCTCGCGCAATGCGATGAAGGTCGCCTCGTCCTTGGCCCGCATCAGCGGGCGCAGTCGCTCCCATTCGGCGTCGGATTCGGCCAGACGCGACTTGGCGCGGGCGACGGCGCGGAAGAACCCGTCGGTCGTTTCGCGGTGCGACTTGGCCCAGTCCTCATTGAAGACATAGCCGATCATGGGCACTTCGGCCTGGATGCCCAGTTCGGACATGGCCTCGCGTGCATCCATCAACGGACGGTAGCCGATCGCGCTCAGACGAGCGGCGTAGGGCCAGTGGGTGATGACGGCGTCCAGACGGTCCTGCTGGATCTGCGCATTCAGCAGCGGCGGCGCGCCATAGACTGGCTCGACCTGGTTCGCGAGATCCAGGCCGGAGCGCTGGCGGGCGAGGGCGCGCAACAGGAGCCAGTTCTTGTCGAGCGGTCCCCCGGCGACGCCGATGCGGTGGCCCGCGAGGTCGGCGAGCGATCCGATGTCCGAGCCGCCTGGCACCATCAGCGCGCCGATGGCCGTCGAATAGGGGACGAAGCTGTATGGTCGGCCCGCGTCGCGCTGGCGCGAGACCCAGATCCAGTCGGTAACCGCGATGTCTGCATTTCCCCCCATGAGCGCGACCAGCGTCGCCTGTGGGCCGGCGAAGGCGCTCGGTTCCAGGCTGAAGCCCTCGGCGCGGTCGAAACCATTGTGTCGGATGACATCCGCCTCCCAGGACAGGGTGCCGAATTTGAGGACCGCGAGCCGGAGCGTGCCGTCGGCGAGGGTCGGGGTCGAAGGCGCAAGCAGGGTCAGGGCGAGCGCAGCGCAGAGGATCCAGCGTACCGCTCCGAGGGGCCTTGTGTGTGACATGGCGATGGGCATCTCAACTCCTGTTCGAGGGGTGGTCCGTCGTCCGGAGTCCGGGCCGCTCGTCCGATAGCTGGTCCGCACTTTGCTTCCGGGGCTGTGAGAACGTTGACGGTTCGTCTTTGAAGCAAAACACAGGCCATTGATCGCCGATTTGGCCGTTGCCTGAACGAACCTGAGTTGCGCGGCCCTGCATTCAGGCTACGCAGCGCGGTTCACAGCTGCTGGAGATTGATCTTGATGCCCGTTCAGTGCCGGCGAGCCAACCTGGCCAGCCTCTTCGCCGCAGTCGCCGCGCTCTGGTCTGCGCTCGCGCAGGCGGTCGATCCATTGCCGGTGAGCGAGATTGCGCCCGGTGTCTTCTTCCACGCCGGCGCTCAGGAGGATGCCTCGGCGTCCAATCATGGGCGCATCGCCAATCTGGGTTTCATCGTGGGCACCGAGCGGGTCGCCGTGATCGATACCGGCGGCTCGCTCGAAGAAGGTCAGGCGCTACGCGCGGCGGTGCGCGGGGTGACGGATCTGCCGATCGCCTATGTGATCCTGACCCATGTCCATCCGGATCACATCCTGGGGGCCGCGGCCTTCGAGCAGGATCGGCCCGCGTTCGTCGGCCATGCACATCTGCCCGACGCCATGGCCCGCCGGGGCGAGGGCTATCTTGCCCGTGCGCGGGACACGCTAGGACCGATCGCCGAGGGCAGCCGTCTGGTGGCGCCGAATCGAACGGTTGCGGATCGGATCGAGCTGGATCTCGGCGGTCGGGTACTGGAACTGCGCGCCCATCCGACCGCCCACACCGATTCCGATCTGACGGTCTTCGATCGGCGCACGGGCACCCTCTGGCTCTCCGATCTGCTCTTCGTCGAGCGCATTCCGGCGCTGGACGGCAGCCTGCTCGGCTGGCTGAACGTCTGTGATGCGCTGATGGCGTTCCCGGCCCAGCGGGTCGTTCCGGGGCATGGTCCGGTGCCGGCCGACTGGCGTGCCGCCCTGGCCCGGCAGCGGCGCTATCTCGACGGACTGGCGCAAGGCGTACGCAGGGTAATCCGCGCACGTGGGACGATCGAGCAGGCGGTCGCCGAACTCGGGCGCGAGAACCCCGGAGGCTGGCTGCTGTTCGACGCCTATCAGGGTCGCAACGTCACCGCCGCCTTCGTCGAGCTGGAGTGGGAGTAGGGGGCGATGCATGCGAGGTGGATCGGGAATCCCGTGCCGCTGTTGCAGATTTGGTGGAGGCGTTCGGGTGCTGTCTCGGGATCGACACAGGAGAACGGCTCGGGAGTCGCTCGTACATGATCGCGCGCAAATATCTCTATCTGATCGCGTTGGCCCGCGAACGGCACTTCGGTCGCGCCGCAGCGTCCTGTCACGTCTCGCCGTCGACACTGTCGGCAGCGATCCGGGATCTGGAGACCGAACTCGGGGTGGCGGTCGTCGAGCGCGGTCAGCAGTTCTCCGGACTGACGCCCGAGGGGCGGTGCGTGCTCGATTACGCCCAACGCGCGGCGGCCAGCGCGGCCGATCTGCGCCAGGAGCTGGCGCGGCTGCGCGATGGTCTGTCCGGGCGGATGCGTCTCGGGGTGATCCCGACCGCGCTCACCGTGGTCGCCTCGCTGACTTCGCGGTTTGCGTTGCGCCATCCGCTGGTCTGTACCGAGGTGCTCTCGCTCAGCACGGACGAGATCCTGGCTCGTCTGCGTTCCTTCGAGCTTGATGCGGGGATTCTTTACTCCGCCTCGGCCGAGGAAACGGATCTGGTGCGCACGCCCTTGTGCGAAGAGGACCATGTACTGCTCGCCCCGGTCGGAGGACCCGTCGGTGAGCGTGAGGCCATCAGCTGGCGCGAGGCCGCAGCGCTGAACCTCTGTCTGTTGACGCCGGACATGCAGAACCGGCGCACCATCGACGAGGTGTTCCACTGTCAGGATTGCCGTCCGAATGTGACCCTGGAGACCAACTCCATCGTCTCGCTGCTGGCCCATGTCTGCTCCGGTGCCTGGTGCAGCATCGTGCCGCGCTCGGTGCTGGAGCTGATCGGCGTGCCGGACGGGGTCAAGGCGCTGGAACTGGTCGAGCCGCGACTGAGGTGGCAGATCTCCCTGGTCGCGATGGTGCGCGAGCCGCGTTCGCCGATGGTGGAGGCGCTGTTCGCCGAGGCCGTCGGCCCCTTCTGTCGTCAGGCCGCCGAGGCCGGACGCGCCTCGGGCTGATTGCTGGCGTTCGGTTCGGACGAACGGCCGTTCGGTTTTTTTCGTTGTTCACCGGATCGTCACCTCCGCTAGTCTCGGTCGCGACGCGGGATTCACAGAGGCACACGAAAAAGCCCGGTATCCCGCCGATCGGTTCGGCCGGTCGGTCGTCGTCGATCTGGTGACAGATGCATCCAACAGGAGGATATCCATGACCGCAACGTCTATCGCTGTGCCGGCCGGCCCCGGCCTGCTCGCGCTCGAACGCACCATCGCCCGACCGGGCTTCAATCGCTGGCTGGTCCCGCCGGCGGCGCTCGCCATCCATCTCTGCATCGGCATGGCCTACGGCTTCTCGGTGTTCTGGCTGCCCTTGTCCAAGGCGGTCGGCATCACGGCACCGATCGCCTGTCCGGCCGACATGGGCTTCTTCGCCCAGATCTTTGCGACGGGCTGCGACTGGAAAATCTCCATGCTCGGCTGGGTCTACACCCTGTTCTTCGTCTTCCTCGGCTGCTCGGCGGCCATCTGGGGCGGCTGGTTGGAGCGCGCCGGTCCGCGCAAGGCAGGCGTGGTGGCCGCCTTCTGCTGGAGCGGCGGTCTGGCGATCTCGGCGGTCGGCATCATGACCCATCAGATCTGGCTGCTGTGGCTCGGGTCCGGCGTGATCGGCGGCATCGGACTCGGGCTCGGCTACATCTCTCCGGTGTCCACGCTCATCAAGTGGTTCCCGGACCGTCGCGGCATGGCGACCGGCATGGCGATCATGGGTTTCGGCGGCGGCGCCATGATCGGCGCGCCGCTGGCCGATCGGTTGATGCAGCATTTCGCGACCGAGACCTCGGTCGGTGTTTGGGAGACCTTCCTCTGTCTGGCGGGGATCTATTTCGTCTTCATGATGGCGGGCGCGCTCGGCTACCGGGTGCCGCCGCCGAACTGGAAACCAGCCGGCTGGACCCCGCCCGCTGGTGCTGCCGAGAAGGCGATGATGACCAGCCGTCACGTCCATCTCGACAAGGCCTGGCGCACGCCCCAGTTCTGGCTGGTCTGGTCGGTGCTCTGTCTGAACGTGACCGCCGGTATCGGCATCATCGGCATGGCCTCGCCATTGCTGCAGGAGGTGTTCGCCGGACGCCTGATCGGGATCGAGGCGACCTTCAATGAGCTGACCGCCGCCCAGAAGACCGAGATCGCGGCGGTCGCGGCCGGCTTCACCGGCTTGCTGTCGCTGTTCAACATCGCCGGGCGCTTCTTCTGGGCCTCGCTCTCCGACAAGCTCGGGCGCAAGCTGACCTATTCCATCTTCTTTCTGCTCGGCTGCGCGCTCTATGCCGCCATCCCCTCGGCCGCTGCGGCCGGGACGCTGGCGCTCTTCGTGCTCTGTTTCTGCGTCATTCTCTCGATGTACGGCGGCAGTTTCGCCACGGTGCCGGCCTATCTGGCCGATATGTTCGGCACCCAGATGGTCGGCGCCATCCATGGTCGGCTGCTGACCGCCTGGGCCACGGCCGGCATCCTCGGGCCGGTGATCGTCAACTACATTCGCGAATATCAGCTCGACCATGGCGTCGCTCGCGCCGATGCCTACACCATGACCATGTACATCCTGGCCGGGATTTTGGTGCTGGGCTTCATCTGCAACGCGCTGATCCGTCCGGTGGCCGAGCAGCACTGCATGAGCGACGAGGAGCTCGCCGAGGAGAAACGTATCGCCGATGACACGCACCAACATTTCGCCCAGGACGTCTCGGCCCTGGCGCACGAGGCGACCCATTCGGGCAAGGTGCTGTTGGCCTGGGCGGTGATCTGGATCCCGCTCAGCTGGGGGATCTGGATGACGGTGAAGAAGACGCTGGTGCTGTTCGGGATCTGATGGCCGGACCGGCGGCACGGGTTCTACCCGTCCGCCGGATAGCTGGCATCGATCTTGGAGGCGACCTGTAGAGCGTTCCTGAAGTCGCCTGCCGTTCACTGCACGCCACCCAGGCGAGAGAAGAGCGGTCCTTGGCCGGATGGAGCGAACGCGGAATCCGGGGGTACCGCCGGGTTGGGCGAGCGGCGTTCGATGTGACGGGCCTCTCGGAGGCGATGCGGTTTCTTCGGCCGTTTGATTCGAACGGTATTCTGTTTCAGAGGTGACGGATGCGAATCCAGACTGTTCCAGAATCGGCACAGGTTCGTTGGGCTTGGGAGGTGAGCCGGCTCAGGCTGTTGCTGCTCGTCGTGCTTCTGGGGATCGCCTCCGTCGCGCTGGCCGAGCCGGCAGCCGAGCCTGACCAGCAGGCGCATTGGCGGGAGATCCGGTCTGCCCTGTTCGGCGACCGCCAGATTCAGGATGCCGACGGCGTGATTGCGCTGGAGACGCCCTATCGTGCGCTCGACGCGGCGGTGGTGCCGATCGAGATCAAGGCGACCTTCGCGCAGACGCCAGAGCGCTATATCAAGAATCTGCATCTGGTCATCGACATGAATCCGGCCCCGGTCGCGGGTGTCTTCCACTTCACCGGTGATCGTCGCTGGAGCAGTCTGGGGACCCGGGTACGGATCGACAGCTACAGCCATGTCCGGGCGATCGCGGAGACCAATGATGGCGAGCTGTACATGGCGGCCAATTTCGTCAAGGCGTCCGGCGGCTGCTCGGCGCCCTCCTCGAAGGATCCGGCTGCCGCCGAGGCCAATCTCGGGAGGATGAAGGTTCGGTGGCCGGAGCACGTCGAGGCGGGCGAACCGCTCGCGCTGCAGCTGCTGATCCGACACCCCAACAGCTCGGGCCTGCAGTTCGACCAGATCGCGCGGCGCTACATCCCTCCCGACTATCTGCTGGAGATCGAGATGGACTATGCCGGCGGGCCCTTGCTGCGCCTGGATGGAAATATCTCCATCAGCGAGGATCCGAGCATCCGTCTGACCTTCGTCCCGGACCGGCTGGGCGAGCTGGCGGTGCGGGCCAGGGACTCGACCGGACGGACCTTCTCAGAACGTTTTGCCGCCCCGGCTGGCCATGGTGGCTGATCCGTCTCGTGCTCGCGGGCCGGATCTGGTGAAGCCGGGGCGCCCAATTCGAACCGCTCACCGATCGAACCGCGTACTGACCATTGAAGGAGAACGACCCATGTCGACCGCTTCGTCCATCGATCTGGATGCCATCCAGGGCATCGTGCGCGAGAAGGCGTCCCTTCCGGGCGCTCTGCTTCCGATTCTGCATGCGATCCAGGGACGGACGGGCTGGGTTCCGGAGGAGGCCGTTCCCCTGATCGCCGACGCGCTCAACCTCTCGCGCGCCGAGGTTCAGGGCGTGCTGGATTTCTATCACGACTTCCGTCGCGAACCGCCGGGCCGCCACATCGTCCAGATCTGCCGCGCCGAGTCCTGCCAGGCGATGGGCGCCCAGGCGCTGGAGACCCATGTGAAGTCGAGCCTGGCGGTTGACTTCCACCAGACCACGGCCGACGGCTCCATCAGCCTGGAGCCGGTCTATTGCCTGGGCAATTGTGCCTGTTCGCCGGCCATCCGGATCGACGATGAGGTGTTCGGGCGGGTCGATTCGAATCGATTCGATACGCTGGTGGACAGGCTGCGCGCCGAGGAGGTGTCGGCATGAGTCTGCGTATCTTCGTTCCCATCGATTCGAGCGCGCTCTCGGTCGGCGCCGAGTCGGTCGCTCAGGCGATTCTGGCCGAGGCCGAGCGTCTGGGTGTTGCCATCGAGTTGGTGCGCAACGGCTCGCGCGGTCTTTTCTGGCTGGAGCCGCTAGTCGAGGTCGAGACCCCGGCCGGGCGTATCTCCTATGGTCCGGTCAAACCGTCCGACGTGCCCGATCTCTTCGCCTCCGGGTTCCTGAACGGACGTCCGCATCGGCTCGGGCACGGTCTGACCGAGCACATCCCCTATTTCGCCGGACAGGAGCGTTTGACCTTTTCCCGCGTCGGGATCGGCGATCCGCTCTGCCTCGAAGCCTACCGGGCGAACGGAGGCTTTGGTGGACTGGAACGGGCGCTCGCCCTGTCGCCGGCCGAGCTGGTCCAGGAGGTCACAGATTCGGGGCTGCGCGGTCGCGGCGGCGCCGCCTTCCCGACCGGCGTCAAATGGCGCACGGTGCTGGAGGCCGAGGCCCCGCACAAGTACGTCGTCTGCAATGCCGACGAGGGCGATTCCGGCACCTTCTCCGACCGCATGCTGATGGAAGGCGACCCCTTCTGTCTGATCGAGGGCATGACCATCGCCGCGCTGGCGGTCGGTGCCACCCAGGGCTATATCTACAGCCGCTCCGAATACCCGCACGCCTTCCGCACCCTCCAATGCGCCATCGCCAAGGCGCGCGATGCCGGTCTGCTGGGACCGGACGTGCTGGGTTCGGGCCATGCCTTCGAGCTGGAGGTGCGGATGGGCGCCGGTGCCTACATCTGCGGCGAGGAGACCTCCATGCTGGAAAGCCTGGAGGGCAAGCGCGGGCTGGTGCGCTTCAAGCCGCCGCTGCCGGCGATCTCCGGTCTGTTCGGCATGCCGACCGTCATCAACAATGTCATGAGTCTGGCGTCCGTGCCCATCATTCTGTCCAAGGGCGCTTCCTTCTATCGCGACTATGGTGTCGGGCGGTCGCACGGGACCTTACCGTTCCAGCTCGCCGGCAATATTCGTCACGGCGGTCTGGTCGAAAAGGCCTTCGGTCTGACCCTGGGCGAGCTGCTTTACGACTATGGCGGCGGCTCGGCCAGCGGGCGGCCGATCCGCGCGGTGCAGGTCGGCGGGCCGCTCGGCGCCTATGTCCCCGAGTCCCGCTTCGATGTGCCGCTCGACTATGAGGCGTTCAGCCAGATGGGCGCCATGATCGGTCACGGCGGCATCGTCGCCTTCGATGACCGTGTCGACATGGCCCGGATGGCACGCTACGCCATGGAGTTCTGCGTCATCGAGTCCTGCGGCAAATGCACGCCCTGCCGGATCGGCTCCCAGCGCGGGGTCGAGGTCATCGACCGCATCATCGCCAACCAGGAGCGCGCCAAGAACCTCGCCCTGCTCGATTCGCTGTGCGACACCATGATCAAGGGCTCGCTCTGCGCCATGGGCGGTATGGCGCCCTATCCGGTGCTCTCGGCGGTGAAGCACTTCCCGGAGGATTTCGGGATCGGCCAATCGGCTCGGGCAGCATGATTGCGTTCCCACGCCCGGCGTGGGAACCGGCGGAGAAGAACAACGCGGGCTCGGCTCGCTGGAGTAAGACCCATGTCCCTGCATCGTGACCACGACTACGGAACCCCGGCCCGCGTCAGCGAGCATTGGATCGACCTCACCATCGACGGCCTGCCGGTCTCGGTGCCCGAGGGCACCTCGGTCATGCGCGCGGCGGAGGAGCACGGGATCCGGATTCCCAAACTCTGTGCGACCGACAGCATCGAGCCCTTCGGCTCCTGCCGCTTGTGTCTGGTCGAGATCGAGGGGCGGCGCGGCTATCCGGCCTCCTGCACCACGTTGGCCGAGGCCGGCATGGAGGTGCGCACCCAGTCTTCCGAGCTGATGGAGCTGCGCCGCAACGTCATGGAGCTCTATATCTCGGACCATCCGCTCGACTGTCTGACCTGCTCGGCCAACGGCAACTGCGAGCTGCAGGATATGGCCGGCGTCGTGGGACTGCGCGAGGTGCGCTATGGCATGCAGGGCGCGAATCACTTCGATGCCGAGTCGGCCCGCCCCAAGGACACCTCCAATCCCTACTTCACCTTCGACGCCGCCAAGTGCATCGTCTGCAGCCGCTGCGTGCGTGCCTGCGAGGAGGTGCAGGGGACCTACGCCCTGACCATCTCGGGGCGCGGCTTCGAGTCCCGTGTCGCGGCCGGTCAGGACGAGCCCTTCATGACCTCCGAGTGCGTGTCCTGCGGTGCCTGCGTCCAGGCGTGCCCGACCGCGACCCTGATGGAGAAGTCGGTCATCGAGATGGGGCAGGCGGAGCAGTCGGTTGTCACCACCTGCGCCTACTGTGGCGTCGGCTGTGGCTTCAAGGCCGAGACCAAGGGCAACCAGGTGGTGCGCATGGTGCCCTGGAAGGACGGCCAGGCCAATCATGGACATTCCTGCGTCAAGGGCCGCTTCGCCTGGGGCTATGCGACCCACCCGGACCGCATCACCACGCCCATGATCCGCAAAAGCATCCAGGATCCCTGGCAGCCGGTGAGTTGGGACGAGGCGCTGAGCTACGCCGCCTCCGAGTTCAAACGCATCCAGGCCCAATACGGGCGCGGCGCGGTCGGCGGCATCACCTCCTCGCGCTGTACCAACGAGGAGACCTATCTGGTCCAGAAGCTGGTGCGCGCCGCCTTCGGCAACAACAATGTGGATACCTGCGCCCGTGTCTGTCACTCGCCGACCGGCTACGGACTCAAGCAGACGCTGGGCGAGTCGGCCGGGACCCAGACCTTCGACTCGGTACTCCAGGCAGACGTCGTCATGGTGATCGGTGCCAACCCGACCGACGGACATCCGGTGTTCGGTTCCCAGCTCAAGCGGCGTCTGCGCGAGGGCGCGCGGCTGATCGTGGTCGATCCGCGCGGCATCGACCTGGTCAAGAGCCCGCACATCCGGGCGGACTATCACCTCAAGCTGCTGCCGGGAACCAATGTCGCCATCCTCGACGCCCTGGCCCATGTGGTGGTGACCGAGGGTCTGGTCGACGAGACCTTCGTCGCCGAGCGCTGCGAGGCCGACTCCTTCGCCGCCTGGCGCGACTTCGTGGCCCTGCCGGAGAATTCGCCCGAGTCTTTGGAGGCGACCATCGGCGTGCCGGCCGAGCAGGTGCGCGGCGCTGCGCGACTCTTCGCCGAAGCGGGCAATGCGGCCATCTATTATGGATTGGGCGTGACCGAGCACAGCCAGGGATCGACCGCCGTCATGGGTATCGCCAACCTGGCGATGGCGACCGGCAACATCGGACGACTGGGTGTCGGTGTGAATCCGCTGCGCGGTCAGAACAATGTCCAGGGTTCCTGCGACATGGGATCCTTTCCGCACGAGCTGCCGGGCTACCGGCACGTCTCCGATGCCGCGACCCGCACGCTCTTCGAGGGCGAGTGGGGCGTCCAGATCGACCCCGAGCCGGGTCTTCGCATCCCCAACATGTTCGAGGCGGCGCTCGACGGCAGCTTCAAGGGGCTCTACTGCGAGGGCGAGGACATCGTCCAGTCCGATCCCAACACCCAGCACGTCCAGGCGGCGCTTTCTGCCATGGAATGCCTGGTGGTGCAGGACATCTTCCTCAACGAGACGGCCAAGTTCGCCCACGTCTTCCTGCCCGGCTCCAGCTTCCTGGAGAAGGACGGGACCTTCACCAACGCCGAGCGCCGCATCTCCATGGTGCGCAAGGTCATGCCGCCGCTCGGGGGCAAGGCGGACTGGGAGGTCACGGTGGCGCTGGCGAACGCGCTCGGCTATCCGATGGACTACGGCCATCCCTCCGAGATCATGGACGAGATTGCGCGTCTGACGCCGACCTTCCACGGCGTCAGCTACGATCGCATCGAACAGCTCGGCAGCATCCAGTGGCCCTGCAACGAGGCGCAGCCGGACGGCACGCCCATCATGCACGTCGATGCGTTCGTGCGCGGTAAGGGTCGGTTCATGGTGACGCGCTACATTCCGACCGACGAGCGCGTCAACCAGCGTTTTCCGCTGCTGCTGACCACCGGGCGCATCCTCAGTCAGTACAACGTCGGCGCCCAGACCCGGCGCACGCCCAACGTCGAGTGGCACGGAGAGGATCGTATCGAACTCCACCCGCACGATGCCGAGGAACGCGGTATCCGCGAAGGCGATTGGGTCGGCGTCGCCAGCAGAGCCGGCGAGACGGTGCTGCGCGCGACCATCACCGAGCGGGTGCAGCCGGGCGTGGTCTATACCACCTTCCACTTTCCCGAGTCCGGCGCCAACGTCATCACCACCGACAATTCGGACTGGGCGACCAACTGCCCCGAGTACAAGGTGACGGCGGTGCAGGTCGTCCAGGTGGATCAGCCGTCCGAGTGGCAGAAGCGCTATCGGCGGTTCAGCAAGGCGCAGCTGGATCTGCTGCCGCGCAAGGGCAAGCGCGAGGCGGTCTAGACCGGGATTGCTTCAAACGAACGAGAATCTTTATTCATGGAATGTCCCGTGCCAAAGCCTCCCGAGGATCGTGAGCCGATCGAGCACTGGCCCGATCGGAGTGAGGTCCAGGCCCGGCAGTTCGATGGCGGCCACGTCTCGGTGCGTGCCGATCAGGTGATCGAGGAGACCCCGATCGCCCTGGTCTACAACTGCGTCTCGCATGCCGTGATGCTGGCGACGCCGACAGACCTCATCGACTTCGCGCTCGGCTTCAGTCTGACCGAGGGTATCCTGCGCTCGGTCGAGGAGCTGCTGGACTGCGACCCGGTCTTGGCGGGGGAGGAGGGGATCGAGATCCGGCTCTCCATCTCAGGTTGGCGTTTCGCCGAACTCAAGGAGCGCCGCCGCACCCTGTCCGGCAAAACCGGTTGCGGACTCTGTGGTGTCGAGAGCCTCAAGGCGGTCGCTCAGCCGGTGCGGCGGGTGTCCTCGGTTTGCCCGCTGGAGCCTGGCGCCATCGTGCGCGCGCTTGCCGATCTGCCGTCCCATCAGTTGCTCTTCCGAGCCACCGGCGGCGGTCATGCGGCGGCTTGGGTCGATGCCGACGGGCGAATCGATCTGGTGCGCGAGGATGTCGGCCGGCACAACGCGCTCGACAAACTCATCGGTGCGCTCCATCGGCGCGGCTTCAGGCCCCACGAGGGGTTCGTCATCTGCACCAGCCGGGCGAGTTTCGAGATGGTCCAGAAGAGCATGAGCGCGGGGATCGGTCTGTTGGTCGCCGTCTCCGCCCCGACCGGCGCGGCGGTGCGTCTGGCCGAGCAGGCAGGAATGACCCTGATCGGTTTCGCCCGAGGCGAGCGGATGATGGTCTACAGCCATCCAGATAGGGTGCTGCCGTGAAGCGTTCGAGCGTCGCCCGGATGGAGCGATAGCGGAAGCCGGGGAAACCGCGCGGACAGGCGGGCCGGTTGGGTTGCGGTATCTACTGGGTTTTGCTGCGTTGCGTCCAGGCTACGGACACCTTAGTTGAATGCATTTTTTGTGTTGAAGCGGAGTCGCGCGGATGGATATCCAAAATCTCGTCAAGATGGCAAACAGCATCGGCGGTTTCTTCGGCGCCTGGCCCGATCGAAAACAGGGTCGGGACGAGATCGCCAGTCATCTCACTCGGTTCTGGGATCCCCGGATGCGGGCGCAGATCGTTGCGCATGTCGAGACAACCGGTGGTGAAGGGCTCGATACGATCGTCGTCGAGGCGATCCGTCAGCTTGAGGCACCGCCTGTCGTGCAGCCGACGGCCTGAGCCGCATCAGCGAACGGCGTTCCACTGGTTCTTCGCCGCGTTTCCGACGGGTTCTCACCGAACAGTTGCTTGTAGTCATGTGCAAACTGACCTGCGTGCCAGAATCCCCAGCGAGCGGCGATGCGTGCCACCGAGACATCCTCGTCCAGCTCTTCCGGCTGGGACAGCGCCCGCCGCACCCCATTCAGACGCGAGAGCCGCAGATAACGCAGCGGGCTGGTCCCGACGATGCTCTCGAAGCTGTACTGCAAGGTGCGTCGACTCACATGGGTGAGTTCGCATAGCTCGGTGATGGTGACCGGCGCCTGCCGATTCGCCTCTAGATAGTCCTTCACTCGATCGACGACCGCCTTGCGCCGGACATAACCGGGCGGCGGTCTCGCATCGCTTTCCCGTTGCACGACCTCCAGCACCGCCATCAACAACATATCCTGCTGTAGTGGTCCGGCCAGCCCGCTGTGTTGAGGGGCCAGCAGCCGCTGCAAGGCAATCCGCAGGGCGTTGAGCCGTTGGGGGTTCCAATTGCGTCGGGGGGCCGACCACAGCCGGGCATCGAAGGGGATGCCTTGCGCCTCTGCCGTCCGGAGTAGCGCCTGTTGGCCGACGACGATCCCGTAGATATTGAAGTGCTCGGGCGTCACTAGCTCGAACTCGCAGCCGCCTGGGCGGCACATCAGTTGATCGCTGGTCACCGTCTGGCCATTGATGCGACAGGCCTCCGTGCCGGCGGCAAACCCCAACCACAATGCATTCGGCCAGACGTTGCACTGCTGGCGTAGTGCGCGGCTGGTGTGCTCGCGGAAGACCTGCAAATGCTCCAGCGCCACTTCGTCGATACGGCCATAGAAAGGGCCGTCGCTGATCTGATCGTACTGTTGCTGCCAGTCACGCAGGTTGCGCGCGTGAACGTCGGCATCGGTGGCCTCAATGATGCGCCAGTCTGGTGCAATCAGGTTCGACTGGGGGTCGTTCTGGTGCTTCACATGCGTTGTGATCCCTTGGAAATTCCGAGGAAGGTGCTCGGGTAAGGCTTAGATTATTGATAATAGTAGGTAATTTTCGATTTGCCGAAATTCGATAGGCCCATGGAACGCGATTCGCTGAACTGATCGGGCAACGTGCCAATTTTCAGCGACCTACCCGCAAGTTTCGTTCCGGTCATGCCAGTCCGTGACGCGAGACTCAGGCGTCGGTCAGGGGACCTTTATGCATCAGGCCTATCGCCATCAACTGGGCAGCAAGACCTACGAATTCCGCAACCTCGCCGATCTCATGGCGAAGGCGACCCCGAGTCGCTCGGGTGACCGTCTCGCCGGGGTGATCGCTCGCTCCGCCGAAGAGCGTGCGGTGGCACAGATGACGTTGTCCGAGGTGCCGCTGAAGCAATTCCTGAACGAGGCACTGATTCCCTACGAGCAGGATGAGGTGACGCGCCTGATCATCGACGAGCACGATCAGGCGGCCTTCGAGCCGATCAGCCATCTCACGGTTGGCGACTTCCGCAACTGGCTGCTCTCCGACCTGGCGAGCAGCGAGATGCTCGCGCGCATCCGCAAGGGCGTCACGCCGGAAATGGCGGCGGCGGTGAGCAAGATCATGCGCAATCAGGACCTGATCCTGGTGGCGAAGAAGTGCCGCGTGGTGACCGCCTTCCGCAGCACCATTGGTCTAGCTCAACGCCTGGCCACGCGACTGCAGCCCAATCATCCGACCGACGATATGAACGGGATTGCAGCCAGCATTCTTGACGGTCTGCTTTACGGCAACGGCGATGCGGTGATCGGCATCAACCCGGTCACCGACAACGTGGTGCAGGCCACCAGGCTGATGAGGCTGATGGACGAGGTGATCCAGCAATACGAGATCCCCACCCAGTCGTGCGTGCTCACCCATGTGACCAATACGTTGGAGTGCATCGAGCAGGGTGCGCCGGTGGATCTGGTGTTCCAGTCGATCGGCGGCACCGAGGCCACCAACAGCAGTTTCGGGTTCGATCTCTCCAACCTGGCCGAGGCCGAGCAGGCGGCGCAGTCACTGAACCGTGGGACCGTCGGTCGCAATCTGATGTATTTCGAGACCGGCCAGGGCAGTGCACTTTCGGCCAATGCGCATCACGGCCTGGATCAGCAGACCTGCGAGGCGCGCGCCTATGCCGTGGCGCGCAAATTCAATCCCTTGCTGGTCAATACCGTGGTCGGCTTCATCGGCCCGGAATATCTGTTCGACGGTAAGGAGATCATCCGCGCCGGTCTGGAGGATCACTTCTGCGGCAAGCTGCTCGGCCTGCCGATGGGGTGCGATGTCTGCTACACCAATCACGCCGAGGCCGATCAGAACGATATGGACAACCTCCTCACCCTGCTCGGTGCGGCCGGTTGCTCCTTTGTGATGGGTGTCCCCGGCTCCGACGACATCATGCTCAATTACCAGAGCACCTCCTTCCACGATGCGCTTTACGTGCGCCGCGTCCTTGGACTTGGTCCATCGCCTGAATTCGAGGCATGGCTGGAGCGGATGCAGATCATGAGCAACGCCGCTGGCGCGCGTCTCAACGACCAGTTGCCAGCGGTCTTTGCCGATTCGCTCACGCGGCTGCCGGCCAGCAATCAGACAGACCAGGGAGCGATCCATCATGGCTGATCAAGCCAATACGTCACAGCTCGATGCCTCGAATGGCGTAACCGATAACCCTTGGCGTCTCCTGCGCCAGTTCACGGCGGCGCGAATCGGTTTGGGACGCAGTGGCGTCAGCCTCTCGACCCGCGAGATGCTGGCCTTTCAACTGGCCCACGCACAAGCCCGCGACGCGGTGCATCTGCCGCTCGATTTCGATGCCTTGAGCCAGCAGATCGAGGCCCTTGCCGCCGAATGTCCCTTGCTCGGTGATGAGTTGCCGCTGCATGTGCACAGCGAGGCCGTGGACCGCATGACCTATCTGCAGCGCCCGGACCTTGGGCGTCGTCTGGATGAGGCCTCGCGCGTACTGCTGTGCCAGGAACACCAGACCCCGCAGAAGCCATTCGATTTGGCGTTGGTGATCGCCGACGGGCTGTCCGCGACCGCCATCGCTCAGAACGCCGTGCCCTTCATTCGCGCGCTTTGCGAGGCGCTTGAGCATGACGACCAGGGCTGGAATCTGGCGCCCACCATCCTGGTGGAGCAAGGGCGGGTCGCCATTGGCGATGACGTCGGCGAGTTGCTGAACGCCAAGGCGGTGCTGGTGCTGATCGGCGAGCGTCCGGGTCTGAGCTCGCCAGACAGTCTGGGGCTGTATCTGACCTGGGCACCGCGACGCGGTCTCACCGATGCCCGTCGTAACTGTATTTCCAATGTGCGACCGGACGGACTGAGCTTCCGCGAGGCCGCGCATAAAGCATTGTATTTACTACGCGAATCACGCCGGCTGTGTCTGTCCGGAGTGCAGCTGAAGGATCGTAGTGGGTCGCTTGAGGACGCGTCTGAGGGAGACCTGATCGGCCAGCCCGATCAACAGGGGGACCCGCGTAGCTTCTTGGTCACCTGATGCCTTGACCCACATCCACTCACATCACTCGATGAACTGAAACAAGAGTATTCCATGTCCACATCCCATCAAGATTATCTTGCCAAACGGCAACTGAAGAGCGGCACCGCCGGTTGGATCCTGCTCGCTGGATTAGGCGTCTCCTATGTGATCTCCGGCGATTTTGCCGGCTGGAACTTCGGTATCGCTCAGGCGGGTTGGGGTGGCTTCGCCATCGCTGCCGCACTGATGGCGCTCATGTATTTCACCCTGGTGCTGTCGCTGGCGGAGATGTCGGCGGCGATTCCCGCTGCGGGCGGCGGATACAGCTTTGCACGTCAGGTCATGGGGCCGGCGGGTGGCTACCTGACCGGTCTGGCGGTGCTCATCGAATATGCCCTGGCCCCGGCGGCCATCGTGATCTTCATCGGTTCGGCGGTCGAGGCGCTGGTTGGCTTCAACGGGCCTTGGGTCTATGCGGCCTTCTATCTGGTCTTTATCGGGATCCATTTGGTCGGCGTCGGCGAGGCACTGAAGGCGATGATGGTGATCAGCGGTCTGGCGGTGCTGGCCATCGTGGCCACCGCCGTTGCCTTGATCGGCAGCTTCGATGTCGCCAACCTGTTCGACATTGCTGCGACCGAGGGCGCTTCCTCCACGCTGCCGATGGGCTGGTACGGTGTCTGGGCGGCGCTTCCCTTTGCGATGTGGCTGTTCCTTGCGGTCGAGGGTGTGCCATTGGCCGCCGAAGAGGCCAAGAACCCCGCTAAGGACGTGCCCAAGGGCATCATCGGCGCCATGCTGTTCCTGCTCTTGACGGCCCTGTTGGTCGTGGTGCTGGTGCCGGGCGCGACCGGTGCGCAGGTGATGGGCGAAAGCGCGGTGCCCTTGGTCGATGCACTGAAGGCGACCGGCAATACCACGCTCGCCACGCTGGTGAACGTCTTGGGTCTGGTCGGTCTGATCGCCTCCTTCTTCTCCATCATCTACGGCTACAGCCGTTTGGTCTTTGCCTTGTCCCGTGCCGGCTATCTACCGCAGAGCCTGTCGGTCACCACCGCTCGCAAGGTGCCTGCTCGGGCGCTGATCGTTCCCGGCGTGCTTGGCTTCATCGCCTCGCTGAGTGGCGAAGGTGACCTGATGCTGGCCATGGCCGTGGTCGGTGCGACCCTGTCCTATGCCCTGATGGCCTTGAGCCATATCCTGCTGCGCGTCAAGCAGCCGGGGCTGCCGCGTCCCTATCGGACCCCGGGTGGCGTGGTGACCTCCGGGATTGCGCTGGTGCTGTCGCTGGTTGCCCTGACCGGTGTCTACGCCTTCGATCCACGCGCCTTTTATTACACCTTGGCGTTGTTCGCAGTGGGTGCGGCGTACTACTTCGGTTACAGCAAGAATCATCTGGTGGCGAAGAGCGCCGAAGAAGAGTTCGCCATGCTGGAGCAGGCGGAATTGGATCTGCATTCCGAGGAGTTGATGGAAGAAGAACCAGCAGCGGCCACTCAGCCGGCCTAAACCGCATCCACAGAGGAAGGCGTCCTGTTGCCGCCTTCCTCTGCCTTGAAACGATGGTCGGCGCGACGGAGTGCATCACCCGCGATGTCGATGACTGTACGGTCGATTATTGGGTCGCCAGCCAGTTCGCAATCACCTGGAATTCCTCGTCGGTGACGCTGCCGACGACGGCTTTCATCGCGACCGAGAGGCCGTTGGTTCGGTTTCCGTCGCGGATGTCCTTCATCTGCTGAAACAGATAACCGGCGTTCTGGCCGGAGAGCTTGGGGTAGGCGGGCAGAACCGGCTCGTTCGGACGCTCGCCGTGACAGGTGTGGCAGATCTTGGCCCGGTAGAGTTCTGCGCCGTCCGCAGCTAGGGATGCGGTGACTGGGCCGAGCACCAGACCGACGGTCAATAGGGCGCGGCCCAGAATCTTGGTGCGTGTCTCATCCATCGTCGACTCCTCGGTGTCTCTTTATGTGTCGTTGTAGGTCCGGCGGGTCTAAAAACAGCGTAGCGTGGATTCGGCCTGAACCTCTTTGAATCGTTCGAGCGTCGATTTGGCCCAGGCCGAGCCCCTGAAGGCACCCGCTCGGCCTCCGCCCGGAACCTGCTGCATGCGCATCAGTGTTTCGGCCTTCTCGTATTCGGCGTAGGGGATCTCGGAGACGATCAGATCGAAGCTGCAGGAGCATTTCTGCAGTGTTTCCGCCGAGGCGCCATTGGACAGCATGCAGCCGATGACATAGTCGGCGATCGCCTGGGTGGGATAGGCGGCTCGACCGTCTTCGGCCTGGGGCGTGGTGGCGCGGGTCTCGGTGGCTGCCGAGGTGCCGGCCCAGCCGGTGACGATGGCGGTGAGGATGAGTGCGTTCAGTCTCGGATGCATGGAACCTCGCTCGATGGCATGTCCCGGATCGCGATCCAGCGATCGGTCGCGCCGGTCTCCTTCATAAAGAATGGCTCGATTCGCTAGGCCTCTTCGGTCTGGGGATATCGGCGCCTCTGGCTCGACAGCAAATCACGTGCCTTTCATCGTCAAGCCTGGATGGCGGTCCGGTCGCGCGTTTCGTGTGGTGCCTGTCGTGCGACCGGGCGGTACGTCCTGGGGTTGGCGTCTCGATCGGCGTGTCAGAACTGACACGTTGTGCGTCACTCGGGTCTTCATTCCTGGCCGGGAGGGGGGCGGCTGGGTGCGACAGAGGTTCATCAGGCGCTGTTGTCGATAAAGCTTCGCAATTGCCATATCGAGCTTGGTGCGTGAGCCACGGGGAGAGACGGCGGCTACGCTGGATTTTTGGGCGCGGATATTGCTTAGGATCAGGCGCTCGTCGTTTTGGAATGGAAGCCATGCCCCGCGATCGAGGTCGGCATGCTTCTCGGCGCATCCAACACCTAGGAGTCTGACCCTGGCCATGAACCCCGCCATGTCACGTTCGTCCGATTGGATTCGGATCCTTGCCTCGCTCTCTCTGATTCTGTCGATCGGTCTCGTTCGAGCCGAGCCTCTCAGCATCCCCATCGGTCTCATCAGTGCGGAACGCGCCGAGTACATTCCGCTCTCATCGCTCGAACCGCGTATCGAGGACGAGGGGTTGGAGGGTGCGCGCCAGGGCATCCTCGATAACAACACCACCGGGCGATTTACCGGTCAGTCCTTCGATCTGTTGCCGGTGACGTTGACATCCGACCAGTCGCCGAGCGATGTAGTGCGCGATCTGATCCAGCGGGGCGTGCGGCTCTTTCTGGTCGATCTGCCGGCGGCCGATCTCCTAGAGCTGGCCGACCTGCCGGAGGCCGGCGATGCGCTCCTGTTCAACATTGGGGCCATGGACGACGACCTGCGCACCCAGGGGTGTCGCTCCAACCTGTTGCATACGGTGCCGAGTCGCGCCATGCGCGCCGACGCGCTGGCCCAGTATCTGGCCTGGAAACGCTGGATGCGCTGGTTCCTGGTGGTCGGCCCTCTCCCCGAGGATCGTGCGTTCGGCGCCGCGATCGAGCGTGCCGCCAAGCGTTTCGGTGCCAAGATCGTCGTCCAGAAACCCTGGACCTTCAAGGCGGGGGCCTCGCGGACCGATTCGGGGCATTTCAACGAGCAGCAGCTCGCCAACTCCTTCACCCAGGTCGAGGACTACGACATCCTGCTGGTCGCCGATGAGGCGGATGCCTTCGGGGCCTATCTCAACTACCGCACCTATCGACCCAGGCCCATCGGCGGCACTCAGGGCTTGGTGGCGACCGCCTGGAGCGGCGTCACTGAGCAATGGGGCGCGACTCAGTTCCAGCGTCGATTCCTCGAACGGACCGGACGCTTCATGACGCCGAGAGACTATGCCGCCTGGCTGGCCGTACGCAGCATCGGCGAGGCCGCCACCCGCACCCAGACGGGGGAGGTGTCGCGGCTGCGTCAGTATCTGCTGGGACCCGATTTCAAACTCGCGGCCTTTAAGGGCGTTCCTCTGTCCTTCCGCGATTGGAACGGTCAGATGCGCCAGCCGATCCTCATCGTCTCGCCGCGAATACTGGTCTCGGTCTCGCCACAGGAAGGGTTTCTTCACCAGTTCTCGACCCTCGACACCTTGGGCTACGACCGACCCGAGACCGAGTGCTCGATCCGTTGAGTCCGAACCGTCCTGCAAATCTTCACCATCCGCATCAGGAGAGCACCATGCATCATCTGCGAACGGCCCTGCTCGGCGTTTGTCTGTTGTCGCCATTGGGGGCGCATGCCTACAGCGTTTATGTGTCGAGCGAGAAGGACAACAGCATCACCGTGGTCGACGGCGAGACCCTGGAGGTGCGCCAGGTCGTGCCGGTGGGGCAGCGCCCGCGCGGGATCGCCCTGAGCAAGGACGGCGAATCGCTCTACGTCTGCACCAGTGACGAGGATCACATCGAGGTGCTGGATCTCAAGAGCCTGAAGGTCGACCACACGTTGCCGTCGGGACCGGATCCCGAGCTGCTGGCGTTGGGACCTCAGGGCCGATTCCTCTATGTCGCCAACGAGGACGACAACATGGTCACGGTGGTCGACGTCGACAAACGGACCAAGGTGATCGAGATCCAGGTTGGCGTCGAGCCCGAGGGGATGGGGGTGAGCCCGGACGGCAAGTGGCTGGTGAATACCTCCGAGACGACCAACATGGCCCATTTCATCGACCTTTCCACGCATGAGGTGGTGGGCAACGTCCTGGTCGATCAGCGTCCGCGTGTGGCCCAGTTCACCCCCGACAGCCGTCAGGTGTGGGTTTCATCCGAGATCGGTGGGACGGTGAGCGTGATCGACGTCGCCAAGCGCGAGAAGGTCCATGTCATCACATTCGCCATCCCCGGCATGCGCAAGGAGCTGATCCAGCCGGTCGGCATCCGTATCACCGACGACGGCAGCCGTGCCTTTATCGCGCTCGGGCCGGCCGCGCGGGTCGCAGTCGTCGATACCAAGACCTTTGAGGTGGAGAAATATCTGCTGGTCGGCCAGCGGGTCTGGAATCTCGCCTTTGCGCCCGATCAGTCGCGTATGTTCACGACCAATGGGGTGAGCAACGATATGTCGGTGGTCGACATGGAACGGCTTAAGGTGCTCAAGAGCATCCCGGTCGGGCGCCTGCCCTGGGGGGTCGTGGTCGGGCCATGAGCGAGCCGGATGCTCCTGCCCTGGACGTGAGCGGGGTGAGCTTCGCCTATCCGCGCCGTCCGGTCCTGGATGACATCAGTTTCCAGGTGCCGGCCGGCGTCTTCTGCGTCCTGCTCGGCGTCAATGGGGCAGGGAAGACGACACTCTTCTCCCTCATCACTCGTCTCTTTCTGTGTCGTGCCGGATGCATCCGCATCTTGGGCCAGGATCTGGCCCGCGATGGACATCGGGCGCTGGCCGATCTCGGTGTGGTCTTTCAGCAGCTGACGCTGGATTTGGATCTGAGTTTGCGTCAGAACCTGCTGTATCACTGTGCGTTGCACGGGCTGGATCCCGGAACGATGGGGCCGCGCATCCGCGAGGCGCTTGCCGGGGCCGGGCTGGCCGAGCGCGCTGGCGACAAGGTGCGTCAGCTCAGTGGCGGTCAGCGTCGTCGGCTCGAATTGGCGCGCGCCCTGCTGCATGGCCCTCGGCTGCTGCTGGCCGACGAGCCGACCGTCGGGCTCGACGTCAGAAGTCGTCAGGCGATCATCGAACAGGTCCGCGAGACCTGCCGTCTACAGGGCGTCGGCGTGCTCTGGGCGACCCATCTGGTCGACGAGGTGCGTCCCGAGGACAGCGTGCTGCTGCTGCACCGGGGGCGGCTCCTCTATCGCGGGACGGCTCGGGGGATGCTGGAGGCCGCCGGTGCCGAGAATGTCCGAGAGGCGTTCGCCCGGCTCACCGGAGAACGGGAGGCGGCATGAGCGCGCGCGCCTATCTGCGCTGTCTGCTCGGCATCCTGGTGCGCGAGGCGCTGCGCTTCCTGCATCAGCGCGAGCGTTTCTTCGGTGCCCTGGTGCGTCCCCTGGTCTGGCTCTTCATCTTCGCCGCCGGGTTCCGATCCATCCTCGGGGTCTCCATCATCCCGCCCTACGAGACCTATATCCTTTACGAGGAGTACATCGTCCCCGGCCTGGTCGCCATGATCCTGCTGTTCAGCGGGATGCAGAGTTCGCTCTCCATGGTCTACGACCGCGAGATGGGCAGCATGCGTCTGCTCATGATCAGCCCCTTTCCGCGTTGGTATCTGCTGTTCTGCAAGCTGATCGCGGGCGCGCTGGTCGCCATCCTCCAGGTCTATCTCTTTCTCGCGATCGCCTGGTTCTGGGAGGTGCGTCCGCCGCCGATCGGCTATCTGCTGGCGCTTCCGGCCCTGTTGCTCGCCTCGCTCATGCTGGGCGCGCTCGGACTCTTCCTCTCCTCGGTCATACGCCAGCTGGAGAACTTCGCCGGGATCATGAACTTCGTCATCTTCCCCATGTTCTTTGCCTCCTCGGCGCTCTATCCGTTGTGGCGCATCCGCGATTCCAGTTTGCTGCTCTACGAGATCTGTCGCTTCAACCCCTTTACCTGGGCGGTGGAACTCATCCGTTTCGCGCTCTATGCCCGGGTCGACTGGTTGTCTCTGGCTGGCGTTGCGTTGGCGTTGGCGGTCTTTCTCGGCGCCGCCCTGCTGGGCTACGACCCTGGACGCGGCATGTTGAAGCGGCGTCCTGGGGGATGATGGGTCGCCGGGTTTTTCTGGGATTTCACCCTGGTTTCTTGTCCTCAGGAGGTTATTCGATGAACGCGTCCGGCTCGAACATCCGTTCGTTGCTCTTCACCGCTCTGATCGCGGTCTGCGCCTGCCGACCGATCCTCGCCGCAGATTCGGACTGGCCCTGTCCCCAGGTGCTCGTACCCGAGATTTCCGCCGCGGTACTCTGGGACGGTCCCTCTATCGAGGGTGCTGCATGGCGCGAGGACAAGGAGGTCGCCGCCCTGGTCGAGCATCTCTCCGCTCGACGGACCAGCGCGGACGCGGCGTCGAACGCGATTGCCGAGTTCGTCGCTCAATTGGATCCCTCGGAACGCAATGCACGCCTAACCCTGGTGTTCGCTGGTGTTCTGGAAACCCTGAATCGGGATCGTGCCCACCTCATCGATGGGATCGAGCGCTATTCGCGCGATCAATCCAGACGCGCCGAGTCGATCGGCCATTCGCTCGATGCGCTGGTCGAACTTGAGCGCAAATCCTCGCCCGAGGCGGCGCAGCAGGCGAGGGATCTCCGGGCGCGGCTCGCTATTGAGGAGCGTCTGTTCGACGAGCGCGAGCGCTCGATCCCTTATCTCTGTCGTCGCCCGGTCGTGGTGGAGGAGCGATTGGGCACCATTGCCCGCGCCATCGCCGGCCACATGGACCCTTGATCCGCCTTCGTCCGCGACTTGACGTTGTTTGCCATTCGTCTGTGGGCTTGACGGCCTCGATATTCTGATCTCGAATTCCGCCTCAATATGGGGGCGAGTAGGCAGGTGTCGCGCTCGTTGTGCGAACGCCCACTTTTGGGATATAGGCTACCGTCGATTTCGTGGAGGCAGGGGGGAAGCATGGGACCAATTAAGAGACTCGCTCGTGGCCGCTCGGTTGCGCTTACCTTGTCGCTGGCGGCCAGCGCGGTCATTGCCGTCATTCTCGGTGCCTTTGCCATCGGGGTCGCGCAGCTGAATCATCGTCTGATGGAGCAGAAAGCGATCGACCAGATCGTCGGGCAGGCGGCTCTGGTCAAGTCGATGCTGAGCAATTTGAGTGCAAACATGGGTAGCGAGGCGAAGCTTCTCATGTCCGTTCTCTCCTCGCGTTTCGGAACGCGCTTCGAATTGCGCCCGGACGAGCGGGTCCTGTTGGGCGACGCCTCGGTGCCGGCGCTCTATGGTGTCGAAGGGCGGCTCGATCGCGACCTGGCCTATCTGGAGGATTTCACCGCCACTACCGGTGCCGTGGCGACGTTGTTCGTGCGCGATGGCAACAATTTTGTGCGTACCGCGACGACGCTTAAGGATGAGAAGGGCCGAATCGTCGTTGGCACCCGGTTCGATCCAAGCGATCCGGGGCGAGAGCGCCTGCTGGTGGGGCAGGACTATTCCGGTCTGGCAACCCTGTTCGGCAAGCAATACATCAGGTTCTACCATCCTCTGATGAACGGGCGGGGCGAGGTGGTGGGGGCTCTGTCCGTCGCGCTGAACATCGAGGAGCAACTCGGGCGCGTCAAATCCGAAATCACCTCGATCAAGGTTGGCGAGACCGGATATTTCTTTGCCATCGACGCGAGGCCCGGATCGAGTCTCGGTACCCTGGTGATCCATCCGTTGCAGGAAGGGGCCAATATCCTCGAATCCAGGGATGCGGATGGCCACTCCTTCATCAAGGAGATGCTGGAAAAGCGCCAAGGCGTTATCCGTTATCCCTGGATCAACACGGATGCGGGCGAGACGCGGCCCAGGTTCAAGGTGGTCGCCTACGACTTCTTCCCCGAGTGGCAATGGGTCATCGCCGGTGGCGCGTATGACGATGAGTTGAGCCGCGACAGCGTCATGCTGCGCAATCTCACCTTCTCCGTCGCCTTGCTCGCGGTCCTCGTTCTGGGATTCGTGATCTTCCTGCTGACGCGGCGTCTGATCAGCCGACCGCTCGGTGAGGCAGCCAATATCTTCTCCCGCATCGGTTCCGGGCATTATGACAATGCGATTCCGACCGGCCGTGGCGACGAGATCGGATCGTTGTTCCAATCTCTGGGGGCGATGCAGGGCAGCCTGGACGAGCGGACCCGATCGGACGCCAGGATCGCCGCCGAGACGCTGCGTATCAAGCGCGCCCTCGACAAGGCGTCGACCAACATGATGGTTTCCGACCCCAAGGGCACCATCGTTTACGTGAACGAGGCCGTCGTGAGCATGATGCGGACGGCCGAGTCGGATATCCGCAAGGATCTCCCGAATTTCAGTGTCGACGGTCTGCTGGGGAGCTGTTTCGACGCCTTTCACCGCAATCCGGCCCATCAGAAATCCATGCTGGCGGCCCTCCAAAACACGCATGTCACCCAAATCACGGTGGGCGGTCGCGTCTTCAAGCTGGTCGCCAATCCGGTCATCGGCGATGAGGGCGAGCGGCTCGGAACGGTATTGGAATGGAACGACCGTACGGACGAGGTCGCGACGGAGCGTGAGCTGGCCTCGCTCCTGGACGCAGCCGTGCGAGGCGATTTCACGCACCGTTTGCAGCGCGAGGGTAAGGAGGGGTTCTTCGGGGAACTCGCCGAGGGCATGAATCGGCTGATCGATATTGTGGCTGGCGGACTCGCCGACATCGCCCGTGTGCTTAAAGCGATCGCCGATGGTGATCTGACCAAGGGTATCGAGTCGCACTACGAGGGAACCTTCGGTCAGCTGAAGGACGACACCAATCGCACCGTTGCCAGGCTTCAAGAGGTGGTCGGCAATATCAAGGAGTCGGCCGACACCATCAATATGGCGGCCGGCGAGATCGCTGCGGGGAACGTGGACCTGTCGAGCCGCACCGAAACCCAGGCAAGCAGTCTGGAAGAAACCGCGAGCGCTATGGAGCAGCTCAATTCGACGGTCCAGCAGAATACCCAGAACGCGCTGGAGGCGAACCGTTTGGCTCAGACCTCGAACGATATGGCCGTACGCGGTGGCGAGATCTTCGAGCGTGTGGTGGATACCATGGGCGAGATCCAGAAATCCAGTGAGCAGATTTCCGAAATCATCGCCGTGATCGACAGCATCGCCTTCCAGACCAACCTGCTGGCGCTCAACGCAGCGGTGGAGGCGGCACGGGCGGGCGAGCAGGGCAAGGGATTCGCTGTGGTGGCTGCCGAGGTCCGCATGCTTGCTCAGCGTAGCGCCCAAGCGGCGAAGGAGATCAAGAGCCTGATCGCCGGCTCGGCGACCAAGGTCGATGCCGGTGCGAAACTGGTCGACGAGGCGGGGCATACCATGACCTCCATCCTGGATTCGTTCAGCCAGGTCGCGACCCTCATGTCTGAGATCTCGGCGGCCAGCCGCGAGCAGGGCACTGGAATCGAGCAGATCTCGCAGGCCGTCAGCCAGATGGACGAGGTGACCCAGCAGAATGCGGCATTGGTCGAGGAGGCTGCAGCCGCAGCCGAGAGCCTTGAGGATCAGGCGCGTTCGCTATCCAAATCCGTTGCCGTCTTTACCCTGGATCAAGGAGCGAGCCCGTCGCCGGTTGGAGCGAAGCCCGCTTCCAGGGCGGTGAAGGCGGTGTCGCGAGGTCGCTCGGACACGGGTGGCGGTGCGCCTAAATCCTCGTCGTCGAAGGCGGTATCGGATGAGGATTGGGATGAGTTCTGACGCGCCGATCCGGACGGTATCCGTATGCGTTTCTTGAGGGCTTGCGAATCCTGGTGAGCGGCGGATTGAGATATCCCAATAGTCAGTGTCTCGCCTTCGCAATAGTGTGAATTTCTTGTCGTCGAGCGTGGCGCGGATCTAACATGTTGACCGCTAATCTGTTCTAGCGATCCTCGGAGATCCTGTCATGACGATTTTGGCGAGCGCTGACGGTGGCTCAGGCCCCGCTGGCTCCCACCGGGCGGAGACCGATACCTCCTGGCTCAATGCCGAAGAGATCACGTCCGCCCTCGATGCCCATATCCGTGAAGATGCCACGCTGATACGGGAGGTGCTCGCCAAGTCGCGCGAGCTCAAGGGGCTGACGGCGAACGAGGTCGCAGCCCTGCTCCAGGTGAAGGATCCCGCGTTGGTCGAGGAGCTCTACGCCGCCGCCCGCTTGGTCAAGGAGGCGATCTACGGCAAGCGCATCGTCCTCTTCGCCCCGCTCTACATCTCCAACTACTGCGGCAACTCCTGCTCCTACTGCGCCTTCAGCAAGGACAACAAGACCCTCAAGCGTCGCGCACTCAGCGTGGATGAGATCAAGCGCGAGGCCGAGGTGCTCATCGAGCAGGGGCACAAGCGCATCCTCATGGTCGCCGGCGAGTCCTATCCGCGCGGACTGGATTATGTGATGGAGGCGCTGGAGGCGATCTATTCGCTCAAGATCGGCAATGGCGAGATCCGCCGCATCAACGTCAACCTGGCGCCGCTGCGGGTCGATGAATTCCGCCGTCTGCACGAGATCGGTATCGGCACCTATCAGCTGTTCCAGGAGACCTATCAGCGCGACGTTTACGCGGCCGTTCATCTCAGCGGCAAGAAGCGCGACATGGACTGGCGTCTCTCGGGGCCGGACCGCGCCATGCAGGCCGGGATCGACGACATCGGTCTGGGCGCGCTGCTGGGTCTCGGCGACTGGCGCTTCGACGTGCTGGCGCTCATGAAGCATGCCGAGCATCTGGAGTCCACCTACGGCGCCGGGTGTCACACCATCAGCGTGCCGCGCATCGAGCCGGCGCACGGATCCGACTTCTCCAACTCGCCCCTGAATCCGGTCTCCGACGAGGACTTCAAGCGTCTGGTTGCCATCCTGCGTCTCGCCGTGCCCTACACCGGCATCATCATGTCGACGCGCGAAAATGCGGAGATGCGTCGCGAGACCCTGGCGCTGGGCGTCTCGCAGATTTCGGCCGGAAGCCGCACCAACCCCGGCGGTTATGCCGCGCAGCTCGATCAGGACGCGGAGGACTTCGACGAGAGCCAATTCTCGCTCGGCGATCACCGTTCGCTCGACGAGGTGGTTCGCGAGCTGGCCGCGCTGGACTACACCCCCTCTTTCTGTACCGCCTGTTACCGCAACGGTCGCACCGGCGAGGACTTCATGCACTGGGCCAAGACGGCCGACATCAAGCAGAAATGCGGTCCCAACTCGGTTGGCACCTTCATGGAATATCTGCTCGATTACGCCAACCCGGAGACGACCCGCGCCGGCGAGCAGGCGATCGAGCGCGATCTGGCCGAGATGGGGACGGAAGAGCGGCGCGTCTCGGACGTGATCCTCGACCGTATCCGCTCGGGCAAGCGCGACGTCTTCTGCTGAGATGGCCGGAGGGACCGGGGAGCTAGATGCCGGTATGCGCATCGAGTCGGATGCGCTCGGCGAGTTTCCCGTTCCGGCCGATGCCTATTATGGCATCCACACCGCCCGCGCCCTGGCCAACTTCGACCTGCTGGGCCGGCCCTGCCGCGCCGAGCTGATCCGCGCCATGGCGCAGGTGAAGCTGGCCTGTGCCCGCACCAATGCCGAGCTCGGATTCCTGTCGGAGGCCGAGGCCGGGGCCATTCAGGCTGCCTGCCGCGAGATCCTCGCGGGCGGCCTGCACCCATGGATCCGGGTCGACGCGCTCCAGGGCGGGGCCGGCACCTCGCTCAACATGAACCTCAACGAGGTGATCGCCAACCGCGCCGAGGAACTGCTGGGCGGGTCGCTCGGGTCCTATGCGCGCGTCCATCCGCTGCATCAGGTCAATCTGCACCAGTCGACCAACGACGTCTTCCCGACCGCACTCAAGGTCGCGGCGCTCGTGGCGCTAGACCGGCTGGAGCGGGGCATCGCCCGGCTGCAGTCCGCCTTCCAGGCTCAGGAACAGTCCTTCGAGGGTATCGTCAAGATGGGCCGGACTCAGCTCCAGGATGCCTGTCCCATGACCGTGGGCGCCGCCTTCGGCGCCTGGTCCGAGGCCTTCGCCCGCGACCGCTGGCGCGTCTTCAAGTGCAAGGAGCGGCTACGGGTCGTCAACCTGGGCGGGACCGCCATCGGCACCGGGCTGACCGCCCCGCGCGACTACATTTTCCGCGTCACCGACCGGCTGCGCGAGGAAACCCGGCTCAACCTCGCCCGCGCCGAGAACCTGCTGGACGCGACCCAGAACGTCGACGTCTTCGTCGAGGTCTCTGGCATCCTCAAGGCCCATGCGGTCAATCTCTACAAGATCTCATCCGACCTGCGCCTGCTCGCCTCGGGTCCGCGTGCCGGCATCGCCGAGCTGCGTCTGCCGCCGGTCCAGGCCGGATCCAGCGTCATGCCGGGCAAGATCAACCCGGTCATCTGCGAGGCGGCGGCCCAGGCGGCCATGACCGCCATCGGCAACGACACCATCATCACCCAGGCCTGCCAGTCGGGGCAGCTGGAACTCAACGCCTTCCTGCCGCTGGTGGCCAATGCCCTGCTGGAGAGCCTGGCGGTGCTGGAGCGCGCGAGCCTGACCCTGGCCGAGCGTTGCGTCGAGGGCATCGAGGTGAACGCCGATCACTGCCGCGAGCAGGTCGAGCGTTCCTGGGCCGTCGTCACCGCCCTAGTCCCCGCACTCGGCTACGAGACCGCCTCCCGCATCGCCCAGGAGGCGGCCGCGAGCGACACGCGGGTCCGCGAGTTGGTGCTGGAGCGGGGTCTGCTCGATGCGGCGACCCTGGACCGATTGCTGTCCCCGGCCGCCATGACGGCGCTCGGGTTTCGTTAGCTGCATTGAGTGGCCAGAACGGGTGCCCTTTTCGCTACGCAGTCACTGGAAAAACCTCATGCCGTTGACCCAGTTCCAACTGGAGCGCTACCCGTTCAAAGCCAACGACATGCTTGTCGGCTATATGTGCGTTATGTCGAGGCTGGAAGGAATCGCATCATGACCGACCGCCCCATCTCGCTGACTCCACCACCCAATGGTTACGCCGACTGGCTGGGCGAGCTGAAAACCCGCATCCACCGTGCCCAGCAACACGCCGCGCTCGCCGTCAACCGGGAGCTGGTGTTGCTCTACTGGCAGATCGGTCGTGACATTCTGGACCGCCAGGCCCGCGAAGGCTGGGGCGCCAAGATCATCGAACGGTTGGCGCACGACCTGCGTACCGCCTTTCCGGACATGAAGGGTTTTTCGCGCGCCAACCTGATGTATATGCGCGCCTTTGCCAAGGCATGGCCGGATGTCGAAATTGTCCAACAGGCTGTTGGACAATTGCCTTGGGGTCATAACCTGGTGCTGCTCGGCAAGCTGAAAAGCTCGGAGATGCGCCTAGCCTATGCTCAGCGCGCCATCGTGCACGGCTGGTCGCGCAACGTGCTGGAAATCCATATCGAAACCCGGCGGCTAGAGCGTGAAGGCCAGGCCATCACCAATTTTGTCGAGCGTCTGCCGGCACCAGACACTGACCTGGCCCGCCAATCCCTGAAAGACCCTTACCTGTTCGATTTCCTGCGCATTGGCAATGAGGCGGGCGAACGGGAAATCGAAGCCGCGCTGGTGCAGCACATCACTCAGTTCCTGCTGGAGTTGGGCGCGGGCTTCGCCTTCGTAGGACGCCAGGTGCATTTGGAGGTCGGGGGTGACGACTTCTTCATCGATCTGCTGTTCTATCACCTCAAATTGCGCCGCTATGTGGTGATCGAACTCAAGGCCGATAAGTTCAAACCCGAGCATTTGGGCCAGCTCGGCTTTTACCTCACCGCCGTGGACGCTCAGTTCAAGAGCGAACACGACAACCCAACCATCGGCCTCCTGCTGTGCAAGAGCAAAAATGAGGTGGTAGCCGAATATGCCCTGCGTGACAAGACCCAGCCGCTGGGTATCGCCGAATACAAGCTGCTTGAGTCTTTGCCGGTCGAGCTGCAGACGGACCTGCCCAGCATTGAGCAGATCGAAAGCGAGCTGGGTGAGCTGGGTGGAGATAGCGAAATGGAAGAAAACTGATGGACTCGGAGTTCGATGGTGTCACCCAGTCGCTGGTTCGGAAGCACTCATCGAAAGCAGCCACAGCAATCAGCTTGAGACCGACCGTACAAGAGTCACCGATGGCGCCATTGATGCGCTCCGTTCCGGCTATGCCGTCGTAGGTAATCGGTCCTCGCGCTGCAGAATCATCCGCCTTTCCCAACCCGAGCCATTCCTATGCTGGACACCCCCAAGAGTCTGCGTCTGCACATCGGCATCTTCGGACGCCGCAATGCCGGCAAGTCGAGTCTGATCAACGCCCTGCTGGGCTATCCGCTCTCCATCGTCTCGGATGTGGCCGGGACCACCACGGATCCGGTCGAGAAGGCCTTCGAGCTGCCGCCGATCGGTCCGGTCGTCTTCGTCGACACCGCCGGGATCGACGACGAGGGCGCGCTGGGCGGGATGCGCATGGCCAAGACCGCCGGGGTGCTGGAACGGGTTGATCTGGCCCTGCTGGTCTGCGATCAGCGCGGTCTCGGCGACGAGGAGCGCGCGCTGATCGCCCAGCTCCGCGAGCGCGAGACGCCGATCCTCTGTGTGCTCAACAAGAGCGATCTGGGAGAGGCCCCGGATGCCGGAATCGCCGAGCTGCTCGGGGAGGGCGGCGAGCTGGTGCGAATCTCGGCGCTGGAGCACCAGAACATCGACGCGGTGAAGGAATCCATCATCCGTCTGGTGCCCGAGGATTATTTGCAGGAGCCGCCGCTGGTCGCCGATCTCATCCAGCCGGGCGGCAGCGTGGTGCTGGTCGTGCCCATCGATCTGGGTGCCCCCAAGGGGCGGCTGATCCTGCCCCAGGTCCAGGTCATCCGCGAGGTCCTGGACGCGGATGCCGTCTGCACGGTGGTCAAGGAGCGCGAGCTCTCGGCCGTGTTCGAGGATCTGCGCACGCCGCCCTCGCTGGTGATCTGCGATTCGCAGGTGGTCATGAAGGCGGCGGCGGACACCCCGCCCGAGGTGCCCCTGACCACCTTTTCCATCCTCATGGCCCGCTTCAAGGCGGACCTGATCAAGCTGACCGCCGGCGCGGCCATGATCCACAAACTCAAGCCGGGCGACCGGGTGCTGATCGCCGAGGCCTGTACCCACGATCTCATCTGCGACGACATCGGCCGGGTCAAGATTCCGCGTTGGCTGCGCCAGTTCGTCGGCGGGGATCTTCGGATCGATTTCAGCAGCGGCAAGTATTTCCCCGAGGAGATCGGTCACTACGACCTCATCATCCAGTGCGGCGCCTGCATGGTGACGCGCAAGCACATGCTCTCCTGGCTCTACCGGGCCGAGCGCCAGGGCGTGCCCATGACCAATTATGGCGTGGCCATCTCGCTGCTCCAGGGCGTGCTGACACGCTCGCTGCAGTCCTTTCCGGCGGCCATGGCGGCCTATGAAGACGCCTGTCGGGAGACCTCGGCATGAAGACCCTGGACGACCTCCTGCGGCAGGAAAGTTTCAGCGACGCCGACATCATCCGCCTGCTGGGGCTGACCGATCCCGACGACTGCGAGCGTCTGCGCCGGGCGGCCTACGATCTCACGACCCGTCTGGTCGGCGATCTGGTCCACTATCGCGGCATCCTCGAGTTCTCCAACCGCTGCACCCTCAACTGCCGCTATTGCGGCATCCGTCGCGACAACCGAGAGCTGGAGCGCTACGACCTGAGCCTGGAGCAGCTGGTCGAGGGGGCGGTCTGGGCGGCGGAGAACAACTACGGCTCGGTCTGTCTCCAGGCCGGGGAGCGGCGCGACGAACCCTTCGTCGCCTTCGTCGAGGACGGCATCCGCGAGATCCGCGCCCGAACCCGCTCCGAGCGTCTGCCCGACGGGGCCAGCATCACGCTCTCGCTCGGCGAGCAGCCGCTGGAGACCTACGAACGCTGGCGTGCGGCAGCGGGCGAGGCCGATTGCATGCGCTATCTGCTGCGCATGGAGACCACCAATCCCGAGATCTTCGCTCGGCTCCATCCGGACGGATTCGCCCACGAGAAGGCCTATGCCTCGCGCATCCAGGCGCTGGAGGATTTGCGTACGGCCGGCTTCCAGGTCGGCACCGGCGGCATGATCGGGCTGCCGGGTCAGACCCTCGCCGATCTCTGCGCCGACATCCGCTTCTATCAACGCATGGACGTCGACATGCTCGGCATGGGGCCGTACATCCTCTCGCGCGGCGGCGACATGCTCGACGAGGGGATGATGGCGTCGGGTCCGCTGTTGCAGCGCGCGCTCAATATGCTGGCGGTCTGCCGCCTGGTGCTGCGCGACGTCAACATCGCTGCAGCGACCGCGCTGCAGGCCCTGGCCGAGGACGGGCGCGAGCAGGGGATCGCCCACGGTTGCAACATCATCATGCCCAACATCACCCCGCGTCCGGTGCGCAAGCGCTATCAGCTCTACGACAACAAGCCCTGTATCGACGAGGAACCGACCGACTGCCGTGCCTGTCTCGAGGGGCGCATCCATCGCATGGGACGGCGGGTCGGCTGGAACCAGTGGGGCTGCTCGCGTCATTTCCGCCGACGTATGAATCTGCCGATCCCCGTCGATTCCGCGCCAGGTCGGCATGGGCATGCGGCGGATGCAGGGCTGATCGGCATTCCAATTCAGCTCGGCTCGGTCTCTGACGCGTCCGTACCAATGCGGAACGATGCGGTTCGGCGTGATCCTTGAGGCGACGTTGTTTCCTCGCCGAATGACCTGGATTGAGTAATTACCCTTAACAAGGCCGGCCTAGATGCTTGTATGACGAATGTATTTCAGAATACCATTAAATTCTGCGGTATTTTGTAGGGGTATTAGGTTACCCAATACTGATCCTTCATGCGCCGCGCTGGTCGTAACCCCGTCGGACACCGGATTCCTCACAGGTCATCCGCGCTCCCGCGCCGTTTCGACGTCCAGATGATGGGTCGATACGCGGGGATCGGCCGCTGTCGCGGCCACCCAGCTCGTGTTCAACATGGCCGCGTGCTCCCTTTCGCGGGGCGTGCGGAGTGAGGTCTCTGATGTTGCTGACTGGGCAGGACAATGAAAAAGCCGTCATCAAGGAGCTGATGAAAACAATAGGGTCTGAGCGATCGGAGCTCATTCCACTCCTTCTGGCGTATCAGGACGAATTCGGCTATGTCTCCGAATTCGCGATGCAATACATCGCCGACCAGCTGAAGATCCCCGCCAACGAGGTCTACGGCGTCGCCACCTTCTTCCACTTCATCAACAAGCAACCGAAGGGCAAGTTCATCATCCGGCTCAGCCGCGATATGTCCTCCATCATGAAAGGCGCCAAGTCGGTCGCGCGCCAACTGCGCAACGACCTGGGCATCCGGATCGGCGAGACCACCCCGGACGGTATGTTCACGCTCGAATGGACGAGCTGCATCGGCATGAACTATCAGGCCCCGGCCATGATGGTGAACAACGAGGTCTTCTCCAACCTGACCCCACCGATGGTGCATCGCATCATCGAGGAATGCCGTCAGGAGGTTCGCACCCGCCGTCCGACCGTCGGCAATGTCGGCGAGACCTTTTCCAGCATCCTCAGCTATTCCTCCCACGCCCCCAACTCGGCCCTGACACGGGCGGTCGAGGAGATGACTCCAGTCGATGTGGCCAGCGAGCTGACCGTCTCCGGACTCAAGGGACGTGGCGGCGCCGGCTTTCCGACTGGCGTCAAATGGAGCCTGGCCTCCAAGGCCGAAGGCGACGTCAAGTACATCATCTGCAATGCCGACGAGGGCGAGCCGGGGACCTTCAAGGACCGTGTGCTCCTCGGCAAGTACGCCGATCTGGTGTTCGAGGGCATGACGCTGGCCGGCTATGCCGTCGGGGCCCGCGAGGGCATCGTCTATCTGCGCTACGAATACACCCACCTGCGTCCGCACCTGGAGGCGGTTCTGGAGGCGCGTCGTCAGGCCAATTTGCTTGGCGAGAACATCCTCGGCAAGGACGGCTTCTGCTTCGATATCCGCATCCATATGGGCGCCGGCGCCTATGTCTGCGGCGAGGAGACGGCGCTGATCGAAAGTCTGGAAGGCCGCCGTGGCGAGCCGCGCAACCGTCCGCCCTATCCGGTCGAGAAGGGTTTGCACGGCCGTCCGACCGTCGTCAACAACGTCGAGACCCTGGCCACCGCGAGCTGCATCATCGCGCGCGGCGTCAACTGGTTCACCTCAATCGGCACCGAGCGCTCCAAGGGTTTCAAGCTGTTCAGCGTCTCGGGCGACTGCGAGCGTCCCGGTGTCTACGAGCTGCCCTGGGGCATGACGGTGCGGCAGCTGCTGGAACTGGTCGACGGCGTGGGGGCCAAGGCGGTCCAGGTCGGCGGCTATACCGGCGAGCTGGTTCCGGCGAGCCAGTTCGACCGCGTCATGGGCTACGAGGACCTGGGTATCGGTGGTTCCATCATCGTCTACGGTCAGGGCCGCGACATGCTGGAGGTGGCCGAGAATTATCTGGAGTTCTTCGTGGAGGAGTCCTGCGGTCAGTGCACCGGTTGTCGCATCGGCAACCAGAAGCTGCTCGACGGCGTGCGCCTGCTCCAGAAGGGCACCTGTTCCAACCGCTATCTCAACGATCTCATCGGTCTTAGCCACAGCATCAAGAGCACCTCCAAGTGCGGTCTGGGTCAGGCGAGCCCGAACGTGTTCGTCGCCATCAACGAGCACTTCAAGGAAGAGATCATGGCGCGCCCGGTACTGGCGGCCTGAGGACGGATGGGATCAACAACGAGATGAACGACAAGCCAATGCAAACAGCCACGCATAGCCACAGCACCTTCATCCCAGGTCCGGACGCCGCCATGATCGATATCTCCATCGACGGTATCGAGCTCAAGGTGGCGCAGGGCACCAGTATTCTGGACGCCGCACGCCAGGTCGGGGTGCGCATCCCTACGCTCTGCCATCACGACGATCTCTGCACCGCCGGCGTTTGTCGGATCTGCGTGGTCGAGGTCGAGGGCGCCCGGACACTGCAGGCGTCCTGCGCCACGCCCGTGACCCAGCCGATCAGTGTCAAGACCAATACCCCCAAGGTCCGTTCGGCGCGCCGCCACATCATCGATCTGCTGCTCGCCGAGCACTACGGCGACTGCAACACCTGCAAGCGCAACAACAACTGCGAGCTCCAGTCCCTGGCGGCCGAATACGGCGTCGACTTCTACCGCTTCGGTCACCCGACCGAGCCCAAGTACGCCATCGACCGCAGTAGCCCCTCGATCGTGCGCGACATGAACAAGTGCGTGCTCTGTCGCCGCTGTGTGCGCGCCTGCGAAGAACTCCAGGGCGTGGGCTGTCTCACGGTCGCGAGTCGCTCCTCGCGCGCCCATGTCGCGACCTTCGCTAGCAAACCGCTCGCCAACGTGGTCTGCATCAACTGCGGTCAGTGCATCAACCATTGTCCCACCGGCGCACTGACCGAGCTGGATCAGACCGACGAGGTCTGGACCATGATCGAGGATCCGACCAAGCATGTGGTCATTCAGACCGCGCCCTCTCCGCGCGCGGGCATGGGCGAGTGTTTCGGGCTGGAGCCCGGCACCCCGGTGACCCAACAGCTCAACACCGCGCTCAAGCGGGTGGGCTTCGACGCGGTCTTCGACACCAACCACACCGCCGACCTCACCATTATCGAAGAGGGCACCGAGCTGATCCTGCGGCTCTACAAGGCCCTGGTGGAAAAGGACGAGAGCGTCAAGCTGCCCCAGTTCACCAGCTGTTCGCCCGGCTGGGTCAAGTACATGGAGCATTTTCATACGAATCGGCTCGATCATCTGTCATCGGCCAAGAGCCCGCAGCAGATGTTCGGCTCGCTGCTCAAAACCTATTACGCCGAGAAGAAGGGCGTCGATCCGGCGGATATGGTGGTGGTCGCGCTCATGCCCTGTACCGCCAAGAAGTTCGAGTGCAACCGCCCCGAGATGAATTCGAGCGGCTTCAAGGATGTGGACTACGGTCTCACCACCCGCGAGCTGGCGGGGATGATCAAGGAGTCGGGCATCGACCTGCCCAAGCTGCCCGAAGCACCGTTCGACGCCCCCTTCGGCGAGGCGTCGGGTGCCGGCGCTATCTTCGGCGCGACTGGCGGTGTCATGGAGGCCGCGCTGCGTAGCGTGATCGAAATGGTCACCGGGAAGCAGGTCGAGGATTTCTACGACCACGCCAACATCCTGCCGGTGCGCGGGATCGAAGGGGCGCGTCTGGCCGAGATCCCCATCACCGAGGTCGGTCCGGTTCCGGATCTCCTCAAGCATCTGGTTCCGAACTGGGATTGGCTGAAGGGTGCGACCCTCAAGGTCGGCGTGGTGCATGGTACCGCCAACGCCAAACAGGTGATGGAGGACATCGAGGCCGGCGGCCCGTTCAGCGAGTGCCATTTCATCGAGTTCATGGCCTGCCCGGGCGGCTGTCTCGGCGGCGGTGGTCAGCCGATCCCGACCAGTCCGGAGATCCGCGCCAAGCGGTCTCAGGCCATCTATCAGATCGACGCCAACTACGCAGTGCGCAAGTCACACGAGAACCCGATGGTGCTCCAGCTCTACCAGGAGTTCCTCACCGACGGTCCCTGCGGACATATCTCGCACCATCACTTGCACACGCACTACCAGGCGCGCGGTAAGTTCATCGGCTGACGCGATGCGTCCAGGCGGCGTCTATGGCGCTGCCTGGACCCTATGAATTGAACCGCAAAGGCGCAAAGGACGCGAAGAGAAAGAGGGGTTGAGCCATGCGCGTATTCCACCAGTGTGTGGGTGCGCGCAATCCGCTCGATTCATGAACATCCTTTGCGCGCTTTGCGTCCTTTGCGGTTCGATTTCTCCTATCGAGACGAGCGGATCCGCTCAGCTCAGACCCATCAGCCCGATCAGTTCGTCGCTGTTCATGACGTGGCAGTAGATCATGTTGATGATCTCGAGCTCGCGGCGGTGCAATTCATCGGTGCCGGCGGCGCAGCAATCCTCGAGCAGGATGACGAAGAAGCTCTCGTCGGCGAGACTGCGGATCGTGGAGGAGACGCACTGGTCGGTATAGACGCCGGTCACGATCAGGTTGCGGATGCCCATGTTGTTCAAGACGAGCCGCAGATTGGTGCCCGTTAGGGCGCTATCGGTGGTCTTGGTTACCACGATCTCGCCTGGTGCCGGGGCCAATTCGGGGATGATCTGGGATGCCTCGGTGCTGGTCGGCATCAATAGATTGTTCCATCCCGGAAGCTTCTGACTCAGTGACCGGTCCCGCCCATCCTCCAGCAGGCAGCCGATCCTGGCATGGATGACGTCGATTCCGTTGCGACGAAAGCGTGTCTGCATCGCCTGCAGATTCGGGATGAGGGTTTGGCGCATCCGGGAGTGAAAGGGTTCCCAGCGTGCGCGCTCGTCGGGATCGTCCGATTGCACCATGCCGTAGTTCTGGACATCGATGCAGAGCAGGGCGGTTTCGTGCGCAAGGAGCACGGGGTCGTCCGGCTCGGGGGCATGTTCGTAGTAGAAGGAACGATAGGCGGTTTTCCAACTCATCCTCATGACCTCGCTGTCGCCTGCGTGCTGTGACGGAGAACTTCACGATACAGGCCATGGCGTCCGAGCTCCACCTTACGGCTGTAGGGATGGAGGTCGATCTTCACCCGACTGCGGGCGTATGCGCTCGGGCGGGATGGACAGCCGGTCGTTGCCTACAGCCGCTTGTAATCCGAGATGTATGTGTTCCCTTTTTCCTGGATGCGGCGGATGCGCTTCTCGCGCTCGATCTCCCAGACATCCGGCGGGTCGCTGTTGTTCCAGGCGGTGTAGAGCTGCTCGTCCTGGCGACTCAGACGGAAGCCGTAGGTATCGCGCATGTAGAACATGGTCCGGGCGATGTCGCCGCGTACGTTCTGAGGCGGCTGGACGCGTCGCTGGCTGGCGTCGATGCGGATGTCGCAGTCGCCGAAACGCTCCCCGCCACTGACCATGCCCCAATTGAAATTCGAGCGCTGGCCGTTGATGTAGCCGTCCGCCGGATAGAGGTTGAATAGGTCGTTGTGCGCCGCCTCGAAGACCGGGTCGGTACGTTCGCAGCATTGGCGGCCGGAGAGCGTGCGGCCGCTGCTGCTCACGCACTCGGGAAAGGCGGCCGGTTGACGCCAGCATTTACGGGTGTTGCCGAACTGGGCCGCCGGAAAGACGTGCTCGGCCTCCACGCGCTGGGCGCGCGAGCTGGTCAAACCCATCAGACCGCAACTGCCCAGCGCTATCTGGCGCTTGTCGTCATAGCGGCATCCGCAGTAGAAGGTCTCTCTGTGGTCTGAGTAGACTTTTTCGTAGAGTAGCTTTTTCGCACTGGAGAATGAGCCGGCCACCTGAGGCAGTCTGCTGGCGTCGGGCTGTATGGTGCCGTCGTTCTGGGGCATCCAGCGTTTTGGATCGAGCGGAAGCGACTGGATCAGCGAGACCAGGTCCTCGCTGAAGGAGGACGTGCGCGAACTCAACAGATCGCCAAGCCAACCTCCGGTATCCGAGGCGATATCGCCCAGCAATGTGCGAATATCGACGGTGATGGAGACGGCCTGCTGGGCGTTTTCCGGCAGCTTTTCGACGATGTTTTGCGGGAGCGTCGACACCAAACCGATCGCCCCCAGCGCGATCGCGAAGACGCGCAGCTTGATCAGCCAGTTTTTGAGCCATGAGGGAAGCCAGGTCGGTGAGTTCGAGCGGGGTTTAGCGGTGGAACGGGGTTTCTTCGAGGATTTCTTCGGAGCACGAGCCATGAAACTGCAAACCAACGGAAACGGAGGGTTCGCACTTTAGCAAAAGGGTCGCGCTCATTCGGACACGTTGCGGGTTCTGTGCCGCCCTAATGGTTTGGCCGTGTCAAACCAGCATTGTGTCGAGCGGTCGATGTCTGAGGCGATCGGAGAGGAGTTACGTATGACGGCAAGATTGAGTGCGATTCAAGCGGACATCACCAGCCTGGCGGTGGACGCGATCGTCAACGCGGCCAACGAATCGCTGCTCGGTGGCGGCGGTGTGGACGGCGCCATCCATCGCGCGGCTGGTCCCGAGCTGCTCGCGGAATGCCGCGAGCTCGGCGGTTGCGCCACCGGCGATGCAAAGATCACCCGAGGCTATCGCCTCCCGGCCCGATGTGTGATCCATACAGTCGGTCCGGTATGGCGGCAGGGCCGGGCGAACGAGTCGGAGCTGCTGGCTTCCTGCTACCGGCGCTCGCTTGAGCTGGCCGCGACGCATTCGCTGCGCACGCTGGCCTTCCCGAGCATCAGCACGGGTGTCTACGGCTATCCGGTCGAGTTGGCCGCCGAGGTGGCTATCGGCACCGTCCGAGCGGTTCTGGAGCGGCCGACTGTAGTCGAAGAGGTCATTTTCTGCTGTTTCTCGGCGGAGGATCTGGCGGTTTACGCACGTCTTCTGAGGGATCCTGCGTGTGAGGTTGCGCCATGACAACGCACGCAGAACCCTCGCTGGCGGAGCGCTTCCGTGGTGCGCTGATCGGGCTTGCGGTCGGCGATGCGCTTGGAACGACGCTCGAATTCACGCGCCCTGGGTGCTTTCAGCCGATTGACTGCATGCAGGGCGGCGGCCCCTTCCGGCTCGCCCCGGGGCAGTGGACGGACGACACCTCGATGGCCCTGTGTCTGGCCGAGAGTCTGGTCGTGTGCGGCGGCTTCGATCCGGAGGATCAGATGCGCCGCTATCTGCTTTGGCGCGATCAAGGCCATTGGAGCAGCACCGGACGCTGTTTCGACATCGGCAACACGGTCGCCCAGGCATTGCAGCGCTTCGAGGAGACGGGCGATCCCTTGGCGGGGTCCAGGGACCCGCACAGCGCTGGCAACGGCTCGCTGATGCGTCTGGCGCCCATTCCTCTCGCCTTCGTCCATTCACCCGTCGAGGCGGTGCGCTGTGCTGGATGTATGTCCCGCACGACGCACGGTGCCTCGGAGGCGGTCGATGCCTGTCGCTACATGACCGGCCTCATTCTGGGCGCCGTGCACGGGGTGGGCAAGGCGACCCTGCTTGGTTCGCGTTTTGCGCCGGAGGGTATCGACTGGCGGACGTATCCGTTGAGCCCCCAGATCGATCTCATCGCGGCCGGTCGCTTCAAGGAGCGTCATCCTCCGGCGATTCGTGGTACGGGTTACGTCGTCCAGTCGCTGGAGGCGGCCCTTTGGGCCTTTTGGAACACGGAGACCTTTCGCGAGGGGGCATTGCGGGCCGTCAATCTGGGCGAGGACGCCGACACCACGGGCGCCATCTATGGTCAGCTTGCGGGTGCCCATTATGGTCTGGACGCCATTCCAGAGGATTGGCGCGGTCGCATCAGTCGGGGCGATTCCATCTTGGATCTGGCCGATCGGCTCCTATGCCTGGCCAATTGCGGAACCTGAGTCCAGGCATCGCGGGAGTGTTCGCCCCTTTTGCAATGGCGCGGTAAAGAAAGCCTGTTTCGTGCCGATAGCGTCTTTGAGGTCGATGTTTCCCGACGCATCGATTTCGACAACTGAAACTGTTCTCCTCATCTCTCCCCCGAGAGATCCCTCGACCCGGCGCATGCCGGGTCTCTTTCTTGCTGTCCAGGAGATGCTCTGATTTCGGTTTCCAGCGCGGCGTTCGGGCGATTGCTGCTCTACAATGGTGCCCGAAGGTTGGCGAGCGGTTCGCTTGACGCGTTTCGATCGGTTTATCCCTGTGCGTTGGAATAGGGACAATTCAGGGAGTGTCTGTTTTGCATTTGCATCTTCACTCGACGATCAAGGGATTTACGCTCCAGTGTGCGGTCGGGCTGGCTGGTCTCTGTGGCATGGCCGTTCAGGCCGGCGATTGGCCCGAGCAATTACAGCTTCACGGCTTTGCGACCCAGGGTTACATCCTGACGACAGGGAACAATTACTTCGGCGAGTCCATCGACGGAGGCTCCTTCGATTTCCGTGAGTTGGGGCTCAATGCCTCTTGGCGCTTCAAACCTGGTCTTCAGTTCTCGGCTCAAGCGGTTTCACGCCTTGCTGGGGAGACGGACGATGGCGCCATCCGGCTGGATTTCGGTTTCCTGGACGACCGCTTCCTGTCTGGGCGCGAGGGGCAGATGGGGATTCGGCTCGGGCGCATCCTGAATCCGCTGGGCTTATACCTGGATACGCGCGACGTCGCCTTTGCCCGCCCGAGCATCCTGCTGCCGCAATCCATCTATTTCGACGTCAATCGCAACCTGGCGCTCTCACTGGATGGTGCTCAACTCTATGGCGAGCGTTATGGCGAGAGGGGCAATGTCTCGTTTCAACTGCAGTGGGGGTATCCGAGGGTCGACGATCCGGATTTCGAGCGCTCTATCTTCTTCGGTTCCGCGCCTGGCGATCTCGAATCGGAGCCGACCTGGCTTGCGCGGTTGGGCTACGAGTCCGTGGATGCGCGTTTGCGGTTCGCGATCTCTGGCGGCCAGGTGAATGTCGGTTACGACCCCCATGGTCCGGGGGATGCCTTAGACTCCGGTCGGTTCCGGTTCGAGCCGTTGATCCTCTCGGCGCAGTACAACGCCCGGTATTGGGATCTGACGGCTGAATATGCGCGGCGCCCGACGAGCCTGCGGAATTTCGGTCCTGAATTCCCTGATGTCGGATTCACCGGCGAGAGCTATTACCTACAGGGAACCTACCGCTTCGCCCCGAGATGGGAGGCGCTGCTGAGATACGACGTGCTCTACTGGGATAAGGAGGATCGCAATGGAACGGCATTCGCTGCGGTGACCGGGCAGCCAGCCTATCGGCGTTTCGCCAAGGATCTGACCGTCGGATTGCGCTGGAATCTCACGGCGTCGTTTATGCTCCGAACGGAGTTCCATTACATCGACGGCACCGGCTGGTTGTCCGAGCTGGAGAATCCGATCCCCAGCGAGACCGAGCGCTACTGGACTCTTTTCTCAATTCTTGGCTCCTACCGCTTCTGACCCATCCCGCGTGGAGCGGATTCTAGGTCTTGGGAACGCGTCCTGCCGCAAGGACCAGATTCATGCTGCAGAAGGCGGCGCCCTGGCGTTCGGCGTACTCCAGCCCTTGGCGCCAGGTTGCGACCTCGGCGTCGGTCATGACTCCCGCCTCCAGTGCCTTGCGTTCCACCTCGTCGAGCTTGGTGAGGTATCGGAGCAATTGGCCGTCGCCTGCGATGACGACAGGCCAGGCCTCGACCTCGATCTGGGTCAGTCCAGATTCCTTGAACAGCCTGAACAGCTGGCGGCCCGAATATCCGTTGCTCAACAGTTGTTCGGCGCGGAAACGGGCGAGCCGGCGCTCGATTCCGACATGCGGCGAATCGATCGAGAGGCTTCCCCAGTCTGAATCGACCAGGACGATCCAGGCTCCCGGCCGGGCGACGCGTCGCATTTCCCCGAGCGCCCGCGACGGGTCGCCTAGATGGATGAAGAGTCGCTCGCTGCGGCAGGCGTCGAAGGTCCTGGATTCCAGCGGCAAGTTCGCGGCATCTCCCTGTCGATGTTCCACGCGTTCGGTCAGGCCCGCGCGCTCGGTGCGCGTCTGGGCGATCTCGACCATCTCCGGATCGGCATCCAGACCGAGAACCCGTCCTTGCGGACCGACCAGTCCGGCCATCGCGAGCGTATCGATGCCTGGTCCGCAGCCGACATCCAGGACGCTTTGGTTCGGCGCAATGCGAAGCAATTCGTAGCTGCGTTTCTTGATTGGCTGGACGAGGTCCGCAGCCGCTTGAAGATAGGAGGTGTCGACATAGCCTGGAGTTCGGGGTACGTCCCGCATGGAGTTTTTCTCTTTATGCATGCTGAGCGATCGGTGCCTTGTACGAGGGGCGGGGGCCAAACAACTGCTGGTCGACGAGCCAGAAGAGGTCGATGACGTCTGGAGTCAGCGAATTGACGACCGTTTCGCGTGGCAGAGCGAAAGGGGCGCGCGCCCCGTGATGGTCGACCAGTTCGCCGGCCTGGATGAAGCGAATGCCGAAACGCTGAAGCAGTCTCGCCAAACGTGGTTCCATCAGAGCGAAGCTGAAATCGGCCTCGCTGCGTAGGAACATGGCGATCCCCGCCATGAAGAGCCCGATGGGGATCATGGGAAAGGCATCGCGTTGTTCCGGCGTCTCGTGCGTTTCGTTCGGCGTCAGGCTGACGGGTTGCTTTGTGTCTTTGCGTCTGCGCCTGAAGGATTCCAGCACCGCCAGCCGGGACAGTTCTCCGTAACAGGCTTTCGGTAGGTGCTGGGGGTGAATTCCGAAAGCCGATGTCGGAGGGCAGAAGCGCTCGAATGGCAAGGGGCGGTCTTCATCATCCGAATCCGCGCAGATAAAACGAATGCATCCAACCGGCGCCTGCGTCTCGCGGTGGGTCATGAGACAGTGCAGCGCGCGGTCGTCGAACACGTCCCGTTCCATTTTGTCGGGGAAGCGCCCCTGGGGTTCGTACTCGAATTCCTCGCAATAGACCTGGTAACGGATATGAAGGGTCTGTTCGAGTTGCTCAGGGCATTGCGCGAGCTTGAGCTCGAAGTATTTCCCGAAGTTTGCGGCGATACTGGTTTGAGCCATGTCCTGCACTCCATGCATGATTGTGATAGGCGTATCCGATCAGCTGGCTCGTATCCAGGTCGCAGTCGTTGGTAGAGCCAGTTGGTCGGCCGATAAGCCGAACAGGTTCGCGGGCTAGCGTCGCAACGTGGCCGATCCTGGTATCGGCATCAAAGGGCCATTCTGAAGTTTTACTCCATCAACCGCCACCGCAGTTTGGTCAGTCGTTGACTCGATCCCGTCTGTTTGATCGCGATGCCGAGCGCCTTGGGTTGGGCGATGAGGACGACCAGGCGCTTGCCGCGCGTGACTGCGGTGTAGAGCAGGTTGCGTTGCAAGAGCGTGTAGTGCTGGGTCGCGAGCGGGATGACGACGGCTGGGTACTCGGAGCCCTGGGCCTTGTGGACGCTGGTGGCGTAGGCGAGGGCGACCTCGTCCAGCTCGCTGCTCTCGTAGACGACGGCGCGACCGTCGAAGTCGATGGTCAGCAGTCCCTCTTCGACGTCGATCGACTGGATGCGCCCGATGTCTCCATTGAAGACCTCCTTGTCGTAGTCGTTGACCAGCTGGATGACCTTGTCCCCCGGCGCGTAGGTCCATCCGAAGCGCTCGATGCGCGGCTGGGCGTCGGGATTGAGTGCGCTCTGAAGCGCAACGTTGAGTGCACGCGAGCCCAGCCCGCCACGGTTCATCGGGGTTAGAATTTGGACGTCACGCACCGGGTCGAGACCGAAGCGGCCGGGGATGCGTTCGGTGACGACCCGCATCAGTTTGTCGTGGATGGCCTCCGGTGTATCGCAGCGGATGAGATAAAAATCGCTGTCCGGGCGCTCGGCATCCGGCGGTTCGGGCATCTGTCCGGCGTTGATGCGGTGGGCGTTGACCACGATGCGCGAGGCGGCGGCTTGGCGGAAGATTTCGGTCAGACAGACGGTCGGGACCGCGCCGGAGCCGATGAGATCGGCGAGCACCGCGCCCGGTCCGACCGAGGGGAGCTGGTCGACGTCGCCGACCAGGAGAACACCGGCCTGGGTCGGTACAGCGCGCAGCAGTTGATTCATCAGCACCACATCGACCATGGAGACCTCGTCGACCACCAGCAGATCGGTATCGAGCGGGCTGTACTGGTCGCGCTTGAAGCCCATGGTCTGGGGATCGAATTCGAGCAGACGGTGGATGGTCTTGGCTTCGCCGCCGGTCGACTCGGACAGACGCTTGGCGGCGCGCCCGGTCGGCGCGCACAGCAGCACCTCGACCCCCTTGGCGCGCAAGATGCGCAGGATGCTGTTGACCACCGTGGTCTTACCCACGCCCGGACCGCCGGTGATGATGGTCGCCTTGCCGGAGACGGCGGCGCTGACTGCAGCGCGTTGCGAGTCGGAGAGCGCGAGCCCGGTCTGGGCCTCGACCCAGGGCAGCGCCTTGTCGACGTCGATCATGCCCCAGGGCGGCGGGTCGAGCTGGAGCCGCTCCAGACTGCGGGCGACGCCGAGTTCGGCGCGTTGCAATGGGGTTAGGAAGAGCGCGGGTCGGTCGTCGATGGGCTCGGCGATCAGACGTTCCTCGGCCAGCTCGACCTGGATCGCCTCCTGGATGATGGGCTCTGGGATCTCCAACAGGGCGCAGGACTGCTCGACCAGCGCTTCGTGCCAGGCGGCGCAGTGGCCGTCTCCGGCGATTTCCTGCAAGACGTGCCGCACCCCGGCCTGGGCGCGGATCAGCGAGTCGTGCGGGATGCCGAGCCGCTCGGCGATGGTATCGGCGGTCTTGAAGCCGATGCCGTGGATGTCGAGTGCGAGCCGATAGGGGTTCTCGCGTACCCGCTCGACCGCCTCCTCGCCATAGGTCTTGTAGATGCGCACCGCGCGCGCGGTGCCGACCCCGTGGGACTGGAGAAAGACCATGATCTCGCGGATGACCTTCTGTTCGGCCCAGGCCTCGGTGACCCGCTTCTGGCGCTTGGGGCCGATGCCATCCAGTTCCAGCATCCGCTCTGGGTTGTCTTCGATCACCTCGAACACCCGCTCGCCGAAGGCGCCCACCAGCTTGCGGGCGAAGTGCGGACCGATGCCCTTGACCATGCCCGAGCCCAGATAGCGCTCGATGCCGTCGAGCGTGCGCGGCGGAATGATCCGCAGAGCGGTCGACTTGAACTGGAGCCCGTGCTGGCGGTCGTTGACCCACCGGCCCTCCGCTTCCAGGTATTCGCCCGGCGTGACGCTCGCGGCCGAGCCGATGACGGTGATGAGATCGCGCTCGCCGCGCACCTTGACGCGCAGCACGCAGAAGCCGCTCTCCGGGCTGTGGAAGGTGATGCGCTCGATGGAGCCGCTGAGGTGTTCGGTGGATGCGTGGGACTCGGACATGAGGGCGGCTCGATCGCTCTGCGTGCGGGTAGCGGGCGGAGAATGGATAGGATTAACAGGATTTTTCGGTATTGGCAGGATTTTTCACGCCACCGAGTGGCCGGACAGCTGTCAGCGCGTGTTTTCGATCGTGCGTTTGAATGCGGTTTGTGGCGCTCAAGTCCTTGCCTTAAAATGAAGAATTGTCCCGCGTTGTCCCATTCGAATGATCGCCGCACGTACCCCCGCCTTTTGGCGTGCGACCCTGGCCCTGAGCCTGGGTTCGCTGTTGACCTTTGCCAATCTATATACCCCTCAACCCCTGCTTCCGCTCTTCAGCGAGACCTGGGGTATCTCGCCGGTCCAGGCCAGCCTGACCGTTTCGCTGACGACCCTGGCCCTGAGCATTTCGCTCCTCGTCTACGGACCCTTGTCGGACGCCATCGGGCGACGCGGGATCATGTTCGTGAGCATGACGCTGACGACCCTGTGTTCGCTGGCCATGGCCTTCGCGCCGGATTTCTGGTCGCTGCTTGCGCTGCGCACGGTCCAGGGGCTCGTGATCGGCGGTCTGCTCGCCGTCGCGATGGCCTACATGGGCGACGAGTTCGAGCACGACGCCATGGTCTTGGCGGTCGGGCTCTATATCAGCGGCAATTCGTTAGGCGGGATCTCGGGCCGGCTCATCAGCGGTGGCGTGGCCTCGGTCTGGGGCTGGCAGGGGAGTTTTCTGGTGACCGGCTGTCTGAGCCTGGTCATCCTGGTCATCTTCATCTGGATGTTGCCACCGTCGCGCGGTTTTCGACCCAAGCCCTTGCATCCGGTTGCCATGCTGGCCGACCTGGGACGGCATCTCCGCAATCCGGTCATTCTGCTCGCCTGTCTCGTCGGCGGTCTCAACTTCCTCGTCTTCATCAATATCTACAACTACATCACCTATCTGCTGAGCGCACCGCCCTACAACCTCTCGCCCGCGCTGTTGGGGTTGCTCTTCCTCACCTATCTCTCGGGAACCTTGGCCGCTGGTGTTTCCGGTCGGATCGTGGGCACACGCTCCCAACCGTTGGCGATGGTCGTCGGGCTGCTCATCCTCATCAGCGGGACGCTTCTGACCCTGGTGCCGCATCTGGAGGCCATCATCCTCGGCATGGTGATCAATGCCATCGGCTTCTTCTTCACCCACACCCAGGCCGCCGGCTGGGTGAGCCGCAAGGCGGATGGCGCGCGTGCGAGCGCCTCGTCGCTCTATCTGATGTCCTATTACGGCGGTGCCAGCGTCGGCAGCTTCTATCTCGGTCCCTTCTGGCACTGGCTTGGCTGGGACGGCGTTGTTTTGGGTGCCGTCATCATGCTGTGCGTCGCCATAGGCGTTGCCTTGGGGTTGCGTGTGTTGGAGCGGCGCGACCGCGCTGCCCTGCCAGCCGATCCGGAGCATGATCCACTGCCGGATCTCTGAGCCGAGCCTGGTTGCCTGTCTTCGGTAGAAAAATGGCCGACTCGGAGAGTCGGCCATGCGGTCGGGGCGATTCCTGCCGTTGACGCCCGAGGGCTGGGCAGGATGGATGCCCAGCGTGGCGCTGGGACCCTTGAGCAGGCCGCGTTACAAGGCCAGTTCGTAGACCTTGCGCGAACGTTCGATGTCGACGTCCTGGTGTTCGCCAAGCGCGGTCATGCCGTGCTGCTCCAGTTTGTCGAGTAGTGCGGGAATGGCATCGGCGCCGATGTCGTAGCCGCCGAGACGGGTGCCGACGCCGAGCGATTCGAAGAAGTCGCGGGTGCGTGAGATGGCTTCATCGATCCGTGCGTCCGGGTCGCCGTCGCCCAGATTCCAGATCCGCTCGGCGTATTGCAGCAGCTTGTCGCGCTTCTGCTCGCGTCTCACCTGGAGCATCGCAGGCAGCACGATGGCGAGCGTCTGGGCGTGATCGAGCCCGTGCAGGGCGGTGAGTTCGTGACCGAGCATGTGGGTGGCCCAGTCCTGCGGTACGCCCGCGCCGATCAGCCCGTTCAGGGCCAGGGTCGCGGTCCACATGATATTGGCCCGAACCGCGTAGTTCTCCGGATCGGCGAGCGCCTTGGGGCCTTCCTCGATCAGCGTCAGCAGCAACCCCTCGGCGAAGCGGTCCTGGACCTTGGCATCCGCCGGATAGGTCAGGTATTGCTCGATGGTGTGGACATAGGCATCCACGATGCCATTGGCCACCTGACGTGGCGGTAGGGTGAAGGTCTTGGTCGGGTCGAGCACCGAGAATCGCGGAAAGACCGCCGGGTGGGCGAAGAAGAGCTTGTCCTGGGTCGCGCGTCGAGTGACGACCGAGCCGCAGTTCATCTCGGAGCCGGTGGCCGGCAGGGTGAGGACGGTGCCGAGCGGCAGTGCGCTTTCGATCGGGGCATGGCGGGCCAGGATGTCCCAGGGCTCGCCATCGAATGGGACGGCGGCGGCGATGAACTTGGTGCCGTCGATCACCGATCCGCCGCCGATGGCGAGCAGGAAGTCGACCGATTCGCGCCGCGCCAGCTCGACCGCCTGCATCAGGGTTTCAAAGGTGGGATTCGGCTCGATGCCGCCGAACTCGAACAGGCTCAGTCCGGTCAGCGCCTGTCTCACCTCATCCAATGTGCCCGTCTTTTTCACGCTGCCGCCGCCGTAGGTGATCAGCACCTTGGCTCCCTGCGGGATTTCCTGCGCGATGTCGGCAATGCGTCCCTGACCGAAGAGAATGCGGGTCGGATTGTGGAAGGTGAAGTTCTGCATCTGGTTTGGTTCTCCGGTTGGTTTTCACCGCAGGTTGGACAGCGAACGCAGGCGTTGGTGTCCAGCGTGATGAGGGACGTTCAGTCGGCTTCGCTGAGGAAGGGATAATCGGTATAGCCGTGGGCGTCGCCGCCGTAGAGGGTGCTCTCGTCCAGCGCGTTCAGCGGGGCATCCAGGCGCAGACGTTCGGCTAGATCCGGGTTGGCGATGTAGAGCCTGCCGAAGGCGATGAGGTCGGCCGCGTTTTTGGCTCGGACCGATAGAGCGAGATCGCGCGTGTAGCCGTTGTTGGCGATGTAGGTGCCTGGGAAGTGCTTGCGTAGCCTGGAGAGTTTAAAGCTGTGTCCGGTCTCGCGCGGACCGCCGGTGATGCCCTCAATGACATGCAGGAAGCCGAGCCCGCGCTCGGCAAGCTGGTCGACCGCATAGGTGAAGAGCGACTCTGGATCGCTGTCGTCGATGTCGTTGAAGGGCGAGAGCGGCGAGAGCCGGACCCCGACACGGTCCTTCCCCCAGACCTCCAGCACCGCGTCGACGACCTCGAGTAGTAGACGCGACCGGTTCTCGATGGTGCCGCCATAGGCGTCGGTCCGTCGGTTGCTCTTGTCGCGCAGGAACTGATCGAGCAGATAGCCGTTGGCCGCATGGATCTCTACCCCATCGAACCCGGCCGCTCGGGCATTCTCGGCGGCGCGCCGATAGTCCGCGACGATGCCGGGCAGTTCCTCCAGGTCGAGTGCACGTGGCGTCACCATGTCGACCATCCCTCGGTCGGTGAAGACTTGACCCTCGGCGCGTATCGCCGACGGTGCGACGGGTAGCGCGCCGCCTTCCTGTAGATCGGGATGCGAGACGCGCCCGACGTGCCAGAGCTGGACGAAAATCTTGCCGCCGTGTCCATGGACGGCGTCGGTGACGCCTTTCCAGCCCTGGATCTGTTCAGCGTTGTAGATGCCAGGCGTCTGGATGTAGCCCTTGCCCTGCTGCGAGATCTGCGATGCTTCGGTGATGATGAGTCCGGCGGTGGCGCGTTGAGCGTAGTAGGTCGCCATCAAGGGGGTTGGAACGTCGCCGGCGCCAGCGCGGTTGCGCGTCAGGGGTGCCATCACCAGACGATTGGCGAGTGTCAGGCTGCCGAGTTGGTAGGGTTGAAAGAGGTCGTTGCTGTTCTGGTCGGTCATGTTCGTCTCCGTTCGATGGTGGTTGAATCGGGGTGACTGTCTTATCGCCGCGTAAATAAGGATCGGCGAGGCTCGATGAAATGGCCTTCAATTCTCCGCGAGCATCGCAGCGGATCCGATCGGTGGCCGCGAAATGTGTTCAGGTGCCTACATTAGATTAGAATCGCATCGATCTGTTGATGCGCATCGCGACGACAGCCCTAAGATCGATTGGCCGCTCTCTTTTCTCACTGGGGATCTCTACATGCTCGCGCGTTTTTCCATGATGCAAAAACTGTTGGTCACCTTAGTGCCAATGACGCTGGTTATATTGGCAGGGATAATCCTTTTCATGCAGTTGATCCTGAGGGATGCGATGACCGAGGGCGCGATCGAATCGGCTCGTCAAATGGCGAGCGCTGAGGGGCGCGTGATCCAGGGGAAACTCAACGGCGAATTGCGTGCTCTACAGGCATTGTTGGCGGTTGTCGAGACGCGCGCTGAGATCCCGGTCGAGGCGCGTCGGGATCGGCTCAATCGCATTCTCTCGACCTACCTCCAGGATCATCCCGAGCTGCTTGGCGCTTGGACGCTATGGGAGCCCAACACCTTCGATGGCTTGGATGCCCAATATGCGGGAGCCTCCGGCCATGATGCGACCGGGCGGTTCATTCCCTATTGGTATCGCGACGGCGGCAAGATCAAGATGGAGGCGCTTAAGGGGTACGAAACACCCGGAGACGGCGACTATTATCTGCTGGCTCGCAACAGTGGCAAACCTGTGATTATGGATCCCTTCAGTTATGAGGTGGATGGTAAGCCGGTGCTGATGACCTCGATCGTCGTGCCCATCATCGAGGGCGGTCGGGTGGTTGGCGTCCTGGGCGTCGATATGTCGATCTCGGCGATCCAGAAAATCATCGTCTCCATACGCCCTTTCGGTGGAGCTGCGGCGCTGTTCACCCATGATGGCATGGTGATCGCTCATATAGACGAGGTGCGGCTGGGCAAGAATGTGACCGAGGTCGAGAAGGAATCCTTGGGTGAGGATCTGCCGCGATTAACCGAAGCGCTGGCACGGGGGACGCCCTTTACCACCATCCGATACAGCGACCTTTTTCAAGGCCAGGGCCTGGTGATTACGACTCCTTTGACCCTGGCCGGCAAGGAAGGGCAGTGGTCGATTGGCATGGCGCTGCCGCTCGATGCGGTGCTGGCCGAGAGCAACGCGCTCATTCTCCAGCTGACGCTGATTGGTGTCGTTGGTCTGGTTCTGCTGATCGGTGTGATCCTGTTGCTCGGTCGCAGCGTTTCCGTTCCTCTCCGTCGCGTCGGTACCGCGCTGGGCAATATCGCCAGCGGAGAGGGCGATCTCACGCGGCGTCTTCCGGTCGACGGCAAGGACGAGATCGCCTTGATCTCGGCCAACTTCAACGCCTTCGTCATCAAAATTCAGGCCCTCATTGCCCAGGTGACGGGTGCGACCAGCCAGCTCGCGGCGGCGGCCGAGCAGCTCAACATGACCAGTGAGGGTACCAAGGATCAGATCCAAAGCCAGCAGGCCGAGACGGATCAGGTCGCGACTGCCATGAACGAGATGACGGCGACCGTGCAGGAGGTCGCCGCCCACGCGAACAGTGCAGCCCAGGCTGCGCGCGAGGCCGACTTGGAGGCTCGGCAGGGCAGCGGTGTGGTGCGGGAGACCATCGACGCGATCCAGGCATTGGCCCGCGAGGTGGAGCAGGCGGCCGGTGTGATCCATCGTTTGGAGGCGGATAGCGACGAGATCGGCAAAGTGCTCGACGTGATCCGAGAGATCGCCGAGCAGACCAATCTGCTCGCCCTCAATGCCGCGATCGAGGCCGCCCGTGCCGGCGAGCAGGGCCGAGGATTCGCCGTTGTCGCCGACGAGGTGCGCAGTCTGGCCTCGCGCACCCAGGATTCGACCAAGGAGATTCAATCGATGATCGAACGTCTCCAGAGCGGAGCGAATAGCGCCGTGACGGCGATGGAGCGGGGGCAGGCGCGTTCGAACGAGACGGTCGAAAAGGCTGGTCAGGCCGAGCGGTCGCTGGCTGCCATCGGCGAGTCGATCACCCGGATCAACGACATGAACACCCAGATCGCAAGCGCGTCGGAGGAGCAGAGCGCGGTCGCCGGCGAGATCGATCGCAATCTGACCAACATCGTCCACTCGGTCGACGGCACCTCTAACGCATCCGCTCAGATCGCTTCGTCGAGCGACGGGCTCGCCAGACTCGCCGCCGAACTGCAGGGTCTCGTCGGTCAGTTCAAGGTGTGATGCGCTCGTGAGCCGCCAGCCGCCAGCCGCCAGCCGCCAGCCGCTCCTCAGACTTGGAGTCCGAAGAGCGTGCGCAGATAAGTCGCGACCGATTCCTCGGCGTTCGAGCCGATGACCTCCAGGTCCGGCAGGGCTTCCTTGAGTCGAGGGTCGGCGTTGGCCATGAGGACGCCCTTGCCGGCGTAGCGCAGCATTTCGAGGTCGTTGCGGCCGTCGCCGAAGGCGATGACCTCGGCTGCATTGAGGCCGAGTCGCTGCACCATGTCGGCCAGCGCCTCGCCCTTGGAGACGCCCTTGGCCATGACCTCCAGAACCACCGGTAGCGCATAGGTGGTGTCCAACTGGTCCCCGTGGCGGTCCAGGATCCGGTGCTCCAGATCCTGGAGGTAGTCTGGATCCTCCGCGTAGTAGAACACCTTGAGCACCGGCGACTCGTCGAGCGTCGCGAAATCGGTCATGCGATAGGCGAACCCCGAATCCTGGTGATAACGCAGCAGGAGCGGCTTGGGCGTTTCGACCAGCCAGCCATCGACCCGATAGAGATTGACGTGGGCGCGTCCGAAGACCGGGTCCCTCAGCAGAAAGTCGAGACAGTCGGGGACGATCGGATGGCAGTGTGTCATTTGACCCTGACTGTCGTGTGCCAAGGCACCATTGCTTGAGATGAGCGCGCCCTGGCTGCCGAGCTGCTCGGCGATGCGCTGAAGGTCCAGATAATGACGCCCGGAAGCCAGTAGGACCTGGACGCCGCGATCCTGCAATGTGTTCAGCACCGCGCGGCTGTGCTCGCCGAGACGATGGTCGTCGTTCAAGAGGGTCCCATCGAGATCGCAGACGACCAGGCGATAGGGGCAGGAGTGAAAACGGACGGTACTTTGCGCCCCGCCCAAGGCAGAAAGGTCTGACATCGACTTCGGTGGTTACCTAATAAGAAGGGTGGTCGATCAGCGTGCCACCTGGAAGCGGTCGACCTGGGACTGCAGATCGACGGCCACCCGCGCGAGATTGTCGCTCGCGGATGCCGTCTGTTGAGATCCCTCTGCCGTTTCGTCGGCGACATCGCTGATGGTCACGATGTTGCTTTGATTTCCTCGGCCATGCTGGCGATCTGGATATTCATGGATTTGATGTTGTCGATGAGGTCGGCGATCGCCTGACGCGCGGCGCTGGTGTTGCTGGCCTGGGCCACGGTGGCCTCCGCCTTGGCACGAACCAATTCCATGGCGTCGGCCACCTGGTTGGCGCCGGACTGGAGCTGCTCGATCATCTGGTTGATTTCCTGCGTAGGAGGCTATCACCCTTGAGCCGCTGGATCACATCGGCGGTGCTTCCGACCTCCTCCGCCAGGGCGTTGATGGTGTCCACCGTCTCGTTCACCACCCGATGCCCTGCCTGTGCCTGGGTGTCCGCCTCCAGTGCCGCTTGCGAGGCGTTCGCGGCGTTCCGGGCCATCTCCTGCCACGTGGCCGACATCTGGGTCATGGCCGTCGCCACCTGCTGGGTCTCGTTTTGCTGGCGCAGCACGCCTTGAGCGCTCGTGCTCGGTGATGGCAGACAACTGCCCGGAGGAGTCGGTGAGCCGGGTAGAGTGTCTCATGATGCCGTGGATCATCGGGGGCAGATTCGCTCAACTGGCTTCCTGGCTCAGGGATTCTCCGTTGCTGCTGATGACCTCGCGGTAGAACTGTGCGCTGGATTTGAGGATCCGCGTCTGATCGTCTGGGTCGACGTGGATCAGCCCGTAATGCTTGGAGTAACCCTGCGTCCACTCGAACCCGTCGAGCAGCGACCGTACAAAATAGCCGCGCAGGTTCGCGCCAGCGAGGATGGCGCGGCGAGCGGCGCGTAGATGCGCGCGCAGGAAACCGATCCGTTCGGGATCGGGGACCTCGCCCTCGATCGCGGGCGCGTCCGCGAAGGCGGCGCCGTTCTCGGTGATGTAGAGCGGTAGTTTGCCATAGCGGTCCTTGAACCCGAGCAGCGCCTCGATGAGCCCCTGAGGATAGATTTCCCACCCCATCTCGCTGTCGAAGGATCCCGGCATGCGGATGCGGCTGGCGCCGAAGGGCTGGACGTTGGGGTCGGCGCGGACCAGGCCCCGGGTGTAATAGTTGATCCCGATAAAGTCGGTTTGTGCCTGGATGCGGTTCATGTCGGCCGGATCGATCTCGGGCCAGGCCTCGCCGAAGGCCGAGATCAGCTCCTCGGGATAGCGCCCAAGCAGTAGCGGATCGAGGAACCAGCGGTTGACGTAGGCATCGCGCCGGTTGGCGGCGGCTCGGTCCTCGTAGCTACGGCTGGCTGGGTGCTGTGGCTCGATGTCCACGGCCAGCCCGATCTCGTGCTTGCCGACCGAGCGGTAGGCGGCGACTGCGGCGGCGTGTGCGAGCAGCAGATTGTGTCCGACGCGTGGGGCCTCGAAGAGGTCGCGATGTCCGGGGGCCAGGGTTCCTTCGAGGTGTCCCTGGGCGGCGATCGCCCAGGGCGAGTTGAAGGTGATCCAGTGATCGACCCGGTCGTCGAGCGCGCGGAATAGGACCTCGGCATAGTCGGCGAACCAGGAGGGGCTGTCCGGGTTCAGCCAGCCGCCGCGATCCTGCAGCGCCGCCGGCAGGTCCCAGTGGTAGAGGGTCACCACGGGCTTGATTCCCTTTTCCACCAGGGCGTCGATCAGGTGCTGGTAGGTGTCCAGCCCCAGCGTGTTGATGATGCCATGCCCACCCATGATGATGCGGCTCCATGGGATGCTGAAGCTGTAGCTCTGCAAACCCATCTCGGCCATCAGCGCGACATCTTCCTTGAAGCGCCGGTAGTGGTCGCTCGCCAGGTCCCCAGTGTCCCCGCTGGCGATCCAGCCGGGCGTGTGCGTGAGTCTGTGCCAGATGCTGGGCTCGGCGTTGTCGGCCAGCGGGCTGCCTTCGATTTGATAGGCGGCCGTGCTGGCGCCCCATAGAAATCCTTCGGGAAATCTGCGGTCTTGAATCATCGTCTGCCTCGGCTCATCTCGGTTGGGCGATCCGCCTTCTCGCTTGGATGATGATAGCGGTTGGCACAGAGATCGTCCGCCGGGCACGACCAGTGGCCGAAAAGAGGGTCGGACGAATCAGGGATACGCGTGGGCGGAAGAGCATCCCGCGCCGTATTCGGTGTGAGCCAGGTCACGGGGTTATTTTTATCCTGGTGATATTGATTTGCTATTTTAACCCGGGTATTATTCTTGAGACATTCATTTTCCAGGCATCATGCCGAGGTCGCCGCGATGGCTCACTCTCTCTCCAAACCCTGCACTGCGTTCGATGGCGTTCGATTATTAGCGTCCGGCCCGCTGATCGAGGTCGCGCTTGCGGTCAAGCATCTATCGGAATCCGGTGCGTCCGAGCCGGTCCTGGTCTTCGACGATGCGACCGGTCGGGTCGTCGATCTGGACCTGCGCGGCACAGAGGCCGACGTCATCGCGAGATTGTCGCAGGCGACTCACGCGGGGGCCGATCGACCGAACGCCTCGGGCACGCCGTCCAATGACATCTCCGAAGCGTCGGCGACCAAACCGCGTGGACGCGGGCGGCCGAAGCTGGGCGTGGTCGGACGCGAAGTCACCTTGTTGCCTCGCCATTGGGACTGGCTGGCCGCACAGCCAGGTGGTGCCTCGGTGGCGTTGCGCAAGCTGGTGGAAGAGGCGAGATGTAGTGGTTCAATGAAAACGGACACCTTGCCAAGCGGCATAATGCCGACCGAAAGCGAGGTGAAGCATGGCGAAGCAAAGCAGACGTCAGTACACAGAAGATTTCAAGCGTGAAGCAGTCAAGCTCGTGGAGGAGCAAGGGCGCGGGGTCGCGGAGGTGGCCCGTAGTCTCGGCGTGCACCGCAGTCAGATCGAGCGCTGGCGAATCCAGTATGGGCAGGTCTCATCCTCGGCCGGAGCTGGGCACCTGAAGGGCGAGGAGGCCGAGGAACTCAAGCGCCTGAGGGCTGAGGTCAAGCAGTTGCGCATGGAGCGCGAAATCCTAAAAAAAGCGGCGGCCTTCTTCGCCAAGGAGTCGAGCTGAAATTTCAGTTCATCAAGGCGCAGAAGGCCAGCTATCCGATCCGCGTGCTGTGCCGGATCCTGGAGGTCAGTGCCAGCGGTTTCTACGACTATCAAGAGCGGTGCCGACAAGGCAGTAGGAAAGAGAGGCAGGATCTGGTGTTGCGGGTCAAAGCGATTCATGAGCGAACTGGAGGCGTCTACGGCAGCCGACGTATGGCGCAGGAACTGCGCGCCGAGGGATTCTCGGTTGGGCGCTGTCAGGCGCGCAGTCTGATGCAGGAAGGCTGCATTGAGGTGCGATGCAAGCGTCGCTTCAAGCTCACCACCGACAGTCGTCATCGGTTGCCGGTGGCTGAGAATCTCTTGGATCGACAGTTCGAGGTGAGAGCCCCGAACCGGGTCTGGGCGTCGGACATCACGTATCTCTGGACCAACGAAGGCTGGCTCTACCTCGCGGTGGTGATCGACCTCTACGCACGGCGTGTCGTGGGTTGGGCGCTATCAGAGCGCATGCAAGCACCGCTGGTCTGCGATGCCCTGCGCATGGCGCTCGGCCGACGTCGCCCGCCGCCAGGGCTGATGCACCATTCCGACCGGGGCAGCCAGTATGCCGGTCAGGCTTACCAGGACCTGTTGCGCGAGCATGGACTGACCCCATCGATGAGCCGCAAGGGCAATTGTTGGGACAATGCGCCGATGGAGCGCTTTTTCGGGAGCCTCAAACGTGAGCGCACCGATCGGCGACTCTTCGCCACCCGCGATGAAGCGAGAGCGTGTGTGATCGACTACATCGAAATGTTCTACAACAGCCAGCGCCGCCACTCCTATCTGGGCTATGTCAGCCCAGCAGAGTTCGAGGCAAAGGCGAACGCAGCTTAACAAAGTGTCCGCTGGGACTTGACCACTACAAGACGCACCGTAGGTGCCAGGCAACAGATGAGGGCGGCACAGGAGGCCGCCTATCAGTTCATGTCGGCGATGGCGGGCGATCTGTCCGGGTTCGAAGAAGCGACACGCGCCCTGTTCGCGAACGATCGTTCCCGCTTCGACCTCCAGATTGCCAACTGGCCCGAGGCGGTCCGCGACTATGCGACCCGGCTCGCCTTTGCCCCGTCAGCCGATGCGTCTTCAATGCGCTGACATCGTTGCGCCTTCAGTCGCCTCGATTGCCACCGCTTCGGTGGAGACCAGCTTGAGCTTCCAATCCTCGGCGGCGCTGCCGTCGAGGTCGAGATGGGCGGCAAGGTAGCGCAGGCGCTCGGCGTCGCTGCCGGTGGCGGTACAGAAGCGGTCCTGGAGGAAAAAGGGCGGAGTCGCCTGGTAGTAGAGCGTGGCGCGCACCGAGGCGGGCTGTCCCTGAAGCTCCGAGCGTGCGATGCGATAGATGAGCCGGTCGGCGCCGCCCTCGACATAGTCCGGGTCGTCGCCGACGGCGGTGGAGCCTGCGTCTGCAGCGAGGTCGGGGCCGGCGCCCAGTGCGCGGGCGATCTCGGTGCGCGCGGCCAGGTCCAGATAGCCGTGGGGCAGGATGCGGTTGTCTTTCACCTCGGCGCAGATGGAGAGAAAGCTGGTGGTCAGCTCGCCCACGGGCGTGGCGTCATGACCGCAGCTCGCCGGTCCCTGTGCCGGTGGTGTGCTGACCAGCTCCTGGTAGATCTGCGCCTGATCCTGCGCCTCGATCAGCTGATAGTGCGGCTGGTGGGCACGGGTTTCGGGGTCGATGCGCGCGGAGCAGTCGTCGCGCCACCAGAGCTCGCCGGCGATCGGTTTGCCCTCGGCGTCGACGATGAGCCCCGCGTCATTGGTCCGCCCGGAGGTCCAGAGCACCTGGCCGCTGGCGTCGAGCACCTCGAAGGCGACGAAGGCGCGACGGAACCCGACCCCGGACGGGAACTTGTGTCCGGCCAGGTTTTCGATGCGTACCTGAGCCGAGAGCTTGCTGTCGTCGAGCTGCGGTGCGCCCTCGATGCGGATCGCTGCGGTCGCGTGCGCGCCCTGATCGAGCATCTCACGCTCGGTGCGCAGCAGGGGTTCCAGACCCTTGGTGACCATCATCGGATCCTGGGTGCGCATCCCGAGCAGTTCGGGAAATTGCTGGAACATCTCGACCAGAAAAACGTTGAGTCCGACCAGGGTGTGGCGGGCGAAGCCGTCGCGCTCGGGCAGGTCGATTGCCTCGGCGGGTAGGGTATTGTCGGTGGCGGGGAAGCCGTCGAGCTCCTGGATCGCGGCGATTTTGCTGCGGTAGGGCGTGCCGTCCGGCGCGCGCGAGGGCATGTGACAGCCCTGGCAGGACTGGGCGCGCGTGCCCGCGCCCCGAGGCAGTGGACCGTCCGGGCTGTCGCCGGTGCGATAGGCGCTGAAGGCCCATTCGGGGTAGGTGGTCTGCTCGTAGACGTGGGCGAGCGTCTCGCCCTGACGCAGCACCGGCAGATGGACGGTGTGGCAGGTGCCGCAGGCCTCCGAGCTCAGGATGGCGGCGTTGTGCTCCGGGGTGATGCCGAGCGCATGCTGCATGGGTTTCGGTTTGGGGTCTTCGAAGGGACCGTAGAGCCGGTCTGGAGGACCGACCAGGAAGCTGCCGGTGAAGGTGCGGGCGAAGCCGGTGGCGTCCGGGTTGAGCTGCTGTTGGCGGCGTTCGACACAGCGGTTCTGCGGTTGACCGGCATAGGTGCGGGTGGCCGCCTGGCCCAATACCATGTGATGGCAGGCCATGCAGGAGATGCCGTCGCGTGCCAGCGCGCCATAGCTGGCGTGGGCCGCGCTCGGGGCGTCGGGCGGATAGGGCACGGCGTCGACCAGAGCGCGCTCGAAGGTCGCGCACCCGTCCTGGGCGTCTTGTCCGTTCGCCTCCGGCAGATTGTCGATCTGCCACTGACGTTGACCGAGGATGCCGTGACAGCCGAGACAGGTGGTCTGCACCAGATCGGACTGGTCGGGATGGAAGCGCTGGGTCTCGCTCGCGAGCTGGGCGAAGAACACCGGGTCGCGTCCAGCGAGCCCCATCGGCGAACTGCGCCAGGTGGCGTAGGGCGAGAGGTTGAGCAGTGCGTCGCCGTGCGGGTCGGGTGCGGTCATGTCGAATTGCAGGCCGGTGCCTCCGGCATCGTGGCAGCCCAGACACTGGTCGCTGGTCAGATACTGGCTGTGGACGGCGGGTCCGTCGGCAGGCATCCAGACGTTGTCGTAGGTCTGGGAGGGCAGGGCGATGGCGCTGAGATCGATGCGGGCGAGCGCGACCCCGTTCGCTCCTTCGGCGGCGCCCGGAAGCGTGGCGAGGATCGCCGGATCGCTGGTCTCGCGCGGCTGGTCTACCGGCAGCGAGTCGTCGGCGTCCTCGGTCAGCAGCTCATGGTGTGCGGGGACCACGCGTTGGCGCTCGAACCAGTCCTGCACCAGATAGACGTTGGGCTGTCCGCCGAAGCCCTCGACGTTCTTCAGGTCGGCGAAGGTCAGGTCGTCGGCGGCCGAGGCGTGACAGTTCATGCAGTACTGGCCGAAGCCCATGTAGGCGAGCCGGTTGCTCGGACCTGCGGGCCAGTCCGGGTCCCAGCCCGTCCAGCCGAACCAACCCCAGAACCAGCCGTCCTTGGCCGCCTGGCGGTCGCGCACCATCACCGCCGCCCCGCTCGACGGCTTCAATCGCTCGGGCTCCACCTGGGTGCAGCGCGCGGCGGGCGAGGGATACATCTCCTTCACCATGATGGCGCCATCGGGCACCGGCTCGGCGTCAGCCGGACTTGTCGCACCGGGTTCGGCCGGTCGGTGGTGCTCCATCCACTCGACCATCTCGGGCGAGTACCAGATCAGCACCGCGCCGTGGGTGCCGTAGGCGCTGCCGCTCCATTGGCCATCCTCGCCAGTCCCGCGCGTGGCGACGAAGGGGCCGGTGTCGCGCACCCGCTTGTCGCGCACCCAGCCGGCCTCGCTGTCGTGGTGACACCAGTGGGACAGGAAGTCGGCGAGCCGCGCCTCGTACTGGTCGAGCGGCAGGGCGCTCGGGTCGCGCACGACCGGAGCCAGCGTGCGACAGAGCGCCGGATCGCTCGGCAGCAGCGGCTCCGGCTGAGCGGCCGGGCAGTCGGCCCGGACGCCTGGAATGGCGAGTGCAAGCAGGGCGGGGGCAAGGGCGAGAAGCCGTCGAGAGACGCGTTGGTGGGGCGTAGGCTGGCGGTTCATGCTGTCCTCCCGTAGGCGTCGTCGTGATGGTGGATCCGATATCGGCGCACGCCCGGTGGCGAGCAGGTTGTTCGCCAAGTGTAGACACTGATGAGGCTGGATTGTCGCCAGTGGGATGATGGCGGCAACGCGCGGTGTGACCTTCCCCGAGGCTGCGGGCGTGGCCGTCATCAATCCGTGGGATGCACAGCGTTGATGCTGATTGCTTGGGAGCGGCGGGCGTTTAAGCGCCCGTGCTCGATCGGGCGCGGGAGCCGTCGTGAATTGGGTCCGAATCAGTCAAATGAGGGTGAGTGTAGCGACGCAGCCCGGAAGGTTCGCTCGAAGGAAACCTCATGACGCATTGCGCACTGGGTGCGGTTCAGCAGTCAGACGCTCGAAGATCGCCCGCGCGGGCGTGCGCACCTCCGGTGCCACCAGGCGCAGATAGTCTGCGCTACCCTCGGCCGCGGCGGCCAGCGCCTCGCGCAGCGGCCGCCACCGTTCGCCGGCCTCCGTGGCGTCGAGCAGATCGCGCGCGGCGGCGGCTTGGTCGGCCCGCACGGCTTCTTGGAATAGTGTCAGGACATCGTCCCAGGTCTCTTCGATGAAGGCTGTGCTGCTCTCGTCGACGAGGCGTTGGATCAGCGGTGCCGCAGCCGGCCAGTCGCCGAGACTGACGAGAATTGTGGCGAGTGTATGGATGCTGTAGAGGTCTTCCGGCGCGAGTTCGATCGCTCGCTCGGCACGACGGCGTGCCTCTAGGAGATCCCGATCCTGTTGGTACAAAAACCAAGCGAGTGCATTGCTGAAGGCTGGCTCGTCCGGATCGATCTCGATGGCGCGGCGGTAGGCCTGCTCGGCCTCGTCGTAGCGGGCCAAGTGGTTCTTTAGCAGATTGCCGAGCCCGTTCCAGGGGTGAGCGAAGTCCGGATCGATCTCGATGGCGCGACGGAAGGCCTGCTCGGCCTCGTCGTAGCGGGCCAAGTGGTCCTGCAGCAAATTGCCGAGCCCGTTCCAGGGGTGAGCGAAGTCCGGATCGATCTCGATGGAGCAGCGGTAGGCCTGCTCGGCCTCGTCGTAGTGGGCGAAGTGGTCCTGCAGCAAATTGCCGAGCCCGTACCAGGGGGGCGCATTGTTTGGATCGATCTCGATGGCGCGGCGGTAGGCCTGCTCGGCCTCGTCGTAGCGAGCCAAGTGGTTCTTTAGCAGATTGCCGAGCCCGTTCCAGGGGGCCGCATTGTTCGGATCGATCTCGATGGCGCGGCGGTAGGCTTGCTCGGCCTCGTCGTAGCGAGCCAAGTGTTGTATCAGCAGATTGCCGAGCCCGTTCCAGGGGGGCGCATTGTTCGGATCGATCTCGATGGCGCGGCGGTAGGCCTGCTCGGCCTCGTCGTAGCGAGCCAAGTGGTTCTTTAGCAGATTGCCGAGCCCGTACCAGGGGTCCGCGAAGTTCGGATCGATCTCGATAGCGCGGCGGTAGGCCTGCTCGGCCTCGTCGTAGCGGGCCAAGTGGTTCGTTAACAGATTGCCGAGCCCGTACCAGGGGTACGCGAAGTTTGGTTCGATCTCGATGGCGCGACGGAAGGCCTGCTCGGCCTCGTCGTAGCGGGCCAAGTGTTGTGTCAGCAGATTGCCGAGCCCGTACCAGGGGTACGCATAGTCTGGGGCGATCTCGATGGCGCGGCGGTAGGCCTGCTCGCTCTCCTCCGGGTGCTGGTTGGCATGGAACATCCAGGCAACGGCCAGTTGATCGCTCGTGCCTAGACGTTCCGCCGCTGCGGCTGCGCCTTCGATGTCATCAAAGGTGGCCATATCCCCTTCTCCGATAGCCTGATAGAGCGCCGTCATGTCAATGCGCAAAACAGCCTGTCCTTTCTGTCGTTCTTCATCGAGGTTTCGGCTGAGTTCTCGCCATTGATTCGGTGTCCAGCCACCAGCGTTTCGGGTCATTTGCTTTTTCTCGCTGAGCGAGAACGACGAACTACCGAGTAGCTGGAACAAGAAGACCTCTCGATCGATGTCGACCTCGGCGGTCTCCAGCGCCGCAGTCATCCGCTCCCGGATCTCGGCGAGCGCCCGCATACGCTCGGCCTTGGTGGCCAGTGCGGCATCCTCGCCGCGTAGGTCCAGCAGTTCGCCGAGACGGCGACGGGTCTCGCCGTCGTCGAGCAAGGCGCGCAGTCCCTGGTTCTCCAGCGCGGAGCGCAGCGGTGCGTCCTCGACGCATTGGGCCAGGGCCAGGCTGTATTCGGCGTCGCGGGCATTGGCGCGTCGGCGCGCGAGCTGGCTGCGGGCATGGGCGTCGAGTTCCTGTGTGCTGAACCACATGCGCAGGAAGCGCACCAGCCAGGCCAGGCGGCGGCGGACGCGGCGGCTGGCGCGCATCAGGTACCAGATATTGAAGAAGCGCTCGGCGAGCTGGAACAGGGCGCGCTTGCCCTGGTATGGCGCGGTCTTCTCGACGACACCCTGGACCTGGAGCCGGTCGAGCTGGGCCGAAACCAGGTTGACGCCCCAGCCGAGCCGGTCGGCGAGCTGGCGGGCGCTGGCCGGGTCCCAGTGCAGGGCCAGTGCGTCCACGAGCTGCTGACCGCGTTCGGGTAGCTCTTCGAAGCGGGCCTTGTACAAGGGCGTGACGCGGTCCAGCAGGCCCTCCAGGTCCGAGCGCACATCGCCGCCCGGTCCCTGCGCGAGCACGCCGTAGAGCAGCACCGTGGTGCGCGGATTGCCGCCGGTGAGCAGATGCAGGGTTTGGATCCGCGCCGGATCGCGCTCGACCAACTCGGCGACGGCTGGCGTACCGCCGACCTCGGCCAGCCGGATCAGGGTGGTGCGCAGCTCGTCCTCGGTGAGCCCCTTCAGCTCGTCGATGCGGAAGAAGTCGTAGAAGGCGGCATCGTATTGGTAGCTGGCCTCGATCGCCCGGGCACTGGCGCCGAAGAGCAGCAGCTCAGGGCAGGACTGCAGGGCCTCGCGCAGCGCCCAGTGATGCTCGCGCAGTCGATCCAGGATCAGGTCGACGTTGTCGAGCAACAGCAGCAGACGCCGATCCAGTTGGCGCGCCTGGTCCAGCAGTGCATTCAGGACGGTCTCCGGCGAGGCGTCGTGCAGCGACTCGATGCGGGAATCCAGCGCCTCGGCCTCGTCGGTCCGGCCGCGCCGCTCCAGGGCGTCGCCGATCGCGTCCAGACAGTTGAGCCAGAGGTCGGATGGATCGGCGACATTGTATTGCTCTTCCGGAAAGGTCAGCGGCAGCCAGATGGCGTCCAGCTCGGGATCCTCCTCGACGGCGATGGCGATGCGCCGCAGCAGGCTGGTCTTGCCCATGCCGCGCTGGCCGAGTAAGAGTCGGTGCTGACCGATACGGCCGGGCCGCTCGCGTCTCAGGTCGGCGAGAATGCGCTCCAGGAGTGGCAGACGCCCGACGAAGTAGCGCTTGAGTTCGTCGCGGCTCAAGAGGTCCGGGTTGTAGACGGCGACACCGTGCAGGTCCTCGTCCAGCTCGCTGCGGGTCATGGCGCCACCCGCTGCAGCCAGTAGCGGCGCAACAGCTCCAGGCGGAAGCGCCAGCGGTCGTCGAGTTGGACCAGATAGCCGTCGCTCTCCAGGATGTCGAGCAGATAGCGCAGACAGGTCTCGCGGCTGTCGGGCTCCGCGATCCGTTCGGCGAGTGCCTGCTCCAGGGTCGTGCGGCTGGCGCCGCTCGGGTCGCGGGCGCAATGGCTGAGCAGGTGGGTCGCGTGGCCGTCGTCGGGTTGACCCAGTTCCTCGGTGAGGCGTTGGCGCCAGTAGTCGAAGTAACCCTTGTGGGCCGGTTTCAGCAGGTCGTCGAAGACCTGGTCTACGAGATTGCTGTCGAGTCGTTCGCCGTCCTCGACGCGGTCGTAGAGTTCGCCGAACAGGATTTGCAGGTAGTAGGGCACCGGCCAGCCGAGCTGCGCGATGATGTGGCTGCGGACCTCGCCGCTCATATCCACTTTATAGCTCTCGGCGAGCGCCTGGAGAAATCGCTCGGCGGTTTCAGGCTCGAAGGCACCGAGCGGTATCGGCTTGAGGTCGTTGACCGTGTCGCCGAGTCCGTGACGGGCGGCGACCGTATCGAGCCCGATGGAGCCGGCCAGGATCCACCGAACCTGGGCATGGTGATCCTGGCGCAGGGTGCGCAGCCAGTAGAGAAAGCCGCGGACACGGGCGAGCCCGTCGTCTTGCTTCAGCAGATGGAGCAGGAAGACCGGCACCTCGTCGACGGCGATCAGCCAGCGCCCGTCGAGGCTGCCGAGGGAGCGGGTCAGGGCCTCGCCGAGGTCGCGCCAATCGGGACTTTCACCCGTGGCGAGTTCGATCCCCAGTGGCCCCAGCTTCAGTGACTTCAGATCCGGCAACAGACCCTTGAGTGCCTGCTGGAGTGCGGACAGGTCCAGTTCGCGGGCGCCCGCAATGGCCTTCGCAAGCTCCCGGACGCAGTGCATCTCGTCGGAGCAGGCGGCGAAGCTGAGGCTCACCGCCTGGAAGCCGTGATCCGCGCCCTCGGCGCACAGTGCCCGCATCAAGGAGGTCTTGCCGATCCGTCGCGGTGCGAGCAGCAACAGACTGTCGGTCTCCAAACGGCGCCACATGCGTCGGCGCTCCGACTCGCGGTCGAAAAAGTCATCACCCTCGACGGGGCTTCCGATCACGGTGCGCATGGCCTGTCCTCGACTTATACATTAAAAATGATGTACATCGAAAAAAGTGTAATGCAATTTTGATGTAATCTCTAGAGGCAGGGGCAGCTCGCGCTCACTCTCCATAGCCAGCAATCTGTGTTACGCAATGTGTGCGCGAGCACACAGCCTCGCGCGTTAGGGATTTCCCTATTAGGGGTATTGCTATACTATGCAGGAAATGCGTTTCTGCATGCCTAGTTCATTGAGACCCCAAATACATGCAAGTACTGACTGTCGCGGCCTTGCCCGCCTTGATCTTCCCCTGTCTACTGGCCTCGTCGTCCATCGAGCATTGCGAGCTGGGGGCTGTTGCCGTGACGCCCGCTGTCAAAGGCGCTGAACCGGTGGCCGACGAGCGCGTAGAGCACGTCGAGCAGGTTGCGGTCTCGTCGAAAGAGGAGAAAAAAGAGGAGAAAGAGGACGCGGATCTTCGCTGCTTGGCTCTGAATATCTACCACGAGGCTCGCTCGGAGCCGGAATCTGGCCAGATCGCGGTTGCCAGAGTGACCTTGAATCGCGTCAGATCCAAGGCGTTTCCCGGATCCATTTGCGCCGTCGTCCAGCAAGGCGGAACAAAGCGTAACCGCTGCCAGTTCTCTTGGTGGTGCGACGGTCGATCGGATCGCCCCAAGAACGCACGGGCTTGGCAGCGGGCTATGGAGATCGCGCGCAAGGTTCTAGACGATGCGGTCCCCGATCCGACCCGTGGTGCCCTCTACTACCATGCAACCTACTGCAAACCCTCTTGGTCGCGTGCTTACCGCCGCACGACACAGATTGGCAGCCATCTGTTCTACCGTCCGACCGCGATCTAGATCGCAGCCCAAGGAAGGCGACTTCGAGCATTAGGTCGCCTTAGAATCCTTTCTTTGGCGATCGCGCCACTCGGTTCGGATGGACGGTATTCACCACGATTACCGTTCGCTGCATCCCTATCATCCCCACCATTTCCTCCAGTTTCTTTGTCGGAATCCCTCGCCCGTTCAATGCGGCCTCCTTGGCCGATCGCCGGTAGGCAACCGCCATCCGTATCGAGTACTAGACCACCGTCCGCTTGAACGGGGCGCCCTGGAAGTGAGCCGGTGATCCGGGAAGGGCGATCGAGGAGTCCGGGCGGTGTGTTCGGCGGCCTGGATTGCCATCGCTCCGTCGTACACGATTGATTGCCTGGTGCGATGCAATTGGATAGTTTGAGTCCATCCGAGCATCGACATCCGGGAGTGCCATCATGGGCTATGCAACGGGGATATCGTCGGCGATCTCGCTGGTCGCGTTTCTGCTGGCGCTCGATACGGCGCGGGCGGTTGAGGCGCCGACAGGGTTTGGAGCGGCGGACGCTGAATCCATATCCCTGTCACTTGCGCATCCGAAGACGGCTGACGCGGTACTCAGGCCGCCGCTGCAACTGGCCGAGGTCTATGCTGAGGGCGTCGATCTCTCGCGCTATTGGGTCAGCGAGAAGCTCGACGGCGTGCGCGCCTATTGGGACGGATCGCGTCTCGTCAGTCGTGGAGGACATGAAATCCATGCGCCGGACTGGTTCACGGCCGGTTTTCCCTCAGTTGCGCTGGATGGCGAGCTTTGGATGCGTCGGGGTGACTTTGCGCGTCTGTCCGGGACCGTCCGTCATCAGCAACCGGATGAGGCCGCCTGGCGCGAGGTGCGCTTCATGGCCTTCGATCTGCCGACCTCGGGCGAGCCTTTCGGGAGCCGTTTGACACGACTGCGGTCCCTGGTCGGCACATCGGATGCCCCCTATCTGTTCGGGGTCGATCAGTTCCGCGTGTCCGATCATGAGGCGCTCATGACGCATCTTGCGTCATTGGTTGCGGCGGGCGGCGAGGGGTTGATGCTGCATCGCGAGGATGCCTTCTACCGCGAGGGGCGCACCTCCGGCCTGCTCAAGCTCAAGCCCTATCTGGATGACGAGGCCATTGTCCTCGGACAGCTTCCGGGACGGGGTAAGTACGAGGGAATGCTGGGCTCGCTGCTGGTCGAGGATCGACAGGGACGACGATTTCGGATCGGAACCGGGTTCTCGGATGCCGAGCGGGACGATCCGCCGCCGCTTGGAAGCTGCGTGACCTTTCGCTATCGGGGCCATACGAGCAGCGGGTTGCCACGCTTCGCCAGCTATCTGCGCCGTTGCGATCCGGAGTGAAGACCCCGCCGGGAGGGCGCAACGTCTCATCTGGGGGACCGAGGCGGGATGGTGCTCTCGGTTTCGCTGCGCTGCATCCAGGCTACGGCTCGTAGCCCGGATGCGGCGAAAGCGGAATCCGGTGAGGTTCCTCAGAGCTGGCGGCAGTCGGTCAGGGTGACGTCGGTCTTTGGACGACCCGAGCGCGTTCCCTGCTCCTCCATGGCGCGCAGGACCGGCATGCCGTCGACCATCTGACCGAACACCACGTGATGGCCGTTAAGCCAGGGGGTCGCGGCCAGGGTGATGAAGAACTGCGAGCCGTTGGTGTCGGGACCGGCGTTGGCCATGGCGAGCTGGCCCGGTCCGGTGAAGTCGAGGTCGAAGTTTTCATCCGCGAAACGTGCGCCGTAGATGGATTTGCCGCCGGTGCCGTTGCCGTTGGTGATGTCGCCGCCCTGGACCATGAATCCCGGAATGATGCGGTGGAAGGGGCTTCCGGCGAAATCGAGGCCGTCGCCTTTTTCCCCAGTGCAGAGTGCGCGGAAGTTCTCGGCGGTCTTGGGCGCCTTGTCTGCGAACAGTTCCAGGGTGATGGTGCCGGCCGGCTGGCCGTCGATGCTGACGTCCATCGCGACCTTGGGGTTGGCCGCCATGGCGGAGGTGGCGGTCGCGGCCAGGATCAGACTGGCGCAGAGTGTAGTTACCTTGGTCATCTCTCTATTCCTCGGTGATATGTGATGGATGTGTGTTGCGGCGAGCACCCTCACCACAGTGAGTGCGATGGGGCGCGAATGGAGCGAGATAGCGGGCGATGGCGACAATCATCCCCTTGTTGGCCTCAGCAGTCGGGGCAGGGCTTCACGGGCAGACCGAGACGGACCCAGCCCGGACCGTTCGAATTGCCCATCATGCCTTCCTTGACGTCGTAGACATGGGTGAATCCGCGCGAGATCAGCTCCTGCTGCATGTGTCGGCTGCGGTTTCCTGTGCGGCAGATGAGTCCGATGGGCGCCGAGCGGTCGCCGTCCACCGTCTGCAGAACCGCTTGGGCGAACCCGTCCGGTCCCTTGGGGTTATGCATGTCGATACGATGGGCCATGGGGGCGACGCCGGTCTGGCGCCATTCCATGGGGGTGCGGACGTCGATGAGCGTGAGTTCGCCCTTGTTGGTCATGTCGAGCGCCTCGGGCGGCGAGAGTTGCGGCCCCGCAGCCTGCGAGCAGCCGATGACGAGTAGGGCGACGCCGAGGATGGTGGCGAGTGAAGGAATGGATCGATACAGCTTGATCATGCGTCTCTTCCTGAAGGGTGATGTGGCCGATGTCGGGTTGTGCCGGCGCGGGCCAGAGAATGGCTCGGCGCAGATGATTTGGCACGGGCGTGCCGAATGCAATGGGTATACTCGTTGATGTTGTCATCGCCGAGCGACTGATCGTCGAATTACACGGAGTGCTGTCAATGACGAATGTCTTTCTCATCGGCATGAGCGGTTCTCAAGAGATCTCCATGCTCGGGCGCATGGCCAATCGGCACGGTCTTGTGGCCGGGGCGACAGGGACCGGCAAGACGGTTACGCTGCAACGTCTGGCCGAAGGCTTCAGCCGCATGGGTGTGCCGGTCTTCCTGGCCGACGTGAAGGGCGATCTCGCCGGCATCGGCCAGCCAGGCGGCGACAATCCGCGTGTCGCCCAGCGGGTGGCCGAATTGACCCTGGAAGCGCGCGAAGGTTTCGTCCATGCCGCCAATCCGGTGATGTTCTGGGACATCTTCGGCGAGCAGGGGCATCCGCTGCGTACCACCATCAGCGAGCTGGGGCCGCTGCTCCTCTCGCGCCTGCTCAACCTCAACGAGGTGCAGGAGGGGGTGATCAACATCGTCTTCCAGGTTGCCGACGAGAACGGCTGGCTGTTGCTCGATCTCAAGGATCTGCGCGCCCTGTTGGCCCACGTTGCGGACAATGCAGGCAGTCTACGGACCCGTTACGGCAGCGTCTCCAGGGCCAGCGTCGGTGCCATCCTGCGTCGTCTGCTCGCACTGGAGCGGCAGGACGGTGAGCGTCTGTTCGGCGAGCCGGCTCTGGCCCTGCAGGACATGATGCAGACCGACGTGCAGGGGCGCGGCTATATCAACGTCCTGGTCGCCGAGAAGCTGATCCATACGCCTGCGCTCTACTCCACCTTCCTGCTGTGGCTGCTGTCCGAACTCTTCGAGGAGCTGCCCGAGGTTGGCGATAGGGAGCGGCCGCGCATGGTGCTCTTCTTCGACGAGGCGCATCTGCTGTTCGACGATGCGCCCAAGGTCCTGCTCGACACGATCGAGAAGGTGGTGCGTCTGATCCGGTCCAAGGGTGTCGGCGTCTATTTCGTCACCCAGAATCCGCTCGACATCCCGGAAGACGTACTGGGCCAGCTCGGCAATCGGGTGCAGCACGCATTGCGTGCCTATACCCCGAAGGATCAGAAGGCGGTTCGGGCCGCAGCCCAGACCTTTCGTGAGAATCCGCAGCTGGACACCGAGGCGGTCATCACTGCGCTCGGGGTCGGGGAGGCGCTGGTTTCGACGCTGGACGAGGACGGCGTGCCGGGTATGGTGCGTCGGGTCGATATCGCCCCGCCGAGGAGCCAGCTCGGGCCGATCAGCATGGCCGAGCGCGAGACGCTGATGCGCGACTCGCTGGTTGCGGGCGTCTACGACACCTTGGTCGATCGAGAATCGGCCTACGAGATCCTGGAGCGTCGTGCGCAGGAGGCAGCCGCCTCGCGCGGATCGGAGCCCGAGGCCCCATCGTCCAGGCGCCGCTCAAGATCAGCTTCAGGTTCGCGTCAGAGTCCGATCGAGGCCTTTGCGACCAGCGCGATGCGCTCGCTCGGCACCCAGATCGGCCGCCAGTTGGTGCGCGGCATCATGGGGTCCCTGCTGGGGGGCGGAACGCGCCGTCGCTGACTGTTCGGACGGGCTGCGTCCCCAAGGCGCACTTGGGGACGCGGAACGTCGCTACTGGGATGCGTCCTCCGAGGCGGGTTTCGAGTCCAGCGATTCGCTGGCGGCTTCGAGCCGCTCGGCGGCTGCGTCGGCGGCCTTGGCCAGCCCTTCCTTCGCGCGGTCGACGGCGTTGTCGATCGAGGCGCCCGCCTTCTCCATGTTGTCGTTGGCCTGATCGAGCGCGCTCTGGGCGCGGGCGGAGCCCTCCTGAATGGCGGCGTCGATCTGTTTGCCGGCACGCTCGGCTGGGCCGGCTGGCGGTGGCGGTTCGCTTTGGTCGCATCCGGCGGCGATCAGCATGACGAGTGCGACGGCTCCGGCGCCGAGTTGGCGTGCGTTGCGGTTGAGATCTGCTCTTTGCATCGGGTCTTTCTCCGTTTGACGTGGATCTGAGGGTCTTGGCGTCAGGCCCCTTCGCGTGGTTCCAGGCTCTTGAGCCAGAAGGTCATGGGCTTGGGGCTCTGTTCGGTGTCGTCGAGGTCCTTCCAGGTGTAGGTCGTTTCCAGTTCCGGATGCTTGACGTAGCCTCGGCGGGTCCAGAATGCGTCCAGCGGGACGTAATCGGCCGGGCGGCGCGGATGATCGAGCGGGCGCTGGACACCGCAGAAGGCCGCGTGGGAAAAGCGCTTCAGTCCGCGCGCATAGTCCTCGCGCTCGGTGAAGAAACGCACGCCGAGTCCTCGTCCTCGGTACTCGGGGAGCAGGACGGATTCGCCGAAATAGAAGATCCGCTCCGGATCGTAACCCTGGGACAGGAATGGGCGTTTGAACTCCTCGGTCTCGTCGGCCATGGGCAGTCCGGTGGAGGCACCGACGACCCGTTCGCCATCCAGGACCAGGACGAAAAGGCTTTCGGGGGAGCGGCTGTAGGTCTCCAGGTAGTGCGCCTCATAGTGCAGGTCGCCGTCATACAGATAGGGCCATTCGCGAAAGACGCGGATCCTCAGCTCGGCGAGGGCCGGGACATGGGGTGCGATGGCGTCTCCCACATAGCGTTCCACGGTCAGCGCGTTCATGGCATCTCCTTTCGGGCATCGCTTGGTCGGAGGGTTCTGGACGTATCGTAAGGTCGCCAGCCTGGGGCTAGAATGCAAGCCGGCATTTTTCCGCTCAATGATCGCGCCCCGTTACGCCAGGAGTCGCAATGACCTTGGACCTATCCCGCACCCGTTCCGAGACCGCCCGTTTGCGTCTGCTCCGGTCGTTTGTCTGTCTATTCTGTCTCGGTGCGCTGCCAGCCCAGGGTGACGACCTCTTGGTCTCGGATCGGCTGCAGCGGCTCAAGGGGATGAAGATCCAGGAGTTGCTCGACGTCTCGGTGACGTCCGTCTCCAGACGTCCACAGAAGTATGCGGATGCGGCAGCGGCCCTGTTCGTCATCTCCTCCGAGGACATTCGCCGTTCCGGAGCCACCCGTATCCCCGAGCTGTTGCGCATGGTGCCTGGGATCGAGGTGGCTCAGATCGACGCCAACAAATGGGCCATCTCATCGCGCGGCTTCAACGGGCGTTACGCGAGCAAGTTGCTAGTGCAGTTGGATGGACGGACCCTCTATACACCGCTCTATTCGGGCGTCTACTGGGATGCGCAGGATACCCTGCTCGATGACATCGAGCGTATCGAGGTCATCCGAGGGCCGGGCGCAACACTCTGGGGTGCCAACGCGGTCAACGGCATCATCAATATCATTACCCGCTCCGCGCACGATACGGAGGGGGGGCTGCTCGAGCTCGCGGTGGGCAACGAGGAGCGTACCTCCGGCGCCATCCGTTATGGTCTGCCGGTCGGTGATGGCGGGGCGCTGCGTGTCTATGCGAAGGGCTTCGAGCGCGATGGTAGCGTGACCCGCTCGGGCGAGGAGGGCGGCGATGATTGGCGCGGCGGGCAGCTTGGGTTTCGCGCCGACCTGGATCTCTCGACCGAGGACACTTTGACCCTCCAGGGCGATTATTACGACGGCGATGCTGGGGCGAACCTGGCCAGACGATCCGGGCTGATCAGCGCCGAGGCGGACATCTCCGGAGGCAATCTGCTGGGCCGCTGGTCGCGTCAGCAGGGCATGGATTCGGCTTTGGCGCTGCAGATCTACTATGACCAGACGCGTCGCACCAACTGGACCCTGACCGAGATCCGAGACACCCTGGATATCGATCTCAAGCAGGACATCAACCTTGCGGGCCGGCATCTGCTGGTTTGGGGATTGGGGTATCGCACGACCCGCGACGATCTCTCGACCGGCCCTGGCTCGGCGCTCCGTTTGGATCCCTCGCGCCGCCAGGATACGATCCTGAGCGGTTTCATTCAGGACGATCTCTCGCTTGCCAATGGGCGGTTGCACCTGATCGTTGGCACCAAACTCGAGCGCAACGACTACACCCATTGGGAGTTGCAGCCGAATATACGCCTGCTGTGGAATATGGCGACCGACACCAATCTCTGGGCCGCCGTTTCGCGCGCGGTGCGCACCAGCTCGCGCTTCGAGAGCGACTCCATCATCATGGCCGGCCCTATCGTCATTTCGGGCAACCCGGAGCTGACGTCGGAGCGTCTAACCGCCTACGAGGTCGGGTTGCGCGCCCGTCCGCGCGAGAATCTCTCGATCGACCTGACCGCGTTCGTCAATCAGTACGATCATCTTCAGACCTATAAAATGGTCGGGCGCGGGCTTGTGCTCACCTACGACAACGGTGGGGACGGGATCGGCTATGGCGTGGAACTGGCGAGCAACTGGGATCTGACGCACGCTTGGCGCTTGAAGCTGGCCTATAGCTGGTTGCAGATGGAGCTGAACTCCGATGAAAGTGCCTCTATCGCCTCGATCGATATCTACGATTCGGCCCCGCATCATCAGCTGAGTCTGCGCTCCTGGGTCGATATCGGATCGAATTGGGAGTTCGATACCAACCTCTATTTTGTCGATGGAGTGGAGAACTTTGCCAGCGATGCCTACGTTCGGCTCGACGTGCGTTTAGGGTGGCGATTGGCGCCGGACATGGAATTGAGTCTGATCGGACGGAATCTGAGTGACGATCATCATGGGGAGCTTTCCAATTTCCGCGGCGGCTCCGTGGCCGATGGTTTGGTCTATACCCAGGTGGAGCGTAGTCTGCTTCTACAAGCCAAGTGGTTCTTTTAGGGATTGGCTGCTAGCCGATTGGTCGGTCGCTCGATCGCACGTGTCTGTGCACGGATCGCGCGGAGAGGATTGTGGGCAATGTCGACGACGGAGAGTCGATGAGACAGGTTCCTTTGGAAAGCAATTCCGCGCGTGAGCCAAAGGTCGGTGCTGGCGTCGTGGGGCGGTCGGTGGGGGGACTCCGTCTCTTCGCGTCCTGTGCGTCGTTCGTGCTTCTCTGTCTTGTCTTGGCCCGATCTCACGCCGAGAGCTTCTCCGAGGTTGAGGTCCGCGCCGTCTATCTCTTCAATTTCGCCGTCTTCGTCGACTGGCCTCCCACCGCGTTCGAATCTTCGACCAGCCCCATTCGCTATTGCGTCGTCGGGTCTCAGGCGCTGCGCGCCAGTCTGGAGGAGGTGCTGGCCGACGAGCATGTCGGTGGGCGGGCCTTGCGGCTCATATCGGCAAACGAGCCGCTGGATTGGCGTCGCTGTCATCTGCTCTATATCGGACATGGCGCCAAGACGCGTGCGCGTCAGATCCTGAAAGCGGTCCGGGGGACGGCGGTTCTCACGATCGGTGCGTCGGAGGCGTTCGTTCGCGAAGGCGGCATGATCGGTCTGGTGCGTCGCGGCCAGCGTCTGAGGACGATCATCGATCGGGATGCGGCCGAGCGCGTCGGTATCCGCATCAGCTCGAAGCTTCTGCGTCTTTCAACTCTCGTCTCCGGCACCCGCGAAGGTGTTTCCCCATGATTCAGTTTTTTCGCGATCTCTCCATGCGCTGGAAGGTCGTTTCGGTGGTGATGCTGGTCGTCCTGCCCGTGCTGTTGCTCTCGACCGGGGTGGTCATGGTCACCGACGTCGTCAGCATGCGTTCGGGGCTGGCGGAACGGGTCACGGCATTGGCTCGCGTCGCGGGCATCAATACGGCCGCAGCCCTGGCCTTCATGGACGAGGAGGCGGCCGAGGAGGTCTTCAATGCCCTGGGCAGCGAGCGCGATGTGTTGCAGATCCGTATCCGTACATTCGACGGCAAGCTCTTTGCCCGCTATCGGAGCCGAGAGGCACGACATGAGTTGCGGCTGCATCGGATCGATCGCTACGAGGCCGCGCATCCCGAGATCATGGCGCTCGGTAGGCTATCGGCCGGAGAGCCGTTGACCCGCTTTCGCGATGACTATCTGGATGTCCGCCTTCTGGTATCCGTCAAGGGCAAAGCGCTTGGTGTGATGGACCTGCAGTACGACACGGGCGAGTTGCGCCAGCGCATCCTCTGTCAGGTTGTGTTGACCTCGGTGGTGTTTCTGTGCGGAATCCTGTTGGCCTTCCTGCTTGCGGTGGGGTTGCATCGTCTGATCTCGAAGCCGCTCAACGCGGTGGCGGGCGCGATGGAGAATCTCGCCTCCAGGCGTGACTACTCGATCCGGCTCGATGCCGGTCGCGCGGACGAACTCGGCACCCTGATTCGTGCCTTCAACGGGATGCTGGAGCAGATCCAGTTGCGCGATGAGGATCTGCGCCAGGCGCGCGATGCGGCGGAGGCGGGCAGTCTGGCGAAGTCCCAGTTCCTCGCCTCGATGAGCCATGAGATTCGCACCCCCATGAACGGCATCATCGGTATGGCCGAGCTGTTATGGGGAACGCAATTGGACGAGCGCCAACGGCACTTCGTGCGTACCGTCCAGGTTTCGGCCGAATCGCTCCTCGGCATCATCAGCGATGTCCTGGATTTTTCCAAGATCGAGGCCGGCCGTCTGGAGCTGGAGCACGTCGAGTTCGATCTGCATGCGCTCATGGGACGGACCTCGGACCTCCTCTCCGAGACGGCGCGCCGCAAGGGGCTGGAGCTGATGACGCGTATTTCGCCGCATTGTTCGAGCCGAGTCATGGGCGATCCCGGTCGTCTGCGCCAGATCCTGATGAATTTGGTCTCGAACGCGGTCAAGTTCACCGAGACGGGCTATGTGCAGCTGAGCCTGAGCTGTCTGGAGGAGACCGAGCACGAGGTTCGGGTCCGTATCGCCGTCAGGGATACGGGCATCGGGCTCTCGCCCGAGGAGCAGTCGCGGATCTTCGATCGTTTCAGTCAGGCCGATTCGTCGACATCACGACGCTACGGCGGAACCGGGCTCGGGCTGGCGATCACCAAGCAACTGGTCGATCTCATGCATGGCACGCTGACCTTGGATAGCTTGCCCGGGCATGGTTCCGTGTTCCAGATCGAGTTGACCCTGTCGAAGGCGAGTCCAGGGTGGTCCGATCAGACTCTGAATCTGGAGGGACTCCGTGTCCTGCTGATCGATGGCGATCGGGAAGGCTCGGCCCGGCTGATCGACGATTGCGCTACCTTGGGTATCGAGGTACAGCAGGTTCCCGATCTGGGCGAGGCGATGGAGCTGGCGCTTACCCTGGCCGCCGGTGGAAACGGTTTTTCTCTGTTCGTTCTCGACGCGGCGCAGCTACCCTCGCTGGATCTGCCCGTCGGCCGGGTGCTGCGCGACCTGGTCGACCAGGCAATGGGGGCCGTTCTGCTGTGCGAGCACAGATCGGCGGGCGCGAAGCCGTCTGGTTGGGACGGGCTGGAATGTCTGATGAAGCCTGTGGAGTGCCAAGCCTTGGCACGGGCCTTAGGTGTTATCATACACGGCTCGCCTCTGGGCGAGGACAAGGCGTTTCCTGAACTGGATCGGCCGGGGGGCGAGCAGCCGAGTCTGGGCTTGCGGGTTCTGGTCGCGGAGGACAATCCGGTCAATCAGGACGTCATCGAGAGCATGCTGAACGCGTTGGGCTGCAAGGCGGTGTTGTGCGCGGACGGACAGGCCCTTCTCGCCGAATTGGCGCGCTCGGATTACGACCTCGTCCTCATGGATTGTCAGATGCCCTTGATGGACGGTTACGAAACGACCCGGCGGCTTCGTTCGAGGGAGCAGGCACGCGGGGAGTATCTCCCCGTGATCGCCCTGACGGCCTATGCGATGGAGGGCGATCGCGAGCGGGCGCTGGCCGCCGGCATGGACGACTATCTGGTCAAGCCGTTCAAACTGGCCGATTTGGCCGAGGTGTTGCGGCGCTGGACGGTATCCGGATGATGGCTTCGTACTCTAGCGGCACCTTATTTTTTATCGAAACGTTCGAATCGGGAATGCTCGAAGCAATGGAGGAGCCGTCGGAATGAAGTCCGCATCCTGCTCGCCGCTTGGCGATATGTTCCGGCGCATCCGAGGCGCTGCGATCCTGACCTCGCTTCTACTGCTGGTCCCTGCGGTCGTCGTCATTCAGTCGAATCCGAACCGTGTGGTGGCGAACGCCGCCCTCCTGATGTTCGTGGTGTTGCTGGCCATCTCCATGGGGTTGCTGGTCGCCGATCGCTGGCAGCGGCGCGTCACCCTCCCGCTCGTCGCCCTCTCATCCCTGCTCGAGCGCGCCCTGCGCGAGGGCGACTACGGATTGCGCGCAGCCCCGATGGAGGACACCCAGCTTACGCGTGTCGTCGCCGGTTTCAATGCCTTGCTCGAACAGCTCGAACAGCTGGGGCAGCGCGATCGCTGGTATTTCCGCCAGCGCGAGCGCATCGAACACGAGTTCAATGAGCGGTGCGGTCATCTGGCGCAGGCCAATGTCGAGCTGGAGCAACAGATTCGTCAATCGGAGTCGGCCAGGCGCGCGGCTGAGCGTCTGCTGGAGGTCGCGGACCAGGTCAAGCAGGCCAAGTCTCAGCTCCTCTCGAACATGAGCCATGAGATCCATACGCATCTCGCCGGCGTCATGGGAATCGGCGAATTGCTGATCGCGGAAGATCTGCCAAGCGGTCAGCGGCGTCTCCCCTCCGCCCTGGTTCGCTCGGGTGGGGCCTTGCGCACGGCGATCAACGACATGCTCGATATCGCCCAGATCGAGGCGGGGCGCATTCGGCTCAGCACCGGTGATTTCGTGCTGGCGGATTGTATTGAGGAGAGTCTGGTCGCGCTCGCCGACCGCGCTCGCGAGCGCGGTGTCGAGCTGGCCATTCGACTCGATCCCGATCTGCCGCACGCCATTCGTGGCGATCAGGTCCGTATCTCTCAGGTTCTCGGGATATTCGGCGCTGCGGCGATTCGCGGCGTTCTCGGCCGGGAGCTGTTGCTGGTGGCGCGCCTGGACGAGCGTGAGGGTGATCGGGCGGTGGTTCGGGTTGAGGTTCAGGTTACCGGGAAAGGGTGGCTCGGCGGCGAGTTCGACTCGGCCGCTCTGGGCGGGAATGCGATCGCTGGGAGCGGCTCGCATTTGGGCCTCTCGATCGCGCGCGACCTGATCGAGTTGATGGGCGGGGGGAGTGTCCTGGGGGATGGCGGGCGCAGTGAGGGGCTTGGATTCAGGCTCCCTGTGACCGTCACTCAATGGGAGCCACCCTGGTCGGTCGCTCGGGCCCAGTTGCATGACATGAGGATGGTTCTGCTCGGCCCCCAGAGTCAGGCCCTGACGGCGCTCTACGACTATGCGAGCGAGGCAGGGATTCTGGTGTACGAATGCACCGATCCCGAAGAGGCGCGCGAGGTCCTGTTCGAGGCGCACGACGGCGTCGTTCCCTTCGATCTGTTGGTTATGGACTCCGAGCTGAAGGGGCTGGATCTGCTTGCTTCGCCGTCCGCGCTCGCCGAGACGCCAGCGCTCGACAGGGTTGCGCGGATCCTGCTGGTCCCGACAGTCGATGACTGGGGCGACGAGAGCACGGCCGCGCTGCATGTCGATGCCTATCTCGTCAAACCGGTGCGTCGCGGTCAACTGATCACGACCCTGGCGAGGGTGACGCCTGGTGGCGGGGTCGGATTCGGTTCCACTGAGGTTGTGGCGGCCGAAAGCGGTGCGTTAGAGCCGCTCGGCCTCAAGGTGCTGGTCGCCGACGATAACGCCATCAATCAGGATCTGGCGGTTGCCATGCTTTCGGCGCTGGGATGCGAATCGCGCGCGGTCTTCGATGGCCAGGCTGCGGTGGATGCTTGTGTGGCCGAGTCCTTCGACGCGGTGCTTATGGACTGCAAGATGCCGCTGATGGATGGTTATGAGGCGACGCGTCGTCTGCGGCTGCGTGAGTCCGGTGGTTTGGGTCGGCGTTTGCGGATCATCGCGCTGACCGCGCATGCGATGGAGGGCGATCAGGAGCGGTGTCAGTCGGCGGGCATGGACGATTATCTGACCAAGCCCATCTCGATGAAATCGCTGCATCGCGCCTTGCTGCGCGGGGTTGGCGGGAAGGTCCGGCCGCTCTCCGAGGGTGACTCGCGCGAAGAGGGTGTGACGACCAAGCTGGGTCTGCCGACGCGGCTCGGTGCGGATCCCTTCCGGCTCGACGATCTTGAGGCTGTCCCGGTCCTGGACCCCCAGGCGCTCGATGAGATCGGCTCGATCGATCCGCGCTCCGGCTCCGCGCTGGTGACGCGGATGATCGCCAGCTATCTCGACTCCGAATCGACACTGGTCGCCCGTATCCGCGAAGGGATCGAGGCCGGTCAGCTACAAGGGGTCGCCGAGTCTGCTCGTGCGCTTTGTTCGGCGGCCAAGACGCTTGGAGCGGCTCGGTTAGCGACGCTCTGCAATCGGCTGGAGCGCTCATCTGGTGCTGGCGGCGCCCCGGTTCCGCCACTGAGCGCGACCGCGACCCTGGAGCAGGTGGCCGCCGAGACCCGAATCGCGATTGGCGTGCGCTTCGGCGGTGTCGGTGACCGGCCCCGCGAGGTCGCGCTCGGCGAGCGGGTCTCGGTGGCCACGCCGACGGTCGAGTCCGAGTCGCGCGTGCCGAAGCCGCTTTCCAAGGGACCCCTCGTCGAAGTCGATGACCGGCCGGCGGTGCGAGACCGTCCGCTGATTCTGGTGGTGGATGACGATCCGTCGACACACCTGCTTGCACAGACCGCCTTTGAGGAATCCGGGTTCAGGTTCGCCGGTGCCTGGGATGGACAGGGCGCGCTGGAGGCGGTGCGCTTCCAGCGACCGGATCTGATTTTGTTGGATGCGGGCACCCCAGTCATGGATGGTTACGAGACCTGTCGGCGTTTCCGGGGCCTGGCCGGTTTCGAGCTGACCCCGGTCCTCATGCTCACGGGGCTGGAGGATCTGTCCGCGGTCGAGGCCGCCTATGATTCGGGTGCCACCGATTTCTACTCCAAGCCGGTCAACTGGCGTCTGCTCGTTCATCGGATCCGCTATCTGCTGCGCAGCCACGCGACGCTCGACACGCTGCATCTCAGCGAGGCGCGCAACGCCGCCTTGATTGCGGCGATCCCGGATGCGCTCATGCGGCTCGATCGGCGCGGTCGGGTGCTGCAATTCAAGTTGGGCCGGATCCTCAAGAGGGTTAATGAGGCAGTCGAGTCGAGGCCGACCGTCCTGTCCGATCTGCTGCCCGAGTCCGCCTGCGCGCTGATCCAGCGCGAGCTCGACACGACCCTGGCCGAGCACGGCGTGCGCGAGCTGGAGGTCGAGTTGTCCGGCGATCATGAGGAGATGCTGTTTTTCGATGTGCGCCTCATCGCGATCGACTCGGAACAAGTGATCCTTTTATTGCGCGACATGACCGAGCGGCGTCGGCGTCAGCGGGTCATCCATCAGCTCGCCTATCAGGACAGCCTCACCGGTTTGGCCAACCGCACCCAGTTCAACCAGGATCTCGAGGCTGCGCTGACGCGCACCCGCCGCCGCGACGACCGTATCGCGCTGCTGTTTCTGGACCTGGATCGCTTCAAGCGGATCAACGACTCGCTCGGACACAGCATCGGCGACGAGTTGTTGCGCGGCGCAGCGCAGCGGTTGCAGGATGCCGTTGATGAGGCGTCCACGGGCGCCTCGCTGCGGGTCGGGAGCATCGCCAATACCGTGGCGCGCCTGGGCGGCGACGAGTTGACGGTGATCCTCAAGGGGCAGGGTGTCGAGCGCGTGGCGCAACGGGTTGCCGGGCACGTCATCGAACGGTTTAAGGAGCCCTTCCTATGCTCCGATCACAGCATCGTCTGCACGGTGTCGATCGGCATTGCGCTCAGCCCGGATGATGGGGATACGCCCGAGATGCTGCTCAAGCACGCGGATACCGCCCTCTATGCGGCGAAGCTGGCCGGGCGCAACACCTACCGTTTCTTCACCGCCTCGATGGGCGAATCCGCCTCGCGCAAGTTGGATATCGAGTCGCGTCTGCGTTGCGCCTTGGAGCGCGGTGATTTCAGGCTGCTCTACCAGCCGACCGTGGATATCGGTTCCGGTGAGATCCTCGGGGTGGAGGCGCTGCTGCGTTGGGAGGATGGCGAAAATGGGTTGGTCGAGCCCGCAGATTTCATCTCCATCGCCGAGGAGTCGGGACTCATCGTGCCGATCGGGAGCTGGGTGATGGATGAGCTGCGTCGCCAGCGCGCGCTCTGGTTGCGCGAGGGTGCAGCATGGCCGATCTCTATCAACCTGTCCGATTGCCAGTTCAGCGATGAGCGTTTGATCGAGCAGTTGGTCGCGCTGTCACAGGAATGCCCCTCGGGAACGATCGAATTGGAGATCACCGAGAGTCTGCTGTTGGCGCGTGACACCCGGTTGATCGAGACCCTGACTCTGCTCAGAGAACGCGGATTGCGCGTGGCTGTCGACAACTTTGGAACGGGCTATTCCTCGCTTTCGCTTCTGAAGCAACTGCCCATCGATACGCTCAAAATCGACCGGAGCTTCGTGCACGAGATCGGGCGCGAGTCGACCTCCGAGCTTCTGGTGCGGACCGTGGTCGCGCTGGGTCTGGGTTTGGGGTTGAGGGTCGTGGCAGAAGGGGTCGAGACGGACGAGCAGCTGGATTTCCTGGCGCATGAGGGATGCCATGCCGCTCAGGGGTATCTGTTTTCGGTTCCGCTTGCGCCTTCTCAGCTCGCCCTCGATCTCTCGGCGGGCGGATTGACGCCATGGCGGGACGTCAGAATGCGTCCAGGGCTTTGACGTGCCCCCGATGCTCGGCCTCGGCTTGCTTTTCATCAAGGTCGTTGGCAACCTCCGGTCGTCCGATGCGTGCGGCGATAGGCTCCGCTCCAGATGTGCCACGCGTTGCACCAGTGCCGTTGCGGTTGTCGGATGAGATCGATCCCGCCCAGATCACAATGAACCGGAGGAATTCGATGAAAGCATCCCTGATGTCGTTCGCTGTCCTGTCTCTCGGTCTCTCTGCAGGGCTGGCGGCCCAGCCCTATCCTTACGCGCCAGCGCCTGGTGCGGCGCCCTACGGCCCTGGATTCATGCCCGTCGCTCCCTGGGGAGCAGGGTCCTATCCGCGCGAGACGGCGCCGGGGCGGCAGGATGGCGCTCAGTCCCGATCGGCGGCTCCAGGGGATTCCGGCGGGGCGCGCTCGCTACCCGCGAGAACGGCTGGTCCGATGGCCGAGGCCAGCGCCAGACTCAAGGAGGGCATGGACCGTCTGCTCAAGTTCCTCGGTGAGCAGGATTCGATGAACAAGCTTCAGGTCGCGGCCTTCCTCGATCGCGAGATTGCCCCCTACTTCGACTTCGACTCCATGGCGCAATGGGTCGCTGGGCCGGGCTACCGCTCCATGTCGCCCAAGGAGCGCTCCGAGCTGACCGCCTGGCTGGAGTCCGATTTTCTCAGCGTGCTGGCCAGCAATCTGGTCGGTTATCAGGGGCAGCAGTTCCGCATGCTGACGCCTCGGCGCGGCCCGCGCGGTGCGGTCAACATCAATGTGGCGATCCTGCGGGCGGACACGTATCCCTCGACCCTCCAGTTCCGCATGGCCCCATCGGATCAGGGGTGGCGCGTCTATGACGTCGTCGCCAACGGCCGGAGCGCGGCCTCCTACTATCGGGTTCAGTTCCAGCGTATGGCGGGGCAGGTGAAGGGTGGGTCGGCCGTTCGATGAGGTCCGTTTCGGTCATGCCTCGGTGGGCCTCGTGAGCCGTCGGACGTCTCTGCAATGAAGGGTCGGCGCTTGCGCGGGAGCGATCCGAACGTCCGCATCGGGCGCCTCATGCTGTTGGGCGCCTGGGTGGTCGGGCTGGGGCTCCTGTTCGGTTTCTTCGAGGGTGTCATCGATCGCCAGGAGAATCCGAATCCCGATCCGGTCGCCACGCGAGGGCCGGACGGGACGCGGCAGGTGGTCCTTCGGCGCAATCGTTCCGGTCACTATGTCGCGACCGGGACCATCGATGGCCAGCCGGTGCGCTTTCTGGTCGACACGGGGGCAACCCAGGTCGCACTGCCGATCGATCTCGCCCGTCGGCTCGATCTGACGCTACGCCCAGGCGGGAACAGCATGACCGCGAACGGCGTGGTGCGGACCTGGAGCACGCGGCTCGATCGTGTCGAGATCGGCGGCCTGGTGGAACGCGATGTTCGGGCGAGTGTGCTACCCAACATGCCGGGCGATTCGGTGCTCCTGGGCATGAGCTATCTCAAGCACCTCGAACTCGTCCAGCGCGGCGATACGCTTACGCTACGCCGTTGACCGGTCGGAGCGACGGGTATGCATCTCGTCTGGGATTCCGCTTTGCGGTAATCTCGCCCGGCCCGGGCGCCCCGAGGGTGTTCGGCGTGCATCTTCATCGCAGTCAGAGGTGCTTGGATTTGAAGAATCCGTTAAACAAGGGGCGTGTAGGGGCCGCGATCGTCGGCTTGCTCGGTGTCGTGATGGTGGTGGTGATGTTTCAGACCGGCCGTCGTGGCAATCCCAATCCACATCCGGTCGCCTTCATCGGCGAGGGCGATGTCCAGCAAGTGGTTCTGAAACAGAACGACTTCAGCCAGTTCGTCGCTACCGGTCGGATCAATGACCGGCGGGTCGATTTCCTCGTGGATACGGGCTCGGTCGATGTCGCCATGCCGTATCGTGTCGCCGAGCGGCTCGAACTTCAGTTGACCCCAGGGCATGTCAGCAAGACGGGCAACGGCAACGTGCAAAGCTGGACCGCCTGGCTGGACCGTGTCGACATCGGGGGGCTGGTCGTCAGCGGGGTCAAGGCGACCGTGCTGCCCAACATGCAGGGCGATCAGGCCTTGCTCGGCATGGCCTATCTGAGGCATCTCGAAGTGGTGCTGGCCGGCGGTGAGATGACCCTGCGTCCCTATACGCAGCGTCCTTGAGGCGCGATCCGGTCGCCGCTATTCATGGTGCTTTTCGGTTTCGAGCAGACGCGCCTTCATGCGTCGCAGACCGAGCCAGGCGATCAGGACCACCAGCGGGGCCGAGAGTCCCGTCGCGTAGCTGGCCTCGATCGGGAAACCGTGGCCTTCGATCCCTTTGAAGAGATAGCCGATCAGACCGACCCCGTAGTAGCCGATGGCGATCACCGAGAGCCCTTCGACCGTCTCCTGCAAACGCAATTGGAGCTTGGCGCGCTGGTTCATGGATTCCAGCAGACTGCGGTTCTGCTCCTGAAGCCCAACCTCCACGCGGGCGCGCAGCAGACTGGTGAGACGCGCGGCCCGTTCTGCCAGGCCCTGCTGGCGCTTGGAGGTCGAGTTGCAGGTGGCGACGGCCGGGGCGAGTCGGGCCTCAAGGAACTCGGTGAAGGTTTGAAGACCCTCGATGCGTTTCTGGCGAAGCTGTTCCAGTCGCTGCTGGACGACGCCGTAGTAGGCGCGCGACGCCTCGAAGCGAGAGTTGGTGCGCGCCGCGATGGCCTCGATCTCGGAGGCCAGGGTCGTCAGGTCGTCGAGCAATTCGCTCTCGGCGCTTGATCCCGCAGCCTCTTTCTCGGTCATGCGCGCGGCGACCGCGACCAGGCGGCGATCACCCTGGCTCAGGATGGCATTCGCCTCGCGGGCGATCGGCAGTCCAATCAGCGCCATGGCCCGATAGGCGTTCAGTTCGAGGATGCGTTTGACCAGTCGCCCGGCCTGGCTGTTGGAGAGTCCTTGGTCACGTACCAGGATGCGCGAGTAGCCGTCGCTGTGGATGCGCATGTCCGACCAGGCACGTCCGGCTCCACCGACCACCTCCGAGCCGATGATGGGATTGCCCGAAAAGAAGGAATCGAGTTCCTCCTGGCTGCGTTCCGGCATGTCGCGTGATTCGAGCGCGAGCGAGGTCGCCGTAACGATTTCGCCGGGCATGTCGCGCAGCCATGCCTCGGGCAGCTCCCGCAATACGGGTTGTGCGAAGGGGTGGATGAAGGTGCCGTGCTTGGTGAAGGTGTAGGTGACGAATTCGGTGTGTCGCTCCCAGAGCATGCCGATGTCGCCGAGCATGGCCGAGTAGTGCTGGTCAATTTGGTCTGGAATCGGCAGTCCATAGTATTCGAGCAGGCGGAACAGGTGCCGTAGGTTGCGACCGCTGCCGCGCTCGCCGCAGATGGTCGCCAGATGCGAAACGCGTTCGGGTGCATGCAGCGGCTCATAGTTGCGCGCATGCAGTTCGGCAATGGCCTGATGACGCAGCGGATGTTCCTTGAACGGCAATGGCATGGTGAAACAACTCCTGGCAACGATGGGCCGCACAGATTAGCGGGAAATTATGACCCGACAAAGTCGCGATCTCTGTCGGTCCAGGGCGCTGGGGCTTGGGGTGGGCGAATTTTTCTTCGCCTTTCCGAGGGCTGTTGAAGTGACTGGCGTTTTGGTGGATAAGTACACCTGATCATGGGCCTCCGCGCGCAGTGGATCGATTGAGCCGTGCGCCAGAGCGGGTGCTGGCACTTTGGGGGGCTGGATGAATACACGCATTGAGATGTCTCTCGGGATGACCGAACAAATCGACTCGCAAACAGACTATGAGGATGAAACCGAGTCCTTGCGCAAGACGCTTGAGCGGATGCGCAAGGAGGCGGAGGAGGAAGTCATTCGCCTCAATCGCCGGCTCGCCGAACGGGAGTTCGAGCAGGACAGCTCGGTCGCGACCGCGACCGAGCGTCTCGCCATGCAGCAGGAGATGACGGTCCTGCAGCAGACTTTGGAGGCGAAGGAACAGGCGCTCGACCACATCACCGAGGAGTGTCGCCGACTCGAGGACGAGCTTGAGGACCAGAATATGGCCTTCGACGGTCTCAAGCAGGAGGTCGAGCGCAAGGACAAGGCCGTCAAGGAACTCCAATCCGAGCTCGACCGGTTGCGCGACGAGGTCGCCATGCTCAAGGCCCGACCGGAGGAGCCGCCTCCTGTCTTGATGTCTGCTCCGGTCGTTTCCGAGCCGCCGAAGATTCAGACCGCCTGGATCGTGATCGGGGCGCTGGTCATGTTCGTGCTGCTGTCGGCCACCATGCTCAGCTTTCTCTATCTCTTCTGGGACCGAATCCATATCCAACTTCCGGGGCTTCAGCTCGGCGGTGCGGTTCCGGTTGAGATCATCGCCGAGCGTCCGCCGCCGTCGATTGCCGTCCAGCCCCCGGATCCGAAGCCGGCCAGTGCCCCGGTCGCGGCGCCGCAGGCTCCGGCCGCGGTCGGGGCGTCGTCCTCGCCCCAGGTCGCCGCGACACGGCCCACGTCGCCTCGGGTGCGCAACGACCGTTTGCGCAGTGGCGCCCTGGGGCCGGCGATGGTGCTGGTGGAGGGCGGTCGCTTCAAGATGGGCAACGCCAGCCTTGCGGGAGCAGATTTCAGCCCGCCGCACGAGGTGACGGTTGCGTCTTTTCTGATCGGTCTCAACGAGGTGACCTTTCAGGACTATGCGCGATTTACGCGCGCGACCGGCCGCGCGCCACCCGACGACTATGGCTGGGGTCGCGGTTCGCGTCCGGTAGTCGGGGTGAGCTGGAACGATGCCAGTGAATACGTGGCATGGCTCTCGCGGGAGACCGGCAGGGTGTATCGGTTGCCGACCGAGGCCGAGTGGGAATATGCCGCTCGGGCGTCAACCAATACGCCTTTCTGGTGGGGCTACGGCATCGAACCGGGTCGGGCCGTCTGTTTCGATTGCGGCTCCCGCTGGGACAATCGCTCCACCGCTCCGGTCGGATCCTTTCCCGCCAACCCATTCGGTCTTTACGATACGGCCGGGAATGCCATGGAGTGGGTCGACGACTGCTACACACCCCATTATCGCGGCGCCCCGACCGATGGGCGCTCCTGGCTCGTTCCCGGCTGTGCCGAGCGGGTCGCGCGCGGGGGCGCCTTCAACAAGCCTTCCTCCTCCATGCGAGTCTTCGTCCGAGCGCATTTCGCACTGGGAACGCGGCTCGATATGCTGGGCTTTCGGGTGGCCCGCGATCTCTGATCCCAACGGCATGTTCCTGACTGGCGGCGGTGCGATCCTCGGCGTCGGTATCGTCACGCTCGATCTCGTCAATCAGGTCGAGAGCTATCCGGTCGAGGATGCCGAGATTCGCGCCCTGAGCCAGCGGCGTACGCGCGGCGGCAACGTGGCCAACAGTCTTGGTGTGCTGAGCCAACTGGGGCATGTCTGTCGCTGGGTCGGGACCCTGGCCGACGACGACACCAGTCGCTGGGTTTGCACGGATTTTGCGCGCCAAGGCATCGATACGAGCCATGCAGTCGTTCATCCGGGTGGGGCGACGCCGACCTCGTACATCACGCTGAGCCGCGCCACCGGAAGCCGGACCATCGTTCACCATCGCGATCTACCCGAACTGGATGAGGAGGCGTTCGCGCGGGTTTCGCTCGAGGGTGTGGGCTGGGTGCATTTCGAGGGCCGCAACCCGGTTGCGACCGGCCGCATGATGGATCGCGCGCGTCGGTTCGCGCCCGGCATCCGGGTGTCGCTGGAGCTGGAGAAGCCTCGAGATGGGATCGAGGTCTTGCTGGATCGCCCCGATCTCATCCTCGCTGGACGCGCCTATGCCGAGGCGTTGGGTTTCGACGCGCCCGATGCCTTTGTGGCCGACCTGATGTCGCGCACCCAGGCCCGGCTCTGCGTCGCGGCTTGGGGCGCTGCGGGCGCGACCCTGGCCGTGCGCGACGGCGCGATCGTGCATGTCCCGGCTGAGCCTCCGCCGTGCGTGCTCGATACCCTGGCGGCTGGCGATACCTTTAACGCGGGCGTGATCGATGCGCTCATGCGCGGTCTGGAGCCGCGCACGGCGGTCGGGCAGGCCGTGCGGCTGGCGGGGTTCAAGTGTGGCCGAATCGGGCTCGACGGACTCGTCGAGGAGGCGCGTCGAACCGGACTGGTGCTGGTGTGATGGCGGCGACGTCTTGCCGTTTGTCTCAGGGCGCCGGGTTGGGCTGCTCGACGTGGATCGCCTCGATTTCGGCGATCAGGTCGTCATCCAATGTCAGATCGAGGCTCGCCAGATTGCTCTCCAGCTGCTCCAGCGTGGTGGCTCCGATGATGTTGGCGGTGGTGAATGGACGGCTGGTCACCCAGGCGAGCGCCATCTGGGCCGGGTCCAGTCCGTGGCGGCGGGCCAGTGCCACGTATTCGCCAGCCGCGCGCTCGGTCTGTGGATTGGAATAGCGGCTGAAGCGCGAGAAGAGTGTGATCCGGCCATCGGCGGGTCGCTGGCCGTTGAGATATTTTCCCGACAGGACGCCGAACGCCATTGGCGAATAGGCCAGCAACCCGCACTGCTCGCGGATGGCGACCTCGGCCAGTCCGACCTCGAAGCTGCGATTGAGCAGGTTGTAGGGATTCTGGATGCTCACCATGCGCGGCAGTCCCTGCTGCTCGGCGAGCGCAAGGAAACGCATCAGACCCCAGGGCGTTTCGTTGGAGACGCCGATGTGGCGGATCTTGCCCGCCTTCACCTGATCGGACAGCACCTCCAGCGTTTCCAGCAAGGGGATGCTCTCGTCCTCCGCGCTCGCGGTGTAGCCGAGCTTGCCGAAGAAGTTGGTCTTGCGATCCGGCCAGTGGAGCTGGTAGAGGTCGATCCAATCGGTCTGCAGACGCTTGAGGCTGGCATCGAGCGCGGCCTCGATATTGGGTCGGTCGAGCCGGTGGGTGCCGCCCCGGATGTGGGGCAGCCAGTCGCCCGGTCCGGCGACCTTGGTCGCCAGCACCAATCGGTCGCGGCACCCTCTGGATTTCAGCCAGGTTCCGATGTACTGCTCGGTGCGGCCCTGGGTCTCGCCCAAGGGCGGCACCGGATACACCTCGGCCGTGTCGATGAAATTGATCCCGGCCGCTACGGCTCGGTCCAGTTGGGCGTGTGCATCGGCCTCGGTGTTCTGCTGACCGAAGGTCATGGTGCCGAGGCAGAGCGCGCTGACCTGGATGTCGGTTCGTCCTAGTGGTCTGAGCTGCATGGTGTCTCCTCTCGGGATGGGCGTGATATGTTTTCTCGATCGAGCCCTGGTTCGGTTCAGTGGGTGCTCGATGGTGTCGTGACTGCAATTGTACTCCTCGCGGTGCTCATGGCCGGGCGCGACGGGTCAGGGATTTGGTGGGAGGCTGGATCATGCGTTGGTTGGGCACGGCAGCTGGTGGCGCCCTGGGCTTGCTGTTCGGCGGTCCGGTCGGGGCCCTGTTCGGCGCCATTTTGGGGCAGGGCGTCGACCGAGGCTTGGCCGGAGGTTACCTCCGTGCGGATCTGTCGACCGAGCAGCGTGGACGCATCCAAGAGCGGTTCTTTGAGGCCGTCTTCAGCCTCCTGGGTCATCTCGCCAAGGCCGACGGCCGGGTCAGCGAGGCCGAGATCGCCTATGCCGAGTCGGTGATGGATCGCATGGATCTGTCGCCCGCGTTGCGTCGTACCGCGATCGATCTCTTCACCCAGGGCAAATCGGCGCAGTTCGATTGCTTCGCGATGGTCGAGGGCTTGAGCCGCTCCTGCTCCGGGCAGCATGCGCTATTGCGGTTGCTACTGGAGATCCTGCTGGGCATGGCGTATGTCGAGTCGGCCCCGACCCGTGAGCAGCGCGATCTGCTGGATCGGGTGCGGCGCGCCCTCAAGGTTTCATCATTCGAATTCAAGGGATTGGAACATTTGGTGATGCTGCAGCGTCGCGTGCGGTCGTCGGCTGGGCGCGGGGGAGGCGATGAGCGCGCCACGGACGAGGCGCCTAGAGCGCACCCCCTATCCGAGTCCTATGCCACGCTTGGCATCGAGCCCGAGTCGAGCGTGCCCGAGATCAAGCGGGCCTATCGACGTCTGCTGAGTCAGCACCATCCGGACAAGCTGGCCTCGCGCGGTCTGCCCGAGGAGGCGCTGCACATAGCGGCGCGCAAGACCCACGAGATCCGCCGTGCCTATGAGGAGATCGCCCAGGCTCGTGGCTTCTGAATCCTCATTCCGCCGATCCATGCCTTGCGGTCGAGTGAAAATCTCGCGCGCATGGGTTAGAGTTGCCCGCTGCTAGAGGCGTTGCCCGCCTCAAGACGGCACCAGATTCGATATTCCAATAACGATTTAAATCCTGATCCGGGCGGCGGTGCTTGCGCTTCCGTCACGCATCCTGGGGGACACGACAGATGGCGGCTGATTTCATTGCACCTTCGATTCTTTCGGCGGACTTCGCCAAGCTCGGCGAAGAGGTCGACAACGTCTTGGCTGCGGGCGCGGACATCGTCCATTTCGATGTGATGGACAACCATTACGTGCCCAACCTCACCATCGGCCCGCTGGTCTGCGAGGCGCTGCGCAAGCATGGCGTCACGGCGCCGATCGACGTGCATCTGATGGTCAAGCCGGTCGATCGCATCATTCCGGACTTCGCTGCGGCGGGCGCGACCTACATCACCTTCCATCCCGAGGCGAGCGAACACGTCGATCGCACCCTGCAGCTGATTCGCGGCGAGGGCTGCAAGGCGGGCCTGGTCTTCAATCCGGCGACCTCGCTAAGCTACCTGGACTATGTGCTGGACAAGGTGGATATGATTCTGCTGATGTCGGTCAATCCGGGCTTCGGTGGCCAGAGCTTCATTCCATCCGCACTGGACAAGCTGAGCGAGGTGCGCGAGATCATCGACGATTCGGGTTTCGATATCCGGCTTGAGGTCGACGGTGGGGTCAAGGCGGATAACATCGCCGAGATCAAGGCGGCGGGCGCCGACACCTTCGTCTCCGGATCCGGTATCTTCGGCAAGGCCAAGGAGACGGATCCGCATCGCTACGACAGCATCATCCGTCAGATGCGCGAGGCACTGGCCTCCGTCGATCGCTGAAACCCACGCCTAATCAAGGAGCTGTTACCGCATGCTGCGGCCGAAGATGATTCTGCTCGACCTGGATGGAACGCTCGTCGATAGCGTTCCGGACCTTGCCTATTGCGTCGATGCCATGATGGCGCAGCTCGGCCGGCCGGTTCGAGGCGAGGCCGCCGTGCGGGCTTGGGTGGGTAACGGGATCGAGCGTCTGGTGCGCCGCGCCTTGATCGGCACGCTGGACGGCGAGCCCGACGAGGTGGACTACCAGCGCGCCTATCCCATCTTCCTCGAACTCTATGCCGAGAATACCTTCAAGCGCTCGGGTCTCTATCCGGGCGTGCGCGAAGGGATCGATTTTTTGAAGGCGGCGGCGTATCCGCTGGGGTTGGTCACCAACAAGGCGCGCTGTTTCACCGAGCCGCTGCTGAAACATGTCGGGCTCTACGACGACTTCGGCATTCTCGTGTGCGGCGACACCTTGCCGCGCAAGAAGCCGGATCCGCTGCCCTTGCTGCACGCAGCCGGTCATTTCGATGCTGTGCCGGAGGACTCGCTGATGATCGGCGACTCGATCAGCGACGTTAAGGCGGCGCGGGCCGCCGGTTTCGGGATTATTTGCACCAGCTACGGTTACAATCACGGCCAGGATATTCGAGATTCCAACCCAGATGCCGTGATCGATTCACTCACCGAACTTCAATGCCTCTTGGCCCCGGCGGCCTGATCGGGACGGGGGCAGTCAGCATGAGCATACCGGCTAGACGAGCAATGTTGGGGCGGCGATGGCGACGCTAGGACGCCTCCGCCACCCCTAGATTTCGTTTTTTGCTCGGAGACTCCGATGACCCCCAAGACCTTTCGTGCCCTGTCGGACCAGGGCCACAACCGTATTCCTGTCGCCTGTGAAGTTCTTGCCGACCTCGAAACCCCGCTGAGCGTCTATCTCAAGCTGGCCGACGGACCCTATTCCTACCTGCTCGAATCCGTTCAGGGCGGCGAGAAATGGGGGCGTTACTCCATCATCGGGCTGCCCTGCCGCACCCGTATCAAGATCAGCGGACATCAGGTCCAGGTCGAGCGTGACGGGCGCGTCATCGAGGAGGTTGAGAGCGAGGACCCTCTGGCCTGGCTGGAAGAATTCCAGCAGCGCTTCCAGGTGGCCGATCTGGCCGATCTGCCGCGTTTCACCGGAGGTCTCGTCGGCTACTTCGGTTACGACACCATCCGCTATATCGAGCCTCGGCTCGCCACCTGCCCCAATCCGGATCAGTTGGGTACGCCCGACATCCTGCTGATGGTCTCGGACGAGGTGGTCGTGTTCGACAACCTCAGCGGTCGCATGTACATCGTCCTGCATCTGGATCCGACTGCGGGCGACACCCTGGAGGCGGGCGAGGCGCGGCTCGCCGAACTCACCGAGCGCATGCGGCAGGGCACGCCGAACCGCAACGGGACTGGCTCCGAGCGCCAGGTGAGCGAATCCGATTTCGTCTCCGGCTTCACCGAGGAGGGGTTTAAGCAGGCGGTCGAGCGCATCAAGGCATACATCCTTGACGGCGACTGCATGCAGACGGTGCTGTCGCAGCGTCTTTCGATTCCCTTCCAGGCCCGTCCGCTGGATCTCTATCGCGCGCTGCGCGGTCTCAATCCATCGCCCTACATGTACTTCATGGATTTCGACGACTTCCAGGTCGTCGGTTCCTCGCCCGAGATCCTGACCCGTCTTGAGGACGGCGTCGTCACGGTGCGCCCGATCGCGGGCACGCGCCGGCGCGGCTATACAGAGGAAGAGGACAAGGCGCTGGAGGCCGAGCTCCTGGAGGATCCCAAGGAGCTGGCCGAGCACCTGATGCTGATCGATTTGGGCCGCAACGATGCTGGGCGCGTCGCCGAGATCGGCAGTGTGCGCCTGACCGATCGCATGATCGTCGAGCGCTATTCGCATGTGATGCACATCGTCTCCAACGTGGTCGGCGAGCTCAAGGAGGGCATGACCGCCATCGACGTGCTGCGCGCCACCTTCCCGGCCGGTACCGTCTCCGGTGCGCCCAAGATCCGCGCCATGGAGATCCTCGACGAGCTGGAGCCGGTCAAGCGCGGCATCTATTCGGGGGCGATCGGCTACATCTCCTGGACAGGCAACATGGATACCGCCATCGCCATCCGCACCGCAGTCATCAAGGACGGCACCCTGCACATCCAGGCTGGTGCCGGCATCGTGGCCGACTCCCAGCCGGACCTGGAATGGCAGGAGACCATGAACAAGGGCCGCGCCGTTTTCCGTGCCGTGACCGCCGCCGAGGTTGGCGTCGATCGCTACGGCTGTGGCGTGAAGCGGGTCTGAGGGCGATCGCTCCGATCTCCCTCTGGTGACGACTGAACAACGGGATGGCCGCAACATGTTGCTGATGATCGATAACTATGACTCCTTCACCTATAACCTGGTGCAGTATTTCGGTGAGCTGGGAGCCGACGTGCGGGTGGTGCGTAACGACGAGATGAGCGTCGACCAGGTGGTCGCGCTTCAGCCCGAGCGCATCGTGATATCACCGGGGCCCTGTACCCCGAACGAGGCCGGTATCTCGGTGCCGCTGATCCAGGCGATGGCCGGGCGGCTGCCCATTCTCGGCGTCTGTCTGGGGCATCAGTCCATCGGCCAGGCATTCGGTGGTCATATCGTCAAGGCGCCGGAGGTCATGCACGGCAAGACCTCGAAGGTGTATCACACCGACCAGGGCGTCTTTTCCGGTTTGTCCAATCCATTCGAGGCGACACGCTATCACTCGCTGGTCATCGACCCCGACCGCCTGCCCGAGTGTCTGGAGGTGACCGCCTGGACCCAGACCCCGGATGGCGAGCGTGAGGCCATCATGGGCGTGCGTCATCGCGAGCTGGCGATCCAGGGCGTGCAGTTTCACCCCGAATCGATCCTGACCCAGCATGGTCACGACATGCTGCGGAACTTCATCGAAGACCGCTGAGCATTTCGACGAGGACCCTGATATGGAATTGAAGGACGCTATCGCCCGCTGCATCGAGGGTGGGGATTTGAGCGGCGAGGAGATGACCCGCGTGATGCGAACCATCATGACGGGCGGTGCGACCTCGGCCCAGATCGCTGGATTCCTGGTCGCGTTGCGCATGAAGGGCGAGTCGGTGGCGGAGATCGCCGCCGCTGCCTCGGTGATGCGCGAGCTGGCGACCGGGGTCGAGCTGATCGGGCTCGATCATACGGTCGACATCGTCGGGACAGGGGGCGACGCCTCCGGGACCTTCAACGTCTCGACCACCAGCATGTTCGTCGCGGCCGCCGCCGGTTGTCATGTCGCCAAGCACGGCAACCGCTCGGTCTCCAGCAAGTCTGGAGCGGCCGATGTCCTGGAGGCGGCGGGCGTGCGTCTCGACTTGATCCCGGAGCAGGTGGTGCGCTGTGTGCGCGAGGTCGGTGTGGGCTTTATGTTCGCGCCCGGCCATCACAGCGCCATGAAGCATGCGATCGGTCCGCGGCGTGAGCTGGGCGTGCGCACCATCTTCAATGTGCTCGGTCCACTCACCAATCCGGCCCGCGTGCCGAACCAGGTGCTGGGCGTCTTCAGCGAGACCTTGCTGGAACCGCTGGCCGAGGTCTTGCAGCGGCTGGGCAGCCGTCACGTTCTGGTCGTGCATTCGCGTGATGGACTCGACGAGATCAGCATCGCCGACACCACGGATGTCGCCGAACTCAAATCGGGCGAGATCCACCGCTACAGCATTCGCCCCGAGGACTTCGGTTTGCAGCGTGCCGCGCTGGATGAGATCCGCGTTGAGGATCCAGCCCAGAGCCTGGATCTGGTCCGTTCCGTATTGTCCGGGCAGGCCGGTCCGGGACGCGACATCGTCCAGCTCAATGCCGGCGCTGCGATCTATGCGGCCGGTCGCGCGCGGACTCTGGCCGAGGGCATCGCGACTGCCGGCGAGGTGCTGGCAAGCGGCGAAGCGGCGCGTCGTCTGGAGCGCCTGGTGGCGCTGACGAGCGGGTTTTAGTTAGCTTTCAGCTGCCAGGTTTCAGCCTCCAGCCGCCAGCTTTCAGTGGAGGTTGCATCGTTCCTCGGCTGTTTGCTCACCTGGCTGGTCGCTCGCACCGGTTGCTTCGAGACTGAGCTGGAATCGAACGGCTTCCGATATAAAGCTGATAGCTGGAGGCTGGCAGCTTCAACATTCCATCCGACAACGGCAGAACGACATGGCAGAGACACCGGATATCCTGAAGAAGATCGTGCGGCGCAAGGAGGAGGAGGTGAGTGCTCGTGCCGAGCGTTTACCTATGTCCGAGCTCGTGGCGCGCACCGCCGATGCCTCGCCGGTGCGTGGCTTTGCCGATGCGCTCTCGGCGGCTGTCGCGGCCGGTCGGCCGGCCGTGATTGCGGAGATCAAGAAGGCCAGCCCGAGCAAGGGGCTGCTGCGCGAGGACTTCCGTCCGTCCGAGATCGCCGCCAGCTATGCGCGCTCGGGCGCGGCCTGTCTCTCGGTGCTGACCGACATCGATTTCTTCCAGGGCAGCGACGCCTATCTGATCGAGGCCCGCGCGGCCTGCGATCTGCCGGTAATCCGCAAGGATTTCATCATCGACCCCTATCAGGTCCAGGAGGCGCGTGCCATCGGTGCCGATTGCATCCTGCTGATCGCCGCCTGTCTCGAAGACGACCAGCTCGCCGATTTGAGCGCGCTCGCTCAATCGTTGGGGCTGGATGTGCTGGTCGAGGTGCACGATGCCGAGGAGTTGCAGCGCGCCTTGGCGGTGCCGGGACGCCTGATCGGCATCAACAACCGCAATCTGCGCACCTTCGAGGTCTCGTTGGAGGTCACTCTGGGATTGTTGGACGCCGTCCCGAGCGATCGCCTGCTGGTCACTGAAAGTGGGATCCTGGTGCGCGAGGACGTGACCCGGATGCGCGAGAACGGTGTGAACGCCTTCCTCGTCGGCGAGGCCTTCATGCGCGCCCCGGATCCGGGCTTACAGCTCGCGAGCCTGTTTTTCTGAGGCAGGTAGGGCGCAATAGTCCGTCTTCGAGGGTGGCTTCGTCGCTTTGCAGCCGGTGAAGCGTTCGATGAGCTGCCGCCGTTCGATCTTGGGGGGCGGCCGTATTGCGCCGTTCGTAAGCCAGCGGGATCGGCCGAAGACTTACCCTCGTCTTCCATGCGGCGCAATACGCTGTCGCTATTGCGCCCTACGTCGGTTTCGGGAAACGCCAGAAGAATGCGCTATCGGGTCCCGTAGACCACGATGGTCTTGCCCTTGACGCTGACCAGCCCCTGTTCTTCGAGGTTCTTCATCACGCGTCCCGCCATCTCGCGCGAGCAACCGACGATACGGCCGAGTTCCTGGCGGGTGACGCGGATCTGCATTCCATCCGGGTGGGTCATGGCGTCCGGCTGCTTGCAGAGATCGAGCAGGGTTCCGGCGATGCGGCCGGTGACGTCCAGAAAGGCGAGATGTCCGACCTTGCGGCTGGTGATGCGCAGACGCTGTGACAGCTGCAGCCCGATGCTGTAGAGAAATTCTTTGGCAACGTCGCGCAGTTCGTCGCTCAGCAGACGGTCGAGACGTTGGTAGGTGATCTCGGCGACCTTGCACTTGGTGCGGGTGCGGATGATGACGCTGCGCGTGTTCTCGGGGACGAAGAGTCCCATCTCGCCAATGAACTCACCCTTGTTGATATAGGCGAGCATCAATTCGCGACGCTCTTCCTCATCGAAGATGAGGGCGGAGACCGAACCCTCGATCAGATAATAGAGACTTTCCGCAGCCTGTCCCTGTCGAATGAAATCGACGTTCTTGTCATAGCTCTTGGTATGGCACTGAGCCAGAAAGGGTTCCAGCCACTTAGGATCTTCTTTCAGGGGTCTCAGAATAGTCATGGGTTGCTGTGTCGTCCGGGCCGCGTTTTTAAAAGATTCTAGGCGTGGTATGGCACCTTGTCGAACTGTGCTAGCCTCGCCCGATGTCGTGAGAAACAGGGTCTTTTCGGTCTTGGTTTCGTTCGGCGTGGAGGATGCGAGACAGGTCGCTCTCCCTATGTGTTGTGTACAGTCTTGCGGTCGCCCGTGCAACCCAAGGCGCCGCAATGCGATTTTTATCCAGCGAAGACTGGATCCAGACAATCCAAAGGTGTGCGTTGATGAAGGCGAGGGTCAAGTGGATCGATGGGGCTGCCATGCTCGGCGAGTCCGCCTCTGGGCATGGTGTCGTCATGGATGGTCCGCCGGAGCTGGGAGGACGTAATGTCGGTGTCAGGCCGATGGAGATGCTGCTTCTAGGGATGGGGGGGTGCACCCAGTTCGATGTGCTTCTGATCCTGCGCAAGGCGCGTCAGGAAGTCACCGATTGTGTCGTGGAACTGGAGGCCGAGCGGGCCGATTCAGACCCCAAGGTATTCACGCGCATACACGCGCATTTCGTCGTCACCGGTAAGGGCTTGGATCCCAAGCGGGTCGAGCAGGCGATCCGTCTCAGCGCGGAAAAATACTGTTCGGCTTCGATCATGCTCGGCGCGTCGGCTACCGTGACGCACGATTTCGAGGTGCGCGAGGCCTGAATCTGCGCCTTGTCGACGGGGCGAGTCGGGACCGCAGGGTGTCGCGTTCGACCCCATCTGAATCGGCGGGTTTGAAAGGGTAGGGCGGTTCTTCCAAACCGCTTCGCTCGGAGATGTCTTCCGGACAGTGAGGCTGCCCCGGGTTTCGCTGTGCTCCGCCCGGGCTAGGAGGCGCGATGCGCGGGTCCTGTTAGATCCAGTAGACGGTGCGGGTCATGATGCGCGAGGTCAGCTTCATCGCGGCCTGGATCGGTGCGGGGAGGTCCACGCCTCCGGCCGCCTTGGCCACCTGGGCATGACGAACCTCGTCGGCCTTCATCTGTTCTAGGATCGAACGGCTCTTGCCATCCTGAGCCGGGATCTGCTCCAAATGCCCGGCCAGGTGGTTTTCGACTTGCCGCTCGGTCTCGACTACGAATCCGAGGCTCCACTTGTCCCCGGCGAGTCCAGCTGAAGCACCCATGGCGAAGGACCCGGCGTACCAGAGCGGGTTCAGCAGGCTTTTTCGAGCGCCGAGCTCGTCCAGTCGCTCTGCGCACCAGGCGAGATGATCGTTCTCCTCCTCGGCCGAGCGCTCCATGCGGTCGCGCGTTTCGGGCAGTTTGGCGGTCAATGCCTGGCCCTGATAGAGGGCCTGGGCGCAGACCTCTCCGGTGTGATTGATGCGCATCAGGCGCGCGATGTGCCGGCGCTGATCGTTGCGCAGTTCCGGTTCCAGGTGCGCGTCGGCGGGGTTCGGGCGCTCGGTCGTTTGGGGGCGGCCAAAAAGGGTGCGCAATGCCTGGTCGGCATTGATGAGTAGGCGGTCCACCGACGAGTAGCGTCGGGTCTGATGGGTGTGTGTCGTCATGTCGAAATAAACCGTTTGAATGATGCGATGCACAAGAGTCTGAGTTTTGGATCGTCGCTTTTCAACTCGGCATCTGTCGCGCCAGCAATTCCATCGGATGGATGACCTCGACCGAGCGTCCGGCCTCTTGGACGCCAGCGAGCAGGTGCAGCGCGCACCCGGAGTTGGTTGTGACGATGATGTCCGGTGAGGCTGACAGCGCTGGATCCAGCTTGTTCGCAAGCAGCGCGGCGGACATCTCGGGCTGCTGCAGCAGATAGGTCCCGGCGGCTCCGCAGCAGCGATGATTCTCCGGCATCGGGGCCAGGTCCAGTTCGGGAATTCGCTCCAGTAGGTGGTGCACGGAGGCGTTGCCTCCCAGCAGGTTGCGGTGCGAGCAGGGTTCGTGAACCAGCACCCGCGCCCGCAGCGGGCGTAATTGGAGCGCTTCGGGCCAGGGCTGTCGATCGAGGTAATCGCAGATCTCCCATGCGTCGGCGAGCTCGGGCGATTCGCGCAGTTCGGCGACGCAGGCGCTCGACAGTCCGACCAATGGGCGATTCGAGCCCGTCTCGACCAGTGCGTTGCGATGCGACCTGGCCGCGTCCGGGAAACCGTTGTGCCGCAGCATGGCCCCGCAGCAGGACGCCGTGTCGGGAAGGTTGGCGCGAATGCCGAGCCGTTCGAAGACCTCCATCGCCGCAGCGATGGCTCCACCCTGAGCCGTCTCGCCGCTACAGCCCACGAAGAGATCGATGTCGGTCGATTCCCGAGCCGCTGGAACGCGGGTGCGTGCATTGACCGCGATGGCCCCTGTGAGTCGGAAGAAGGGGGATAGCCTCGGATGTCGGTCGAGTCGCAGCCATCGAGCCAGCCGAGCCAACGGGCTGTGCGCATAACTTTTGGCGAAGCGCCCTAGGGCCGCGTTGAGGCGCGGGTTGGACAGCGCGGCGATCCAACTCTGGTCGAGCGCGCGGCGCCAGCGTGACTGGCTCGCCACCCTGCGCGTCTTGGCGCCATCCATGATCTGGCCGAACGCCACCAGGGACGGGCAGCCCGTCTCGCAGGCGCGGCAGGTCAGGCAGCCGTCCAGGTGGCCGGCCAATCGTGGCGTCATCGCCAAGTCGCCGTTCACCCAGCCCTGGACGAGAGAGATCCGTCCGCGCGGCGAATCCGCCTCGTTGCGGGTCTGTGCGTAAGTCGGGCAGAGCGGTAGACAGAGTCCGCATTTCACGCATTGATCGGCAAGTCGAAGCAGTTCCTTATCCGAGCGACAGGATGGATCCGTGGTGCAATGAGAGTGGATCGGTCGTTCGGAACGACCGTTTCGCGGCAGTTGTTTCACAGGGCAAGAAAGGGGCGGTTGATTCGCGGAGGATCGAGTAAGGATGAGAGATGCGGTCGGGGCGAGAGGGAGTCCGGAGGCTCGGCGACCTCTGTCGCGCCGAGTCATGGTAACCTCGAAGCCGTGTCATGAGTGTAATTCAGGCTATTGAAGATGGCTTACTACAAAACGCATCTGTTCGTTTGCACCAATCAGCGCGACGATGGCCGCCAATGTTGCTCCGCCTCCGGTGGTAGCTCGGTGCGGGATTACCTCAAGCGTCGCATCAAGGAACTTGGGTTGGCTGGGCCGGGCGGCACGCGGGTCAACGCGGCGGGTTGCTTCGGTCGCTGCGGCGAGGGGCCTGTCATGGTGATCTACCCGGAAGCCGTCTGGTACAGCTTCGCTAACGAAGATGACGCCGAGGAAATCCTCCAGGAGCACGTCATTCACGGCCGTGTCGTCGAACGGCTGAAACTGCCCGGTTAGGCCGCTGTGTCGCGCAGCGATTGCCCGGTTGTATTCGATGCAGCATTCGGCAATAATAACGGGCTACGCGAACAGGCTGCCAGCCCTGATGCCGAGGTTGATTTCAGCACTGGGCATCTCATAGACGCAAGGCGATTCGGTAGAGCCTGCCCCTCCGTCGACGGGAAGTGAGAGACTCTAAAAAGTGGGAGTCGCTACCCTTGACGATTTACTCTGTTGCGTCCGCGATTTTGATCGTGTATAGTTCGCGGTCTTTCTCGAAGCAATGAATTTACGGCCTGCGCGCAACCATACACAGTGCGCCGGGCTCCCCGGAGCGAAGGATCATGACGACGACTGTTAGCGCCAAACCCGCCGAGGTTCGCCGCGCCTGGTATCTGGTTGACGCCGATGGTAAGACCCTCGGTCGCTTGGCTAGTGAGCTGGCGCTTCGCTTGCGTGGCAAGCACAAGCCCCAGTACACCCCCCATGTGGACACTGGCGACTATCTCGTTGTGGTCAATGCCGAGAAGATTCGTGTGACTGGCAATAAGTTGCAGGACAAGATGTACTACCGTCATACCGGTTACGTCGGCAACCTCAAGTCCACCAATCTGAGCAAGCTGCTCGAGACCGCTCCGGAACGTGCGATCGAGCTGGCCGTTAAGGGCATGCTTCCGCGCGGCCCCCTGGGGCGTGCCATGTTCAAGAAGCTGCGCGTCTATGCTGGACCGAACCACGGTCATCAGGCACAGCAGCCTCAGGTCCTTGAGCTCAACGTATAGGAATTTCTGGAATGTCCGAAACGCAACTCGCTACCGGTCGCCGCAAGACATCTGCAGCACGGGTCTTCCTGTCGGTGGGCTCCGGCACCATCACGGTCAATGGTCGCCCGCTTGATCAGTTCTTCGGTCGTGAAACGGCTCGCATGGTCGTGCGTCAGCCGCTCGAAACCGCCGGTCTCGTCGATCGCCTTGATGTCAATGTCACCGTTTCCGGTGGCGGCAACACCGGGCAGGCAGGCGCTATCCGTCACGGCATCGCCCGCGCACTCGTTCTTTATAACGAAGAACTGCGCTCCCCGATGCGTCGCGCCGGCTTCCTGACTCGCGATGCTCGCGAAGTCGAGCGTAAGAAAGTGGGTCTGCACAAGGCGCGTAAGCGTCCGCAGTTCTCCAAGCGTTAATTTTCGCCCCTGTATCTGGTGTTCTCCTGGGCAAACAACGGTTATAATCACCGTCCCAGTCGAGATCACCGGATCTGGCGCTGAAAAGCAGTTTATTGGGGGATCGTCTAGCGGCAGGACTACGGACTCTGACTCCGTCAACCAAGGTTCGAATCCTTGTCCCCCAGCCAAACAAAAGAAGGGCTTAGTCGTGAGACTAAGCCCTTCTTTTTTGCTCCGATTTTCGATTCTGCTTATGGCGGCAAGCGTCATCGCCGCCGCCAACGGAATCCCTGCCTAGATCGTCCCTTTCTCGCGAGATCATCCTGGCGGCCGATCTGCTTGGCTGGCGATATGCGCACTGGCACATGTTTCCGCGCACCAGTTTCTATCTCATTATCGTCTTCGTCAGAGCGCAGTTTCACCCCGAGATGTGGCTGGCGCTGCCGTTCGATTCGTGTATGCGGCGACGTTGAATGTTGGCCGTATAGCGTTCAGTCTGTTGCTGGTGTGCGACTTTCTGGGGCTGGGTCCGCTGCTGCATGATCGACTCAGATCCTCGTCAGCGTCTCAATGTATCTTCCCCTCTTCTCGAGACTAAATCGGAATTCTTGTACACGCATCGATTTTGATTTGTGAATGATAAACGTCAATAGTGTCGATTTATATTGGCTCTTGATTTGATGTGGGTCATTGACGGTCCATCTCGTGTCGATCACATTAAAAATAAGTGTGTAAAGAATCGGCAGATTCGTTCTGCCTGGAATTGCCGATGGATGGAACTGATTTCAGCCGCTTTGAGCGGTTGTCGCAACGCAATGAACGCTTTGGTGTGGTTGATCCGTCGCGTATCGAGGCGAGTGCAACCCTTTTCGATGCCTTGGCCCAAGGTATTGATGTGTTCGGGCCACATGAATCACCTGAGGAGGCGTGCCAGCGTCAGAGCGTTCTGCGCTGTGGCGTGGGCCGGGTCGAGATGCTGAAGATCCGAGGCGCCGCACTTGCCATCGACGCAGCAGGATGCGGCAACTCGGCCCGTATTGCGGCTTTGGTCCTGCTGGAGGGGGCGGGTGTCATCCGTCAGGGCGAGCGCCGGGTTGAGTTGGAGGCGGGGGATCTTTGTTTGCTGCGCAGTGGGCGGGCGCTCTCGGTCGATGTCGTCGGACCCTATCGTCTGGCGCTGGTCGAAGTGTCTGAGGAGGAGGTCGTCGATCGCTTTCCGCTGTGGCGCGCGGCCATGATGACGCCGATTCGTGGCACGAGCGGTGTTCCGGCGGTCTTCTGCGATGCCGTGCGTTCGCTGCATCGCTGGCAGGATTCGCTGAGCGTTTCGGCAGGGAGCGATCATCTGGCGGATGTCATCATCAATCTGATCGGCGCCCTGGTCTGCTTCGCGGTCCCGGTCAACAAGGATTGTCTGCAGCAGTCGCTCTACCAGAAGGATCGGATCAAAAAGGTCGTTTTGAGCAATCTGCGCAATCCCGACCTGGACGTGGATCTGATCGCCGAGTCGGTTGGGCTCTCTGCCCGCCAGGTGCACCGGGTCTTCGCCGACGAGGGAACCTCCCTGATGCGCTGGGTTTGGGTGCAGCGGCTGGAGGAGTGCTACCGCGAACTGTGTCAGGAGTCCTCGGGACGCCGCTCGATCAGCGACGTCGCCTTCACCTGGGGTTTCAACGACCAGGCCCATTTCAGCCGGGCTTTCCGCAAACATTTCGGTCTTTCTCCGCGCGACGCGCGTCGCCGCGCCTCTTCCGAACTCATCGATTGATCTTCCTCCCTGTGGGCGAGCTCCTGTGCTGGCGGATTCCCGCCCTCGGCAGGATGCATCGCGCCCGATTCATTCGCGTGTCACGCAGAGTCAAAACCCCTGTCATTTTGCGTCAATAACGGCGCCGGCCTCTTTGTCAGACTAGACCCCTGTCCTCAGGCCCCTGAATTTCAGAGGGCCGCCCCCTGACGGTTCCTACGGGCCGCGACCTCAGGGCGATAAGAAATACAGGCGGGCGCCGGTCCTGGCGCTCGATCAGAACGATAAGAAGATCGAGGAGTGCAATGAGCATCTATTCCTTGCTTGTGCCCGCTCGCGCGGGAGGGCGGCTGGCGGCTGCGACTGTGTTGGCGTTGTTAGCCGTTTCCTGTTCGCCCAGCCACAAGGGGACGGTCCCCGACGAATCCAACTCCGCACATCCTGGGACGGAGGTGGATCTGATGAATCAGGATTCGACCTATATCGGGGAGAAGGCCTGTCTCGAGTGCCATGCGCATGCGAACGAGCATGCCAGCATGGGCAAGCATCTGAAGGCGTTTCGCTCCAATCCGCGCACGCCGGCCCAGACCGAGATGTGCGAGGCCTGTCATGGACCGGGATCCAAGCATGCCGCCGACAGCCTGAATCGCTCGCTGATCATCGGCTACACCCGTGACTGGGGTACGCCGGTGGCGGTCCAGAACGCCCAGTGTCAGACCTGTCATAAGGGTGGCGGTCAGATGCACTGGACCAGCTCGGCCCATGACCGGGCTGGCGTCGCCTGCAGCGACTGTCACAACCCGATGGTGAAAAACTCGTTGAACGGCGCACTGGTCCGTTCGACCATCTCCGAGACATGTTTCAACTGCCATCAGCAACAGCGCGCGGACTTCCACAAGCGATCCCACATGCCGCTGCCCGAGGGCAAGATGAGCTGCGTCGATTGCCACAATCCGCACGGTTCGAGCACGCGTCCCTTACTCAAGGGCGATACCGTCAACGACGTTTGCTACACCTGCCACGCCGAGAAGCGCGGTCCCTTCATCTGGGAGCACGCCCCGGTGCGTGAGAACTGCGCCAATTGCCATCTGCCGCACGGTTCGAACAACGAGAAACTGCTGGTTGCGCCGCGTCCCTGGCTATGCCAGCAGTGCCATGACGCATCGATCGGCCATCCCGGTCAGCTGTTCAACAACAGCCAGACGGCGGCGTCCGCCCTGATCGGCGGTGCTCAGAGCCAACGGGTCATCGGCCGCTCCTGCCAGAACTGCCATACCCAGGTCCACGGCAGCAATCATCCCTCCGGCGCGAGGTGGCAGCGATGAACCGAACACTCAGCGAAGGCCTGTGTCATGACCCGCTTCGGGGTCAGTGCGGACGCAAGACGGGGAGGGATGAGATGAAATCCTGGAGAACGACCTTGGCGCTCTGCGTCTCGGCGGCGGTCGCGCAGATGATCGCCGTCCCGGTGCGAGCGGATTCAGCGGCTGGCGTCGGCGAGCATCTGGGCAACGCACTCAATCCTCTGACGCTCAAGACCGTTCCCGAGCACGATCCGGATGGCCTGGATGCCTGGCCGGACGAGCGCACCCCGACCGGCAAGCTCTTGGGCTGGCCGGCGAAGGTGCCGGAGACCAGCTCCGCAGGAGATGGCTGGGTCTATCATGGCCAGATCGAGATCGGTGGTATGGCGACCGGCGGCGATACGGACAATGCCTGGTTCCGAACCTACAAGGATTTGCCGGACTCCGGGCTCTATCTGAACAATTTCTCCGTGCAGGCAGAGCAACTGGGCAAGGGTAAGGGCTACTTCTTCGAGGCGTTGGGCGGCGGCGTCGGCTATCGCGACCAATTCGAGGGTATCAGCCTCGGACGCTATAACGACTGGTCGGTGAAGTTCTTCTATAACGAGACCCCGCACGTCTTCACCAACCGCTATCGCAGCCTCTGGAGCGGTGTGGGCAGCAGCAATCTCACCCTGAACGGGGTGCCGGCCGGTGGGGTCGGGGTCAAGAATGCTGACGGAACGATGAACGCGACGGATAGTCAGACCGCAACCGTCGCTGGCTTGCGAAGCGCGATCGAGGCGGTGGAGGACTCGGAGCTGAGCCTGGTTCGCGAGACCGGTGGTGTGAGCTTCGATAAATATCTGTCCAGCAAGTGGCGCTTCATCGGGCGCTACAGCCTGGAGCATCGCGACGGCTCGCGCCCCTTCGGCGCCGTGTTCGGCGGCGGTGGTGGCGGTGGTAGCGTGGAGATCCCGGAATCGATCGACTACGACACCCACGACATTCTGGCCATGCTGCGGTTCGACGACGGCAAGAACAGCCTCAATCTGCAGACCAACGTCTCGCTGTTCCGCAACAACATCGACACGCTCACCTTCGAGAACCCGCTCTACGTTTCGACCAACACGGTCGCCGCATCCTCGGGCGTCTTGGATCCGACCCGCTTCACCAGCGGGCGCTACGATCTCTATCCCGACAACGACTTCTACAACATCAAGGCCGAATACGGTCGTTCGATGCCTGAGTGGTACCACAGCCGTTTTACCGCGACCGTGTCGTTGAGCAAGATGAAGCAGAATGATCATCTGATCGCGCCCACGACCAGCGATCTGAGCGGCATCTCGATCAATGGCGTGTCGGCCGAGAACAATTGGAACACCACGTCCGCGCTGAGTCGCCAGCGTGCTGGCGCCGAGATCGATACCCGGCTGTTCGATGTGGCCTTCTCGATGCGTCCCACCGACAAGCTCGGACTCGACACCAAGATCCGCTACTACGAAACCGACAACAAGACCGATTATCTGGCCTGCAACCCGCTCACCGGGCAGTGGGGCCGGTTGCTGAACGACGGCACCGGTGGCGCCTTCGCCTTCCCCAATACCTCGGCTGGAAACAATCCGGCTGGAACTCTCGCCACCGCTTACGACTCGGCCGGGTGCAACCTAAATGCGGTCAAGGCGCTGGGGTTGGTCCCCAGTTCGGGCGCGTCCAATATCCGCAACGTTCCCTATGAGTACAGCAAGACCAACGTCGAGTTCGGCGGCGAATACCGGCTGGCCCGAGGTCAAACCATTACCGGGCATATCGAGCGCGAGCAATACAAGCGCGAGCATCGCGAGCGCGATTCGACCTGGGAGGACAGGCTCAAGATCGGCTATCTCAACCGGGCCTACCAATGGGGCACGATAAGAGGCTCCGCCGAGGTCGGCCGTCGACGCGGCGACAGCTACGATCCCGACCCCTACGAAGAGTTCTTCAGTGTCTCATTGGGGCCGGAACCGACCGCCGACGTGACCAATCTCTTCAGTTGGATCCATGCGATGAAGTCCTTCCGCAAGTTCGATCTCGCCGACCGCGATCGGCTCGCGCTCGACCTGCGTCTGGATCTCATCGCGCGGCACGATCTGGACGTTGGGATCAGCGGTCAGTATCGCCAAAACCGCTTTCCCGACTCCGATTTCGGGCGCAAGGACGATCAGACGCTCGGAACCGCCTCGCTCGACGTCAACTGGCAGCCGTCCGACAAATTGGGGCTCTATGGCTATTACAGCTATCAGCGCTCCTCCATGACCCAGTCCAGCATCCAGCCGAACGGCTGCGTCATCGGCAACTACTACTATTTCTACAGTGACGGTGCCGTCGCCAGCGGATCCACTCCAACCGCCCCGGCCCGCAGCGGCGCGAGCCTGGTCGATACGGTGTTGGTGTCCTCCGGCAACTGGAGCTCCCAGTGCAGCGATCATGCGGCCAACAGTCCGCTATGGACGGAGAGCAGGAAGTGGACCGTCGACTACGACGACACCAATCACGCTGTCGGTCTCGGTGGACGCTACGATTTCGGCTTCGCACGGCTGGAACTGGACTACAGCTATGTGACCGGTACCTCCAGTCTGGACTACAGCTACAACGATGCGGCGCTTGGCCTGAGTTCCGCCGTCGTGGCGCTGGCCGGGGGCGGTATGCCCGATTCCGACTACAACCAGCACACTCTGGGTCTGAATCTGGTCTTCCCCATCTCCAAGTCGGTCGCCCTGCGAGCCATCTACCGCTACGAACAGGGCAGCGTCGATGATTGGCACTATGCCGGGGTGGCCGCCAACCCGGTACCCACGGACTCGGGAAGCCAGGCGGTCTACCTGGATGCCGGATCCCAGGACTATCACGACAACACCGTGGGCCTGCTGGTGCAGGTGAACTTCTGAACCTCATGCGATGCGGGTTCGGGAGTTGATGCAGCGTCCGGGCCTGGTCGTCGCGCTTCGCGGGGAGATCCATCGTGCGCAATTTCGTTGAGACTCATGACGGGCCGCTCGGCTCCGTCAGCGGTCGAGCACTGCTCGGTCGTGCCATCAAGGGGGTGATGCTGGCCCCGATCCTAATCCTGGGCGTCACCTCGGCGTCTGCCGAGACGGTCGATGCCGCGCGCATCGTCAAGGACAGCTGTGCGGCCTGCCATACCCAGAGCGGCAACAGCGTCGCGCCACCCTTTCCCAAGCTGGCCGGAATGGCGCCGAGCTATCTCGCCAAACAGATGCGCGATGTCGCCAGCGGGGCGCGCAAGAGCGACATCATGGCGCCCATCATGGCCGAGATGGAACGTGGCGAGATCAATGCCCTGGCCGACTATTTCGCGCGCCAGCCACGCACCCCTGGAATCGTCACTCACCCGGATCTGGTGGAGGAGGGCGAGCGCATCTATCGGGAAGGCAACAAGGAGAACGGCGTACCGGCCTGTGCTGGCTGCCACACTCAGGATGGTGGCGGTGCGCCCCGGTTTCCCATGATCGCGGCGCAGAACGCCGACTATGTGGTTCAGCAGTTGAAGAGCTTTCGTGACGGCGAGCGCGCCAATGACTTCGGTAAGCTCATGCGCACCGTGGTGTCGCGCCTGAGCGAGGCCGAAATCCTGGCGGTCGCTCAATATGTCGCCTCCATGCCCGTACCCCCGGCCGCGCGCTGAAGGAAGGTCGCACCATGAACAGATACCTGATCCTGACACTCCTGCTGATCGCCAGCTCCATCCATGCCGACGACGAAACGGCGAGCCATGTGACCGATGTCCCCGAGCAGCCCTATGCCCCCGGCATCGAGTCGCCCGGTTACATCTGGAACGACCTCAAGGGCGAGGAACTGCTCGCCCTGCGCGCTAAGGGGGACGCAACCCGAGGCAAGGCGGCCTTCATCGTCTGCGAGGGCTGCCACGGCAGCCAGGCGCTGGGCGACGAGGCGGGTTTCTATCCCCGGCTCGCGGGCCAGCATGCCTCGGTCCTCATCAAACAGCTGACCGACGTGCGCGAGGGGCGGCGCGACAATCCCAAGATGTATCCCTTCGCCAGCCGGCACGTCATCACCACCCAAGAGGTGGCAGACATCGCCGCCTATCTGCATAGCCTGCCGGTTCCCGAGTCGCATGGTCAGGGGCCTGGAGGCGACCTCGATCAAGCGGCGAAACTCTATCGCAAGGACTGCCGGGTCTGCCACAAGACGCATGGAGAGGGTGATGCGGAGAAGTTCTATCCGCGTCTGAACGGTCAGCACTATCGGTATCTGCTGCGCCAGGCGTTGGACATCCGCGACGGGGTGCGTCGCAACGCCAATCCAGACATGGTCGAGGCGATCAAACCCTATTCGGACGACGAGATCGAGCAGGTGATCGACTACATCTCGCGGATGCCGGTGGAGACGGGATCCAAGAAGTAACCGATCGGGCGGCTGTAAGCCGCCTCTCGGATGCGGAGTTTTGCATTGCGGTCGACCATCCCCTTGGCTCAAGGCGACAACGACAAAAATCGACCCGTTGTATGATGCGATGGGGGTAACGAATCGCATCATTCGCGATCGATGCGGTTCGTTCCCCATTGCCCCTACGGGTATGTTTTCTGCGAATCGCCTTAACAAGGAAGAGCCCCATCAATGACTCCGCTGAAAAGAGTTGCCATTCTGCTACTCATCGCGTTTGTGGTCGGTGTGACCGCTGGCTGTCGGACCTCTCCGGTCCGTGACATCAACAATGTACCTGTACCCAATCCACCTGCATCCTATTCCCAGATGGAAAGGGCCATCGTGACTGCTGGCTCCGGGCTAGGCTGACGCATCGAGCGTCGAGCACCCGGACTCATGATCGGTACCCTGTACCTGCGCGATCACATGGCAAAGGTCCGGATTCTCTACGACGCCAGACGCTACAGCATCCGCTACCAAGACAGCTCAAACCTGAAATACAACCCGGATACAAAAACGATTCACTCCAACTACAACAGTTGGGTTCAGAATCTCGACAACGCGATCCGTTCACAGCTTTCGATTCGCCGCTGAGCGTTCAATGCCCTTCTCCCTTGCGTCCGCTATCGTTGCGGGCGCGAGGCGATGGAACATTCAGGATGGCGGGTGCCGCACTGGCGGTCGCATCGTTTGGCGGTGCTGCCTGTCGGTGCGCCTCGCTTCGACGCCATCTGGTATGTAAATCCGTCACACGCGGGTTTTGCACTCTGTAGCACGCCCCTTGCGCGCCAGTGCCGCGTTGCCGCTCCTCGCCGTGGGTGCCGCCACGACGCGTCTCGGCGCCTTGCCCTGACGCACGATGGACACATTCCAATACCGGAAATCCCACGCGCGACGGGTATACCTTTCCGACAATCGCCCTCGAAGCCAGGTGGGCGTTTTGCCGTCTTTTTTCTTTCGTGCTCCCTTTGGCCTTGCCTCGACAGGATCTGCCTCAACCTGCCCACTGGAGAGCGCCTGAACCGCCCGCGTTGCGCCCGTCGGCGTGATCGATCCAGAGCAGTTCAGGTCAGCGTCCTTACCGCGACGTCGCCGTCGATGTGCAGAGGCGTCTGCCGCACCAGGCAACAGGTAGCCAGTCATGACTGAGACCAACGCTGACGCGAATCCGTTGATGACCGATCGGAGCGAGGAGTTCTTTCCTCAGGCCTGCACCATCGTGATATTCGGCGGCGCCGGTGATCTATCGAAACGCAAGCTGATCCCGGCGCTGTACAACCTTGCGCTGGACGGCCTATTGCCGACTCAATTCGCCGTGATCGGGTTCGCCATCGACGCCATGAGCGACGAGGCCTTTCGCGAATTCGCGCGCGACGGCATCGAGCGCTTCTCGCGCCGCCAGCTCGACGAGGAGGAGTGGCGCGAGTTCTCCGAGCATCTCTTCTATCGGCAGGGGGATTTCGGGGATGCTGCCGCCTATGCGGCGCTCAAGGCGCGAGCCGAGGAGATCGAGCCGCACTTCGGCATCGGCGGCAGCCGGATCTTCTATCTTGCGATCCCGCCGAGCTTCATCGAGACCTGTGTCTTTGGGCTCCGGGAGGCCGGGCTGGTCGCCCCCGCAGACCAAGATCTGCCCTTCACCCGTCTCATCGTCGAGAAGCCGATCGGGCGCGATCTCGAAAGCGCGCGCGGCGTGAACCGGGCACTGCAGGCCTGCTTCGCCGAGCATCAGCTTTATCGCATCGATCACTATCTCGGCAAGGAGACCGTCCAGAACATCCTCGCGATGCGTTTCGGCAACGCCATCTTCGAGCCGCTGTGGAACTCCAAGCACATCGATCACGTGCAGATCACGGTGGCCGAGGCGGAGGGCGTCGGCACCCGCGCCGGCTACTTCGAGACCGCCGGGGCCCTGCGCGACATGGTGCAGAACCACATCCTTCAGTTGCTGTCCCTGGTGGCGATGGAGCCGCCCTGGAGCATGCGCGCCGACGTGATCCGCGACCGCCGGCTCGATCTGCTGCAGTGTCTGCGCCCCATGCGCCGCCACGAGGTCGACCAGCATGTGGTGCGTGCGCAGTACGCCTCGGGCTTCTTCCTCGGCAAGAACGCTCCAGGCTACCGCCGCGAGGAGGGCGTCGCCTCCGACTCCACGACCGAGACCTTCGTCGCCCTGCGGCTCTTCATCGACAACTGGCGCTGGGCCGGCGTGCCCATCTACATCCGCACCGGCAAGGCCATGCCCAAGCGCGTCAGCGAGGTGGCGGTGCAGTTCAAGGCGGTGCCGCACATGCTGTTCAACACCGACACCGACCATCCCCTGGAGCCGAACGTGCTGGCGCTGCGCATCCAGCCGGACGAGGGGCTGGCCCTGCGCATCGGCACCAAGCTGCCCGGTCCCAAGGTCAAGATCTATCCGGTGAAGATGGACTTCCGCTACGGCTCGACCTTCGGCGATCAGTCGCCGGAGGCCTACGAGCGTCTGTTGCTCGACGTCATGGCCGGCGACGCCACGCTCTTCATGCGCGACGATGCGGTCGAGGCGTCCTGGCAGTGGATCCAGCCCATCCTCGACGCCTGGGCGTCGAGCGGGGAGCGCTGGCTGCCGGAATATCCGGCGGGCAGCTGGGGACCGATCGAGGCCGATCGGCTGATCCACGCCGACGGCTACGACTGGCGTCGACTCTGACGGGGGGTGGAGTGTCATGAATCGTTCCATTGAGCACTACATCGATCCGGTCGAGATCGAGCGCGAGCTCGCTGCGATTTGGGGCTCGATCAACCGTCATCAGAAGGACGGCCGCACCGTGACCCGGGCCTCGATGTCGAACGTGATGATCTTCTGCGACGGCGAGGACCAGGCATTGGACGCCGCAGATCGCATCCCGCGTCTGGTGCGGCATCATCCGGCGCGGGTGCTGGTTTTGGCCCTGATCGACGATCAATCCGGCGACGAGGTGCGGGCCTGGGTGACGGCGCACTCGCGGCGGGTCGGCGACCGCCAGCAGCTTTGTGCCGAGCACATCGAGCTACGCTTTGGCGCCGGCGGCGCGGCGCGCACGGCATCCATCGTGCGCTCGCTGCTGATCAGCGATCTGCCGTCCGCGCTCTGGTGGCTCAGTCCGCGCCCGCCGGCGCTCACCGGGGCGGTGTTCGAGTCCTTCGCCCCCATGGCCAACCAGATCATCTATGACAGCATCGGCTGGGCGGATCCGCCGCGTGGCGTGCTGGCGATGACCCAATGGTCGAAGAACCACCGCACCGTGATTTTCAATCTGGCGTGGCGTCGGCTGAAGCCCTGGCGGCGGATTCTGTCCCAAAGTCTGGCCCCGAGCGTGGTTCCCGGCGCGCTACAGCGTATCGACGCGATCGAGCTGCATCACGGCCCCCATGCGCTGCCGCTGGCCTGGCTGCTGCTCGGCTGGCTGTCCTCGCGACTCGACTGGAAACCCCAGAAGGGCGTGGCCAAATCGGGCAAACAGTTGGTCTGGCAGTTCGTCTCGCCCGGCGGGCCGGTCCGCATCGAGGTGAACCGCAGCGACGAAGGGCCGCCGCACATCGATCGGATGCGGATCTCCTGGCGGGGCGGCGACAACCATCCGGCCAGCCATGCGGACTATCGGCACGAGGGCCATCACATCCGCCACGTCCCGGAGGATGCGGAGTTGTGGCCCTCGTCGATCCCCACCGTCGATCAGCGTCTCGAACAGATGGTCGCCGCCCAGCTGGCGCACCGTGCTGGCGACGCCCTCTTCACCGCCTCGATCGGCTTCTCCGAGGCTATGGCCAAGGTGGTCAAATCGGACGCTGCGTGAACGGCGAGCCAGTGAGCCTATAGCCACTATCGCCTTCAGCGGATCTCTGGGACGTCATTGGTCCCGACCGGGGAGGGCGCGTATCTGGCGATCGGTGCTCGGTTCCGCCGAGGACTGCTCCCAGATTCTCGAAAGCGTTCGGTGCCGCTAACCGACCTGGATCTTTTCTCCGTAGCCGGTCATTTCCAGATAGCCGCGCCCAATCTCGCGGCCGGCCTCCAGAAGGCGCACCGCGCCCTCCCAATAGATGGTTCCTGTCGAGCGGCGACTTTCGAGCTCCTGATCGTCCATAAGCGGGCGCAGAATGAATTGGCGGGTGCCAAGGCGCAGACGCCACTCGACCGGATAGTCTATCCCGGTGCGCGGCGAGCGCCATTCGCGGACGGGGGTGAAGGCGATCTGCTCCGGTGAGAGCGCCTCTGTGCGGCCGTCGGGAGAGCGCAGTGTGGCACTCGCCCAGAGCGCCTCGCCGTCGGGCTTGCGCATCTGAAAGGCCATGATGGCGCCGCCATCGTCCAGGTTCAGGCCGACCCAATCCCAGCCCTCCGCGCCTTCGGGGATGTAGGCGCTCGACCATTCATGGTCCATCCATGCGTGCCCGGTGACGGTCTTGCGATGCCCGTCGAGGGTCAGGCTGCCTTCGACCTGGAGTTGCGGTCGGCTGTAGTAATAGCTGGCGTTGCCTTGGTCGGGTGCCTTGAGGCTGAAGCCTTCGTCGCCGTTGAGCATAGGCGGTCCGTCCGGGACGAGCGCCAGCGTATAGGCGAAGTCATCGGCGTTAACGCGGGCTTCATAGCGCTCGCCAGTTTGCTCGAACGACCAGTCGCCGAGCCAGACGCGGGCCCCTTCCGTGGCGTATCCGGCGCGTCCAAAGCCGACCCGTGCGGCACGCTGATCGTGACGCAGGCGCCCCAGCCGAGGATCCGCGATCGCTGCATGGGCCAGGATCAGCTGGCGCGGTGCGAATGCGCTCGGGTTGTCCTCGCCAATCCCCGTGCGTACGCGGAAGAAGGTGACCTGAAAGCCGAGAGGACTGCCGTCCGGTAGGGTGAGCCAGCCGGTCACGTACCACCATTCGGTGCGGAATCCGGGGTGCGCGCCCTCGTCACCGGGAAAGACGAGGGTGCGACCTGGGAGCACCGCGTCGAAGACGACCTCATGATTCGAGGATTCAGCGGCAGGTTCTGTCGCCGCCAAGGCTCGGGTCAGGGGCAAGCCTGCGAGTGCGATCAAACAGGCGCGTCGATTCATCACCAGTCCTCCCGCACCGCCAGTATCGCGTCCTCGCGCATCGCCTGCCGGCCAGCGAGTACCGCAGCCAGCCCGGCCAGTGCGAGGAGCATGCTGGCGAACCAGACGAGCGCCCCCCAGGGAACGTGCAGATCCATGCTCCAGTGGAAGCTCTGACGATTCACGACCTCAATGAGCACCAATGAGATGGCGCCTCCAACGGCAATCCCGCCGAGGATGCCGACACCTGCCGTCAAGATCCCTTCGAGCGCGAGCATTGTGCCGATCTGGCGGCGGGTGAGACCCAGATGGCGCAGCATGCCGAACTCCCGGCGTCGCGCGGCCGTGAGCGCGGCGAAGCTTGCCGCCACACCGGCCAGCCCGATGAGGATCGCAGCCGCCTCCAGGACGTAGGTCACGGCGAAGGTGCGGTCGAAGATACTCAGGCTGCGGGCACGGATCTCGCCGGAGAAGGCAACCTCCAATGCGCCGGGGCCACCCAATGCTTTGAGCGCCTTGCCCACGCGGGTGCCGTCCGCACCGGGTGTGAGCCAGATGGCGGCGTCCTGGACCGAGACATCACCGGTCAGACGTCGATAGTCGGCGAGATCCATCATGATGGATCCGCCTTGACGTGCGTAGTCGCGCCAGACGCCGGCGACCTGAACGGGCTCCTCGACGCCGGCGAGCGGTAGCATGACGCGATCGCCAGGACGCCAGCCGTAGAGATCGCGCATAGCCTCCGAGATCCAGATCCCCGTTTCACCAGTTGCGGCCGGGCGTGCGGACCCGACCAGGGGCAGCTCGCGGCCATTCGGAGAGACCGGTCGCGCGAGCAGTGCCACTGGCGCCTGACCTGGCTTGAGCCGAAGGCTCTCATGGCGCGTGAATTGGACCCGCGCAACCCCAGGCACGTCTGCGAGCCGTGACTGCAGCCCTTCGTCCAGAAGGCTGCTGCGGGCGCGGCCGGCGCGCAGATAGAGGTCGGCGGGCAGAATCTGGCCCAGCCAGACATCGACCGAGTCGCGGAATGAGCCGACCATGATCGCCATGGCCGCCACCAGCGCCACGCTGGCGAGCACGCCCGTGGCCGCGATCACGGATTGTCCGGGCGCGGCAGCCAATCGGGCGGCGGCGAGCCGCACTGGAACCGGACCGCGTAGCGGCACGGCCCGTGCGAGCATCGAAGCGAGGGTCGGCAGCAACATGACGCCCCCGGCGAGCAGGCAGGCGATGGCCAGATAGCCTCCGATCGGTAGCCCTTGGATCGGTGGAATGAAACAGGCAGGAAGGCTCGCGGCCAGCATCGCCAGCCCAAGCATCGGGAATCCGCGCCCGCTGGACAAGGTCGAATCGTCATTGGACTTGAGCGCCTGGGCCGGCGCGACGGCGGCTGCCTCACGCGCCGGGAACCAGGCCCCGGCCACCCCTGCGCCGACGCCGAGCAGCACGTAGACCGTGCTGGCCCAAGGATCGAACCTCAGGGTCGGGGACAGGCCCGCGAAGAACCCGGCACCCAGATCGCCACCGAGCAGTTTCAGCAAACCCAAGGCGATGCCATGGCCGAGTGCGACACCTGCGATCCCGCCGACCAGTCCCACGAGCGCGCCTTCCGTCAGTAGCCAGAGAAACAGCTGGCGGCGGGCCAGGCCGATGGCGCGCAGAAAGGCCAGCTCGGTATGGCGCCGCACGACGGAGAGCGCCTGTGCGGAGAAGACCAGGAAGCCGCCGGTGACGAGCGCGATCGCCGCCAGCATGGTGAGATTGACGCGATAGGCTCGGGATAGATTCGCCGCCTGATCCACGGCGGCCTCGGGCGCCTCCAACAGCACGCCGGCCGGCAGCAATGGATCGAGCGCGGTACGGGCCGCACGCTCATCCACACCGCTTGCCAGTCGCAGGTCGATGCGCGTCAGCTGCCCAAGTCGTGAGAATTGCTTTTGGACCGCCGCGATGTCCATGACGGCAAGCTGGCGATCGTCGGGCGCGCCGGGGAGGTCGCCGGCCACCCACAGCTCCAGGGGCTGAGAACCGGCATAGACCCGGAGCCGGTCGCCTGGCGCGACGCCGAGCGCGGTCTGGGCCGAGGCGCTGAGAAAGAGGCTGTCCTCTGCGAGCACGGCGAAACGGGCGTCCCGGTCGGACCGATCCGCGATCTTGCGTGGTCTGGGAATCAGCGCGGGTGTGACGGCGCCCATCGCGAAGAGATCGACGCCCAGGATGCGCAGCGCGTCCGTGCCGCCGATGCGCTCGGTGCGCACCTCCAGCACCGGACTGGCCTGTGCCAACTCGGAGCGCGCGGCCAGGACGGCATAGAGTCTCTCGTCGAAGCCGCCGCGTGGCCCCACGACCTGGAGGTCGGCCGTCCCCGCCATTGTGCGCATGCCTCGGCCAAATTCAGCGAGCGCAGCCTGGTTGACCGCGTGCACCGCCATGCCGAGCGCGATCCCCAGCAGGATGGCGACGAATGAAAAGAGCGTTGCGGCGCGTCGTCGCGCGAGCGAGCCTAGGAAGACGGGCGCCAGCCTCATCCGACAAGTCCTTCGGATGTGAGATGCAGAACGCGATCGGCGCTCTTGGCCGCCTCCGGCGAGTGGGTCACCAGAATACCCATGGCCCCCGAGGCGCGGATGCTCTCGGTCAGCAGCGCCAGAACCTTGGCCGCGTTGGTTGGATCCAGGTTTCCGGTGGGCTCGTCCGCCAGGACCAGGCGCGGCTCATGCACCAGGGCGCGGGCGATGGCGACCCGCTGCATCTCGCCGCCGGAGAGCTCGCGCGGCCAGCTCTCGGCGCGATCGGCCAGTCCCACCGCGTCCAGCAGCCGCTCGGCCTGGCGGTTCGCCGCCGCGCCGTCCTGTCCCTTGAGCCACAACGGCAGGACTACGTTCTGGCGCAGTGTGAGGTGAGGCAGAATATGGAAGGCCTGGAAGACGAAGCCGAGCTTGTCCCGGCGCAATCGGGTCAAGGCGTTCTCGTCGAGACCCGCATAGTCGGCGCCGTCGAGCGCGAGTCGACCACTATCCGGCCGATCCAGTCCGGCGATCAGATTCAGCAACGTGGACTTGCCGACCCCGGACTCTCCCGTAATGGCAACGTACTCGCCCGGCTGCAGTTGCATCGAGAGGGCTTGCAAGACAGGGCGTCCGTTGAACTGGCGATGAAGGTCGGAGATCTCGAGCATGCGGTGATGATGCACTCATGTGGCGGGGAAGCGTCGTGTCGTGACGTTTCCCATGATTGTGCCGCCTCGGCCTGACGGCAAGGCACCAAGGCGCGATGGAATGGCTTGGGCTCTCGGCGTCGAGGCGCATCGATACAGGGCCGCTTCGAGAAGAGCCTTGATGCTGCAGCGAAATCGGCTCAGCCAGAGGGTCTGTTCGATCGACATCAGCGTTACACGGGCGGTATGCGGTGGAAAATTGCCGTTTTGGCTTATCATCCGCTACTCGTCATTAGAGATTAAGACCGCTACGCATGCTTCTTGGACAACACGAAGTACCCGCCCTGATTTGGAAAGACCAGCACGTCGGTTATCGCGAGTTGCTAGCTCGGATCGACGCGGTGTCGCGTCAGTTCCCCGACGTCCCTTGCAACAGGGTGGCGATCTTTGCCGAAAATCGACTCGATTGGGTCTACGCCTTTTACGCGGGCCTGAAGCAGGGCTGCACCCTGGTGCCGATCGACTTCATGAGCTCGGCGGAGGATGTCGCCCATATTCTGAATGACTGCACACCGTCGCTGGTGTTCTGCTCCAACAGCACCCGCGAGGTCTTGGACCAAGCCATCGGAGCGAGCAGTCATCAGCCTTTGGTTCTGGTGCTGGACGAGCTGGATTCGGCTGCCGCCGATAGCCAGGCCGAGCCCATACCGGCACCTGCGCTCGACAAGACCTTGCTGCTGATCTACACCTCGGGCACGACCGGCCGCCCCAAGGGGGTCATGCTCAGCTGGGACAATCTGCTGGCCAATATCGAATCGATCTCGAAGGACGTGCCCATCTACGTCCCCGAGCAACGCACGCTGGCACTGCTTCCGCTGCACCACATCTTCCCCTTGGTCGGTGCGCTCATAGCGCCGCTGTACACCGGCGGCACCTGCGTCTTTTCGCCATCCCTGGCATCGGAGGACATGCTACGGGCGCTGAACGACAATCAGGTGACGATCATGATCGGCGTGCCGCGCCTCTATCAGCTGATCACCAAGTCCATCAAGGACAAGATCAATGCCAGCCGCCTGACCCGTCTGCTGTTCCACCTGGCCGCCAAGATCAATTCACGGACCTTCTCCAAACGACTCTTCGCCAAGGTGCATGAGCGTTTCGGTGGTCAGATTCGCTTTCTGGTCAGCGGCGGGGCGAAGCTGGACGAGGATGTCTTTCGGGATCTGACTACACTCGGTTTCGAGGTGCTGGAGGGGTTCGGCATGACCGAGGCGGCGCCGATGATCACCTTCACCCGCCCGGGCGAATCCAAGTTGGGAGCCGCAGGGCGTCCGATGTCCTGCAATGAGGTACGCATCGTCGATGGCGAGATCCTCAACCGTGGCCGCAACGTCATGCAGGGCTATTACAGGCGTCCGGAAGAAACCGCTGCGGTGATCAAGGACGGCTGGTTGTACACCGGTGATCTGGGCTATATCGACGCGTCTGGAGCCTTGCATGTCACCGGTCGCAAGAAGGAAATCATCGTCTTGCCCAGCGGCAAGAACATCAATCCCGTCGAGATCGAGGCGAAGCTCTTCGAGTCGACAGACCTCATCAGTGAGGTGGCCGTGTTCCAGCATCAGGACAGCCTGGAGGCCGCCGTCGTGCCGGACTTTCGCAAGGCGCGGGAACGGGGCATCGCCGATCTCCAGAAAACACTCAACGAACAGGTGCTGGCGCCCTATAACAAAGCGGTCACGCCTTACAAGAAGGTTTTGAAACTGCACCTGCTCGGAGACGAGCTCCCCAAGACCCGATTGGGCAAGCTGAAGCGCTTCCTGTTGCCCGACATGGTCGCGTCGAACCAGACCCGAACGGCTGACGGCGAGGAGCCGGACTACCCCGAGTACAAGACGATTCAGCAATTTCTTCAACAGCAGAAGGAATGCGCGGTCTATGCCAACGACCACCTGGAGCTCGACCTTGGGCTCGACTCACTCGATCGAGTCGGACTCCAGTCCTTCCTGCAGGCCACCTTTGGCGTCGGCGTGTCTGACGAAATCCTGATGGACCACCCGACGGTGGGGCGCATTGCCGAATTTATTTGCGACAAAAAGACGAAAATGGCCGTCTCGGTGGTGGAGTGGGCCGAGATCCTGAAGCAGCGCAGCGAGATCCATTTGCCGAGGAGTTGGGCCGCGCACAATCCGCTGCGTCACGGCATGGCCCTGCTGGCCCGCGCCTATTTTCGCTTGAGCGCCAAGGGGCTGGAGAATCTTCCAGCCGGCCCCTGCATCCTGGCGCCGAATCATCAGAGCTTCCTCGATGGGCTGTTCGTCGCCGCCTTCCTGGACAATGCCACGATGAAGCGGACCTATTTCTTCGCCAAGGCCAAGCATGTCAATCGGCCATGGCTCCGGTTCCTCGCCGCGCGCAACAATGTCATCGTGCTGGATCTGGAGCGCGATCTCCGCCACGCCTTGCAGAACCTCTCGGAGGTGCTGCGCCAAGGCTGCAACATCATCATCTTTCCGGAGGGTACCCGCAGCAAGGACGGCTCAGTGGCCCCGTTCCGCAAGACCTACGCCATCTTGAGCCGTGAACTGGGGGTGCCGGTCGTGCCGGTGGCCATCAAGGGCGCCTGGCAGGCCCTGCGAAGCGGCTCCTGGTTGCCCAAAGTGTTTGCGCCGATCGAGGTCAGCTTTCTACCCGCCGTCGAGCCGGGGGAGCGCAGCTACGAGGCGTTGAATCAGGTGGTCATGGACCGCGTGGTAACGGCCGTCAGTGGGTCTAGGTGACTCGATGTGGGCCGCGCCGCATCCCATGCGTGATCGTGCGCCAATGGCCGCCCCGCGTCGCGACTAACGTCGTTGCGGTGCATCGAGACTTGCGAGGCGAACGGAGACGAATCCGATGCGCAGGTCGGCTTGGATCTCGACCGGTACGCGATAGTCATCGTCGCTGAGCCAGATGGTGGCTCGGCGCATCTTGGTGTAGGGCGCCAGCTGGAAATCGTCCGTGACCTTACGGATTCGGATCTCCAGCTTTTTGGTTTTCCAGGTCCTGTCGAACACCATGCGCGACTCGCTGCCGGCCACCTCGAAGGTCACCAGATAGAGACGATCCAAGGGTTGCACCAGGAGCACGATGTCCTGGCCGTCGCGCAGCTCGGTCTGCTGAAGGTACAGGAGGGTGGATAGAATGTCCCGGATCTGCCCAAGTTCATAGACGCGTGTCTCATGCTCGGTATCACGTCCATCCGCTGGCGTGAGAGAGGATTCGACGCGCATCCGGTCGTTCCGATAGGTCGCCCGATATTCGGCCCTCTCGCCGTGCTCGCGCTGGGTGTGCTCGAAGCGAGAAGGAGAGAGTGTCTTGGGCGAAATCGTCGCGTGGGTCGAGCCTTTATAGGGCCAAAAAGCACGAACCGGACCGCTGCTCCTTGTCTTGGCCCTTGCCTGTACCTCTGCGCCCTGCTGCGGATCGAAGCTCATCCGGATCGTGCCGGCCTGCAGCCATTTGCTCCAGCTGACCTCGTAGAGTAGATGCACCGGTCGGATCTCGGCATCCTGTCTGCGAGCCAGAGGGGTGATTTGGTTAGACCAGGTCGGTTCTGCCGCCTGGAGCTCCGAACCATCGATCAATGCGCACAGGGTCACGCCGATCAGCGCGGTGAAAAGCCTGGTCGCAACCTTCAGGCTGCGCGTCGCAATAGAGGCTGTTCCAGGGATGGCGGCATCCTGCGCTGATGGTGCTGCGTCTGTAGTTTTCATGCGCTCTCTGAGGTTGATCGGGTCTGCGTCCGATAGTAGATAGACAGGAATGGAGCGGAAAACAACGGAATGCCTGGCCGATCGGGGCGTTTTGAGTGACATCGGGAGAGGTGATGGGGGAGTTCTCGCGCGTTGGGAAGTGGGCCGCGCCTGCCTTTCAGGTGGTCGCTCTATTGCTGATGGTTACTTGGAGCACGGCGCAGGGCGACGACGGGCTCTCCGAGGGCGCTGGCGATGAGGTGGGTGTGTCCTGGTACGACGGGGGACACGACTATGTCACCGACCGGTTGCAGCGGGCGGCCGTTTGGCTCGACGACTTTTTCGGCGACCCTAGGGCCGAGAAAGAAAAGCAGGCAAGCGCCTACATGCATGTCGTGCTCGACGCATTCTACTCCGGCGTCGAGGACCAAAGCGAAAATGGGGTCCGGTTTCGCGGTGGCGTAGATCTTCCGAAGCTGGATCGCAGGCTGCGTCTGCTGGTCACCAGCGATGCGGATTCCACCGTCACCGGACGCGAGCTGGCCGGCACCGCCAAGGACGATGTCAAGGATACGGATGGGGCCGTCGGTCTAAGCTATCTCTTCCGCGATCGGCCCGGACACAAGTTCTCTCTCGGCGGTGGCCTTTCGGGCGGTCTGTCGCCCGCCCTCCTGCTGGCCGGCCGCTATGTCCACACAAGACACTGGACCACGAACACGGCGTCTCATGTCACCTCGACCGTCTATTGGAAATCCGAGGATGGGCCGGGCGTGAGCACCTTGCTCGACTACGAATGGTCGCCCGATGCGGATACCTTGTGGCGCACCACGCTGTTCGGAAACTACAAAGAAGAGATCCGTGGTCTCGAGTGGTCCGCCCAGGCGAAATGGGCCAAACGGCTGAACAGCAAGACGGCCATCAACGTGCGCGGAGGCTTCCAGGGTCAGACCGAGCCGAACAGCGTACTGAGCGAGGGCTGGCTCAAGTTTCTCTACCGGCGCAATGTTCTGCGCCCCTGGTTGTTCTATGAGCTGGAGCCCGGATTCTCCTGGCCCGAGAGCCTCGATTACCGGGGCGAACCGACTTTCGCGGTTCGGCTGGAGATCCAATTTCGTCGGGATTGAGGCAACCGCCGTAACCGGATCTACTCTTAGGAAGTGTCCATCAACTGTTTCCCGATTTCATCGTAGTCGGTATGCTTGGTCGATCATGAAGTGATCTCCGAGGGTGCGGGATGGCAGCGGTTGAGGTCGTGATTCCGGAAGCCGTAGAAGGGCATGTCAAGGTGGTCTTTGATCAGCTCAACGAGAAGCACC